>JBPYFK010000114.1:0-49803 GCA_051984675.1 Pseudonocardiaceae bacterium | reverse complement strand
TGCTGCGCGAGCTCGACGCAGTGCTCTCGCGCACGCTCGAGTTCGCCAAGTTCGAACTGCTGCACGGCCGAGCCGAACTCATCGCCGAACTGCCCGCGCGACTCGGCGCGATCGGTGCGGCCGACGTCCGCGCCGCGGCCGCAAACCTGCGGCCCGACAGCCGCGCGATTCTCGAGCTCGTCGCGGGAGGTGCCGAGTGACCAGCGTTCCCGCACTGACCGAGCCGCGGGCGGCGCGCAAGCTGCGCAGCACGACGGCCGTGCTGGACGGCGGGCTCACCGTCGTCGCTGTCCGCAAACCCGGCGTGCCCCTTGTGGAGCTGCGACTGCGGGTGCCGTTCCTCTCCGCCAATCCGGCGCATCCGGCCCGGGCCGGCCTGTTGAGCGAGACGATCCTCACCGGGGCGGCCGGTCTCGACCGTGCCGCTCTCGCGGCGCGCATCCAGGCGCTGGGCGGTGACCTGTCGGCCAGCGTGGACGCCGACCGGTTCGTCCTCACCGGCAATGTTCTGGCCACCAACCTGCGCCGGCTCCTCGAGATCGTCGCGTCCGTGGTCGTCGAGCCCACCTATGCCTCGCCCGACGTGGCCACCGAGCGAATCCGGCTGGCCGAGAAGCTCACTATGGCGCGCGCCCGCCCCGGGGTCGTCGCCAACGAGGCGCTCGCGATCCGGATGTTCGGCGAGCATCCGTACGCACGCGATCTCGCCCAGCCCGATGACGTCGCGGCGGTGACGCCCGCGCAGCTGCGTGCCTTGCACCGCGCGCTCGTCCGTCCCAATGGCGCCGTTCTCGTCCTTGTCGGTGATCTCGCGCCGGGACGGATGGTCGCGCATGCGTCGACCGCACTGGCCGGCTGGACAGGCGCCGCCCGCAACAGCAGGGTCCCCGGCCTGCCGACGCCGCCGGCCGGCCCGGTGCAGGTGATCGACCGGCCGGGGTCGGTGCAGTCGACGCTGCGGATGGGCCGGCTCGCACTGAGCCGCACCGACCCTGGGTATGCCGCACTGCACCTGGGCAACCTGATCTTCGGCGGCTACTTCACCTCACGATGGACGGAGAATCTACGCGAGGACAAGGGCTACACCTACGGCCCGCACAGCCGCGTCGAACATCACGTGCTCGGCTCTGCGCTGACGCTGAGCATGGAGGTGCAGAGCGAGGTGACGGCGCCGGCCATGCTCGAGACGCTCTACGAACTCGGTCGCATCGCCGCGTTGCCGGTTACCGCGGCAGAGGTCGAAGCCGTGCAGCAATACGCGATCGGCACGCTCGCCCTCTCCACGTCGACGCAGGCGGGACTCGCGTCCACGTTGTCCGGGCTGTTCCCGTTCGGGCTCGGACTGGAGTGGATCACCGGTTTTCCCGAGCTGCTGCGGCGGGCGACCGTCGATGACGTCAGCGCCGCTGCAGCGGGCTTTTTCGGGCCGGCGGGCTTCACGACGGTGCTCGTCGGAGATGCCGGCGCGATCACGGGCCCGCTCGCCGCGCTGGTGCCGGTCGAGAGTTAGTGGCGTTGTCCGGACCTCCGCTCTCGCACGGGCACTACGACCATGCGGGGCAGCGCCGCTCCGACGCGGCGTGGCTTGCGCAGGCATGGGCGCGGGCGCGAGTCGTGCTGGTGAGCCCGAAGTCGGCCACGCCCGTCGCCGCCGACGGCCACCTGGCGCACCGTGACGCGGCCAGCGTGCCCGACGGCCCACGCCGGTTCCTCGGGCTCGTCGGCGACGTGCCGTACTTCGCCGTGACAGCCGAGCCCGACGGCGACCACTGGGAGACGCTGCGCGATTTCGGCGCGCACGCCGACGACCTCGACGCGAGCCTCGTGGTGAGCGCCGTGGCGCTCGAGCAGTGGCATCAGCGGCACACGCACTGCCCGCGCTGCGGAGCGGAGACGGTCGAGACGGAGGCCGGCTGGACGCGCACCTGCGTGCAGGACGGCAGTCAGCACTTTCCACGGACCGATCCGGCAGTGATCATGCTTGTGCACGACGACGGCGAGCGGGCGCTGCTCGGCCGTGGGCACCAGTGGGCCGAGGGACGCTTCTCCACCCTCGCCGGTTTCGTCGAGCCGGGGGAGTCGCTCGAGGCGGCAGTGGCGCGCGAGGTGCACGAGGAGGTCGGCGTCGCCGTGCGCGACATCACCTATCTCGCTTCACAGCCTTGGCCGTTCCCGTCCTCGCTGATGGTCGGCTTCGTCGCCCGCCTCGACGGCGACGCGGCGATCACCCTCGACCCGGTCGAGATGGCGGAGGCGGGCTGGTTCACCCGCGACGAGGTGCGCCAGGCGCGCGACTGGATCGACGGCGACATTCCGCCGATCGAGGGCAGTCGGTTGCGCGCGATACCGCCGCACCTGTCGATTTCTCGCTACCTGATCGACCGCTGGCTCGCCGGGGACGTGTAGTTCGCGCTCGAGTGGTTGGTTGCGCGTCGAGTGGCTGACCACGGTCAGCCACTCGACGTCGAACTAACCACTCAACGTGAGTTGAACACACCACTCGACGTGATCAGTCGATTCCGAAGCTGTTGATTTTCTCCGGATGGATGCGGATGAAGGACGGGCCGAAGCCGGGGCCAAGCGCGGCGCCACCGTCGGCGACAACCTCGGCCGGTCCACGGATCTCCAGCATGCGCACCGTCCATGGCTTGGTCGACACGATGTCGTCGACGACCAGTGCGGCGTAGCCGTTGGCCTGCACGTCGCGGTACTTCTTCGTCGTCGAGACGTGCATCCCGCCGATGTCCAGCGTGCCCAACTCGGCGTTGTACCGGAACGAGGTCGGCACGACGTGCGGCTTGTGGTCTGCCCCCGCCGTTGCGAGCCTGCCGAGTCGCTGGCCGGCGAGGTAGTCGATCTGGATGGTGGTCAGCTCAGCCATGTCCTCTATTGGACAACCTGAAGCCAGCTTCATATCCAGTGGTCGCGCGATGAATATTGGCAGATCTTGTTGCCAGACCGGTGTCCCAACCCCCGGATCGCAACAAGATCGCGCGATCAGTGATACCGCGAGTCACGCCCACTTGATCGCGGGGTGGCGCGGGTCATCGAGCTTGATCACCACATCTGCCAAATGCGCCGGCGCGGTCTGCGCGTCGTAGGCGTCGAGGGCCGGCAGCGTCCATGCCTGCTCCGGCGGCGTCCGGCGAGCGCGCGCCGCCGGTGACATCGCCAGATGAATGGCGCGGTCGAACGGTAGTGCGTGACGCAGCAGCAACGACCCGCTGACCAGCAGCACGAGATCCGGATCGGCGCTGCGCGGCGACTCGCGCGTCGAGCGGTTACTGACCGGATCGCGCAACGACGGCAGATAGGTACCCGACGAGATCACCGCGTCGAGCACCTCCCGGCGCAGGGCGTCCGCGTCGAGCCACGACAGGTAGGACGACACGTCCTCGCGGCCGTGCTCCAGCCGTACCGAGGCATCCCGCCAGAAGGTGGTTGCCAGCACCTGCGCGGCCGGCCGCCCCAACTCGCGCAGCGGGTCGAGCAGCGCGTGGGCCACGCCGTTCGGGTCGGCACACGGTGGCCCGTCGACGGCCACCCGAATCACGCCGGGCATGTCGGCGAGCCAGGCGGCCAGCCTGCCTGGCAGCGCATCCGGCGCGACCGGTGTCCACAGGCTCAAGCCGCGAGCTTCTCCTTGACCTCTCGCAGGCTCGGGTTGGTCAGCGCGGTGCCGTCCGGGAAGAGGACGGTGGGGACGGTCCGGTTGCCGCCGTTCACGTCCATCACGACCGCAGCCGCGTCGGGGACTTGCTCAATGTTGACCTCCTGGTACCGGATGCCCGCTCGCTCGAGTCCGTCCTTGAGCCGCACGCAGTAACCGCACCAGTTCGTCGTGTACACGGTCAACATCGAGGCCGTCGCTCCTTCGCTGTAGTTGAACTCTCTAGAACGGGCTAACACCGCACGCACACCGGACATTCCGGCTGTGGACCGCCCCGCGGAACCTGTCGCAACCGGCTGGCAGGATCGGGCGACGTGGACGATGCGGAGCGGGTGCTCGTCGGGCTCGACCCCGAGCAGCGCGAGGCCGCGCTGGCGGTGCGCGGACCGGTGTGCATCCTCGCCGGCGCGGGCACCGGCAAGACGCGGGCGATCACCCACCGCATTGCCTACGGCGTTCGTTCCGGCGCGGTGCCGGCCGGCCAGCTGCTGGCGGTCACCTTCACCGCCCGCGCGGCCGGGGAGCTGCGGGCACGGCTGCGCAACCTCGGCGCGCACGGCGTCCAGGCCCGCACGTTTCACGCCGCAGCGCTGCGCCAGTTGCAGTACTTCGCACCGCGCGTCCTGGGCGGCGGCCTGCCCGAGATCGTCGACAACCCGCTGCGCCTGGTGGGCAACGCGGCGGCCCGGCTGCGGCTGCGCACCGACCGCGCCGAGTTGCGTGATCTCGCGGCCGAGATCGACTGGGCAAAGTCCGTCGTCTCCACCCCTGATGCCTACCCACAGCGCGCGTCGGCGGCCGGCCGCCAGACCACTATGACAGCGGACACGGTGGCCAAGCTGTACGCGGAGTACGAGGAGGTCAAGCGCCGCACCGGCCAGCTCGACTTCGCCGATCTGCTCCTGATCATGGCCGGTGCGCTGGAGGAGATTCCCGACGTCGCCGAAGAGGTGCGAGCCCGCTACCGGCACTTCGTCGTGGACGAATACCAGGACGTCTCGCCGCTGCAGCAGCGGCTGCTCGACGCCTGGCTCGGCAGCCGCGACGACCTGTGCGTCGTCGGAGACCCGAACCAGACGATCTATTCGTTTGCCGGGGCGACGCCCGACCACCTCATCGGGTTCCGGCGTCGCTTCCCGCAGGCCGTCCTCGTCCGGCTGCACCGCGACTACCGCTCCACTCCGCAGATCGTTGCGCTGGCGAATACGCTGACCCGCGATGCCGGCGTGACGCTCGCCGGCCAGCGTTCGGACGGGCCCGACCCCAGCTTCAGCGAGCACGACGACGAACCGGCGGAGGCCGCATACGTCGCGACGCAGTGCCGCACGCTCGTCGACGGCGGCATGCCCGCGGCCGAGATCGCGGTCCTGTTCCGGGTCAACGCGCAGTCCGAGGTGTACGAGCAGGCGCTGACCGAGGCCGGAATCCCGTACCAGGTGCGCGGAGGCGAGCGGTTCTTCGCCCGGCCCGAGGTCCGGCAGGCGATGTCGATGTTGCGCACGGCGGTCGGTCGGGTGGACGGTGCCGGCGATCTGGTGGGCAACGTGCGTTCCGTACTGGGCGAGGCGGGGCTCACCGAGCAGCCCCCGGCCGGCGGCGCCGCGCGGGAGCGGTGGGAGTCGCTGCTCGCGCTGGTGGAACTTGCCGAGCAGCTCGCGACGGACGTCCAGAACGCGGATTTCGTCAGCTACGTCAAGGAGCTGGAACTGCGCGCCGAGTCGCAGCACCCGCCGACGGTCGAAGGGGTCACGCTCGCCTCGTTACACGCGGCGAAGGGCCTGGAGTGGGATGCGGTGTTCCTGGTCGGCCTGGTCGATGGCACGCTACCGATCGCGCACGCCGAAGGCGATGACGCCGCGGTCGAGGAGGAGCGTCGACTGCTCTACGTGGGCGTGACCCGCGCTCGTGAACATCTGCGCCTTTCCTGGGCGCTGTCGCGGACACCCGGTGGCCGGCGGCACCGGCGTCGCAGCCGGTTCCTGTACCAGCTGGTGCCCGATGATCATCCGGCCGCGCTGCCGAACAAGGCCAAGCAGCGCCCCACCAAGCCCAAACGGGTGACCAAGCCACGTTGCCGGCTCTGCGACGCCGAGCTGGTCAACACGATGGATGTCAAGCTCGGGCGATGCTCGGACTGTCCGTCCGATGTGGATGAAGGATTGCTGGAGGCGCTGCGGTCGTGGCGCAGTGCGCGTGCCAAGCAGCTCAAGGTGCCCGCGTACGTCGTGTTCACCGACTCCACGCTGACCGCCATCGCCGAGCAGCGGCCGTCCGATGAGGCCGCGCTCGTGGCGATTTCCGGAATCGGGGCGACGAAGGTTCAGCGTTTCGGTGCCGACGTGCTCGAACTCGTGCGCACGTCGTCCTCTTGAGGCGACCGGCCGCGATGGCGACCGGGTGAGTCGAATGCGCCATACGCGGGAATTTCCACCCGGTTGTGGACGGCGCGGAAAATTCGGTTGCGCCTGGTACGGGCGTGCCCATAATCTGCGAGTGCCCGGACCGGAGGCATCAGGGAGGAGGTGGCCATGATGATCATTCACCAGATCATGAGCACCCCTGGCCACCCGTGGTCCGGGGTCTGCGGGGCGCTCGACAGGCATAAAGCCGATCCGAGCCACACCCGTGCGTACGCGCGTCCGCGTACCGCAGCCGTGCCACGTACCGCCATGCCGTTTGCCGCCCGACCGCTGAGCATTCAACCGGTCGGTCTCGGCCGTCGTTGGTCCGTGCGGGAGCGAAGTCCGTGAGTTAGGCGCTTGCCGGAAGCTCTCGAAGGCCGCGGACCGCGAAGTCGGATCCGCGGCCTTCGTGTTGTTCCGGGCCGCTGTCCGACGCCAACCCTCGTCGCCGTCGATGTCACCTCCTGGGGAGGAAGTCGAATGTTCACCACCAGCATCCCTATATCCGAGGCGGCCGCTGCCGCGCCTTCGGGTGAAGCGGTCGCCACCTTGCTGGACAACGCCCCACGAACCGGCCGGGAGCTGCCCTGCCGCCGTGACCCTGACCTGTGGTTCGCCGAGCAACCGAGCGAGCTGGAACGGGCCAAGGCCCTGTGCGCCGACTGCCCGGTCAAGTCCCAGTGCTTGGCGGGCGCGCTGGACCGCCAGGAGCCCTGGGGAGTCTGGGGCGGGGAGATCTTCGAGCGCGGTTCGGTCGTCGCCCGGAAGCGACCCCGTGGCCGTCCTCGCAAGTATCCCCGGCCGGAAGAGGCCAAGACCACCCTGCGGCCCAAGCGGGAAACCGCCGCCTGAGAAACAGACTGTCCATAGTAGATTAAGGAATCCTCGATATGTTGCCCTCTGATGAGTTCGTTCGTCTCCGCACCGAGCAGCTGAGCGTGGAGGCGGAGCAGCACCGGCTGAAACGCCATGTCGTGGCCGGACGATGGTGGCGATGTTTGGCTGACTTCGCCTCCAGACGGGCTGAACGCGCACGCGCTCGGTGAGCCCGTGCCCGGTGCGCTTTCGTGGTACCAGTAGGAAAGCGCACCGGTGCCCGGCCGGCGTAAGGTGCCGGTCGTGGGTGGACATTCGCACGACGGGATCGACTGGAACGAGTGGGTGCGTCGGCTTCAGGCCACGGATGACCTGATGGCGCCGGAAACGCATGAGCTGGTCCAGCGCCTGCTGCGTCCAGACGATCGGACGGTTGTCGACGTCGGGGCCGGGGCCGGGGGTTCGGCGGCGGCGTTCGCCGTGGCACTGAGCGGGACCGGCGGTGTGGTCACCGTGGTTGACTCGGCGCCCGAGCTGCTGGTGGCCGCCGAGCAGCGGGTGCGGGCGGAAGCCGGCGAGCGCGTGGACGTCGTCGCCGTACAGGCCGACGCGGCCAGTGATGAGCTGCTGCGCGCCGTCCCGCAGGCAGACCTGGTGTTCTCGTCGTTCGCGGTGCACCACCTGCCCGACCAGCAGGCTGGGTTGCGGCGACTGGCGGAGCTTGTCCGGCCCGGAGGTCGGCTCGTCGTCGTGGAGTCGGGCCTGGAGCAGCGGATGCTGCCCTGGGACCTCGGCGTTGGCGCCCCCGGCCTGGAGGATCGGTTGCTCGCGGCCCGCGCCGAGTGGTTCCGCGAGATGCGTACCAACATGGAGGGGTCGGTGCGGCTGACGGTCGGATGGACCGAGGCCCTCTCGCGGGCGGGGTTGCAAGACGTGCATTCGTGGAGCTACCTGATCGAACGTCCGCCACCGGCCAGCGCCGCCGTGCTGTCGTCGGCTGTGCGCCGCCTGGAGCGGTCGCGCGAGATGTGGCGGGATCTGCTGTCCACAGAGGACCTTGAGGTGCTGGACCGGTTGCTCGACGTCGACGGCCCGCACTACCTCGGTCACCGTCGCGACGTGTACCTGCTCTCCGCCCACACGGTGTATGTGGGAACCCGGCCGAGTGAGAACGGGAGTCGGTGAGAATCGGGGGAGGTGCGCGACGACCGGGTCAGCCGTCAGCCGTCTCCCGCTCCGCGACCCACGCCGCGATCTGGGCGCGGGAGGTGAACCCCATCTTGGTGAGGATGTTCTCGACGTGGGTTTCGGCCGTGCGCTGGGAGATCACGAGGCGGTTCGCGATCTCGCGATTGCTGAGACCCCGCGCGATCAGCTCGGCGATCTCGGTCTGGCGACGCGTGAGCGGTGTCGACTCCTCGCGCGGGGCGGGGACCGTAGCCGATCCCGTCGGCTGCGCGGCCTGCTGTCGCGAGGCAAAGTCGATCGCGTCATCGAGCGACCGCGCGGCGCCCTCTTGCCATGCCTTCGCGTAAGCCGCGCTTCCCAGCGTGTCCTCGGTCTTCCGCACGCTTCGGTCGTGGTAGCGGTTCATGTAGTCCGGCAGCGCGAGGTTGGTCGAGTACCAGTGACCGTCCAGCGCGCCGAGCAGGAAGGCGGCACGTTCGGGCTGGTCACAGTCCGTTGCGATGCCGGCCAGGGTCTCCATGGCCACCGCTATGCCCAGCAGATCGTGGAAGATCCTCTTGAGCCGGATGCTTTCCCGCTCCAGCGTGGCCGCCCGCTGGTAGTCGCCCCGCTGCCACAACGCCATTCCCATGATCCACAGCGCGTGCGCACGGGACCAGTCCTCCTCGTGCTCCGCGCTCAGCGCCACGGACTGCTCGCACAACCGAACAGCTCGGTCGAGGTCGCCCATCGCGAGCGTGACCCGGGCGAGCCGGCCCAGCGTGAACGTCACACCCATCCGATCCCCGAGGGAGCGGTGGCGGACCACCGCGTCCTCCAGCAGCGGGCGCGCGGCGGCCAGGTTGCCCTGGACCTCCTCGGCCGCGCCGGACAGTTGCGTGACGTAGGCGAGCGTCGTCTCGTCCCCCAGCCGCTCCGCCAGGGCTCGGCCCGCCGCCAGGCTTGGCATGGCACCGGCCACGTCGTTCTGCAGCAGGGCCAGCCAGGCGTAGACGGACAGCGCTTTGGCCCGGACGGTCGTCTGGTCGTTATGGATCTCCAGCAACCGTTCGAGCCAGCGGCGTCCCTCGTTGATCGAGCCGGTCCCGGTCAGCCAGTAGACGCGCAGCGCCGAAGCGATGCGCAATCCGGTCTCGGCCCGGTCCGGTTCGGCGTAGCAGAAGTCCATCGCCGCACGCATGTTCGCCTGCTCGGTGCGCAGCCACCAGGACCACGCCTGCTGGTGCGGGCCGAACCACTCGGCCTCCGCGCGCTCAGCCATCCGCATGTAGTAGTCGCAGTGCCGGCGCCGCACCCACCGCTGCTCGCCGGACCGCGCCAGCAGGTCGTGCCCGTACTGGCGGACGGTTTCCAAGATCCGGTAGCGCACCCGACCGTCCGTTTCGGTGCGGATCAGGATCGACTTGTCGACCAGCTTGGTCAGCCCGTCGACGATCCAGCCGGGGGTCAGGAGGCCCCCCTCCTCGGCGCAGACGTCTTCGCCGGCTTCGAGGTCGAATCCGCCAGCGAACACCGACACCCGGGCCCACAGCCGCTGCTCCTCCGGCGAGCACAGGTCGTAGCTCCAGTCCATCAGCGCACGCAGGGTCTGCTGTCGAGCCGGGGCGCTGCGCGTTCCCGCCGACAGCAGCTCGAACCGGTCCGTGAGCCGCTGCAGGATCTGCTCGACCGTCAACCCCCGTATCCGTACGGCGGCCAACTCGATGGCCAGCGGGAGCCCGTCCAACCGGTCGCAGAGCTCCGCTACGGTGGCAGAGTTCTCCGGCGTGAGCGTGAGATCCGACAAGGCCGACGCCCGGTCGGCGAACAGCGTGACGTCCGGGCGCTCCAGTACCGACTGCGCCGGCCCCGCGGATTCCGTCAGCGTTGGAACCTCCAACACCTGCTCGCCGTACACCCCGAGCGGTTGGCGGCTGGTGGTCAAGATCCGCACGTCGGGGCACGTCCGAAGCACGTCCGTGGCCAGCTCCGCGCACGCCTCCAGCAGGTGCTCGCAGTTGTCGAGTATCAGCAGCAGCTGCTTGTCGCTGAGGAACTCCGTCAACAGCGCCGTCGTCTGGTGGGGGGAGTTGTCCGGCACGCCGAGCTCAGCGGCGACCGTGCCAGCCAGCAGCTCTTCGTCACCCAGTGCTGCCAGGTCCACGAACCACACGCCGTCCCGGAACCATCGCCGCAGCTGCGCGGCGGTGCGCAATGCCAACCGGGTCTTGCCGACACCGCCGACCCCGGTCAGCGTGAGCAGCCGGCTGGTGGACAGCGACCGGCGGATATCGGTTATCTCCTGCCGCCGATCCACGAAACTGGTGAGATCGGCCGGTAGGTTGTCCAGCCGCCGGTGTCCGGGTGCAGCGCGCATAACACGCCCACCGTAGGCAGAGTTCAACGAGTTCTGCTACTCGTCGAAACCGGGCTGCCACCGCGAGATGATGGCGCGGGCGGAGACCCGGGCGTTCAGCTGGCACAGGATGCCGGTCGCCCCGGCTGTCACCCGGTGAATCAGCAGGTAGTCCGGCGGGAGGTTCAGCGACCTTCCGGTACGGAAGTCGGGGCTGCGCAGGTCTCCCACGCGCTCGGCCTGCCCCTGGAGCCACTTACGCGTGAAGTGGAAGGTCTCGGTGCGCAGCGGGTCGACGAACGGAGCGAGATAAGCCTGGACGTCCTCGGCGCGCAGTTTCGAGTCGGTCTGCACGAACCGGTCGGCGCGCAGGAGGTCGAGCAGCTCGTCGGCACGGTCGTCCAGGGCTAATCGCAGCATGCGGCCCAGCACGCGAGGTGGTCCTTCCGGCAGTCGGGCGACCGCTCCGAAGTCGATGACCGACAACCGGCCGTCGTCGAGGATCATGAAGTTGCCGGGATGCGGGTCCGCGTGCAGCAGGCCTGCCCGCGCGGGCGAGGAGTAGTGGAACTCCGCGAGCAGCCGCCCGGCCTCGTCGCGTTGTTCCTGGTCACCGTGCCTGATGAGGTCCGCCAGCGGCGTGCCGGTGATCCATTCGGTGACCATCACCTTGGGGGAGCTCGCGACCACCCGGGGCACGAACACCTGCTCGTCGTCGGCGAACGCGCGAGCGAAGGCGCGCTGGTTGTCGGCCTCGCCGCGGTAGTCGAGCTCCTCGACCATGCGGTCTTGGAGCTCGGTGAGCAGCGGTTTGACCTCGGCGCCCGGCGCCAGTGACTGGAACAGCCGGGAGAACCGCATCAGCTGCCGCAAGTCCGAGCGCAGTGCCTCGTCGGCGCCCGGATACTGAATCTTCACGGCGACCTCGCGGCCGTCGTGCCAGACCGCACGGTGCACCTGGCCGATGCTGGCGGCGGCTGCCGGGGTCTCATCGAACTCGCGGAACCGTTCCCGCCACGACCGGCCGAGCTGCTCGGCGAGCATCCGCCGGACACTGGCCTCGGCCATCGGCGGCGCCGCCGACTGGAGCTTGGTCAGTGCCTCCCGGTAGGGACCGGCGAGATCGTCCGGCACCGCCGCCTCGAACACGCTCAGGGCTTGGCCGAACTTCATCGCCCCGCCCTTGAGCTGGCCTAACACGGCGAAGACCTGCTCCGCCGTGCGAGCAGAGACATCCGCGCTGATCTCCTCGGCGCTCTGCCCGGTGATCCGCCTGCCCCAACCCGCCGCGACTCTCCCCGCGACACCGAGGGGCAGGCTGGCGAGCTTGACGGTTCGCTGCGCTGCCCAGCGGGGAATATCGGTCACGCGGGTACTCCCTTCCGACAACACCCGGGCCTGTTCAGGCATGCCAACACGCCGACGCTGATCGCCCCACAATGCTAGAGGTTTTCACGCTTTGTGGGGCGTACGAACGGCGGATCACGAGTGGTGCCGGTGCCCGGAGCCGGGCAGCCAGCGGGTGTAGCGGGTCGGGAACAGCCGGTCAGTGATCGGTTCAGGGAATACCGCGACCAGAATCGGTCAAAGTGCCCATAGTGTCCAGAGTCAATCCAGCTGAACGCATGCTTCACCGCAAGCGCAGATCGGACCTTTCCGACCTGCCGCCGTTGGCGGTGGTCGCGGGCTTACGAAGCCTTGCCAAGAATGCGCGTCATCTTGGTGCCGCACACAGGGCAGGTCCCCTTCGCCATGCGCCGCCCATTGGTCTCCGAGACCTCACCGGTGAAGTCCCGCTTCTCCCGGCACTTGACGCAGTAGCCGTTGTACGTTTCGGCCACAGCTGCCCCTCCTTCATCATCGGTTGTCCAGCCCTGGCTGGACCGGCCCCCTTGCTGGACCGGCAGAGCACGGTCGCTGTGCGCTGGGGGAAACGTACCCGTGGAGCAACAATCGCGCCTGCCTCTAGAGCATCGCATGTTCGGCGTAAAGGGTTAATCCATTTGATGACGGTATTGCTCCATACGTGCGGTCTAGGTCACAGCCAAACCCTGGTGTCAGTGGCGCTCGCTAATCTCACCACTCGTGGCTGAACCGGAAGTCGAGGTCCGCCGGAGCAAGCGTCGGCGGCAAACGGTGAGCGCCTACCGCGAAGGCGACAAGGTCGTCGTGCTGCTCCCCGCTCGCATGACCCGTGCCGAGGAAAAACGGTGGGTAGCGGACATGCTCAGCCGTCTGCAACGCAGCGAAACCCGGCGCCGGTCGCCCGCGCGGGAATCCGACGACGCCCTCAGCGCGCGGTGCCGCGAGCTGTCCGGGAAGTACCTCGACGGAAGGGCGGTGCCACGCAGCATCCGGTGGGTCCCCCCGATGCGCACAAGATGGGCCTCCTGCACGCCCAGTGATGCCACCATTCGGGTGAGTCGGAGACTCCGAGACGTACCCGGATGGGTGCTGGATTACGTGCTGGTGCACGAGCTCGCGCACCTCCTGGAGCCCGGCCACGGCCCGAGGTTCTGGGCGTGGGTCGAGCGCTACCCGAAAACCGAACGCGCGATCGGCTACCTGGAAGGTCTGTCGGCGGCGGCCCACCTGGGACTCACCATGGACGGCGACGCGACGGAGTAAAGCGGCTGGAGCCGCTTGGGCTGGGGCGCTTGTGGCTGGGCCGCTTGGGCGCGGTCACTTCTCGTCGTCGGCGTCGTCGTCCCGCTCGACGTCTTCGTGCTTCTCGGCCTTCTCGTCCTCGGCCTCGCGGATGGCCGCGATGGCCTCGTCGATCTCCGCGCTGCCCGACCCCCACCGTTCGGCGAAGTCCAGCGGCTCGTCGAGGTCCTCGGTGGTCGGCAGCAGGTCCGGGTGGTCCCAGACCCGGTCCCGGCTGGCCACCCCGAACCGCTCGGTGAGCAGCCGCCACAGCGTGGCGGCCGCCCGCAGGCGGCGTGGGCGCAGCTCAAGCCCGACCAGGGTCGCGAAGGTCTGCTCCGCCGGGCCGCCGCTGGCGCGGCGCCGGCGGATCGTCTCGCTGAGCGCTTCGGCGCCGGGCAGGCGGTCGCTGACAGCGTCGGAGACGACGACGTCGACCCAGCCCGCGACCAGCGCCAGCAGCGTCTCCAGCCGGCTCAGCGCCGACTGCTGCTCCGGCGTGGTCTGCGGTTCGAGCAGGCCCGAGTTCATCAGCTCCTGCATCGAGCTCGGGTTCGTCGGGTCGATCTTGCTGGCCAGCTCCTCCAGACCGGAGGTGTCCACGTGGATGCCCCGGGCGTACTGCTCGACGGTGGCCAGCAGCCGGTGGCGCAGCCACGGCACGTGGCTGAACAGGCGGTGGTGCGCGGCCTCGCACGCGGCGAGGAACAGCGTGGCCTCACTGCTGGGCCGGTCGAGCCCTTCGACGAACCGCTCGACGTTCGCCGGCAGCAGCGCCGCCGCGCCTTCCGGCCCCAGCGGCAGGCCGATCTCGGTGGAGGTCAGCACCTCGCCGCCGAGCTGGGCGAGGCCGTTGCCGAGCTGCGAACCGAAGGTCAGCCCGCCCATCTGGCCGAGCATCGACAGCAACGGGCCCGCGGCCTGCTTCGCCTCCTCGGGCAGGGCTTCCACCCACGCGCTGGACACCCGCTCGGCGACCGGATCGCACAGGCCCTGCCAGGTCGGGAGGGTCTTTTCCACCCAGTCCACCGACGACCACGCCTGGACCGTGCGGGTCCCGGCGGGCAGTGACGTCGCCGGTTCCAACCACAGTTCCGCCAGGTGCACGCCCTCTTCGATGGCCTTGACCTGCTCCTGGGTGGGCCGCTCGGTGCGTTGCTGGGAGTGCAGCTGCTGGATCGCGAGCTGCTTGGCCAGGTCGTAGTTCACCGGACCGCCACCGCCGGTGCCGCCGGAGTGGCTGAGGACCTGACCCAACTGGGTCAGCATCTGCCCGAGCTGACTGATGTCGAAGTTCGGCATGCCACCCGGCCCCTGGCCCGGACCGAAACCGAACGGGCCCGGAGGGATTTGCCCCGAGTCGCCGGAGTCTCCTGAGTCGCCAGGCTTCTTGCCACCCTCCGAGTCCCGCTTGTCGGGATCGTCGGGATCGTGCGCGCTGAACCCGAACGGCAGATCAGTCATACGTTCACGGTACGCGGCCACGCACGGCGTGGAGTACCGCTCCCGTTCGTCGTCCGTGAACGATGCCGCCCGCGCCCGACTTCCGGTGACATGGCACGTACGCTGTCCGTTTGTGAACCGTCGAACGTGGACCTTAGTGACGAGCGTCGGTCTGGTTGTCGCTTTCGCCCTGCTCGGCGCGTTCGTACCAGTGCCGTTCGTGGCCCTCGGACCGGGACCCACCTTCGACACTCTGGGGGCTGACAACGGCAGGCCCGTCGTCGACATCAGGGGTCACGAATCCTTCCCGACAACCGGGCATCTGAACATGACCACTGTGTCGGTCACCGACGATCTGTCGATGTTCGCGGCGCTGGCGATGTGGGCCAGCAGCCGCTACGCGCTGGCACCGCGCGACCTGTACTACCCGCCGAACCAGTCGCCGCAGGACGTCGAGCAGCAGAACACCAAGGCGTTCACGGAGTCCGAAACGTCGGCGCAAACGGCCGCCCTGCGCTACCTGGGCTACCCGACCAAGGTGGTGGCCGGCGAGATCGTCAAGCACAGCCCGGCCGACGGCGTGCTCGCGCCGGGGGATCAGCTGCTGCAGGTCAACGGCAAGCCGGTGCCGGACGCGGCCTCGGTGCGGGCCGCGCTGGCCGGTACCAAGCCGGGCGATCAGGTGGACGTCACGTTCAAGCACGCCGATCAGCCCGACCGCACCGCCCGCATCCAGCTCGCACCGCGCCCGGACTCGCCACAGGGCTTCGTCGGCATCGCGGCCGAGGACCGGCCAGCGGTGCCCTTCGACATCAACATCAGCCTCGCGCACGTCGGTGGTCCCTCGGCGGGGCTGATGTTCGCGCTGGCGATCGTGGACAAGCTGACGCCGGGCAACCTCGACGGGGGGAAGTTCGTCGCCGGCACGGGCGAAATCGACGGGCAGGGGCGGGTCAGCCCGATCGGCGGAATCCAGTTCAAGATGACCGCCGCCCGCGAAGCGGGAGCCACCGTCTTCCTGGTCCCCGCCGCGAACTGCTCGGAAGCCAAGTCGCAGGCACCGGCCGGGCTTGAGCTGGTCAAGGTCGGATCGTTGGGCGAGGCCGTGCAGGACCTCGGGGCTCTGAAGGCCGGGAAGACCCCGCCGGGCTGCTGAGCCTAGTCCTCCTCGAAGGTCTCCAGCAGGGCCTTGACCAGGTTCGGCGCCAGGCTGGAGTCCTGGATGATCTCGTCACCCGTGCCGCTGTCACCCATGCCGCTGTCGCCCGTGCCGCTGTCACCGGTCGCGCGCAGCCGCATCACGCAGAAATGACCGCCGTCCCGCAGCACCGCGGCGACCAGGCGCGCCTCCCGGCGATCCGGGTGCTCGGCGGCGCGCTTGCGTGCTGCTTCCGGGTCGCCGTTGGTCTCCGGCAGTTCGCTTTCCGCGCTCGGCGGCAGCACGATGATCTCCTGCGCGAGCGCGCACCCGACGACCTGATCAGGCCAGATGATGCGAGCGAGCGCCTCGCTGAGGTCCTCGGCGGGCAGCGAATCCTGCGCGACCGGGGTCAGTGGGGCAGCCGGGTCGAGCTGCTCGGCCAGCCCCGGCTCGGAGGTCAGCAGTTGCTGGGTGGACACGAGCGCGAACACCTGTGCCGGCTGCTCCCAGCCCGCGGAGGCGACGAACTCCTCTACCTCGCGAGCGGCGGCGGGCAGGGCCGCGGCCAGCTCGGGTTCCGCATCGGAGGCCATGCCTCCATGCTCGCATCCCGCGACTCGCCACGGCGTGGCGGGAACTCTCCCGGTGACCCGTAGAGTTGGACACCACGGGATGGATGTTGGGCTCCCGGCACGGCATCACCCGTCCCGCGCGGTTCAACCGCACTGTCGAGGTCGAGGATCGTCACCAGGAGTGTGCGCTGTGGCCATGCGGCCCCCGGTAGGACTGCCGAAACTGTCCCGGCGTAGTCGAATCCTGCTGACCATCGGCGCTGTGCTGCTGGTGGTTCTGATAGCCGGTTCGCGGCTGCTGGGCATGTACGTCCAGTGGTTGTGGTTCGGCGAGGTCGGCTACCGCCAGGTGTTCAGCACCATCCTGCTGACCCGGATCGTGTTGTGGGCGACGGCGGGCGCGTTCGTCGCCGCGGTGCTCGCGCTCAACCTGTGGGTCGCGTACCGGACCCGACCCGTGTTCGTCCCGATCACCGCGCCGGACGACCCGCTGACGCGGTACCGGACGGTGATCACCCAACGGTCCAAACTGTTCGGTATCGGCATCCCGGTCCTCGTCGGCGTGATCGCGGGGCTCGCCGCGCAGTCCGACTGGCAGACCGTCCAGCTGTTCCTGCACAGCACGCCGTTCCACGTCGTCGACCCGGAGTTCGGCAACGACCTCAGCTTCTACACCTTCGAGCTGCCCTTCTACGAGACCGCGCTGGCCTGGGGTTTCGTCGCGGTCACGATCGGGTTCGTGGGCGCGCTGGTCACGCACTACGTCTTCGGCGGTATCCGGCTGACCGGCCGCAGCGGGCAGATCGCCGCGCCGGCCCGCGTGCAGCTGGCGATCCTCGCCGGCCTGTTCGTGCTGCTCAAGGCGGTCGACTACTTCTTCCAGCGCTACGACCTGCTGCTGTCCCACCGCAACGACCTGTTCACCGGCGCCACCTACACGGACCTGAACGCCGTGATGCCGGCGAAGCTGATCCTGGTGTGCATCGCGGTGTTCTGCGCGTTCGCGTTCTTCGCGGCGATCTTCCTGCGGAACCTGCAGATCCCGGCGCTGGCGACGGTCCTGTTGCTGCTGTCCAGCGTGCTGGTGGGGGCGGTGTGGCCGGCACTGCTGGAGCAGTTCTCGGTGCGGCCGAACGCCAACCAGAAGGAAGCCGTGTCGATCCAGCGCAACATGGCGGCCACCCGGCAGGCGTTCGACATCGGCAGCGACAAGGTGCAGTACCTGGACTATCCAGGCCGCACCGAGTCGTCCCCGACCGAAGTCGCCACCGACAAGGGGACGATCCCGAACATCCGGCTGCTGGACCCGAACGTGCTGTCCGAGACGTTCACCCAGCTGACCCAGCAGTACAACTTCTACGGCTTCCCGAAGAAGCTCGCCATCGATCGGTACCCGGACCCGAGCGGGCGGATGCAGGACTACCTGGTGGCGCTGCGCGAGATCAACACCGACGGGTTGGCGGCGAACCAGCAGTCGTGGATCAACCGGCACATGGTCTACACGCACGGCAACGGCTTCGTCGCCGCCCCCGCCGATCGGGTGAACTCCACCTTTGACCAGGGCGCGGCCCAGGGCGGCTACCCGATCTTCTCGATCAGCGACGTCGCCGACAACGGTCGCGGGGTGATCCCGGTGACCGAGCCGCGCGTCTACTACGGCGACCTGGCCACGGACTACGCGATCGTGGGGGCGCAGCCGGGCCAGCAGCCGAGGGAGTACGACACGGACAAGTCGTCGTCCAGCTATCAGGGCAAGGGCGGGGTGCCGATCGGGAACTGGTTCAACCGGCTGGCGTTCGCCGCCTACTACGGCGAACGCAACATCCTGTTCAACCAGGCCATCGGGCCCGATTCCAGGATCATCTTCGAGCGGAACCCGCGGGACCGGGTGCAACAGGTCGCGCCCTGGCTGAAGGTGGACGGCGACCCGTATCCGGCGGTGATCAACGGGCGGATCAAGTGGATCGTGGACGGCTACACGACGCTGAACAACTTCCCGTACTCCCAGCTCACCGACTTCGGTGCGGCTTCCGCGGACACTCAGAACGGCGTCCCGACCCAGCCCAACGAGAAGATCAACTACATCCGCAACTCGGTCAAGGCGACGGTCGACGCCTACGACGGGACCGTCGACCTCTACGCCAACGATGAGCACGACCCGGTGCTGAAGGCATGGGAGGGCGTGTTCCCCGGTTCGGTCAAGCCGGCCAGCGAGATCAGCCCCGAGCTGCGCTCGCACTTCCGCTACCCGGAAGACATCTTCAAAGTCCAGCGCAGCCTGCTGTCCCAGTACCACGTGGCCGATCCGGGCGAGTTCTACCAGACCCAGACGTTCTGGGAGGTGCCGCCGGACCCGACCAGCAGCGGCCAGGGCGGCAACAACTCCGGCAACCAGCAGCCGCCGTACTACGTGATCGCCCAGCTGCCCGGTCAGACCGAGCCGCGGTTCCAGATCACCAGCGCGCTGACCGCGCTGCGCCGACCGAACCTGGCCGCCTGGGTGTCGGCGTCGTCCGACCCGTCCAGCTACGGCAAGTTCACGGTCCTGCGGCTGCCGACGGGCACCCAGATCGCCGGGCCCGTGCAGGTGCAGAACCAGATGGAGTCGACACCGCAGGTCACGGAGAACCGGACGCTGTTCAACAACCCCAGCGTGACCGCGGTGTTCGGGAACCTGCTGACCCTTCCGGTGGCGGGCGGACTGGTCTACGTCGAGCCGATCTACATCAAGCGCAACGACGTGAACACCTACCCGCAGCTGGCTCGGGTGCTCGTCCAGTTCGGCGGCAAGGTCGGTTTCGACCAGACCCTCTCGGGCGCGTTGGAGCAGGTGTTCGGGCCGGGCGCGGGGAGCAACACCGGTGAGCAGCTGCCGGCTGGTGGGCAGCGCCCGCCGCAGCCGCAGCAGAACCCCGCCCCGCAGCCGGCCCAGCCGATGAACCCGGACATGGCGAAGGCGGTCACGGAGATCCGACAGGCGCTCGACGAGGTGCGCGCGGCCCAGCAGTCCGGCAACTTCGCCCAGCTCGGGACCGCCTACCAGCACCTCGACGACGCGACGAAGCACTTCACGCAGGCCCAGGGGCAGGGCGGCTGAGCAGCCCCCGGTGGGTGCGCTAGACTAGGGCGGTTCCATGAAGTGGTAGCTCGGCTCACGAGCCGTCAGCGCGGGGTGGAGCAGCTCGGTAGCTCGCTGGGCTCATAACCCAGAGGTCGCAGGTTCGAATCCTGCCCCCGCTACGAAGTGAGGGTCCCGGAATGATTTCCGGGGCCCTCATTTTTGTCCCGGATGTGTATTCGGCCGGAAAATCCCAGCGCACGTACGGTACGTGACGGAAAATGCCCCCGGTGTTCGTCGCTGATCGCCAGCGTTGTAGAGTACTCATTACAACAGCAACAACGGCGCGGGGTGGAGCAGCTCGGTAGCTCGCTGGGCTCATAACCCAGAGGTCGCAGGTTCGAATCCTGCCCCCGCTACGAAGTGAGGGTCCCGGAATGATTTCCGGGACCCTCACCTTTCTCAGGTGAGGTCTTTCGCCCAGCGTCTGGCGCACGCCGTCGAGCAGACCCGGCTGTTGCCCACGCCGAGGTGGTGCTTGCGCATCACGCGCCCGCACACCATGCACTTGTCGCTCGCGGTGTCGCGCGAAAGCGGAATGACCGACCGCGCCCGTTCGGTGACCTTGTCCGCGACCTGCGAGCTCTTCTCCGACAGCTTGGTGCGCAACCAACTGCGATGCACCACGATCGCACCTCCTGTTCGGCTGCCTGCGGCCGCCGCCTCCAGCGGCCAGCCACTCGCAGCGTGCCGTCAACCGCTCGCGTATGGGCCACTTCGGAGGGTCGTAACACCTCTTCGGGCAGCCAAGACCGCCCGTCCAGGGCAGCCGGGTGGACGCCGGCGCGGCGCGGGTGGTTGCGCCGGCGTGATCAAACGGCGGGCCGCCTACCGCCGTTCGGTCGACCGGGGCGGGTGGCGTGACACGGATGCGAGGGTGTATCGGAGTAACGATTGGTCCGCTCGGACCAGTATCCGATAGCCACTGTGGACAGATCTCTGGACCATTGTGGACACCGGAGGAAAAGCGTGGCACGGTGGGAAGGGTGACCGAGCTGAATGCGACATCTGCTGCACTGTTGGGACTGCTGCACGAAGGTCCGAAGACCGGCGGACAGCTCGTGGCGACAGCCACCGAGCGCTTTGGCGGGTTCTTCAGCGTGACCCGTAGCCAGGTCTATCGCGAGCTGCCCGCGCTGGCCGACGCCGGCCTGCTGCGCCTGGGTAAGCAAGGTGCGCGGTCCAGTCAACAGTATGTGATCACCGCCGCCGGAAAGCGGGCGTTCAAGTCCTGGTTGAACACGGAGCCGGGGCCGGACAACCTCCGCAGCCCGCTGATCCTGCGGCTGATGTATTCCGGTTCGCTGACGCCCAAGCAGCGCGAGGGCATGGTCGAGTCCGCGCGGACCCAGTACCGCGAGAAGCTGGACGAGGCCAAGAAGGCGGCCAAGGCGACCGAGGACCCGTACGAGAAGGCCGCCGCGGACTTCTCGGTGGCGCACAATCGTGCGGTCCTGAAGCTGCTGGACTCGATCCCGACGTGACCGCGGGTTCACCCGGCTGGATTCGGCGCGAGGGCGCCCGCACGAGGGCGACCGGACAGGTCACCCGTCTGGGTTATCGGCTGCCCGTTCGCCCTCGCGCCGCCCGTCCTCATGCCTGCGGCCAGGTGGTCTCCAGTACGCTGGAGGATTGTGAATCCTGATGTCGCGGCCGACCTCAAAGACCTGACCTCCACGCTCGAAGGCATTGAGGGCGTGGTGGACCTCGACGCGTTGCGGGCGCGGGTCACGGAGCTGGAGGCCGAGGCGGCTCGCCCGGACCTGTGGGACGACGTCGAGCACGCGCAGCGGGTCAACAGCCAGCTCGTGTATCGGCAGGCCGAGCTGCGCAGGGTCACCGACGTGCGGCAGCGCCTGGAAGACCTTGAGGTGCTCTACGAGCTCAGCGAGGCCGAAGGCGACGACGCCGCGATCGCGGAGGCGGACGAGGAGCGGGCGCGGCTGCGCAAGGACCTGGAGAGCTTGGAGGTCCGCACGCTGCTGTCCGGCGACTACGACGACCGCGAGGCGGTCGTGACCATCCGCGCCGAGGCCGGCGGCGTGGACGCCGCCGACTTCGCCGAGATGCTGATGCGGATGTACCTGCGCTGGGCGGAGCGTCACGAGTACCCGGTGGAGGTCTACGACACCTCCTACGCCGAGGAGGCCGGGCTGAAGTCCGCCACCTTCCGGGTCAACGCCCCCTACGCGTACGGCACGCTGTCCGTGGAGCAGGGCACGCACCGGCTGGTGCGGATCTCGCCGTTCGACAACCAGGGCCGTCGGCAGACCTCCTTCGCCGGGGTCGAGGTGCTGCCGGTCGTGGCGGAGACCGACCACGTCGAGATCGCGGACAAGGACATCCGGGTGGACGTGTTCCGGTCCTCCGGTCCGGGTGGGCAGAGCGTGAACACGACCGACTCGGCGGTGCGGATCACCCACCTGCCGACCGGCATCGTGGTGTCCTGCCAGAACGAGAAGTCGCAGCTGCAGAACAAGGCCGCCGCGTTGCGCGTGTTGCAGTCCAAGCTGCTGGCCCGCAAGCGGGAGGAGGAGCGCGCCGAGTTGGACGCGCTGAAGGACAGCGGGTCGAGCTGGGGCAACCAGATGCGGTCCTACGTGCTGCACCCGTACCAGATGGTCAAGGACCTGCGCACCGAGTACGAGGTCGGTAACCCCGAGGCCGTGCTCGACGGCGACATCGACGGGTTCCTGGAGGCCGGCATCCGCTGGCGGCGCCAGCAGCAGTGACCCCCAAGGTCGCCCGAGACGAAGATCGTCGCGGCCGAGTGGTGACTGTCACAGATCGTGTTTCAACTTTGTTGAATTCCGTCATAAGGGCGATGCGCTGGGCATCCACGTGATCGTTGCGGTGAGGATCTCGGGGAGCGGGGTGGCCGGAAGCCCGTCCCGCTATCCCACAGGCGGGTGACCAGGGGCCTTCGAACGGCCGGAGGTAGACTTCCGCCTCGTGATCCGGCTCGAACACGTGTCAAAGGGCTACAAGACGTCGACCAGGCCAGCCTTGGACGACGTCTCGGTGCACATCGACAAGGGCGAGTTCGTCTTCCTCATCGGCCCGTCCGGCTCCGGGAAGTCGACCTTTCTGCGGCTGCTGCTGCGGGAGGACACGCCGTCGCGGGGCCGGGTCTTCGTGGCCGACTGGAACGTCGCGAAGCTGCCGCGCCGCAGGGTCCCCCGCCTGCGCCAGAGCATCGGCTGCGTGTTCCAGGACTTCCGGCTGCTGAACAACAAGACGGTGGCGGAGAACGTCGCCTTCGCCCTTGAGGTGATCGGCAAGCCCCGGCACACCATCCGCAAGGTGGTGCCCGAGGTGCTGCAGTTGGTCGGCCTGGACGGCAAGGCGAACCGGATGCCCCACGAGCTCTCCGGTGGTGAGCAGCAGCGCGTGGCCATCGCTCGGGCCTTCGTCAACCGGCCTCTGGTGCTGCTGTGCGACGAGCCGACCGGGAACCTGGACCCCGACACCAGCCAGGACATCATGTTGCTGCTGGAGCGGATCAACCGGACCGGTACGACGGTCCTCATGGCCACCCACGACCACTCGATCGTGGACTCGATGCGCCGCCGCGTGGTCGAGCTCAGCCTCGGCCGGGTGATCCGGGATGACGCCCGCGGCGTGTACGGCGTCGGCCGCTGACCCCTGCCCCCGAACCTCCAGCTAGGACCTGACCAACATGCGCGCGAGCTTCGTATTCAGCGAGGTCGTCAACGGCCTTCGGCGCAACGTCACGATGACGATCGCGATGATCCTGACGACGGCGATCTCCCTCGGCCTGCTCGGTGGCGGTCTGCTGGTCGTGCAGCTGATCAGCAAGATGCAGGACATCTACCAGGACCAGACCCAGGTCGTGGTGTTCCTGACCGACGACGTCAGTGCCAACGACCCCACCTGCAGCCACCAGCCGTGTGCCGCGCTGAAGGGCGCGCTGCAGAGCAGCTCCGGGGTGCAGCAGGTCAACTTCGAAAGCCGCCAGCAGGCGTTCCAGCGGTTCAACAAGATCTTCGAGTCCCAGCCGGAGCTGCGCCAGGTGGCGCGGCCGGAGGCGCTGCCCGCCTCGCTGCGGGTGAAGCTGGAGGACCCCGCCCGCTACCCGGTGATCGCCAAGGAGTTCGGCAACCGGCCGGGCGTGGACGTCATCAAGAACCAGGCGGACTACCTCAGCCAGCTGTTCGACGTGCTCGGCGGGGTGCGCAACGCGACGTTCTCGATCGCGCTCGTGCAGGCGTTCGCCGCCGCACTGCTGATCTCGAACACGATCCAGCTCTCGGCGTTCACCAGGCGCACGGAAACCGGGATCATGCGGCTGGTCGGTGCGACCCGCTGGTATACCCAGCTGCCGTTCTTGCTGGAGGCCGTCGTGTCCGGGTTGATCGGTGCGACGCTGGCGACGGCGGGCCTGCTGGCGTCGAAGGCGACCTTCATCGACAGCGTGATGGCGCCGGTGTTCGGGACGGGGGTCATCCCCGAGATCGGGTACGCGGACATCGCGTACGTCGCGCCGATCCTGTTCCTGGTCGCCACCGGTATTTCGGCACTGACCGGCTACCTCACGCTCCGGTTGTACGTCCGGCTGTAGTCGCTTTCGCTAGAGTCGGAGACATGCCGAAGGAACGTGGCCGCAAGCTGATCGCGAGCAATCGCCGGGCACGGCACGACTGGTCCGTGCTGGACGTGTACGAGGCCGGGGTCGTGCTCACCGGAACCGAGGTGAAGAGCCTGCGCGCCGGGAAGGCGTCCCTCGTGGACAGCTTCGCCACCGTGGACGACGGCGAGGTGTGGCTGCGCCACGTGCACATCCCCGAATACACCCAGGGGACGTGGACGAACCACGAGCCGCGTCGCACCCGCAAACTGCTGCTGCACAAGGACGAGATCCTCCGGCTGGTCGGCAAGCTCCAGGAGGAGGGGCTGAGCCTGGTGCCGCTGTCGCTGTACTTCTCCGACGGCAAGGCCAAGATCGAACTCGCGCTGGCCCGAGGCAAGAAGCTGCACGACAAGCGTCGGGACATCGCCAAGCGGGACGCGGAACGCGAGATGCAGCGGGCCATCGGCCGCGCCCGCAAGGGCCGGCGCTGAGGCGCATGGGCCGGCGCTGGGGCTGGGGCGGTCAGCCGGGCTTTCGCGCGTTGACGAGTTGCACCATTGGCACGTAGTCGTCCCGGACATCGACGAGCCCGCGTTGCCGTAACGCACTGCCCAGCTCGTCCGGCCGGAAGAACCGCGCACCCCCAGCATGCCCGAGGCGGTCGAGGAAGGGGCGGGCGAAGCTCTGACCGGTGCTGGGCACGGTGACCGCCAGCCCGCCGCCTGGGGTGAGCACGCGTCCGAACTCGCTGAGCGCCTCGAAGGGGTTGGGCAGCAGTTGCAAGCACGCCGAGCAGCACACGGCGTCAAAGCAGGCGGCCCGGAAGGGCAGGCCGGTGGCGTCCGCCCGGGCGTAGACGACGTTGCCGGCCGTGGTGGAGGCGACGGCGCGGGCGAGCATCGCTGGTGAGACGTCCACGCCGACGACCAGGCCGTCATCGCCCACGGCACGGGCGAGGCGGCGCGTGATGTTGCCCGGCCCGCACCCGACGTCGAGGACGACTTCACCGCCGGTCAGCCGTAGGCGCCCGGGGACGTCGAGGAAGCCGTCTAACGCCCGTCCGCCCAGGCTGCGGACGTGTTCGTGCAGGCTGGTGGCGGAACGAACCATGTGGTCGTACAGCGACGAGCCCGTGCGGCTGAGCCAGAGGCGTTGAATCCACCCGGGTTCCTCGGTGGGGCCGGCGGTGAGGAGATCCAGGTACCCATCCCGCGTCGTCGGTTCCTGCGGGCGCTGTTCCAGCAGGTCGAGGGCACGTTCCAGTGCTCGGTCAACAGGCATCGCGGGTGGTCGTCTCCTTCGTTCTCGGCCGTATCCCCCAGAGAATCCGTTTGCTTGGGCAATGAGCAACCCCGAGCATGACCCGGTGGTGGCTTTCATCCTCGCGCTGATCGCGGCCCTTGGCTACGGTCTCAGCGACTTTGTCGGCGGGCTGGCGTCGCGCCGTACGCACGTGCTGCACGTCGTCCTGCTGTCGTATCCGGTCAGTGCCGTGCTGATGGTGTTCGTCGCGCCGGTCGCGGGCGGCAGCGTGAATCTGGAAGCCGTGGGGTGGGGCGCGGCCTCCGGCGTCGCCGGTGGGCTGGCCGTGCTGTGGTTCTACGCCGCGCTGGCGGCTGGCCCGATGAGCGTGGTGTCCCCGGTGACGGCGCTGCTCACCGCCGCCTTGCCACTGCTGGGCGGGCTGGCCTTCGGTGAGCGACCCGGGCCGTGGGCGCTGGTCGGGGCGGTGCTCGCGGTCGCGGCGGTGGCGCTGGTCAGCCGGGAGGAGCACAGCGCGGTCGACGAGGGCGTGCCGGTCCAGATCACCCGATGGGTGATGGCGCTCACGATCGGCTCGGGCACGATGTTCGCGCTGTACTTCGTCCTGCTGTATCGGGTACCGGCGGGGACCGGGCTCTGGCCGCTGTTCGTGTCGCGTGTGGTGGCCGCGTTGACAGTGCTCGCTGCTGCCGCTGTGACAGGGCGGGTGCGGCTGGCCCGCCAGAGTGCCGGGGCGTTGGCGCTCGCGGCCGGGGCGCTCGACGTGCTCGCCAGCGTCGCGATGCTGTACGCGCTGCAGGCGGGAATGCTTTCCCTGGTCAGCGTCCTGGCCTCGCTGTATCCGGCGGCCACGGTGCTGATGGCCAGAATCGTGCTGAAGGAGCGCGCGGGACGGACGCAGCAGATGGGTCTCGCGCTGGCGATGGTGTCGATCGCGTTGATTGCCGGTGCGTCATGAACGCGGGACAGATCGGGTCGGGAATGATCAAGCCGGGCGCACACGTTATTCTGAGTGCGTACAGTGGTTGGGTACGCCCTACCGGACGGTAGGGCACCACCGGGATGACCAGGGGGTGAACGGTTTCGACTCCGCTCGTTGAGCCAAGGGAAGCGTGCCGGTGCAGGCGGGAGACCACCGTTAAGCGTCGCCGTCAACCAATAAGCGCCGACAAGAGTCAGCGCGAGTTCGCCCTGGCTGCCTGAGCCTAGGGCAACTCTGTCGGACCGGGAGTGCCTCCGTCCCGGTATCCGGCATCAGCGAGGAGGCTCACCCGTAAGTCCGGTCGCGGGGCTTGCGGGGACACCAAACAGCGACTGGGCTCGTCACACCGGCTTGTTCGCGTGACCGGTGGAGCCGAGTAGAGGCGAAGCGAACTGCGCACGGAGAAGCCTTGGTAAGGCGACGGAGGACCCGGGTTCGATTCCCGGCACCTCCACCAGCTTGGGCATGTCAACGTCCAGCGATCGAATGGCCCCGCCGTAGTCGGCGGGGCCATTCGCAAACGCACCAGTAGTTGTAGTTGTCCGCACCGCCCTGCGGTGTGCCGCTCGTTCCGTGTCAGTGGGCGGAAGCGAAAGCGTTCCGTGCGGACCGCCCAGCTGCGTGGCTGCCGTCGAGATGACGTTGCACCAGCGCACCGAAGAGCAGGCCCATGCTCGCCCACATCACAAGTTGGATACCCAACGACGAAACGCGGAAATTCCACAAGACGGCCGCCGGGAAGCCCTGGGGTACCTCGTCGACCGTCGGCAGCTCGACCGCCACGAGGCTCGCTGCCACGATGAACACCACGGCCGCGAGCAGTCCCGCGTTCCAGGAACCCAGGCGTGGCGCCAGTCGTCGGCCCAGGGCGGTCGCCGCGACCGCCAGGAGCACCGAGGCCAGCACCATCGCGAAATACACGGCGGTGCGCTCGTTGATCGTGTCCGAGCTGCCGACCGACGGTGGGTTGGCGGGATACTTCAAGAACGGCACCACGAACGCCGCCAGGTAGCCGCCCAACGCCACAACCCCGGCCGTGGCCCGTGCGCTGAGGCGGCCAAGCCGGCCGTGGGCCACCGCGAACGCCACTGCGAACAGGCCCCCGAACGCGACGGCGTAGACAAGCACGCCGGTGGCCAGACCGAAAGTGCTCTGAACGGTGCGGCTGACCAGTTCCGGGTCGGAAGCCTGGCCCTCAGCGGCCTGTTTCGCCGATTCGAAGTCGATCGCGGCGCCGACCGATGGTTCGCCGAAGAGGTAAGCGAAGACCAGCGCGAGCAATCCGGACACGAGCCCCGCGAGCATGCCGCGTACCAACAGCATTCTCATCATGATTGTGATTTCCCCTACGTTTGTCCGTCAGTGGCAGGGGAAGCCGAGCAGGTGCCGGCCGTCGTGGACGAATTCGTGCACGTAGTGGCCGGAGATGATGGACGTCGCGCCCTGTTCGGCGCCGACGAAGTACAGCAGCACCAGCGCCAGCGCACCGGCGAAGACGGCCCAGGGCAGGACCTCGCGCAACGGAATGCGGGCGGGAATGGGAGCGGGAACAGGCGCGGCAGACATGACGCTCATGTCGGAGACCTCCTCGGGTTGACGCGACCCTGACAGATGGCGATCAGAGCGGGGGAGTGTCTGACTCACGGCTCACACGTGGTTGTCGCGTGGTGCCGTTTACAGTGGCGCGACCGTGCCGGGCTTGCACCGGCTTACTCCGCTCGCTCGGTCGCCTGACGTTAGGCGCGGCGTCGTGTCGGCGTCAATCGACCGAACCGGTTGCGAGACCATGGTCACGCCAGACGCGCCCCGATCTTGAGAGTTCCGTCCCGGATGACCACCCGCCTCATCCTGGTCAGCCACGCGCCGACCGCCGCCACACGCGCCGCACGGTTCCCCGACGATGAATCCCTGGACCACCACGGCTACGCCCGAGCCCAAGCGGCAGTCGGTGCCCTGTATCGCCTCGACGAAGTCCGCAGCGGTCCCGAGCGTCGTTGCCAGGAAACGGCAGCCGGGCTCAGCCTCGAACCGAGAATCGATCCGGCGGTAGCCGATCTGGATGTCGGCAGCTGGCGCGGGTGCGCACTCTCCGAGATCGAGCACGCGGAACCGGCT
The DNA here is from genome assembly GCA_051984675.1 of Pseudonocardiaceae bacterium. Taxonomy (GTDB): domain Bacteria; phylum Actinomycetota; class Actinomycetes; order Mycobacteriales; family Pseudonocardiaceae; genus JBPYFK01. The sequence continues at coordinate 21,521 of JBPYFK010000114.1, read as the reverse complement.
GCTTTGCGGGCATGGTTGACCGATCCCGCCGCAGCGCCCCACGGCGGCGAATCCGTGCGCGATCTTCTGGACCGGGTGGGCGATTGGCTCGACGGATGGGGTACCACATCTGGGCGTATCGCCGTGATCACGCATTCTGCGGTCATCCGCGCCGCCGTCCTGCACGCGCTTCACGTGCCACCGGAATCGTTCTGGCGCATCGATGTCTCACCGCTGTCGCACACCTGGCTGTCCGGCGGCGGAAACCGGTGGACGCTACGCGAAACCGGTCACCCACTTACGCCTCCCGGCGAAGACGCCTGACCGGTCAGAACGCGGGGCGCTCCGGTTAACCATTGGTGTCAAGGGCTTGTCAACGGACTGCACTGTGTCGATGAGCCGCGCGTACCGGACTCCGGCCGCTAAGAGAACCAGATCGACGCGCAGGAATGCGACCACGCGCGCAGATCCGTCCAATGTGGCCAGATCGAAGAGACAGAGTTTCGCCAGCGAGGCAGAGATCAGGATCATTCCGCCGATGCGCAGATGCGACGGGTGGACTGGAGTGCGGCGACGGCGCCCATTCCGCCGACCGCCGCGGATCGCCGGTGATCAGCGGATGGCGGACACCGTTCTCCGAGAATTCGGATAGTAGTGATATTCAAGAATCGCCAGTATCCAGATAATGTCAACCTTTACGATGCCGGCATGGGGCGCCTGACCCGAGCCGAGAGCCAGACGCGTAACCGTCAGTCGCTGCTGAGTACCGCCCGCGAGCTGTTCCTGCGGGAGGGCTACCAGGCCACCTCGATCGCCAAGGTGGCCGAGGCGGCGGGCTTCACCACGGGCGCGGTGTACTCGAACTTCGGCAGCAAGGCCGAGATGGCTCTGGTGGTGCTGGGGGAGATCCAGCGTGAGCGGATGGGGGAGCTGGGCGAGATCATCGCGGGATCGGGCGCGGTGAACGCCAGGCTGGACGCGCTGCGTGACTGGGCCGAGCGGGCCATGGACTCAGGATGGCCCCGCCTGGAACTCGAATTCGCCGTCGACGCGCGGGCCAGTGACGCGCTGGTCGCCGCGGAGGCGGACCGGCAGCGCTCCGCCGTCGACCGCATCGCGGGGATGATCGAGGATCAGCTCGCCGCGAGCGGCTTCCCGGCAGTGGTGCCGGCGAGAGACCTCGCGGACGCCGCTGTCAACCTCGTCATCGGCCTGGCCATCCGGCGGCTGGTCGACCCCAAGGTGACGCCGGACCGGCTCATCGACCTCCTGCGCGGCGTGCTGGCTGGCCGTGAGGGGGACCCTGGCGAGCAGGCGGGAAAATCTGACGGTTCTGTGACGGGTCGCCGCTTCCCCGAGCGGTGACACCCGTGCCTGCCTACGCTCGGTCGTATGCGAGTTCTCATCACCGGGGGCGGCGGCTTCGTAGGAGGACATGTCGCGGACGTCGCTGTCCAAGCTGGACACGAGGTCGTGCTCGTGGATGCGTGGTTGCCGCAAGCGCACGGTCCGACCACCGGCAGCGCGAGCCGGTACCCGGTCGTGACCGGTGACCTGAGGGACGCCGAACGCGTAGAGTCCTTATTGGACGGTATAGATGCCGTCTGCCACCAGGCCGCGATGGTCGGGCATGGTCAAGATCCCAGCGATGGCCCGGACTACACTGCCCACAACGTGCACGCCACCGCTGTGCTGCTGGCCGCGATGCATCGGCGTGGCATCCGGCACCTGGTTCTGGCCTCCTCGATGGTGATCTACGGCGAGGGGCGCTACCGCTGTGGCACGCACGGCGTGACCGCGCCGGATTCGCGTCGTGAAGCGGATATCCGAGCCGGTCAGTACGACCCGAGATGCCCGGCCTGCGGGTCCGTCCTGAGCCCGGAGCTTGTTCCCGAGCAGGCGCACGCTGATCCCCGCAGCGTCTACGCGGCGACCAAGCTTGCCCAGGAACATCTGGCGGCAGTGTGGGCGAGGCAGACCGGGGCCAGCGTGTGGGCGTTGCGCTACCACAACATCTACGGCCCGTGGATGCCCAGAGACACTCCGTATGCCGGCGTGGCGTCGCTTTTCCGGTCCGCGCTGGAAGGCGGGCAGGCTCCCCAGGTGCTTGAGGACGGCGCGCAGAAACGGGACTTCGTGCATGTCACCGACGTGGCGCGAGCGAACGTCCTCGCTCTCGGGCAACCCCCGGAACCGGGAACGATGGAAGCGGTCAACATCTGCTCCGGCACCCCGCACACCGTCGGTGAACTCGCCCACGAACTCGCGCGTGCCATGAACGGTCCGGCTCCCCAGGTGGTCGGTGGCGCGCGGCCGACCGACGTGCGGCACGTCGTGGCCGATCCTGGCAAGGCCCGCCGCGTGCTGGGGTTCTCGGCGTCGGTGGGATTCGCCGAAGGCATCGCCGCGTTCGCGACCGCGCCCATGCGGGAGTCCGCCGCCGTCCGTGCGGACCCCGTCACGTAGCGGCGAGGTGGAGGCGGACGTCGAACCGGCAGCCCGGCGCGGCGTTCCTGACCGTAATCTGTCCACTATGGACCTCGACGAGGCCGCGCGTGATAGCCAGCCCGAGACCCGCGCCGGACGGCCGGTTCTCCGGGGTGTCGCCGAGTTCGCGGCCCCGCGCGTGGTTACCGCGAAACCCGATGTCGAAGACCCGCCCCAGCTCCGCTTCGGGAATGCCGCCGCATGCGTCCTGCACTGACACCATCGCGTGCGTGCCGTCCTGACCGATGGTCACCAGAACGGTACCGGAGGCCGGAGTGTGCCGGACCGCGTTGTTGACCAGGTTCCGAACGACACGAACGAGTTCAGGGTCACTGCCCCACACCACCGGCCAGGATTCCGCCCGCACCTCCAGCTCGACCCCTCGGCGGGCCGCGACCAGCCGCTCGGCCTCGGCCGCCTCGCTGATCACATCGCGCAGCGGGATTGCCGCCGGAGTGATCGTCAGGGCACCGGCGGTGATGCGGGAGAGTTCGAAGAGGTCATCCACCATGCCGGACAGGTGCTCGACCTCCAAGCCGATGCGCCGGGCGTAGTCGACCACCTCGCCGCGCCGGTCCACGACGCCATCGGTCAGCGCCTCGGCCATGGCGCGTACCCCGGCCAGGGGCGTGCGCAGATCGTGGCTGATCCAGGCGACCAGCTCGCGTCGCGAGTCCTCGACCGCGCGTTCCCGCTCGCGGGCCTCCCGCTCCCACACGGCCTGCCGGGACAGCACGTGTCCCAGCACGATCGCCACGGGTACGGTGACCGCCGCTACCGCGACGCACACCACCAGCGTCACGGTGAGCTGGGTGGAGAACATGAATCCGGTGACCGCGAGCACTCCGCCGAGCGTGGCCGCGATCGGGATCAGCACCAGGACCGTCATCGCCACCGACAGCGGCGCCCGGCGCAAGACGTACAGCACGACGGCGCCGAGCACCGCCACGGGGAGCGAGAACGCCACCGCATACGGTGCGACGTGCGCGAACGTCTCCAACATGACTAGTTCTCCCCGTCGTAGCGGTACCCAACGCCCCACACCGTCACGATCCGGCGCGGATTGCCGGGATCACGCTCGATCTTTTCCCGCAGGCGCCGTACGTGAACGGTGACGGTGGAGCGGTCGCCGAAGTCCCACCCCCACACCTGGTTGAGCAGCTCCGTACGGGAAAACGCCTGATGGGGATGGGTGAGGAAGAACGCGAGCAGGTCGAACTCCCGGATCGCCAACCCGAGTTCGGTCTCGCCCAGCCGCGCCGTGCGCGCGCCCGTGTCCAGCACCAGGCCCGCGTCGGTGAGCACGGCGCCACCACGTGGCGCGGCCACCTGCCGGTAGCGGCGCAGCACCGACGCCACCCGCAGGGTCAGCTCGCGCGGGCTGAAGGGTTTGACGACGTAGTCGTCGGCGCCGGTGAGCAGGCCCTTGATGCGATCCGGTTCCTCCCCGAGCGCGGTCAGCATGACCACCGGCGTGGTTCCCGACGAGCGGATGCGCCGGCAGACCTCAACGCCATCCATACCGGGCAGCATCAGGTCCAGGACCACGAGGTCCGGGTGGTGCCGCACCAGCAGTCCCAGGGCGGTCTCACCGTCACTAGCGAGAAGGACGTCGTGGCCGGCTCGCTCCAGGTAGCGGTGCACGACGTCACGCACCGTAGCGTCGTCGTCGACGACCAGGATGCGAGCCGGCGAGCCACCGGTCGGCTGACCGTTCACGAGCACATCGTTGCACTTCAACACAGGGTTACCAGTGCCCTCGGATGAGTTACCAGTAGGTCACGAACAGGTGGTTGACGAGCAGCGCGACGACCGCCTGCCCGGACAGCCACCAGCGCCGAGACCTGGGCGGGAGGAGCGCCGTTCCGACGAGCAACCAGACGGCGAACGGCAGCCAGATGCGTTCCGTCTCGGCTTTGCTCAACCCTGAGACGTCCGCTAGGGCTACGGCGAGCCCCGCAGCGAGCGGAACGACCGCCACCGCGAGGAGACCGGGGGAGTCGGCAGGGCGGCGTAGACGCGCCACGGCACGCCGGAGGCTCGGGGCGATCACCGGTCCGACGGCGAGGACCAGGCACGCGAGGTTCGCCCACACCCAGTACCCGTAGGGGCGCACGGCCCCAATGCCCTGGTAGTAGCGCGTCACCACGCGCTGGTAGCCGTCCGACCACCAGAAGCCGGCGGCGGTGAAAGCCGCGATCACTGCGATGGCGCCGGGCGCAACCGCCGCCAGGGCACGCCACCACTGGCCTGGCGGCGCGGCGACGACCGCGACGGCCACGGCGATGACCCCGAAAAGCAGCAATCCGTAGGAGAGGTAGATCGAGAAGCCCAGGAGCGCACCGCCCACACCGCACCACAGTGGCCGGCGCATCCGGCCGGGACCGGCTGCGGCGCCCAGAGCCAGGCACGCCGCACCGGTCGCGGTTACCCCGGTGAAGACCGCGTCCGCGGACACGCCGATCCATACCGCTCCCGGAAACAACACCATGAACGGCACGCACGCCCGTGCGAGCGAGGAGGCCCTCGTCGGACATCGCGTGCTGGCAACCGCGCGCACGGTCACGGGCACGGCCACGGCCGCGGCGCAGCCGACCGCGATGCACACCAGTCCCGCTGCGCCTCCGCCGCCGAGCCCGATCCGGTCCAGCCACACGAACACGAGGAGCGCGCCCGGCGGGTGGCCGGCCACGTGGGTGGTCCACGCGTGTGGCTGGAAATCGAGGATGCGGCCGGAAAACCCGCGCAGCATCGCCGGAATGTCGGTGACTCCGGGGACCTCGTGCAGGTACTCGTGCGGATTCACGAGCCGGCTCGCCACGCCCGCCTGCCACCCGTCGATGAGCGCCAGCGAGATCGTCCACGCGACCGCAATCACGTACGCGAGTAGCAACAACGGCCGCCAACCCAGCCTGGCCGCGGCGGCGGGTCCGCAGGCGACCACGACACCGGCCACCGCGATCGCGAACGGAGTGCCGATCCCCAGGTGCGGACCCCATACGGCGTAGAGCGGCGCCGCGCCGGCATACAGCGGCACTCCGCGTTCGTTCAGCCGCGCGCCCACCCAGAACGCGAGCCCCACCAGCCCCAAGGCTACTGCTAAAGCGGAAATGTCCCACCGGTACGCCGCCTTGGGGGTTCGCATGCTCACCACCTCGACGCTAACCGGTGGGCCAGGAACGACCGAAATCGAACAGACATCCGTCAGACTTTCGTAATGCCCTCGCTGGCGGAAACGGTTCGTAAGGAATTCCTAATCAGAACAACGTTTCTCAACCGTCCACCATAGACTTATCGTGCGAGTTATGAGTCCGGTGGACGTGATCTTGCCCTGTCTCGACGAGGCTGCCGCCCTTCCTCAGGTTCTCGCCAGCCTCCCGGCCGGATATCGACCGATCGTCGTCGACAACGGGTCGACCGACCAGTCGTGCGAGGTAGCACGCCAGTTCGGCGCCACCGTCGTGTCCGAGCCCCAGCGTGGCTACGGCGCGGCCGTGCTGACCGGCCTGGCTTCGGCCAAGGCCGACATCGTCACCTTCCTGGACGCCGACGGCTCGCTGGACGCGGGCCAGTTGCCCCCACTGGTCGAGCAGGTCCGTGCCGGCTCGGCCGACCTGGCTTTGGGACGGCGGATCGCGCACAAGGGAGCCTGGCCGTGGCACGCTCGCGCGGGCAACAGTGCGATCGCGGCCCTCCTGCGGCGGCGCGGGATACCGGTGCACGACATCGGTCCGATGCGCGCGGCCCGGCGCGCGGATCTGCTGCGGTTGGAACTCGTCGACCGAGGCTTCGGTCACCCGCTTGAACTGCTGGTCAAGGCGCGGCAGGCGGGGTGGCGAATCCGGGAACAGCCGGTCGACTACCTCCCGCGAGCTGCCGGGACACGGTCGAAGGTCAGCGGCTCGCTGCATGGCACGCTGCGCGCGGTCCGGGACATGGCGGGAGTTCTCCGGTGAGTACCGTGATCCTGCTCGTCGTGGCCAAGGCTCCCGTGTCTGGCGAGGCGAAGACGCGGCTGTGCCCTCCGGCGACGCCGGAGCAGGCCGCCCAACTCGCAGCCGCGAGCCTGCTCGACACTCTCGACGCCGTCCTGGCGGTGCCCGAGACCGTTCCGGTGGTCGCGCTCGGCGGTGACCTGCGTGACGCGGCTCTGGGGCACGAACTCGCCGGGAAGCTCGCCCACGCGACGGTGATACCGCAGCGCGGCCCGACCTTCGCGCACCGGCTGTGCCATGCTCATGCCGATGCCGGTGCGCTGCGTCCAGGGGTGCCCGTGCTGCAGATCGGTATGGACACCCCCCAGGTCCATGCCGGCCTTCTCGCGCACGCAGCGGGGAAACTGCGTTCCGCGGCCGGACCACCGGCCGTCCTGGGCCCAGCGACCGACGGCGGTTGGTGGAGCCTCGGTCTTCGCGACCCGGCCCTGGCCAGGGTGCTCGAAGACGTTCCGATGTCCCATCAGGACACTGGGGAACGCACCAGAGCGGCGCTGGAGAAGGCCGGCGCGTGCCCGATCCTGTTGACCGAGTTGTCCGATGTGGACTTCATGGCCGACGCGCGAGGGGTCGCCGATTCCACGCCCGATTCCCGATTCGCCCGTACCTTGGCAGCCATGACGTTTCCGCACCACCAGTACGTGATCAGTGATCACGCTGCGTCGCCAGCCTGGCGAGGGCGGTGAGTTCGCCGGCAGCTCGCGGTGTCGGGTCTGTGGCCTGAAGGTGGTACAGCGCCTGGGTGAGCAGGTGGTCGGCCTGGGTGTGCGACCAGGTGCGACCGCCAGCGGTGTCGATCAGCGTGGCCGCTCGGGCGAGGTCGGCTTCGGTCAGCGGCGATTCCTGGTGGTAGAGCGTGGCGAGTTCGTTACCGGCGGGTGTGCCCGAGGTCAACGCGGCCACCACGGGAAGGGACTTCTTGCGGGTGTGCAGGTCGGAGAAGACCGGTTTTCCGGTGATCGCCGGATCTCCCCAGATCCCGAGCAGGTCATCCATGTGCTGAAACGCGATGCCCAACTGCTCGCCGAACGAGCGCAGGTGGTGGATCTGATCCGGGGTGCCGCCGCCGAAGTACGCGCCGAGCGCGCAGGAACATCCCAGCAGGGCGCCGGTCTTGGCACGGACCATGGCCAGGCATTCGGCGAGGCTGACGTCCGTGCGGTTCTCGAAATCGAGGTCCGCGCTCTGCCCGCCGAGGAGGGCCTGGACCGCGGTCGTGACCGCCCGGATGCCATCCGCGGCGGCCGGGTGTCCGCTGCCGGCGAGCGTGTTGATCGCCAGAGTCAGCAGGGAGTCACCCGCCAGGATCGCCGCACTGGAACCGAACACGGTCCAGGCGGTACGCCGGTGGCGCCGGGTGACGTCCCCGTCCATCACATCGTCGTGCAGCAGCGAGAAGTTGTGCACCAACTCCACGGCTACCGCGGCGGGCAGCGCGGCGTTGCAGGGAAGGTCGGCGCTGGAGACACCGGCACCGCCTTCCGCTACCGAACCGTTGTCGTGCGGCGTGCCCGGAGGACCGCCGACTGCCTCGGCGGTCAGGAGGACCAGCGCGGGGCGAAGCGCCTTGCCGCTGTTGGCCCGGTCCGGTTGGCCATGCTCGTCCCACCAGCCGAAGTGATAACCGGCGATGCGGCGTATCTCCGGTGGCAGCGTGTCCACGGCGGCACGCATCGCCGGATCGACGGTGGTCCGGCTGCGGACCAGCGCGTCATGGGCGACTCGTGCCGGCGGCCGTTCCTGCATGGTGGCCATGACAACCAACCCCTTCCTTCAGCGTCCGATCTCGACGTGTTCGAGGACGCCCAACGCGTCCGGCACCAGGACAGCGGCGGAGTAGTAGGCGCTGACGAGGTAGGAGGCGATGGCCTGGGAGCTGAGCCCCATGAACCGAACATTGAGGCCGGATTCGACCTCTTCGGGGATGCCGGTCTGGTGCAGGCCAATCACGCCCTGATCCTCATCGCCCGTGCGCATGACGATGACCGAACTCGTCCCCGCCGCGGTGATGGGTATCTTGTTGCACGGAAGGATCGGAACCCCGCGCCATGCGGGCACTTTCCGATCCTGGAAGTCGATGTCTTCCGGGTACAGGCCGCGGCGGTTGCATTCCCGACCGAATGCCGCGACCGTGCGCGGATGGGCCAGGAAGAAGCGCGATTTCCGACGCCGGGACAGGAGTTCGTCGAAGTCGTCGGGGCTGGGCGGTCCGCTGCGGGTGTAGATGCGTTGGTTGAGATCGGCGTTGTGCAGAAGCCCGAATTCCGGGTTGTTGATCAGGTCGTCTTCCTGACGCTCCCGAAGGGCTTCGATGACCAGCCGGAGTTGCTGCTCAACCTGGTTCATGGGCCGGTTGTAGACATCGGCGACCCGCGTGTGCACCCGAAGGACGGTCTGTGCCACGTGCAGCTCGTATTCGCGCGGGCTGAGGTCGTAGTCCACGTAGGTCCCGGACAGTTCGGCCTCGCCGACATGGCCGGAATGCAGGCCAATCTCCGCTTCGCCATGCTTGTTGTGGGCCGGTCTTGGGGCGGCCAGCACGCGTGCGATGTGCTCGCGCAACGCGTCCGACTGTCCACGGACTTCGTGGAAAGCTGGGCGCCGCAGGGTGAGGACCGTGCACGGGGTGAGGGCTTGGACACTGAAGTTCCAGGTTCCGTCCGAGCCTGCCAGCAGCTGATCGCCGAAATACGCGCCATCCGCGAAGACGCCCAAGGCGGATGCCTGACCGTACTTCCCGGCGCGGAGCTTGTTGACCTTCCCGTGCGCGAGAAGAACGAATCGGTCGGCAGGCTGACCGGCCTGCACGATCATGTCACCGGCAGCGAAGTCCTCTTGCACGAACCGCTCCGCCAGCGCGGTGAGGACGGTGTTGTCGTCAAACTCGCGCAGCAAGGGGATCTCGCGCAGTTCCTGCGGTATCAGCTGGACCCTGTCACCGGTGTTGGTGCAGGTCACGCGACCGTCGCCGAAGGTGTAGGTCAGCCGCCGGTTGACTCGGTAGGAGCCGGCCGTGGTGTCGACCCACGGCAAGACGCGCAACAGCCATCGGGGAGAGATCCCCTGCATGAGCGGCACGGTCTTGGTGGTTGTCGCCAGGTTCCGCGCGGCCTCGGTGCCCAAGCTGAGCTGCCACGGGCCGCTCTCAACACCAGCGTCCTGCTCTGTCACAGTCACAATGAATCCACCAATCCTGGTCCGTGCAGTGGACATCAACGGGCTGCACTTGCCGAAGTCAGCGAGTAGGGCTGGAGATCACCCGGTTTCCGGGGCGAGGATGAGAGCACAGCAGGGTCGGGGCTGCCCTGCTGTGCCACCGTGATCTAGCCCTCTCGCCCCAACTCGATGTTTTCGAGAACACCGAGCGCGTCCGGGACCAGGATCGCGGCCGAGTAGTAGGTGCTGACGAGGTACGACATGATGGCCTTCTCGTTGATGTTCATGAACCGCACGGAAAGGCCGGGTTCGTACTCGTCCGGAATGCCGGTCTGGTGCAGACCGACCACACCCTGCTCCTCCTCGCCGGTGCGCATCAGCAGGATCGAACTCGTGCGGTGGTTACTGATCGGGATCTTGTTGCAGGGCAGGAGCGGAACTCCGCGCCAGGCGGGCACTTTGTGCCCGGCGATGTCGATGCCCGCCGGGTAGACACCCCGCTTGTTGCACTCCCGGCCGAACGCCGCGATCGTGCGCGGGTGTGCCAGGAAGAACCCCGGCTCCTTCCATACCGTGGACAGCAGGTCGTCCATGTCGTCCGGGATGGGCGGGCCCGTGCGAGTGTGGACGCGCTGCTGGAGGTCAGCGTTGTGCAGCAGGCCGAAGTCGATGTTATTGATCATCTCGTGTTCCTGGCGCTCCCGCAGCGCCTCCACGGTCAGCCGCAACTGCTGCTCAAGCTGGTTCATTGGCTGGTTGTAGAGATCCGCGACCCTGGTGTGCACCCGCAGGACGGTCTGGGCCACGCTCAGCTCGTATTCGCGCGGGGCGAGCTCGTAGTCCACATAGGTGCCTGGGAGGTCAGGTTCACCGACGTGACCGGAGGCCAACTCGATATCCGCCTCGCCGTGCGTGTTCGCGGAGGGTTTCGGCCGCGTGGCGGCTTGCTGGATGTGCGCGCGCAGCGCTTCGGACTGGCCGTTGAACTCGTCGAACGCCTGCCGACTCAAGGTCAGGACGGTGCACGGGGTCACCGTCCTGATCGTGAAGTCCCAGGTGGTGTTCGGGTCGGCCAGCACCTGGTCGCCGAAGTAGGCGCCTTCCGCCAGCACATCCAGAACCGTGTGGTCACCGTACTTGCCGGCTCCGATCTTGTTGACCTTGCCGTGGGCGATCAGGACAACCTGGTCCGCCGGTTGCCCGGTCTCCACGATGACCTGACCCGGCCCGAACTCGCGCTGGACGAACCGATCCGCCAGCGCACCGAGCACCCCCACGTCGTCAAAACCGCGCAGGACGGACAGCTCAGCCAGTTCCTGCGGAATCACCCGCACATCGGTGCCAGTGTTGGTGAAGGTCATGCGGCCGTCGCCCAGCGTGAAGGTGAGGCGCCGGTTCACCCGGTACGTACCGCCCGATGCCTGCACCCACGGCAACATGCGCAGCAACCACCGCGAGGTGATTCCCTGCATCTGCGGGACGGACTTCGTCGTGGTGGCCAGGTTCCGCGCTGCAGCGGTTCCCAGGCTCAGCGACGTTGGCCCGTCGTGCCCGTTGTCGGCACCGGAGCCCGACTCCACCGATTCAGTCGAAGTCACAACACACCCCAATCGTGGTTAACCGTCCGGGTGGGACGAGAGAGGTTCACCAGAACTGCTTGAATATTCGGCGGGAAAACGAACGGTGGCCGATCCTTCCGTTTGCGTCAGCCGAATAGCGAGTTGTCGAAACGTCGGAAACAACGGCGTCGATTGATGTCGTGTGATTACCGAATGACTTGCTTCCGAGCAGCGGGTATTTGGTGGTGGGGTCTTCGCTGACGTCGGCGACGTTAGCACCGCCAGTTGAAACGCGTACAGTCACCCAAACGTGTCTTGGTTGTGTTGGTTGGTGAGATCACTTCGAAATCACTCGTTCTGTCGGTTGCTGAGAACGAGGAGTAATCGTGTGTGGATGTTTGGCGGAAGGAGACTGCTCGCATCGGACACGCTCGTAGGAGACGCTCGGGGTGGGCGCTGGCAGTCCGCAGTCTCGACTGGTCCATTCGTGGCAGGTGTACTCGTGCTCTGTGCATTTCGTTCCGACGTCAACAACGCGAGAGCAGTCGACAGAATGTCCGTTTTTGGTGCTTCCTGGATTTTGTTCGGTGTGAGATAGGCGGCGATCAACCACCAGAAAGACACCGCGCGACCGGTTGGGTGAACTGCTGTGGACCATGCTTGTGCGCCCGATTGTCGGTCACTAACGTGACCCGAAGCTGATCCTTCCGAAGCGTGGACGCGTTTTCTGGCGCATCCTGCGCCCGGGGAGGAATTGATCCTATGAACAGTACCTATCTGCACGGACTCGTGTGGGTAGCCATCGCTGTCGTTCCCGCGGCTCTCGTCGCTTATCTGGTCCGGCGCTTCAACCCGGACAGCGGTCCGTCGAAGGGCAACAAGAGGAAGCTGTCGACGGGCGACACCCTCGTGGAAGGGCGCAACCCTGACGCGCCGGAAGCGGAAGAGGCGGTCGGCCGCAATGAGGCCACCGGCGAGGTCTTCACCATCGTCGCCGGGCTGCACGCGGTAGTTCTCGCGTTCGTTCTTGTCACGCTGTTCGACAACGTGAGTACGGCCCGCGACGACGCACACGAGGAAGCCCAGGCGTTGGTCGCGGTGAGCTGGGCTTCCAACTCGCTGTCGCCGCCAGTCCAAATGCGCGTACACGATCTCGATACAGCATACACGAGAACGGTCATCGAGCGGGAATGGCCCCAAATGCGCGCGGGCCAGCCGGTGACCGGACCAGGTTGGGCGCTACTGGACCAGATCCGTGCCGCGATCGACGAAGCGCCAAGGGCCGACGACTGGCAGAGGGACCGCAAGATCGAGGCGGCGAACGAACTCTGGCAGGTCTACCAGAAACGTCAGGCGCGACTGGACGGAGTGACGTCTCGCGGCGTCGTCTCCGTGGTGTGGTTCGTGCTCATCGTCGGGACGCTCATCACCATCCTGCTGCCCAACCTCTTCCACGGAACGAAGATGGTGACGCACGTGCTGACCGTGTCCACAGTGGCCGGTACGCTCGCGATGCTGCTTTTCGCGATCTTCGAGCTGCAGAATCCGTTCAGCGGCGGATCGGAGATCGAGCCCGATGCGTTCCAGTGGGCGATCGAACGGCTCACCGGACCGTCATGATGAAGATCAGACCATCGCGCCTGGCTAAGACGCCGCCAGGTTTCGTTATCCCGGGGCTGGTCTTCGCGGTAGTGCTGCTCGCGTTGTCTGTACCGGTCGCTTCGACGGCGACTGGTTCCGCGGTCGCGCCTGCGGCTCGCGCTGGCTCGCCGACGTCCAGCGAGCCCTCGTCCCAGCGCACGAAGCCGGGACACGGGCCGCCACACCGACCACCCTGCCCGCCGACCTCCATGGAACCCCCGACATCACCTTCGACGACGGAACCACCGACGACGGAACCACCGACGACGAAACCACCGACGACGAAACCACCGACGACGGAACCACCGACGACGGAACCGCCCACGACCGAACCGCCCACGACCGAACCGCCCACGACGGAACCGCCCACGACGGAACCGCCAACCCGGCCGGCTCCACCAACACCGGCCCCACCCGCCCCACCGCCACCACCTCGTCCGCCGGCGCCGAGCGAGCCACCGCTACCCCCGACCAGCATTTCGCATGCGGCGCCTCCTGCTCCCATACCCCCGCCTCCGCCGCCGGCCCGGCCACCCGCGCCAATGGCCAGACCTCCGGCGCCGCCTCTCCTGCGGCCAATGCCGCCTCCAGCCCCTGCTGGTCCCTCGCCGCAGGCTGTGCCGGACCGCACGTCGGCTGAGCGCGCGGCGCGCGACAAGCTGAAGACCACCCAGCGACGGTGGGAGCTGGTGGTGCTGTTGATCGCACTGGGCGCCGGCGGCGCGGCAGGACGCACAGCGCACCGCTGATCACCACACCTGGCGGATGCGTACTCCTTCTGCGGGCTCACATACCGCCACCCGCCGTACACTTGAGTCTTACGCTGTGGGCTTGTTCGGAGGAGGGACCGTGGCCACGACAACTCAGAAGGCAAAAACAAGATCCACCAGATCCTCGAGTGCGCGAGCCTCGGCGAGCCGGCAAGGCGGGAAAGCGAAAACCACGGCTGCGACGTCCAAGAGCACCACCGCGACTACCGCCAAGCGCAGCCCGCAGACCGCGACTGTCAACCTGCCGTTCGTCACCGCCCAGTTCCGCCGGCCGGAGGTGCATCTGCCCGAGTTCGGCCGGGAGAACGTGACCGGCGCGGTGAATGCTGTGCGGGAAAAGCTGCCGCCACGTGAGCAAATGGCTTACTTCGCTGGCCTCGGCCTGCTGGCCGCGCTCTCGGTGATCGAGTGGCCGGTCGCGGCGGCGATCGGCGTCGGCTCGGTCATCGCACAACGTTCCGCTGGTGACCATTCCGCCAAGACCTCATGATCGCGGCCGACCGTGAGCCCGCCTGACCTCGCTCGAACGTGCGACGAGAGGCTGCGCTGATCACTCGTTGCGGTGATATTGCGGTGATGGCGGTGGCCGACCCTCCATTCGGCGGGAAAGATTCTTCGAAAGTGCGGCGGAAAGGTGCGTGCCCAGCCGACGGGCTCCGGGCCGTGACATCGCGCGCCCGCGCACGTCGAAGGAGAGCGATGGCGCAACGTCTCAGCGGAATAGACACGGCGTTCTTGTGCCTGGAGCACACCGCCCCCATGCACATGGGTGCGGTTGGCGTCTTCGGCCCGGCTCGGCGGCCGGACCCGGTTCGCCTGGCGAAGCTGCTCGCCGATCGGGCTCAACGGCTGGCGCTGTTGCGGCAGCGGGTGCGGGTGTCCTGGCTGGGGGCGGTCTGGGAGGAGGCTCCAGAATTCCTCGCCGGCGATCATGTGCACGCGCATCAGCTCAACCCTCCAGGCGGGCGGGACGAACTGGCTGCGCTGGTCGCCCGGCTCATGGCCGATCCGTTGGACGTGACTCGTCCGCTGTGGGAACTGCACGTGATCACCGGGCTGCGGGACGATCGGTTCGCGTTGCTGATCAAGCTGCACCACGCCCTCGCGGATGGCGCTGGGGCGGTCGGGATCGGCCTCGGGCTGCTGGACGGCTGTGCACCGCAGCACGGGTCCGGGGTGCCCAGCGGCTCCCCGACCGGGCTATCCACCGCCGCGCAAGCGGCCTTGAACCTGATCACGAAGCCAGAGCGGTGGCTGGAGGCCGCCACGGACGCGGCTGCGGGACTCTCTCACGTCGCGCACCAGGGCAGCCAGATGCTCGATATCGCCGCATCCGTCGCCCGGAATGTCCGCCTGGGCGTCCCGGCCCCGTCGATGGTCACGGCTCCTTCCGCTCCCCGAAGGGTGGAGCTGCTTCCCCTGGAGTTGCGGGAGCTGCAGCGGGTCCGCCGTCGTCACGGTGGCACCGTCAACGACCTCGTCCTGACCATCGTGACCGGAGCGCTCCGCCGATGGCTCGACACGCGCGGACATCCCGTCGAGGACCTGACGTTGCGCGCGTTGGTCCCGGTCAGCAGGCGACCGCGATCCGGCGGGTCCCACGACGGTAACCAGCTCTCCGGCTACCTGTGTGATCTGCCAGTCGGCGAGGCCGACCCGGTGCGTCGGCTGGAGCTGATCCGCGCGGCGATGGATCGCAACAAGCAGGCAGGGCCGGGACGCGGTCCCGGTGCTCTTTCGGTGCTGGCAGGCCAGGTGCCGTCCCTGGTCCATCGGCTCGCCGCGCCGGTCGCTGGACACGCCGCTCCGATGCTGTTCGACACCGTGATCACGAACGTTCCGCTACCCGACATACCGGTGAGCCTGGACGGTGCCGAGATGTGCGAGATCTACCCGCTCGTGCCGGTCGCCTCCGGGCATGTGCTGGCGATCGCCGCGTCGAGCTACCGGGACACCGTCCATATCGGACTCCATGCGCAGCGCGAAGCCTTGCCGGACATGGAAAAGCTCAGCCAGGCACTGCCGTATGCACTAACCGAGCTCAGCGGGTGAGGCGCCATCCTGCGCGTAGTGGCGGACTGTTGAGCCGACTCTGCACCCGCTGAACTCGCTGTCAGCGGGCGCTTCACTCATTCGCCGCGTCCTGTCCCGCCCTCACCCGGACCGCATCCGCGTTCGGCGGAGCGTTGTCATCCGGGCGGCCAGGTCATCGGTCTGCCACCAAGCACATGGCAGTGCACGTGGAAGACCGTCTGGCCGCCTTCACTACCGGTGTTGAACACCAGGCGGTAACCGGAGTCGGCGACGCCTTCGTCGACCGCGACCTGATGGGCCTCGCTGATGACCTCCGTCACCAGGTTGCCGTCAGCCTTCTCCATCGCGGCGACGTTCTCGTGATGGGCCTTCGGGATGACCAGCACGTGGGTGGGCGACTGCGGGTTGATGTCCCGGAAAGCCAGGGTGTTCGCTGTTTCCCGCACGATCGACGCCGGCACGTCACCGGTCACGATCTTGCAGAACAGGCAGGCGGCAGCCGTATCCGTCACGGTGTCACCTCCTCACTGTCGTGCTCGTCTCGACCGTCCTGATCGCCATCCGGCGCTCTGTACGGATCGTACGCGAGAACCGGGCGGTCACGGATTGGCCATTCGGCCATTCTTTTCTGGCCGAATGACCGAGGCGCCCGCTGCCCTGGCGAAGCGATCCTCGAAGCCTGGCTGATCACAAGACCGATCACGAGGACCGACCACGAGGATCACTCACGGAGGTAGTCATGTGCACCCGCTCACCGCAGTGCTTCCGTCACGACATCATCCAGAGTGGACAGTGGAAGCGCGCCGTGGCCCAGAACCGTGTCGTGGAAGGCACGAATGTCGAAACGCTCGCCCAGCCGCAGTTCAGCGTCGGCACGGAGGCGCTGGATCTCCAGTCGCCCAACCATGTAGGACAACGCTTGTCCGGGCAGCGCGATGTAGCGGT
Organism: Pseudonocardiaceae bacterium; assembly: GCA_051984675.1. Classification (GTDB taxonomy): domain Bacteria; phylum Actinomycetota; class Actinomycetes; order Mycobacteriales; family Pseudonocardiaceae; genus JBPYFK01. Next base: position 4,955 of record JBPYFK010000114.1, on the reverse strand, counting down.
CGACCTCGGCCCGGACGTCGATATCGGCCAGTGCGGTGTTGCTCCGCATGAATGCGAGTGCTTTCTCGCGGCTCCAACCGAGGGCGTGCAGCCCCGAGTCCACGACGAGTCGGCAGGCGCGTACCGCGTCCATCGACAGCATGCCCAGGCGGGAGACGTCGTCGGAGTACAGGCCCATCTCGTCGGCGAGACGTTCGCAATACAGACCCCATCCCTCGGCGTACGCGGTGAAAGGCACCAGCTGCCGCAGCGTCGGCAAGCCCGTGAGCCCCTGAGCCAGGCTGAGCTGGAAGTGATGGCCCGGTACCGCTTCATGGAAGGCCGTGACTTCGCTGATGTAGCGGTCCCGTTCGGTGACGCGGTGGGTGTTGGCGAAGTACGTGCCCGGGCGAGAACCGTCCGCGGCAGGAGGGAGGTAGAACGCCAGGGGCGTTCCCGGAGCCTGCTCGGCGGGCACCGGTTGCACCGCGCACTGCTCGGCGGGCAGCTGGCCGAACCAGCGGGGCGCGGCCTGCTCGGCACGCCTGATGGCGGTGCGCGCGGACTCCATGAGCTGATCGGCGTCATCCCAACGGAACGCTGGGTCCGTGCGCAGCCGGTGCAGCAACTCCGCGAAGTCGGAGATGCCCAGGGCCCGGCTTCCGACCTCGGCGAACTCCTCTCGAAGACGCTCGATGATCTCCAGCCCCGCCTGGTGCAGCTCTTGCGGAGACCGGTCCGTCGTCGTGTAGCCGCGGGCGAGCTTGCGATAGGTCTCCTCCCCGCCAGGAAGCCAGCACAGGCCTGGCTCGTTCTCCAGCCGGCCGTGCGGCGCGATCTCGTTCGCCAGTACGTCGCGGTAGTCCCGGAAAGCTGGCCGTACAACCTCGTCCAACAGCCGTTCACGCTCCTCGCCGCCTTCGGGCATCGGCTGGACCCGCAGCGGGTCGGACTCGGGGGCGGACAGGTAGCGATCCAGGTGGTCGACGGCGGCACGTGTCAGGTGCGCCAGCGGCAGCCGGCGGGCTGCGACACCGTCTCGATGCCGCTGGGCCAGGGCGCTGAGGTAATCCGGGATCGCAGCGAGTCGAGCGAGGTAGTTGCGTGCCTGCCCAGCATCGGTGATGGGTACCTGGGCCAGCTGCAGCAGGAGGGACGCGGCTGGCGCGAAGAGGTTGTCGGTGATCACGTACTCAACGAGAGCGGCGTCAAGCTGATCGATGAACGCCTGAGCCTGCTCACGCACGACCGCCACAGTCAGGCGCTCTTCGAGGTCGGACACCGATCGCAACGACTCCGCGCGATCCCGAATCTCCTCAGCGCGTGCCCGATACACCTGTTCGGCATGCACGCTGTTGTCCGGCAGCAGGTCATCGCGCTCACGGAAACCGTAGAGGCTGGACGCGACAGGATCGGAATCGAACATGACGGTCAGGAGCTCGTCAGCGAGCTGGTTCGGTTGGTTCACGGGCGTCATTGTCGCGCGGGGTACCTGAATGATGGGCCGATTCGGTACTGCCGTGTCCGGTTGGACCCGAGAATCATCCAGACAGCCAGAATGGCAGTGTGGACCCCCTGTACGACCCGGACGACGAGGACCTACTCGACCCACGGCAGGCCCGCGAACTCGCAGGACGTGTCGAGGTCGCGCAGTTGGCATCGGGGTCGATCCGGTATGGCCGGGTGGGCAAGGTCGGCGCCGCCAGCGTCGTCCTCAACACGCAGAACCCGCTACCCGCCGGAAACTACGCGTGCGGGCTATGGGGTTCCCTGGGCGAGGTGGCCAGGACGCTCGGCTGGCTGGAGCAGACGTTCGCCGACGTCGGTCGAGCGGAGGCGATCCTGTACGCCTCGCCGACCACGGTCGACGAGATCGAGGGCCTCGCCGACGATTTCGGGTGGCGTGCGGTTCAGGAGGACGTTGTCCTCCTCCACCGTCGTGACCAGCAACGGGTTCGCCCCAGGGGCGCTGGTGAGCCTCGCGCGGTCGAGGATTCCGATCTCGCTGGTATCGCTGCGCTGTTCGCGGACGATGTGGACCTACCCGCGTCCGGGCAGACCCGTCTTACCCGGCATATCGGGCACCGGTCGGACGACGCGCGGTGCGCGATTCTCGTCTCGGACGATCTTGACAACGCCGAACGCCTGGCGGGTTTCGCGATGGGGTTTGTCGAGCACGGTGTCGCCTTGGTGGACCACGTTGTGGTGCGGGCGGGGCGCCGACGCAGGGGAGTCGGGCGCGCGCTGGTCACGGCACTCGTCGAACAACTGCGCGCGAGCGGGGCTCGTCTGGTGGCATGGCAGGTCGAGGAAGGCGGCGGCGGTCAGCGGTTCGCGGAGGCAGTCGGGTTCGACGTGGTCTACCCCGTTACCGCGTACGCACGCCGTGTTGAGGAGCTCTTCGACTGATTCGTTGGACTGCTGGACGTGTCCAACCTCCCCGACCTGGGTAATTATGCAAGGGGTAACCGCATGCACGGTGACTACGACGAGTGAGCTGCTGGAGCGTGGCGTCACCCTTGTGAGGTGGCCGGTGAACGGGGGAGAGATGGGCAACGGAGTCGACCCGAGAGCGCTCGCTGAAGACGATCTACTGCGCGAGCTGGCGAACCTGCACCGGATGCGGAACGAGACCTTCCGACACGGCTCGCTGGACGCATTGGAAGAGCACACCGTCCGCACCACTGCGCTGGAGAGGGAGTACCTGCGCAGGCACCCGGAACGTGAAATTGACCCGCGGCGCACCCGCGCCGGAGCGAGAGGAGTCAGCGAACATGCCTGAGGTCCCTCGCATACCAACGCGGCTGCCACGGCAGCGCACGAACCAACCGCGCATCGTCGTGCTCGGCGGCGGGCACGTCGGAATGACGGCGGCCCGACGCCTGCGGCACCGGCTCGCGCCTGATGAGGCTTCGGTGACCGTCATCGACGCCCAGCCGCACATGACCTACCAGCCATTCCTTGCCGAGGCCGCCGCCGGCTCGGTGGAACCTCGTCACGTCGTTGTGCCACTGCGGGAAGCGTTGCGCGGCTGCGAGGTGCTCACCGGCCAGGTATCCAAGATCGACAGCTCGCGTCGGGAGCTGACCACCCGGTTGACCAACGGAAACGTGGAGCAGGTGCCTTACGACGTCCTTCTCGTTGCCCCCGGTTCGATCTCACGTGCCCTACCCATCCCCGGCCTCGCCCAGCAAGGCGTCGGGTTCAAGACCATCGGCGAAGCCATATACCTGCGCAATCACGTACTGTCCCGGCTGGATGCCGCAGATAGCGCCTCGGACCCGTCGCTGCGGCGGAGGTTGCTTACCTTCGTGTTCATCGGTGGTGGCTATGCGGGGATCGAAGCGCTGGCTGAGCTGGAGGACATGGCCCGATACGCGACCCGGAACTACGCCACGATCGGGCCAGAGGACATGCGGTGGGTGCTCGTCGAAGCGATGAGCCGGATCATGCCCGAGGTCAGTGCGGAGATGGGCGAATACACCCGGCAGTGTCTCCTCGAACGCAATATCGAAGTGAAACTGAACACCACGGTGGAGTCCGTGGAGGACGGCCATGTCGTGGTCTCCGACTCGGACGAGTTTGACAGCGACACCATCGTGTGGACCGCCGGTGTGAAGCCGAATCCCATGCTGGAAACCAGCGACCTCCCCAGAGATGATCGGGGGCGCGTTGTGTGCACCGCGAAGTTGCAGGTCCGTGGCACCTCCGGGGTGTTCGCCGCTGGAGACTGTGCATCCGTCCCGGACCTGACCAGCGACGACCCCAATGCGCTTTGCGGTCCCTCGGCCCAGCATGCGGTGCGCCAGGGAAGGAAGGTGGCAGACAACATCATCGCCCTGCTGCGGGGCCACGAGCTCACCGACTATCGGCACAAGTACGCCGGTTCGGTCGCGGGGTTAGGCGTGTTCCGCGGAGCAGCCGAGGTCTACGGGGTGAAGCTCAAGGGTCTGCCCGCCTGGCTCATGCACCGTGCGTACCACGTGGCCAAGATGCCACTGCTCAGCCGCAAGAGTCGCATCATCGTGGATTGGCTGCTGGAGCTTCCGTTGCGCCGGCAGGTCGTGGCACTCGGCGAGCTCCACGACCCGAGGCGAGAGTTCCTGCAAGCGACCGGTACCCGTGGACTGCCGGCGCACTACGAACCTGCCAGCTGAGCGCGTGACGCATCTGTGTCATTCCACGCCCGGAAGGATGCTTGTAACTGGTTCTTGTTCCAATACCGAATCGCGCAGCTCAGCCCAAGCCGGCCCCACAACGCCCGGTCCAGATCCGCTTCCAGCAGAGCCGCGTCCACGCAGGGGTCGCGCTAGTGGCGCCAGAAGACGCCGGGACGGACCGTGGCACCCAGCCGTACCGCCCTGTAGTGCACCCCGAGCCCACCCGTGAACAGCCCATAGCCGTAAGCGGAATGGACGGTACTGTGGTAGGTCGTACTCGCCCCACCCAACGCCCGGGCCATCACTTGAGCCCAAACATCGAGGTCATGAGCGGACATCCGAGTGGGGCGCTTTTGACTACCTGTGTACGCACTCGTCGCCGTCGCAGCGGCCCGAACGGGTAGTGCCGCTACTGATCATGCTTGATCGCGAAAGCCCACCGTGCCGAGGATCGACGTCTGCGCCAGCCGGCACGTCCCACCGGTTAACAACAGATCCACCAACGCTCGAAGGCGCCGCCGTTGCAGATCACGCTATCTGTCGGATCGGTGTCCTCCGCGTCGGGATCGACCAGCCGCAGCGTACCGCCGTCGGTAACGGTCACGACCATCTCGTCTAACACCTCGCCGCGCCCAGCGGAAGCGCCGACTGGGGCACCCCCGCGTTCAAGCCCCGAACGGCTGTTGTACTGTATCCAGGCACGCGCTGAACGGGTAACAAACCCAGGAGCGCGAAGCAATCAGGGGCTGTGGCGCAGCTGGTAGCGCACTTGACTGGCAGTCAAGGGGTCAGGGGTTCGAATCCCCTCAGCTCCAC
>JBPYFK010000113.1:0-6238 GCA_051984675.1 Pseudonocardiaceae bacterium | reverse complement strand
GTGTTGGAGCATGGAGGCGGACGGCTACGTGGAGACCGCGACAGCTGTCGGCGATCAGTGCGTGGAGCTGGTTGACCCGGTTCCGCTGCAGCTGCGACCCACGGATCTCACTGCGGACCACCGGCGCACCCGCGAGCGCTGATTGCCACAGGTGCCAGCTCAGATGCTGTCCCGTGAGTATGTGTCCGGCTTGGTCGCGGCCCTGGAACGCCCGCGTTGGTCAGAGGTCGAGTCGCAGGAGTGGACAGCCGTGTTCGGCGCGCGAGACGCAGATCATCAGGCAGTCCTGGGCGTCCTGTTCCTGTTGTGTCAGCACGGAGTCGCGGTGCTCGGCACGGCCGTCGAGCAGTGTCGTTTCGCAGGAACCGCAGGTGCCTTCCCGGCACGACCAGTCCACGACGACGTCGGCCTCCTCAGCGACGGTGAGGATGCTGCGGTCCGGGGGCACTGTCGCGGTGATGCCACTGGCACGGAACTCGACCTGGAATGGCTCGTCGGGGCCGGTGGGTTCCGGTGTCCGCGGGGTGAATCGCTCGACGTGCAGGCTGCCGGTGGGCCAGGCTCGCATCCGGTCGGCGACGGCGTCGAGCAGCGGTTCGGGACCGCAGGCGTAGACGAGCGTTCCCGCGGCAGGTGTCCCGAGTGCGTCGGCCAGGTCGAGCAGGCCGACCTCGTCCTGGGGCGCGATGGTGACGCGGTCGCCGTAGCGGGCGAGCTCGCTTGTGAAGGCCATCGAGTGGCGGCTGCGTCCCCCGTAGAGCAGGGTCCACTGCGCGCCGGCGTGCTCGGCGTGGGCGATCATGGGCAGGATCGGTGTGATCCCGATGCCGCCGGCGATGAAGGCGTAGCGCGGTGCGGGCTGCAGCTCGAAATGGTTGCGGGGCTCGCTGACCTCGACGATGTCACCGCCGTGCAGCTTGTCGAAGACGTGCTTGGATCCGCCCCGGCTTTGCGGCTCGCGCAGGATCCCGAGCCGCCATCGGCGACGGTCGGCGGGGTCGGAGCACAGCGAGTACGGGCGGACGAGCCCGTCGTCGAGGTGCAGGTCGGTGTGCGCGCCGGGGGTCCATGCCGGGAGCGCACCGCCATTGGTGGGTTCGAGGGACAGGGAGATGACGCCGTCGGCCTCGTCGCGGCGCTCGGTGATCATCAGGTGCATGGTGGACCTCCGATCTCAGCGCATTCGGCCCGCGCCCGGCATAGGAGTGGGGGCTGGTGAGCAGGGCATGCTCGGCGAACCGGGAGAGCCAGGTGTCAGCGGAACCGGGCCGACCCGGGCGACGACGGTCTTGCGGGTGAGGTAGCTGTTGAGGGCGACCAGACCGCGTTCGCGGCCGGTCCCGCTGAGCTTGGTCCCGCCGAACGGGACGGCCGCACCGCCCGCGAAGTATTCGTTGATCATCACGTAGCCGGCGTCGACACGGTTGGCCACGCGGAGGGCACGGTCGATGTTTTGGGTGTGGATGCCGACACCGAGGCCGTACTCGGTGGCGTCGGCGAGTTCGACGGCGTGGTCCTCGTCGTCGAAGGCGAGGACGGCGAGGACGGGTCCGAAGATTTCCTCGCGCGCGATCCGCATGTCGGGGGTGACGTCGGTGAACGTCGCCGGCGCGACGAAGTGGCCGCGGTCGGGAACAGCGAGTGTGGGGCCGGCGATCCGGGCGCCGGACCGTCTGCCGCTTTCGATGTGGTCAAGGACGCGGCGGTGGTGTTCGGCGGAGACCATCGGGCCGAGGTCGGGGTCGCCGATGCCGGGGCCGAGGGTGAGTGCGGAGGTTCGCTGCACGATGCGGTTCACGAGTTCGTCGTGGATTTGGCGGTCGACGAGCAGGCGCGATCCGGCGTCGCAGTACTGGCCGCTGTTGGCGGTGAACCCGGTGACGACCTGGGTGGCGACCTCGTCGAGGTCGGCGTCGGGGAACACGATCTGCGGGGACTTCCCGCCGAGCTCGGTCACCACGGGGGTGATGTGCTCGGCGGCCGCACGTAGCACGGCCCGGCCAGTGGCGACCGAACCGGTGAACGTCAGCGACCCGATGCCGGGGTGTGCGGCGAGCGCGTGGCCGGCCTCCGCGCCGAAGCCGGTCACGACGTTGTAGGTCCCCGGTGGGTAGCCGGCTTTCTGCACGAGTTCAGCGAAGCGTAGGGCGGACAGCGGGGTCTGTTCGGCGGGTTTGACCACAGCGGTGTTCCCGGTCGCCAGCGCCGGCGCCAGGCTGCGGCACAGCATCGACAGCGGGGCGTTCCACGGGACGATGTGCGCGGTGACACCGACCGGCTCGGGCACGGTGTAGGCGAGTGACCCGGACCCGATCGGGATCGTCTCGCCGTGCACCTTGTCGGCCGCGCCGGCGTAGTAGTCAAGATAGTCGACACAGCCGGTGATCTCGGAGCGGGCCAGGGACAGCGGCTTGCCGGTGTCGATGCTCTCCAGCCGGGCGAACTCCTCGCGGGCGTCGTCGAGAGTGCGGGCGAGCGTCCGCAGCAGACGCCCGCGCTCGGCCGGGGTGGTGAGCCGGCTCTGGTGGGCGCGGGTCCTGGCGCCGTGCACGGCGAGGTCGACGTCGGCGGCGTCGCCGCAGGCGACGTGGGCGATCGTTTCCCCGGTCGACGGGTCTTCGACGCTCAAGGTTCGGCCGCTGCGAGGCGGGACCCAGTCGCCGTCGATGTGGTGCTCCGGACCGACGGGGATATGCGTTGTGCTCATGCCGGGTCCGGGAACATGCGGGTCATGGTGTCGTCGTCGCCGCCAGGGACGCGGTCGATGCCGACCATCCTGTCGATGACCATGTTCTGGAAGCGATGCAGCGGTTCCTCGAAGCGGAAACACATCCGCCCGCCTCGGTAGGCCGGATTCTCCATGCCCTTCTGGACTCGCTCGACGATCTCGAGGTCCTGGCGGTTGACCAGGTCCCAGAACTCCTCGAGCTGGTTCAGACCCTTCTCGGCGTCGGGGGTGTCGAGGGACTCGGGGTGGGTAAGCAGGACCGCGGTCTCGACCGTGCGGTTCGCGGCGACCGGGTGGTTGAGCAGCACGAAGGCGTGGTTGGGCAGGACGACCAGTGCGGTGCTGGGGAACAGCCAGACGAACCGGCCGCTATCGGCGTCCTGCCCGCCGAGCGAACTGAGCGGGCGCAAACCCTCCCAGCCGCCGGCCTCGGTGTTGCGCGACACGGGGGTGGTGCACATGCCCGTGTACATGCCGGGGCCCTGCCAGCGATAGTGGTCTTCGACCTTCGACACCTGGTTGAGCTCGGGGTGCACCCAGGGCAGGTGGTAGTACTCCATGAAGTTCTCACCAACGAGCTTGTAGTTCGCGGCGACGTCGTAGCTGCAACGACGTTGCGGCACCCACCGGTCCAGCTGGTAGTCGGCGAAGCGCTGCGGGAGGTCGCCGAGGTAAGTGGCCAGCGGGGCGGGGTCGGCCGAGAGGTTGACGAACAGGAACAGGCCCCAGGTGTCCACGGCGACCGTGAGCAGGCCGTAGTCGGCGCGGTTGAAGCCTTTGGCCACCGAGGTATCGAAGATCGCCTCCTGGCCGGCGGGAACGTCGGAGCCCTCGAACAGCGGCGTCCCGAGACAGGTGCCGTCGGTGTCGTAGGTCCAGTTGTGATAGGGGCAGCGGATACGTCCCCGCTTGCCGACCTCACGGGTGTCCGGGGCCAGCAGCCTGGTGGCGCGGTGGCGGCAGACGTTGTGGAAGCCACGCAGCTCGCCCTGGCGGTTGCGGGTAACGATGATCGAGCGGCCGGAGACCTCGACGACGATGCAGGCGCCGGGGCGGTCGACGTCGGCGGCGAACCCGACCGCGACCCAGCCGGTGGTAAAGACTTTCTCCTGCTCGAGGGCGAAGAACTCCGGCGAGGTGTAGGCATCGGGGGGCAGGGTCGAGGCCAGCTGCACCGGTTGGCGGGTGGCGCGGTAAGTGCTCTCATCCGTGAAGCGGGCCGGGCCGATCGGCCGAGCCGGGAGCAGGGCGTGCGGGTCGCCGGCTTTGGCCGTAGCGGTCTCGGTGGTCATCGCGGCGGTCCTCCTCTGGCGGGCACGGTCAGACGTGAAAGCTGCGCGGGAACGTCGGGTCGGTCAGGGCGGGGCGGGTGATCGTGAAGCCGTCGATCGGGTGCGTGGGCTCGCGGTCGAGCACAAGGTCGGTCAGCAGCCGCCCGATGAGGGCGGCGAACTTATAGGCGTGCCCGGCGCCGTTGGCGACGACGATCTGCGGGTGTTCGGGCAGCCGGTCGAGGATGAAGTTCTGGTCCGGCGGGACGGTGTACAGACAGGTCTTCGAGTACAGCTCGGGGCCGCCGAAGCGCGGGATGTGCCGGGCCACGAACTCGGCGTAGCGTTCGCGCCGCACCGGGTCGGGCTCGAAGGAGCGGTCGTCGGCGGTGGTCTCGTCCCCGCCCATGTGCTGGCCGAGCTTGGTGGCGACCTCGCCGTAGACGGGGAAGCCGTAGAAGTTGTGGTGGCCGTGCCACATGAACACTGGGAACCGCCCCGGTGCGAACTCCGCGAGGTGCGGGGTGGCGTAGTAGGTGACCTGCTCGCGCAGCACAGTCAGTGGCAGCTGCACTCCCGCATCGGCCAGGACCTGGTTCATCCAGGCGTCGGCGGCCACAACGACGCGGTCGGCCAGGAGGATGCCGTCGTCGGTGACCACCGCGGCCCCGTCGCCGTCCGGTCGCACCGCACGGACCGGGGTGTGGGTACGAATCTCGGCGCCGTGGGCGCGCGCCAGCGCGATGTGCACGGCGTTAGCCCGGGCGGCGTCGACGATGCCCGATTCGGCCTGGTAGAGCGCCTGCTCGCGGCCGCCGACCCGGAAATGGGGCCACCGGTCCTGGAGTTCGGCGGCGTCGAGGAGCTCGTAGGCGACCCCGAAGCGGTCGAACATCGCCGTGTAGCCCTCAATGTTGCGAGTGCCGGTGGCGACCGCCCGCCGGGCCTCCGGGTCCTCGATGACCAGACCGCCGGTACGGGTGACGATCTGCTGCCCGGATTCGGCCTCGACCTCGTCCCAGGCCTTGTAGGCCGGTCCGGCGATCGCGGCGTACTCGGGCTGGTGCTGCGCGAGGCGGATGATCCGGGAATGGTCCTGGGAGGCGCCGCAGTGATGACCAAGCTCGAACTGCTCGATACCCAGCACTTCCGAGCCAAGCTCCGCGGCGAGCCGGTACAACGCTGCCGAACCGAGGCCGCCCAGACCGACGACGACCGCGCGATAGCGGGACATGTTTCCTCCTGCGGATTCGGAGACCCGACTTGGATCGGTGATGAGGTCCACCGCTGGCGCCGCGTGTGGAAGTGATCACAGTGTGGGACGGATCAACGTGCACGTCTATCGAAGAATTTGACTAATGATCTTGTATCGTTTGTACATGATTGATCGGCGTCTTCGGGTGTTGCAGGCGATCGAGCAGCACCGGACCGTGACCGCCGCAGCGGAGGTGTGCCAGCTGACGCCATCCGCGGTCTCCCACCAGATGCAGGCGCTGGGCCGGGAGCTCGGCGTCGTCCTACTCGAGCCCGCGGGACGCGGGGTGAAGCTCACCGCCGCCGCGCGCACCCTGCTCGCGCACGGCGACACCCTCGCCGCTCAGTGGGAGCGCGCGCGGGCCGATCTCGCCGCGCATCGCATCGGCGGGGTGGGTGGCACGCTGCGCTTCTGTGGGTTCTCCACCGCCGCCGCTGTGGTCGTTCCGCAGGCGATGGACCGGCTGCGCCGCGAACATCCGGCGCTACGCGTGGACATGCGCGAGACCGAACCGGCCAGGTCATTCGACCTGCTCGCCGCCGACGACACCGACATCGGCGTGGTCGTCGCGACACCCGACATCCCACCGGTCTCCGACGAGGCGTTCGACCAGCATGTTCTCTACGACGAACCGCTGGACATGCTCGTCTGGCCCGAGCATCCGGTGGTCGGCCGCTCGGATGTCGCCCTGAGCGAGCTCGCGTCCGACCCGTGGATCTGCAGCAACCCCGGACGCGCCTATCGCCAGCTGGTCACGCTCGCCTGCACCAGTGCCGGTTTCGCCCCCGACGTTGCCCACCACGCCGACGAGTGGGATACCGGCGCCGCACTGGTCGCCCGCGGATTCGGGGTAGCCCTGATCCCGCGCCTGGTCGAACTCGCCGCCCGGCACGACACCCGACGCGTGCCCGTCGGCGCCCCACCGGTGCCGATCCGCCGGGTGGTCGCCGCTGTCCGGGCCGGCTCGCGGGAACAGCCCGCTAT
>JBPYFK010000112.1:0-9903 GCA_051984675.1 Pseudonocardiaceae bacterium | reverse complement strand
AGCGGCGTCAGGTGGGCGGCAACGCGGCGTTGCTGGCGAGTGGACATGGACCAGTCGCTGAGTTCGACGGTTACGTCGGGTGCCTCTGCGACAGCCGGTTGGCCGCCCACGAACAGCTCATCGTCGTGATAGCAGGCGAAATGCACCGTGGTCCGGGCCCGGATGTCGTCCGCGCGAGGACCACGGGGCGGGGTGAACAGCTCCACGACGGCGGCGGTGAGGCTCTCGGCGATCTCACGGCGGCGAGCCGCCTCGAGTGCGGGACAGGTCACACGGAGGTAGGGCACGGCATCCTCCCAAAGCTCAGGACGTGCGTTCGCGGTCAGCACGGCTGGCCATGCTGACATCAGCGCGTTCGGCCTCACCGACGACAACCCATTGCGGGTGTGGCTCAGCCTAGGGGGATATCGGTGGAGCGTGACTGGACGGCGTCCAGCGTGGACATCGTCGTGTCGTCCAAGTCGATCGTTCCGGCGGCGACGTTTGCTTCGAGGTGGGCGATGTTCGCGGTGCCGGGGATGAGTAGCACGTTCGGTGCGTGGTGCAGCAGCCAGGCGAGGCCGACCTGTGCGGGGGTGCGGCCGAGGTTCTGCGCGGCTGCGGTGACGGCCGGATGATCGGTCACTTTCGGCATATTGGCGAAGGCGCCGCCAAGCGGGAAGAACGGGACCCAGGAGATCTGCTCGTCAATGCAGAGCTGAAGTATCTCCTCGTCCCCGCGCGAGACCAGGCTATAGGAGTTCTGGACGCAGACGATCCCGGCAGGAAGCGCTCGGCGCAGTCCATCCAGGGTGACGGCACTCAGGCCGATCGCGCCGATCTTGCCCTCGTCCCGCAGCGCGGTCATCACCGCGAGCTGGTCGTCGAGGTCGACGATCTGGTCGCCCTCGGCGCGCAGGCCCGGCCGGGTGTCCAGGCGGCGCAGGTTCACCACCGGGATCTGGTCGAGGCCAAGGGAGGTGAGGTTGTCTTCGACGCTGGCCCGCAACTGCTCGGGCCGCTGGGCGGGACGGAGCGGAATCGGGCCACCCGGATCGGGTTCAGCGCCGACCTTGCTGACGATCATGACACCGTCCTCGGGACGGAACGCGTCACGGATCACCCCGTTGACGAAGCCGTCGCCATAGAACTGGGCGGTATCGACGTGGTCGACGCCGAGCTCCACCACGCGGCGCAGCAGCGCGATCGCGACGTCGCGGTCGGACTGCAGGCGCTCCAGCTGCATCGCGCCGAATCCGATGCGGGAGACCGTGCGGCCGGCGATCGTCCCGGTGCCTCCGGCGCGTAGGGCTCCGGTGACGGTGAGCTCAGGGGAGGGCGTGCTGTTCGTGGTCATGGGAGTCCTTCCGCATGAAGCGATACGATAAGCGGAGTGGCCTCCGCTCTCTCGACTCTAGCACTGAAACGGAGGTTCCTCCGCATTGAAATCCGACACCGGGAAGAAGACACGCGCCCCGCGTGCCGACGCGCTGCGTAACCGCGACAAGCTCATACAGGTTGCCCGTGCCGCGTTCGCGACCGCCAACGACACCGTCTCGCTGGAAGGCATCGCCCGTGAGGCTGGCGTCGGCATCGGCACGTTGTACCGCCATTTCCCGACTCGTGAGGCCCTGGTGGAGGCCGTGTACGCTGCCGAACTTGACGATGTCACCGGCAGCGTTGCCGCCCTGCTCAAGGAACTCCCGCCGGACGCGGCACTGCGTGCCTGGATGCGTCGCTACGCCACCTTCGTCGCAACAAAGCGCGGCATGGCCGAAACCCTCCGCGCCGGCTGGGCCTCCGGGCGGATCGCCACACCGAGCACTCGGGAACGCGTCACCGCCGCCATCGCCACGATCCTGACCAGCGGGGCTGAAGCCGGTTCGCTGCGCGCCGATGTCGAGCCGGAGGACATCACCGCGATGCTGCTGGGGATCTTCCTCAGCACCGCGGCCAGCAAGACCCCCGAGCAGACCGAACGGCTGCTCGACCTCGTCATGGACGCGCTCCGGCCGGAAGCGAACTCGGCCTGACGTGCATTGACTGTGGCCTCTACATACGGGCAGTCGCCGGCCGACCGAGGACCGCGGACGCGTGACGCAGGCCGATCGCGTCGTCGGCGTGTCACCGTGTCACAGCGCGGCGTGGCCCATGCCCGTATCGAACGCGGCGTCCGTCGCTGGCGGCGTCGGCCGGGGAGCAATGGCTCGGCGCGCACCGTGGCCGCCTACGTCGGGCCGCCGTCGATCAGACGCAACGCGGGGCGCCGCCGACGATCTTGATCGACGCCCTCCACGGCCTCCAGTCTGCGTGTCGTGGGCTGCTCGCGCGGGTAACCAAAGAAGCGATGACCAGCGATGACGCCGGTCCCGCACAGGGGGTGTTGCTATGCAGCACGGCACTGTTCCACCACAGAGGCGATCGGTCGAGGCTCCGACCCAGATCCCGCCCCGAGGCTGGTGGCGCGTCCTCAAGGGCGGCGTGCGGGCCAGCCAGGATGACAACGCTGCGGTCATGGCGGGTGGGGTGGCCTTTTTCGGTTTCCTCGCGATCTTTCCGGCCTTGATCGCGTTGCTGACCGTGTATGGGCTGGTCGCCAATCCCGCACAGGTGACCCGACAGGTGACCGCGATGGGTGGGCTCCCGCCATCGGCGCGGGCGTTGTTGGTCGAACAAGTGACGTCGGTGAGCGCCGCGAGTGGGTCCGCGCTGACCATCGGGTTGATCATCTCGCTGCTCGTGGCGCTGTGGAGCGCCTCCAGTGGGGTCAGCAACCTGATGAGCGCGCTGACCCTCGCCTACGGCGAGCGGGAGACCCGGGGGTTCCTTACCTTCCGTGCCACGGCCCTGGGACTGACCGCGATTCTGATCGCGTTCACGCTGGTCATTCTCGCGCTGACGGTCGTGCTCGCCCCGCTGCTGAACGCTCTCGGGGTGGGAGTGCTGGGACGAGCCCTGGCCGAGGTGGTGCGGTGGGGGCTGCTAGTGGCAGTGATGATCGTCGGGCTGGCCGTGGTCTACCGGCTCGCCCCCGATCGGCGCGCGCCACGGTGGCGGTGGGTCAGCCCCGGCGCGCTGGCCGGCACCGTGCTGTGGATCGCCGGCACCGTGGTGTTCAACCTCTACATCGCCTACTTCGGTGACTACAACAAGACCTACGGGGCGTTGGCCGGCGTCATCGTGCTCATGCTCTGGTTGTATCTGGCCAGCTACATCGTCCTGCTCGGCGCGGAAATCAACGTCGCAGCCGAGCGCGAGGTGACCGTGGGGTCGCATCGAGCAACCGACCCCGCGTGGCCGGGCGAGGCGGCCGACCGGGGAGCAGAGACCACTCAACGAACGTCATAGAACAGCCGCGGCGGACCGTGGACGCCGCAGCCGGTTTGGCGGGTCCGCCCACAAGCAGCTGTCGATCGGAGAAGGCGGCTACATGCATGAAGTCGACGCGTTCCTCGACCACATCGAGCACCAGCTGGCGGCAACATGACACGGGGAGTGTGACCGGTCAGTGGTCGGCGATGATCGAGCCGAGCCGGTCCCCGACGCGGGGATCGACGAAACGCAGGATCGTCGCGTAGATCAAGGCGACGATGACCACCGCCAGCGTGATGGCTGGGAAGTAGCTCATCGGCGGTTCCTGGCCGGGTTGCAGCAGGTCGTAGAGCGGGTAGACGAGCGCAGCGGCGCCGAGCAACGGCAGCACGACGTGCCGCACGACGTTGAGACGCGCACGACGGTCTCGCAGGGCGTAAACCGGCAGGGCGAGGTTGGCCACCAGATACACGACGGTGATCAGAATGGTGCCCAGCGTGACGAGGTCGTTGAACGCCGTCAGCGGGTCCTTGTTCCACCCGTACCCGAAGGTGAGTGCGAGCGCGATGAGGAAGAACACGACGTAACTCACCAGCGGGACCTGGCCGCGGGTCGTGACTTTGCCTAGCGCAGCAGGTAGCAGTTGTTCCCGGCCGGCGTTGAACAGCAGCCGGGTCTGGGAATTCGCGGCCGCGATCAGCACGCTGACCGTGGAGGTGAACCCGGCGGCAATGGCGAGGACACCGAGGATGCTGCTGACGCTCGTGGCCAGATCGACGAACGGGATGTCCGCGTGCGCGATGGCCTGCGGGCTGTTGTCAAAGCCCACGATGGACGCGTAGGAGACGAACAGGTACGTCACCGCCATCAGGGCGATGCTGGCGAAGATCGCGCGGGGAATGCTTCGGCGCGGGTTCGCGGTCTCTTCGGCCAGAGTCGCCGAGTTCTCCCAACCGACGAACATGAAGACAGCCAGCGGAAAACCCAACCCGAGCCCCATCAGGCCACCCGGTGAGTGGGCCGGGTTCAACGGCTGCAGGTTGATCGAGCCGGCGTGCGTGACCAGCACCGCGACCGCCACCACCACGAGCACCGCCATCTCCACCAGGAAGAACGCGCCCGCGACCCGCGTCGAGCTGCGAACGCCACTGGCCATGACCACCACTGCGAACACGACGAAGAGCAGCGCCAGCAGCTTCCACGACACGTCGACGCGCACGACGTGCTTCAGCAGCATCGCGGTGATCGCACCGGTCGCGGTGATCACGCCACCCAGCGCGATGACATAACCGACGATCAAGGTGATGGCCACAGCAACCCCGGGAATCGTGCCCAACGACCGGCCGATGAAGCTGACGAACGATCCGGTGGCCGGCATCTTCACCGAGAACACCGACAACGTGTTGCCCAACAGGAAGATCGCCACAGCCGCCAGCAGAACGGTCAGCGGTGAAGCGATGCCGGATTCCGCGACGATCCCGGCGAAGCTGAAGTAGAAGCTGAACGCCGGCCCGATGTTCGCCATCGTCGACGTCGCGATGTCCGCCACTCTCAGCTGACCACCGCGAAGCCGGTGAGCGCCCGGCGCTGGCCGCGCTCCCACGGATTCCCGCGTCGAATCTGTTGTCATGCCCTGGTGCCTCTCCGTATCGAGGACCGGCGTGGCGCCGGTCACCCGCTGTTGGGTAGCTACCAGGCTGGGCATCGCGACTCACCGGCACCAGTGGCCATAATGGCTACTTCAACATGTACCGTTCGCCATAATGGCGTGTTGCCATCAGGTCAGCCGAGCTGCCACGCGGCTGGCGGTGGGGCATGAGCGCCGCCGGCCTGGTAGCAGGATGCCCCAGCCGTCCGAAGCGGGAAATCGGCTGATCGTCGAATGTCCTCCCCAGTCCTTTGGACGATCACACGATCGGCCACCACGTGCTCCCACCGAAGCGCTTCGGGAAGCTGCGCCTCGCCGCCGACCCGGGCATGCTGACCTGCGACGTCGTGAGTGGGGGCACCGCCGGATCCAGTGCGGCGCCTCGTGGTGCGAAGCCCCTACATTCTGCCAGCTTGGAGTACCGGTCCTATGTGGAACGCCTATCGGTGTGGCGTGGCCAGTGGCCCTGCTGGGCGGGCAGCATGACCACCATGACGACACCCAAGAATTACGTTCCCGGATGGACCGGCCGCTATTTCGAGGACTTCACGGTCGGCGACGTCTACCGCCATCCCTTGGGACGCACCATCACGCGCACCGACAACATCTGGACCACGCTGCTCACCCAGAACTCCTCGCCCATCCACTTCGACGCCCACTACGCGGCGCAAACCGAGTTCGAACGGCCGCTGGTCGACTCGACGTTCACCCTGGCCCTGATCACGGGTCAGTCGGTCATCGACCTCTCGCAGCACGTGCTGGCCAACCTTGGCTGGGACAAGGTCCGGCTGCCACACCCGGTCTTCGAGGGCGACACCCTCTACTCCGAATCCGAGGTGCTTTCAACCCGCGAGTCCCGCTCCCGTCCCGAAGCCGGCATCGTGAAGGTGCGCACCATCGGCTTCAACCAGCGCTCCGAGATCGTTATCGTCTTCGAACGCACGCTGATGGTCTACAAGTCGGGGTGCGGCCCGGACTTCACTGGTGTCCGGCCCGAGTGGGACGCACTCTCGCGGAAGGCACTCGAACAGTGATCGGAGCATCACGGGCAACGACCTTTCGGCCAACCCATCTCGCTGAGTCGCTCCACAGCGCGGCCAGCACGGAGACGACCGGCCGACTGCTCGCCGCATCGTGATCAACACAGGTCTGGGGGATCAGTGTGCCCGGAGCTAGTCACCGGCAGGATGAGCACATCGGCGTCGCCATGAGCACGAACAGCGCCGTGTTCAAAGGTCGGCCGCATCGTCAGGACGGTCCGCGACTCACCCGAGCGGTTGCTTGTTCTTCCTCACCTGCGCCGCCACACTCAGTGCCTACAGGCCCCGACACGTTATTCCCGTCGGGGTCTGTCCGCTATCCGGCGCCGCAGCCCCGGGCGCGCCACGGGGTAGCTTTCCCGCATCGGATGGCCGTGACTGCGGCCGTTTACCGGCGGTGGGCCGGTGGTTCGTCCGCGAAGACACCGGGTTGCACGGCATGGCGGACCTTCGCACGCACCCAGGTTCGGGCGAAGGCCACATCGTCGGGATCAGTGCCATCGGCGTAACATCCACACTCGTACAAGGCCAACAAGTGGCGCACCAGTTGCACCAGCTCGGCGTATCGGCCGGCAAGGTCGCCGCTGTGGTCTTCGCTGTCCCCCATAAGACGCCTCCCGCGACACAGTGGTGGCAGGGCGTCGGTCCTCCCAAACAGCTACGTGCAGGCACGCATCGACAGGACGTCGCCTGGACGCGACCCCTAGTGTGCCATCCCATTCGGCCTGTTGCTGGATGACGCCGTGAATCGGCCCGGACCTACAGCACGACCCGCTCGAGGAAAGCCTTCGGCGGAGCTGGAGACTCTGCCGATCAGGGCGGTAGTTCCAGCATGCGGTTGCGTGGTGATGTCGCGGCGGCGCCGGCGGTGGGCGACGTGGTTCGGAAGGCGGGCCAGGGACGTTTCGCACCGTCTCGCGGGATGCCCGGACTGTTGCTCCAAGTACGAGTTCCGCCGGACGCTCAGCATCGGCTCGAAACGAGCCCGCGATCAGAGGGCGAGCGATGGGTATCGACCGAGGTTGCGGGCGATCGCAGCTGCCCGCACTGTTACCGAAAGGACCGCTGAAGGGTGAAGGCATGTCAACGGTGACCGTGGTGGGGTTGGGCGGGTCGATGCGGCCCGGTTCGACGAGTCTGGCCGCGCTGCGGGCAGTGCTGGCTGCCGCGGAGGACGCGGAGGCGGCAACTGACCTGTTCGATGTTCGCGAACTCGATCTTCCGCCGTATCAACCAGAGCTGGAGGCGCCGCCTGCAGCGTGGGAGTTCGTTGATGCCGTGGCTCCGGCGCAGGCGATGGTGTGGTCGAGCCCGATGTATCACGGGTCGGTGTCGGGGTCATTCAAGAACGCCCTTGACTGGATTCAGTTGCTGGCCAGGCGTGAGCCGCCCTACCTCACTGACAAGGTCGTGGGCTTGGTAACCACCGCCGGCGGCACCCAGGGACTGCAGGGGATCAATACGATGGAGTTCATCGTTCGATCGTTGCGGGGGTACGCGGTTCCGCTGGTGTTACCGATCGCGCGCGCTTGGCAGGTCTTTGACGAGACCGGAAAGATTCAGGATGGCAACCTTGCGGAGCAGCTCGCCGGACTCGGACGTGAGGTGGTGCGTGCCGCGCAGCAGCTCGCGGCGACCGGGACGTGTGATTACGCCGAGCGGTAGACGTGAACCGCCGTAGGCGGGGCACCTCGCACGCATTGCCGGACCCTGCGCTAGCGCACGATGTTTTCCGCCATATCCGGCGAATCCCGCAATCACAACCTCCACGAGCAGTCGAAACGGCATGGTGCCCGACACGATGGCCAAATCGACTGGATTGAGTCCCGCGGCCACCACTGGACCGCGCCCTGCTGGAACTGGTCAACATCCGGGCTTCCCAGCTCAACGCGTGCACCTTCTGCTTGGACCGGCACACCCAGCCCGCCCGGTCAGCACCTTGAACACGGTTGGAGTCTGCTTGTCGAGGAAGATCCGGCCCGACATCGGCTCACCCAGTCCGTTCCCGCACCGCAGCGAGCGCGTCCGGGGTGACCCTGTCGACGACGTCGTCGACCTCGTGGTGGCTTTCGAGGTACTTCTTCACGAACGGGCACACCGGTACGATGCGCAGGCCGGCGGTGCGCGTGTCGGTCAGTGCGTGGCCGATCAGAGTGCCGCCCAGCCCTCGGCCACCGAACTCCTCACTGATCTCGGTGTGGTAGAAGATACGCTGCCCGTTGCGGTCGACGTAGTCGGTGAATCCCGCCCGCTGGTCTTCGACGGTGATCTCGTACCGGTCGCGCTCATCCGATCGGGTGACTTCTACTCCTGGGGCGTTGTCGGACATGGCGTTCCCTTCAACGTGTCGCGGTCTCGTTCAGCAGCTGTTCGAACGGTACGGGCTCGGTGAACGGGTCGCGCCGGTCGTGTACCGGGCGCAGTGCGTGCTCCAGGATCAGCGAGTGCCGCTCGGTACCGCCGGTCGCGGCGAGCACCACCGGTGTGCCCCGCACTGAGTCCGGGTCGACGATGTCGATGAAGGACTTGAACAGGCCGCTGTAGGAGGCGGTGAACGTCGGGCTGACCAGAATGAGCCCGTCGGCGTCGTCGACCCGGTCGAGCACGGGCCGGAGGTGCTGGTTGGCGAAGCCGGTCAGCAGGCCATCGGTGATGTCGTGGGCGTAGTCGCGCAGCTCGACCACCTCGACCGTGGTCTCATCGCCCAGCGCGCCACGGGTGGCCGTGGCTAGCCGATCGGCCAGTAGCCGGGTGGCCGACGGCTGGGACAGCCCCGCCGAGATCGCGACGATGCGAGTCATGCCGCGTTCCCTTCCGCGTCGGACTGTGCTTGGAACAGGGCTTCGTGGGTGGGTGCTTCGGGCACGTGGGCGGGTTTGCGGGCGGCGAACTCGGTGCGCAGCACCGGCACGACCTCCTCACCAAGCAGGTCGAGCTGCTCCAGCACGGTCTTGAGCGGCAAGCCGGCGTGATCGATGAGGAACAGTTGGCGCTGGTAGTCGCCGACGTAGTCCCGGAAGCCCAGGGTGCGGTCGATGACCTGCTGCGGACTGCCGACCGTCAGCGGGGTCTCCCGCATGAACTCCTCCAGTGACGGGCCACCGCCATAGACCGGGGCGTCGTTGAAGTACGGGCGGAACTCTTCGACCGCGTCCTGGGAGCGCTGGCGCATGAACACCTGCCCACCGAGCCCGACGATGGCCTGATCCGCGGCACCGTGGCCGTAGTGCTCGAACCGCTGCCGGTACAGCTGCACCATCCGCTTGGTGTGCTCGGGCGGCCAGAAGATGTGGTTGTGGAAGAACCCGTCGCCGTAGTAGGCGGCCTGTTCGGCGATCTCCGGACTGCGGATCGAACCGTGCCACACGAACGGCGGCACCCCGTCCAGCGGTCGCGGGGTGGAGGTGAAGCCCCGCAGCGGCGTGCGGAACCTGCCCTCCCAGTCGACGACGTCCTCGCGCCACAGCCGGTGCAGCAGGTGGTAGTTCTCGATCGCCAGCGGGATGCCCTGGCGGATGTCCTGACCGAACCACGGATACACCGGTCCCTGGTTCCCCCGGCCCAGCATCACATCCACCCGGCCACCAGCCAGGTGCTGCAGCATCGCGAAATCCTCCGCGATCTTCACCGGATCATTCGTCGTGATCAACGTTGTCGATGTGGACAAGATCAGTCGCTCGGTCTGGGCGGCGACGTAGCCGAGCATCGTTGTCGGTGAGGACGGCACGAACGGCGGGTTGTGGTGCTCCCCGGTGGCGAACACGTCCAGCCCGACCTCTTCGGCCTTGCGGGCGATGGCCACCATCGCCTGGATCCGCTCGGCCTCCGACGGCGCCCGCCCGGTCGTCGGATCTGGAGTGACGTCCCCGACGGTGAAGACCCCGAATTGCATCCCAACCACCTCATTGCCTACTTAAAATTTGA
>JBPYFK010000111.1:0-124279 GCA_051984675.1 Pseudonocardiaceae bacterium | reverse complement strand
GCGGCGGAGGGTGTGCGTCACCCTGGGCACGGTCGTGCCGCATCTCAATGGCGCCAGCAACCTGTCCGTGGTCATCGAGGCGCTCGGCGGAATGGACGTGGAGGTGATCCTCGCCGCCGGAAAGGCTGACCTTTCGGCGCTGGGCGAGCTACCGAACAACGTGCACTCGGTCGGATTCCTTCCGCTGTCGACGTTCCTGCCCACCTGCGACCTGATCGTGCACCACGGCGGCTCGGGAACCACGGCCGCACCGTTGCACTACGGCGTGCCGCAGTTGGTGCTGCCGGGGTTCGCCGACAACCACATGTCGGCGCAACTGGTCGTCGACCGCGGTGTGGGGCTCTCGCACGACCCCACGACCGTGGATGTGCCAACCATGCGGGCGACGGCGGACCAGCTGCTCAATGACCCGGCCTTCGCCTCGGCGGCGCGGGAGGTCAGCGCCGAGATGGCGACCCAGCCCAGCCCGACGAGTGTCGTCGAGCGCGTCGTGAAAGCGACGAACTCCGCGTGAAGACAGGACTTTCGGCCCTGTCGACGGACCAGCCTGGGCCCGACGATGAACGGGCTGGGGAAACCTGGCGACCACGCCCGAGGGCGGAGAGGATCCAAGCGGTGGGAAAGCCGCAGGAAACCTCCCGATCACACGATCGGTTCTTCCGTCCCCGGGCAAGGCCGTGTCTGGGGGCGTGCACGCGGTTGGTTACGCCTTCTGACCTCCTGGCCTGCTGGGTTCCCGCGACTGCTGCCGTTTCCGCCAGCCGGTCAGGAAGGCGTCCACGGCCTTCCGCCCGTTGCGCAGCATCTCTTCCCGCCCTGCCTGCGACAGGTGGAAGTCGGTGATCCCGACGCCCGAGGTGTCGACGGTGATCGTGCGTTCCCGGATCTCCGGCCGTTCCAGCTGGGTCTGGTCGTGCCCTACGAACGCCGTGGCGATCACCCGCTTGAGCAGGTCCATGGGCGGCGGGGTCGGAAGCCCGAAGGTGGGGAAGACCTCGTCGATGCCGGCAGGCAGGTCCGGCAACAGCCGGACACCGAACGTGGGCCAGCGGCTCGGCCGACCGTCGGTGCGGTCGAAGATGTCCACCGGGAAGTTCGACAAGATCCCACCGTCCACGATCGTCGAGGTGTCCCCGCTGACCGGTTCGGTCAGGTAGCACGGTTCGAAGTACAGCGGGATGGACATCGACATGCGGACCGCGTCGGCGACCAGCTGCTCGTCCGGGTCGAGGTTGAACATCGGGTAGTCCCACGGCAGCCGCAACAACCGACCGTGGGTGATGTCGGTGGCCGTCACCACCAGGCGATACCGCTGATCGTCGGTCAGGTTGGGGTCGTCGTCCTCGTCGTCGCGGCGCAGGTCCGCGAACGTCGTCACACCGAGTTCGCGCAGCTCGCGGTAGAGCCAGTTGCGGATGTAGTCGCCCTCGTACGCTCCGCTGGAGAAAAGCAGCGACACACCCTCGCTGACCAGCGGTAAGCGTGGTCGCGACCGGTCCGGGACGCGGTCGAGCTCCAGCCTGCTCATAACCCTGCGAGCGGTCAGGACGTCGGTACCGGTGGCCACGATCGCGCCGGCCACCGCGCCCACCGAGGTCCCGGCGATCCGGGCGAAGGTGTACCCCTTCTCCAGCAAGCGCAGCACGGCTCCCACGGTGCCGAGCCCCTTGACACCACCGCCCTCAAGCACCAGATCGGCTTGCGTGTTGCTGTTTCGTTCCACGTGCCGAGTATCTGGGCTATGGCGCTGGTTCACCCGCGCGGCGAGCACTGACGAGCCCATGGGGTGACGGGCGGGCAACCGACACGCCGAGGCGGGACCGCCGCGGCGGCCGTGGCAGCAGGAAACGCCAGGCTTCCCCCGCCGACGACGACCGCGCCGACCACCGCACGACCATGGTGCGAACGGGTTGGGGGTGTCGGAGATGTCTAGGGGTTTCGCTCAGGCCGCCAGCTTGGCGAACCCGGGCTTGATGACGTTGTTGATCAGTTCGAGCCGTTCGTCGAAGCCGATGAACGACGACTTCATGGCGTTGATCGTCAGCCACTGGATCTTCGCCCAGTCGTAGTCGAAGGTCTCCGCGAGGGTCGCGAACTCGCTGGAGAGGGTGCAGTGGCTCATCAGCCGGTTGTCGGTGTTGACCGTGACGCGGAACCCGAGCCGGGCCAGCTCCCCGATCGGGTGTTCGGCGATGGACTTCGCCGCCCCGGTCTGCAGGTTGGACGTCGGGCACATCTCCAGCGGGATGCGCCGGTCCCGCACGTAGTTCGCCAACTGTCCCAAGTGGACAGTCCCGTCCTCGGCGGTCTTGATGTCGTCCATGATCCGAACGCCGTGGCCGAGGCGCTCGGCCCCGCAGTGCTGGATCGCCTCCCAGATGGACGGCAGCCCGAACGCTTCCCCAGCGTGGATGGTGAAGTGCGCGTTCTGCTGGCGCAGGTACTCGAAAGCGTGCAGGTTGCGGGTGGGCGGGTAGCCGGCCTCGGGACCGGCGATGTCGAACCCGACGACACCGCCGTCGCGGTGCCGGATCGCCAGTTCCGCGATCTGCGCGGACCGCGCGTTCTGCCGCATCGCGCACAGCAACGTGCCGACGCGGATCTGCCGACCTTCCGCCGCCGCACGCCGCTCCCCTTCCCGGAAGCCCTCCTGCACAGCCAGGACAACGTTGTCCAGGTCCAGGCCGTACTCCAGGAACAGCTCCGGTGCGTACCGCACCTCGGCGTAGACGACGCCGTCGGCGGCGAGGTCCTCGGCGGCTTCGGCCGCGACACGCTGCAGCGCCTCGCGGCTGCGCATGACACCGACCGTGTGACCGAAGGTTTCCAGGTAGAGCTCAAGCGACCCGGAATCCGCGGCCTCGCCGAACCACCGCCCTAGTTCCCCGGCGTCGTGCGAGGGCAGACCCTGGTAGCCGACCTCCTCGGCCAGGTCGATGATCGTCTGCGGCCGTAGCCCGCCGTCGAGGTGATCGTGCAGCAGCACCTTCGGGGCGGTGCGGATGTTCTCCAGGGTTACTGGAGCCGGCATGTAATCGTCCTCCTGTCGTCGTTGAGGATGCGCCCGCGAGAACGGGCCCGGGCTCGTTGACCCGGGCCCGTCCCGCGGACCCCGGATCGTTCGTCAGATCCGGTCAGTACTGATTTCACTCTTGTTCGAGATGGCCAGCGAGGCCAGCAACGCGGCGACGCTCAGGCCCACCGCGGCGAACAGTGCGGCGCTGAACCCGGACGCCGAGGTGGCGCCCTCCGCGGCGGAGCTGCCCACCAACGAGGCGGCCGCGCTCATGCCCAGGGACGCGCCGATGCCGAAGCACGCGCCGTTCATCCCGGGCAGGGCTGCTGGGCTGTCCTTCGGCGACAGCACCACGCTGAGCCCGGTGAGCGCGGTCATCGCGATGCCGGTGTAGAACGCGCCGGCGAGGATCAGGGCGATGAACACCGCCACCCAGGAGTGGACGCCGACCGCCGCGAGCACCATCGAACCGATAGTGCCGATCATGCCGACCCACAGCGTGCGACGCCACCCCAGCTTCGGTGCGAGCTGACCGGCGAACGGCGCCACGAGGAACCCGATGAGGGCCGTGGGCATCAGGAACAGGAACGCGGAGGTCGTCGCGGACATCCCGAATCCGGCGGTTTTGTGCTGGCTGAGCAGCGGCACGGTGAAGTTGATCGTGGCGAACAGCCCGGACAGCGTCAGCAGCGTGGTGACCAACAGCGGCCAGCCCTGGCGGGAGAGCATGTAGCGGGTCGCGAACAGCGGGGTCCTGCGCCGCTTCTGCACTTCCAGGAACACCGCGAACAGCACGACACCGGCGACCAGCAGGCCGATCACGGGTGCGGACAGCCAACCGTTGTCGCTGGTCTCGTAGATCCCCATGTTGACGGCGACGAGGCTCAAGCTGAGGACGGCCGAACCGACCCAGTCCATCCGACCCGAGGTGTGCGCCGCGGTTTCCGGGACGAACAGCACGGTGGCACCGATCGCGGCTAGTCCGAGCAGCAGCGTGAAGGCGAAGATGGCGCGGAACCCGACCGCGTCCACCAACGCACCGCCGGCGATCCCGTCCACCCCGGCAATCCCGCCGTTGATCGCGGTGACCAGGCCGAGTGCCCGCCCGAAGCGCTTCGAGTCGAGCGTGTCGTGCAGCGTCAGGTAAGCCAGCTGGAAGCTCGCGCTGGCCGCACCCTGCAGCACCCGCCCGATGAACAGCACCGCCACGTTGGGCGCGAACATCGAGATGACCGTTCCCACGCAGGTCACGGCGAGCACCGACAGCAGCATCCTGCGGCGTCCGATGTGGTCGCTGTAGCGGGCGAAGACCACGCCGCCGATGCCGCCGGACAGGAAGAACAGGGTTTGCGACAGCCCGACCTGTCCTGCGTTGGTGCCCAGGCGGGAGACGATGTCGGGGATCGCGGGGCTGAGCATGGTGGCATTCACCTGGTAGGTGGCCACGCCGAGGATCAGGGTGATGAGCAGGACGATCCAGTGGCTGGACCGCACTCTCGGGTCACCACCGATGATCTTGGGCTTTGCATCGGTAGTCGTCATGTGTTGGTTCCTCGCGCAATGCCAGTGCCGACGCGGAGTCAGCCGGCGATGGAGTAACTCGGTTGTGCAGGGTTGATCCGTTGTTGGGGGCACCCCAGCACCGCGCACATGACCGGTCCGGTAAGGCGGGCTGCTGAGCATCTGGCGCCAAACGATTTCCGGGGAACTTAGAGACGTTTCCTGAGGCCTGTCAAGAGCCCCGAACAGCCTCACACACGCGTTTCGATCACTGTGATCGGCCGCACAAATGACTACTGGCCTGCGAAGAGTTAGCCGTTCCATGGGCGCGGAAACACGCTGCCCTGGCATCGCCGGAACGGCAACCTGAGGTTGATCATTGACTCTGCCGCTGACCTGTTCGTAAGGTCGCTGACAATCGTTTGCCAGCAACCGGGAGAATGGATGGATCGTGTGAACCAACCGGCGGACGGTCGAGCTCCGGCGTTGACCGTGCTCGGCAGCCTCAACGTCGACCTGTTCTGCCGGTGCACCCGCCTGCCCAGCCCCGGGGAAACCGTCGCTGGCCGGAGTCTCACCCGGATGACGGGCGGCAAGGGGGCGAACCAGGCCGTCGCCGCCGCGCGGTTGGGCGGCGACGTCCGCATGGTCGGATGCGTCGGCCCCGACCCCGACGGCCAGTGGCTCCGCCAAGAGCTGCGCCGCACCGGAATGGACGTCACCGCCGTCCGCACCGCCACTCAGCCCACCGGCACCGCGCTGATCACGGTCGACGAGCACGGCGAGAACCAGATCGTCGTGGTCGCCGGAGCCAACGCGGAGGTGGACCCGGCCGCAGTGGTGGACAACGGGGGCGTGCTGCTGACCCAGCTGGAGGTTTCCGCCCCCGCCGTGCTGGAGGCCGCACGACGGTGGCGGGGATTCTTCGCGCTCAACGCCGCGCCCGCCCAGCGGCTTTCCGGCGAGCTGCTGGAGCGCGCGGACCTGATCGTGGTGAACGAGACCGAGTACGCCGCGATACCGGAGCTTTCCGAGTCCGGGCTCGTCGCCGTCACCTACGGTGCGCGGGGAGCAGTCCTGCTCCAGCGGGGAGTCGAGATCGCCTCCGCACCTGCCCCCGAGGTCGAGCTGGTGGATTCCGTCGGTGCCGGGGACGCCTTCTGCGCGACGCTGGTCCTGGCCCTGACCAGCGGAATCGAGGCGGACGCCGCGCTGCGTGCCGCGTGCATGGCGGGGGCCATCGCCGTCTCCGCGCCCGGCCCACAGCCACCACTTCCGCCGCTGTCCGAGCTCATAGCGGGCGTGAGCAGCCTGAAAGGGATTCGATGACCGAGCACAAGATCATCCTGGACTCCGATCCGGGCATCGACGACGCGCTGGCGGTGCTCTACCTCGCCAGCGTGCCCACCGTACGGATCGTGGGCCTTGGGACCGTGCACGGCAACATCGACTCGCACCGTGCCGCCGACAACGCGCTCCAGGTGCTCGAACTCGCCGGTCTGCGGGACGTCCCGGTGGCCGTCGGAGCTCGCAAACCGCTCAACCAGCCGCTGCGTACCAGCCCCGAAGTACACGGCGAGGACGGCCTGGGTGGGGCGGCCCGCCCGGTCACCGGCCGCGGTGTCGAGGACCTCTCGGCCGCCGAGCAGCTCGTGGCGCTCGCACGGAAGTACCCGGGCGAGTGCACCGTGCTCGCGCTCGGCCCGTTGACGAACCTCGCGGTCGCGCTGCACCTGGAACCACGGCTTCCCGAGCTCGTGCGGGACGTGGTCATCATGGGCGGCTCGATCGAGGCTCCCGGCAACGTCTCGCCGGTGGCCGAGGCGAACATCTACCACGACCCCGAAGCCGCGCAGCAGGTCTTCGAGGCCGCCTGGCCGGTGACGCTGGTCGGTCTGGATGTCACCATGCGGATCTGGCTGACCAGCGAGGAACTCGACAAGATCGCTGCCGCCGACACCGCCACAGCGCGGTTCGCGTCGGAGATCCTGCGCCACTACGTCGGCTTCTACTCCCAGCAGCACGGCCGCACCGGCTGCGCGCTGCACGACCCGAGTGTCGCGATCCTCGCGGTGATCCCCGAACTGGCCAAGTACGCGGATCTTCCGCTGCACGTTGAGTTGCGCGGCGAGCACACCCGGGGAATGACCGTGGCCGACCGCCGCGACTCCCCGGGCCCGGGTCCCCGGGTGCGGGTGGCGATGGAGGTCGACCGGGACGGGGTCATGACCACCTTCCTCGACGGCCTCCTGCGGCTCGACCCCGGTTCGGGCGTTCCGTCCCGGACCTCCCACGACGTAGGGTCACCAGGACTTACCGCGCTCGGCACCCCCTGACCCGGGTATGCGCTGATCTCAAATGACTCACCGAAGAATCTCCATTGGGGAGGGCGAGTGACCGTCACCATCCGCGATGTGGCACACGCTGCCGGGGTTTCGGTCAGCACGGCGTCCCGCGCGCTTTCCGGCAACCGCCCGGTCTCCCCTGAGCTGGTCACCCGGGTGCAACGGGCGGTGCGCGAGCTGGGCTACCAGCAGAACGAGCTCGCCACGGCCTTGCGCACTCAGCGGACCAAGACGATCGGCATGGTCGTCCCCGAGATCAGTAACCCGTTCTTCCCGGCCATCGTCGAAGCGGTGGAGCGGCAGCTCCAGCGGTCCGGGCGCGACCTGTTCCTGTCCGACTCGCAGCAGGACACCGACATCGAACTACGCCGGGTCCAGGCGCTCATCGCGCGCAAGGTGGACGGGATCGTGATCACTCCGGTGAGCGCGGAAGGGAGCCTGGCGGCACTACGGGCCGCCGCCGAGCGGGTCCCCGTCGTGCAGGTCGACCGCTACGTGGACGGGTTCACGGCGGACTGGGTCGGCGTCGACGGTGAATCCGGGATCACCCAGCTCGTCGAGCACATCGCCGACGCCGGCGCCCGCAGCTGTGTCCTGGTCAGCGCCGGCGAAGCCAGCTCGGCGGGCCGGTTGCGGCTCGACGCGTTCGCCCGTGCCACCCGGCGGCACGAGCTGACGCCGGAGGAGCCGCTGCTGGGCGAGTTCAGCCTCGCATGGGGCGCGGAGGCCGGTCGCAAGCTGCTGGAACAACCGTCGCTACCGGATGCGATCGTCTGCGGTAACGACGAGATCGCGCTCGGCCTGACCCGCGAGCTGCGCGGCGCGGGGGTGTCGGTCCCGTCCGATGTCATGGTCACCGGCTTCGACGACATCACGTTCGCGACCCTGGCCGACCCGCCGCTGACGACCATCCGCCAGCCACGCGAACTCATCGCCGCCGAAGCGATCCGGCTGCTGGACCGCGCGAGCGCGGACGGCTGCCCGTCGCCTCCGCAACGCATTTCCCTAGCGCCGGAGCTTGTGATTCGTGCGTCGACCACCGGCGGTCAGCCGTAGTCGTGCGGCTTGCGCGGTGCGGTCGTCCTGTTGACCACTGCACCGTTGACGGCGTCCACTGTGTACTCCACCTGTTGCCGTCCGTTGAGGACAGTGATCCGCCAGACCGGCGCGGCGGTGTTACCGCCCCTGCTGTCCAGGAGCACGCTTCCGAGGATGCCGTTCGGAGTCTGTCTGGTCGCGGTGGCGGCCGCGTCGGGCCAGAACACCTTGGTCGCGTTGAGCAGGTCCCGAAGCGCGATCATGTCCTCGGGCCTGCCGGTGGTGATATCGCTGGCCCTCGCTCCCCTGGTCACGGCATCCACCTCGACCGACTTCAACCCCGGCCCCTCGGTCAGCAAGCGGACGATCCAGACCCCCCGGCCGGCGACGATGCCCGGTTGTACCGAGATCAGCCGCGAGCCCGACACCACGGACTGCGCGGAGTCCACGGCCAGTCGCAGGTCGTCCGGGCCGACGCTGGTCGGGTCGCCGGGTCGCTCGCCCAGCGAGGGCACGAGCGAGGATGGCGACGTGCTCTCCGACATCCCGGGCGGGGGAGGCGCCGTGGCGCTCGGCTGCGCCGGCCCTGGTGACTGGGCCTGTGGCCCTGGCGCGCACGCCGTCACCCCGGTCACCCCCAGCGCACTGATCGCCACCCCGGCGATGAGCGATGTCACGCTCGCCGGGTGCCGAGGCTGGCGGCTATGGGCGCATGCGAAACCCCCAGATTCGTGATCCATTTGTCATCCCCCAGACTGTGGCCCCCGCACAGGGACCACCTGCACACGGGCTACGCCCCAGACAAGAACTAGCCGGGGAAGTACGCAACCTGGGGCCCACCTTTCACCCGGGTGGGCGAAAGGTGGGCAGCCACCTGTCGCTCAGGACTGGCTATTGCGCCGTTGTCGCAGACGGGTCGGTGGCCATACCTTTGCGCAGTGGCTCACGAACACGCAGGGTCGCGCTGCTCGGCGATACCGTGCACAACTTCGCCGACGCCCTGACCGCGGTGCCGCTGGGCATCGCCTTCGCGCTCGGCCGGCGGGCGGTGACCAGGCGTTTCACCTACGGGTTCGGGCGGCTCGAAGATCTCGCGGGCCTGCTGATCGTCCTGCTGACGAAGCCGTAGCCCGTTACCGGATCTCGGTGGCCCACGGATCGGTTCAGCGGCTCTCGTCGCCGACGGGCTACACGCCCGCGCCGACGGATTCACCAGCCTCGCCGTACTCCTGGCGGCAGGCGGCACGGCGCTGGGCTGGTGGTGGGCCGACCCGGTCGTCGCCCTGCTGATCACGGTGACGATCCTGGGCGTCCTGTGCGGAGCCGCCAAGCAGGTCTTCGGCCGGCTGCTGGACGCCGTCGATCCCGAACTGGTTGCCGTCGCGGAGCGGACGCTGGAAAACACGCCGGGCGTGCACGGGGTGGGCCGGTTGCGGCTGCGCTGGGTCGGTCACAGCCTCACTGCCGACGCCGACCTGGACGTCGCCCACGACCTGAGTTTGATGCGCGCGCACCAGATCGCCCACGACGCGGAGCACCGCCTTATGCACGCGCTGCCCCGGCTCGGCGGCGCCACGATCCACCCGAACCCGGCCGGCCAGCACGGCCGCGCGGGACACGACCTCCTAGCCCATCACCAGCGGTGAAAGGCTGGGGCGTCAGATATGCCCGCGTGCGGGAGGACGGCTGACGTCAGGGAATTACGACTCGAGGATCTCGTCCTCGTCGACCTCCGGCAGCTCGGCGAGCTGCTCGCGCAGGTTCTTGGCCCACACCAGGTCACGCGCGAACGTCGCGTCGTAGAAATCGACACCATGGGGCTCGTTCATCAGTGCCCCTCTCGGGCTGCATACGGAATTCGGGGTAAAGGACCACTCTAACGAGGGATTTCAGGAAATCAAGCGACTACGTCACGCCGTCAGCAGGACTTTTCACGTTCTGTGACCAACTCAACGCGGCAACGGCTTGCCAGGAACTCCCTTCACAACTGCCGGCACAGGAATCACGAAAAACACATTGATCGCATCAATCCCGCTGCCACACTCGAGCTATGAGGAAGCGTCATGAATCACCGCTGTTACTGACCATCGGGCACGAAGAGTTGATCATACGGCGCCGTTACGAGACGGCCAGCATCATCAACGACATCCTCATCGCGCTGTGGTTCATCATCGGCAGCCTGCTGTTCTTCTCCGAAGCGACCATCACAGCCGGCACCTGGCTGTTCCTGATCGGCAGCGTGGAGTTGGCGATCCGCCCGGCCATCCGGTTGAGCCGGCACATCCACCTTCGGCGCATCCGCCCGGCCACCGAGGCCATGACCAGCCATGACCTCGTGTCCCACGAGTCCGACTCAGACTACTGAGTCTCTCCCGCCGTCAGCCCAGCCGGGAAATCAGTGACAGCGGCAGGCATCTCATCAGCACGCGGACAGCGCTCCAGGGCCACGCCGGAACGTAGGCATTGGCCGATTCGCGTTCGATGGCTTTGACCATGGCGCGCACGCCGGTCTGGGTGTCGGCCATCAGCGGCGTTTTCCCCGCGCTCGCGTTCATTTCCGATCGGATGTATCCGGGGTGAATCGCGGTGACCTTGATCGGAGTGTTCAGGGTGTCGGCCCGGATGCCCTCGGCCAGCGCGGACAGGCCCGCCTTCGACGCCGCGTAGGTGGTCATGTTCTTCGGCATCCCGCGCACCGCGCTCATCGAGGAGATCACCACGAGATGCCCGCGCTGCTGCTCCCGGAAGATCTCCATCGCGGCCTCGCACTGGGCGAGCGCCGCCACGAAGTTGGTCTGTGCCGTCTGCACGTTCGCGTCGAACCGGCCACTGCCGATGGGCTGGCCCTTGCCCAGGCCAGCGTTGACGATCACCCGATCCAGGCCGTCCAGTTGCTCGGCAGCCTTGCGGAAAACCTCGAAGACCTGCTGGTGGTCGTTGACGTCCAGGGCGTGGTGCACCACCCGCAGGCCCGGCCGGTCAGCGGTCAGCTCGGTCTCGAGTTCCGCGAGCCGGTCGGTGCGACGAGCGCACAGCGCGAGATCGCGCCCCATGGCGGCGAAGTCCCGGGCCATCTGCTCTCCCAGGCCAGCACTCGCCCCAGTGATCAGGATGTTCTTGCGCATCGGCTTGGTCTTTCCCTTCGATCTCACGCGGTCTCACGCCACGGCGGCCGCAGCCGCACGCCCGGCGATCCGGCCGGAGAACAGGCATCCGCCGAGGAATGTCCCTTCCAGGGCTCGGTAGCCGTGCACCCCGCCGCCGCCGAACCCGGCGACCTCGCCGGCGGCGTACAGACCGGGTAGTGGCTCACCGGTGTGCTGCAACACCCGGGCGGACAGGTCGGTTTCCGTTCCGCCCAGGCTCTTGCGGGTCAGGATCGACAGCCGCACCGCGATCAGCGGGCCGTGGGCCGGATCGAGCAGTCGGTGCGGTTTGGCGACCCGGACCATCCGGTCCACGGCGTAACGGCGGGCCGCCCGAATCGCCATGACCTGCGCGTCCTTACCCAGTCCGCAGGTCACCTGCGCATCGCGGGCGACGATCTCGCGCTCCAGGTCAGCGGCGTCGATCAGCGGCTGCCCGATCAGCTTGTTCATCCCGTCCACCAGTTCGGGCAGGCTGCGCCGGACCACGAAGTCCTCCCCACGGCGCACGAACTCGGCGACCGGGCCGGGGGTGACGTCGCCACCGCGTTCCAACACCTTCGCGATGCTGCGCTCGGTGAGGTCCGGGTTCTGCTCGGAACCGGACAGCGCGAACTCGCGGCTGATGATGCGCCGGTTGAGCACGAACCAGGTGTGGGCGTAGCCCGTCTTCGTGATGTGCTCCATCGTTCCCAGCGTGTCCGAGCCGGGAAACAGCGGATACGGCAGGCGCCGCCCCAGCGCGTCCACCCACAGCGACGACGGTCCGGGAAGGATGCGAATGCCGTGTCGGCTCCAGATCGGGGCGTAGTTCTGGATTCCCTCGGTGTAGTGCCACATCCGGTCCGGGTTGATGATCCGGCCGCCGGCCGAAGTGACGACGTCGAGCATCCGACCGTCCACGTGATCCGGCACGCCGGAGATCATGTGCTCCGGCGCCGGGCCGTACCGCTGCGGCCAGTTCCGACGTACCAGCTCATGGTTCGCACCGATACCGCCGGAGGTCACGATCACGGCTTGCGCGCGGAGATCGAAGTCGCCGACCACCTCGCGGGAACTGGGCTGCCCGCGCTCGACCGTACTGGGAGCTAGCAGGTCACCGCGGACCCCGTCGATCCGGCCGCCACTGGTGGTCAGTTCGCTGACCCGGTGCCGGAAGCGCAGCGACACGAGCCCGCGAGCCTCGGCCTCCCGCACTCGACGGAGGAACGGTTCCAACACACCCGGTCCGGTGCCCCAGGTGACGTGAAACCGGGGAACGGAGTTCCCGTGCCCGGTGGCGTGGTGTCCACCGCGTTCGGCCCACTGAACCAGCGGAAACACGCGCAGGCCCTGCTGCCGCAGCCAGGCCCGTTTCTCCCCGCTGGCGAAGTCGACGTAGGCCTCGGCCCACTGGCGCGGCCAGTAGTCCTCGTCCCGGTCGAAGCCGGCCGAGGTGAACCAGTCTCGCAGGGCCAGCTCCGGCGAGTCCCGGACACCCAGCCGGCGTTGCTCGGGCGAGTCAACGAAGAACAGTCCACCGAAAGACCAGTACGCCTGGCCCCCGAGTGACGCTTCGGGTTCCTGGTCCAGCACGATGACCCGCCGGCCGGCCTCAGCCAGCTCGGCGGTGGCGACCAGGCCGGCGAGCCCCGCGCCGACAACGATGGCGTCAGCATCGAAAGCCATCCGCGATCCTCCGTCCGTGCAGAATGTGCCCCGGGTGACCTTATACCGGATTCCGGTGACGCGAAGCCCCTCAAACCGTCCGAATCGGTCCCGTTGGACTCGGCGGCCACGAATCTGCGCCGTGGGCGACAACGACCATAGTGGATAGCCTGATGCGCGGGCGTGTTCATTTCGTTGCTTTCGGTGTGTCAGCAATCCCGAATTTCTTCGCGAAAATCACCCATAGTGGGTGAATCACGCTTCGACCCTGGAAATCGCCGCCGATGGCGGGGAGCTTGTCCGGTGGAGGCAACGAATCCCCGACAGCCGAGAGGTGATCGGCGTGACTACCCGCGTCCGCACCGAACCGATCTATCCGCTCTGTCCTCCGTGGACGCTGTCACTCGGCCACGGAACGCAATACCCCGAGCAGCTGCTTGGCCGACGCACGCCACGTGAACGTTGCGGCGTGCGCCCGCGCAGCATGCACCATCGACTCGACACGCTCCCGATCATCCAGACCACGTACAGCGGCGACGAAAGCTTCCGGCGAGTCGGGGGCGAACAGCACCGCATGGCCACCGGTGACCTCGCGGAAGATCGCGAGATCACTGCACACCACCGGGGTTCCGGCGTTCATCGCCTCAATCACGGGGAGCCCGAAACCCTCGTCCTTGGACGCGGTGACCAACGCCGAGGCCCGCGCCAACAGGCTGTGGTAGTCGGCATCGCTGATACCTCGCCAGAACACCACGTCAGCACCCGACGGGATCAATGCGGACAGCTCGGCCGCGCGTTTCGGCGCGATCGGGCTGAGCAGGTTGAGCCGGTAATCGGGAAGTTCCGCCATCCCGGCGATCAGCGTTTCCACGTTCTTGTACGGCATGAACGAGCCCATATAGACGAGTTCGCCTTTTTTCGGGCCGGAATTCGTTGGCGCGGATACCGCTGCGGGTTCACCAGATGCTGTTTCGGGGTTCGCGAACGGAGCGTTAGGGACAACCGTCACCGGACGACGGGTCAACCGGTACTCGGCGATGAGCTTCTTCGTCGTTTCGCTGACGGTCACGACGGCGTCGGCCCGGTTGAGCAGCACCCGCTGCGGCCAGTACGCCTTGTGGTAGAGCCGCCAGATGATCCGCACCGGCAGCGGCAGGAAGCTCGGTGGCTGCGGATGCCGGTAGTAGATCAGGTCGTGCAGGGTGAGCACCAGCTTGTACCGGCGCCGGAACCCGCCGATCACCTGCAACGGGCTGAACACGACGTCCGCGCCGAGCCGGTGAAGTGTGGCGGAAAGCCACAGCTCGCGAGGCGAGAGCGGGCTGTTGATCCGCACATACGGTACGCCGGGCGGCAACAACGCCAACTGGCGATCGTCACAGATCAACATCGTGACGGGGTGCAGGCGATGCAGCTGTTCGATCAGGCTCGCGCCATACCGGCTGATGCCGTCGTGGTTGTCGGTCCGGGTCCACCTGGCGTCAACGAAGATCTTCAGCTCGGGACCGTCGGCTTCGGTCCTTGGCCGGTCAGCCATGGCGCCTGCCGAGGAATCGGGTGATCGCATGGGCGGCGGTCTCCGGAGTTTCGTAGTGCACAAGGTGCCCGACCCGCGGGATCACGACGAGTTCCGCGTCAGGCAACGCGCCCAGGAGAGCGCGTTGGCCCGACAACGGTGCGAAGTCGTCGGTCTCCCCCGCGATCAGCAGCACTGGCATGGCCAGCGATCCGGCGTAGTCAGTCACCGTGTTGTCCATCGTGGCGCGAAAGGTCTCGCCCACCACGGTGGGGCTGTGGAAACGGGAGAAGTTCTGCTGATGACTCTCGTGCACGAAGCGGCGCAGCTGCTTGTCCTTGGTACGCACCATCACCTGGCTGGTGGCCTGCACGATCCACTTGTTGGACAGCAGGGCCATCCCGAGTGGCTCGGGCAGTGCCTCTCCGAGCCGGTAGTACAGCTCCGGCAGGCGGGACCCCAGCCCGAGCAACCCGCTGCGCACCGACGTGGACAGCGGATTCACCAAGATCAGCTCACTGATCGACTCGGCGGAGGAGGAGGCGACATGGGCAGCCACGATGGAACCGAACGAGTGGCCGAGCAGGACCACCGGAGCCCCCTGGCCCACGCGGCTGATCAGCTCGGTGATGACGGCGGCATAACCCTGCACGTCGTGCCGAGCACCGACCAGCGGGGCGGACTCACCGCAGCCCGGAAGGTCCGGCACGACCGCACAGTGACCGGTGACGCCCTTGGCGATGAGTTCCAGACCCTCGTGCGTGCCGCGCAGCCCGTGCAGCATGACGATGATCGGTCGCCGGGGGTCATCGCGACGGCCTTCGTGGTAGACCCAGTAGTGCAGCTCACTGCCTGCGATGCGCTCGACACGCTTGATCGGTTCGAGCCGCCCGTTCCCGTCCGCCACGGCCGATCAGCTCGCCAGTTCGGTGGTCACCTCGGCCAGCTCCCAGCTCTCCGAAGGATTCATGACGTGGTCGTAGATCGACTCGAACCGTCCCAGGACGGCACTGATGTCGTGTTTGGCGATCAGCCGCTCACTTGCCTTGCCCATGCGGTCGA
The DNA here is from genome assembly GCA_051984675.1 of Pseudonocardiaceae bacterium. GTDB lineage: Bacteria > Actinomycetota > Actinomycetes > Mycobacteriales > Pseudonocardiaceae > JBPYFK01. The sequence goes on along the minus strand of JBPYFK010000111.1, from coordinate 109,009 downwards.
TCGTCGCCGCGTCGCTGATGATCCGGTCGATCGCTTCGGCCAGCGCCGCCACGTCCCGCGGCGGGTAGAGGAAACCGTTCTCGCCGGGTTCGACCAGGTGCGGCAGGGCCATCGCATTGGCCAGCACAACCGGTGTACCGGCCGACATGGCTTCCATCGTCGCCAAACTCTGCAGTTCCGCGATGCTAGGCATGCAGAACACGTCCGCGCGGGCGTAAGCGTCGAGCAACTCGCGGTCGCTGACCAGACCGGCGAAGTGCACCCGGTCCCTGACCCCGAGCTCGGTGGCGAGCTGTTCGAGCGGTTCCCGACAACTGCCCTCCCCGACGATCTCCAGCCGGGTCGGGGTCGACCCGCTCAGCAACGGCATGGCGCGAACCAGATCATCGATGTGCTTTTCCTCGTCGAGGCGACCGACGAACAGCACCGTCCGCACGTCCGGGTGCGGGTTTCGCATGCGGAACTCTCGGGCCGGACGCTGGTAGTGACCGACGTCGATACCGCACGAAACCGCGAGTGCACGATCGGTGAAGCCGTTGTCCTGCAACAAGCGCACCGCACGCGGTGTCGGAGCCGTCACGACCGCGGCCTTCCGGTAGCGCTTGATCAGCGTCCGCCAGAGGATCTGAGCACCCAGCCTCTGCAACAGCCGTGGAATGCCCAGGTAACCGAAGATGTTCTCCGGCATGAAGTGGTTCGTCCCCACCAGGGCGATCCCACGCCGGCGCGCGGACTTGATCAGGGCGTTCCCGATGAAGAAATGCGACTGCACGTGCACGACGTCGGGCTGGACCTCGTCCAGCAGCCGATCGGCCGACGACGCCGCCTGCCAGGGCGTCGCGGCCCGGAAAGTCGGGTGAAACGGGGTTCGGAAGGACGGCACGCGATGGACAGTGACGCCGTCCTCTTCCAGCACACTGGACGTCGAATCCGTCGAGTGACAGATGACGTGCACTTCGTGACCGCGTGCGGCGAGGCCCGTGGCCAGTCTGGAGCCGAAGAACGCCGCTCCGTTCACCTCGGGCGGGTAGGTCACGGCGCCGACCACGATCCGAAGCGGGCGCGTCCTGGTCGGTTCGAGCGAAGTCAAGTGGAACTCCCCTTGCAACGATGGGTCGAGGCGGATCGGGCAAGCGCCTTGTCGCCGGTCACAGTGGATCGTTCCTGCCGATCCTGCGTTTCAGGGTGGTACCTCGCGAGACCGAACACGCCCGCGCAGGCCAGCGCAGCGCACAACGCCTCACCTGTGGCCGTCCACAGGTCCACCCGGTCGGCCTCGCCCAGCAGGCCGATCCCCAACCCGACGGCCACCATCGGGTCGATCACGGTCAGGCACGCCACGACGAGATCAGGCGGGCCACTGGCGTAGGCGTGCTGGATCAGCCATCCGCCGACGAGCATCGCGGCGACGATACCGACCGCCGCTCCGGGGTTGACCATGGCGAGGTTGCCGGAGGTGATCTGCTGCAGGAAGCCGCGCATCAGCATGGAGACCAGGCCGTAGGACACCGCGCAACCGGCTGCATACGCCACGCAACGGAGGTGCTCTCTGGCCAGCAGGCCAGCAAGCGCCAGCACGATGACCACACCCGCCACGAGCTGGATCGCCAGGTCCTCGTCATCGCTGGACACCGTCGTCGGAGTCGCGCTACCGGCGGCGAGCAGTACGAACAGGGCGACCCCGCCGGTACTGGCGAACACCGCGAGCACCGCCGAGGCGTTCAGCGCCCCCACCCCGAATCCCTGCTGGCGCAGGTTGAGCAGGACCGTCAACGGCAATGCGAGCACCCCGACGGGCTGGACCACGCTCAACGGCGCCAGCCCCAGCGCACTGGCGTGCAGCAATGCCCCGCTGCCCAGAGCGACCAGCCCCAACAGCCACGTGCTGTTGCGCACGAGACGCGAGACCCCGCGAAGCCCGAGGCCACGGTCGTCCACCGTGTCCTGGACACCGCTGTGCTGTAGCCGAGCGCCGAACGCGTACCCGAAGGCGCCGACCGTCGCGAGAGACACTGCCAGCGCGGTCGTCCCGGTCATCGCAGATCACGTCCGTCCACTGCGGGCGTCTGGTCCAGCACGGTTACGTCAGCCCTCTTCACCAAGTCGGGTACCAGTCCGCTTGGCGAACACACTAATCGCGCCCCCATGGTCAGCAGCCTCGCCCATCTCGCGTGGCGCCGAAAAAGCGGGAGCCCGCCTCTGACACCCGCGCATTCCGGTCGCCCTCGCCCTTCCACACCCACAATCTCGCGCACCTGACGGCCGTTCGTATCAGGGATTAACCCCGAAATTTCCTGAAGAGTCCTACCCCGATCCGTCCCGCAGCAGTGTGCGCGATCGTGCGGAAGCGTGGTCGCATCCCTCCCACCGAAGTGTGGGTAAGCGAACACCGCCCGAACAACGACCCACCGATCTGGTGAACGGAGGTTGCCCATTTGCCCAAGCCGGCCAACCGGGCGCAGCCCCGATACGGCCGTCCCGCCCAGGCGTGACGGAGCGCTGCGCCGACCCGGCAACGCTGCCGGAGGTTCTCGCCGGTTTCACGTCCCCGACTGTAGAGCAAACGGGCGTGCGCCATTGGCAGAACGTATCGCCGCCGCGCCGCCCCCGACCGCGTTGGGTTTCCCGGGAACGCGCGGCTACACGCCTGGCAAAAGGGACAACAAGGCCAGTACAGCCCCCAGGCGGAAAAGTGATAACGATATGGCGATGTGCGGGTGCGGTGACCGAACCGACATCCCGATCACATGTGCACCCGCACACAATCTCCCGGGACCCGGCATCCATCCCTCACCGAGGGTGTTGGCGCCGACGGGTGTGGTTAACGCGGGATCTTCAGCACCTGACCGAGGTAGATCAGATTCGGGTCAGCGATGCCGTTGATGCTCGCGAGCTCCTGCCACGCCACTCCGAAGCGTTGCCCGATGGCCAGCAGCGTGTCACCCGACTGGACCACGTAGGTCTCCGGCGGCGAGGGCGGCGGACCAGCCACTCCGGTCAACACCGGTAGATCGACGAGTGAAACGTCGAGGTCGACCTGCCCGGCGACCCCCGGGACCTGCCCGTCGGAGGCGTACTGGTGCAAGACGACACGATCCGTGCGGTAACCGGGCTGCCCGGGAGGAACCCCGTAGTGCGCCACCCACACGAACACGGCCGGATCGACCCAGACCTCCGGGCCGAGCTTGCTGACGAACCACGAAGCCGAGGAATAGACCACGACCTCACTTCGTCTGGTGTTAGCCCGGATCGCGTCAATAAACCCCTTCACCCAATGCCCGAGATCCGACCCGTCGGTTTCGATGTCCAAACACGGCGGCAGATTTCCCGGCCCGCTGGCGTTCAACCGCGCGAGCTGGGCAGCGAAATCCGCCGCGTCCTGTTGCGGAGTGTTCGTGTCGGGACGGCCAAAGTGATAAAGACCAGTGACCAGACCCGCCGCACGCGCACCCGCGAGTTGCCCGTCCAGCGTGGGGCTGACGTACCCGACTCCTTCGGTGGCCTTGATATAAGCGAATGCCTGCCCGGAACGACGAACGGCTCCCCAGTCGGGTTGACCCTGCTGGTTCCCGACATCGATCCCCGGAATTTGCGCCATGGTTGGCGAACCCCCTAGTTCATTCGTGACCCCCGGGCGCGACTCTAGCGAAGATCGAGGCGATCGCGTTGCCGCCGTTCGGGTTATGAGCACTACCCGTTCAGTTGAATCAGGTGGCTCTCTGGGCCGTTCGGTGCCTGCCCACTGGTTCAGACAACTCTTAGGCAACCTCCGTGCCGTTCGGGCGTCTTTCGAAATGACCAAGCTGTTGCGGAACTCCGGTTACCACCGGAGTCGGAGGGAGATGTTCCACCTTGTTGGGGAAACGATCGGGTTTCAACAAGAATGTCTTGCGTGTTCTTCCTGCCGCGGGAATCGCGCTGGCCGGCGTCGCCCTGGCCGCGTGCGGCGCTCCGGCGAACCTGAACAGTGCCGTCGACTCCACGAAGATCCACCAGAGTTCGGCGAACGAGGTCCAGCGATGCCACTCCTCGATGCTTACCGGGAGCCTGCGGCCGGACAGCCCCGGCGCCGGACAGCGATACGCGGATTTGGTGCTGCGCAACCAGAGTTCCCAGCCCTGCACGATCTACGGGTACAGCGGCTTACAACTCGTAGACAGCACCGGCCGCCCACTGCCCACCGCCGTCACTCGCTCGAACCCGGGGCCGAAACACATCACGCTGAACCCGAGTCAGTCGAGTGTCGAGACTCTCCATTGGACGGCGGTAGCGACCGGCGACGAGCCGATTTCCGGGCCCTGTGAGCCCCAAGCGGCCAGCCTGCAGGTCATCCCGCCGGATGAGACCAACGCCCTGACGGTGAGCTGGAACGGTATGGGCGAGGTCTGCGACCACGGTCGCTTCGACAGCAGCGCCTTCGCCGCAGAGTGATCGCGGGGTAGTCACAGCACGCGTGAACCCCGGCGAGCACCTCTACTTGCCGGGGTTCACGCGTGCTGTCCGAACGGACACCAACGGACACGCCGACACCTCTCCATGCCGATATTGGGTGGATCCGTTCAGCACTTTCAACGCCAGAGCATAAGAGAGACCCGCCACGATCGAGTATTAATAGCGCGCACATCCTCACTTAGTCGCGTTAACCGCCCTCCGCGTGATCGGAAGCGCCGGTCTTCCGTTTTGCTCGAACGAGTGATGGCGCGGTTGCGGCTGGTCAGCGGCGGATGCAGCGTTGACGCACCGGTAAGTCGCCGCGCAGCGATGATGCAGAACTGGACCTGGGCGGGTGCGTATCTGGCGAAGGCGGTAGGCATGAAGGATGTCAGGCGAGCTCAGGACTTGATCGGTCGCGAAGTCTTTGACCAGGACGGCGACAAGATCGGTCGGGTCGGCAACGTGTACATCGACGACGTGACCCACCAGCCGGAATGGGTCACCGTCCGCACCGGCCTGTTCGGCATGAAGGAGACCTTCGTCCCGCTGACCGGCGCGCAGACGACCGGGGACGGGATCAGCGTCCGGGTCTCCAAGGAGGAGGTCAAAGACGCGCCGCGGGTCGACGCCGAGCAAGGGCACCTGTCCGACCGCGAGGGCAGGGACCTCTACGACTATTACGGGCTACGGCAGAACGCCCGGACACCGGAGCAGTCCCAGAGCTCGGAGTCCGCCCCTGAGCGTGGAGCGTCCACCCCGACGCAGTCCTCGTCCAATACCCCGTCGCCAGGCCCTCGGGCCGGACAGTCCGCGGCCAGCCAGCAGAACCAGCGCGCGGCGCGGTCGCAGCCGCCGGAGACGCCGGAAGTACCGCCGACCAGACCACAACCGGATAGGTCCCCCATGGCCGGATCGGACAGCGACAACGCACGTGAGCAGGGCCGCGAGCGGCCCAGCGGTCAGCCCGCAGCGGACTTCCCGTCTCGCCGCCCGCCTGAGAGCCGGGCGCCAGAGAACCGGGCGCCAGAGGACCAGTCCGCGGAGACCAGGTCGCAGGAGAGCCGCTCGCAAGAGCCCTCCCGTGACCCGGCACCCGCTTCGCAGGCATCCGCTTCCTCGTCGCCCGCACCGTCGACGACAGCCACCCCGTCGGCATCCGCTTCGAACGGCCACGGCCAGCCGGACTGGGTTGCCCAGCAGGCACGCATGCAGCCGCTCCAGTCCTCACCGGAGACACCGGCACCCCAGACGCAGCCGCACGCCACGCAAGGCCAGGCCCAGCGCACCGAGCCGCAGGAGGCCGAAACGCAGCAGGTGTCGAGCCATGCCCAGGCGCCAGCGTCGACGCAGCCGGACGCGCCACCAGCACAGCGACCACAGCAAGGATCACAGGTTCCCGCGCAAGCGCAGCGCTCGACACCTCGCGCGGGAGTGACGGACTCTCACTCCGAGGTAACGGGCAAGGACGTGACCAGCACTGCGCCCGCATGGCAACCCAGCGAGGAGCAGCAGCCGCGAGCAGGGAGGAACGTGACTGAGCAGACTGTGACCCGGTCCGAGGAACGCCTGGACATCTCCACGGAAACGGTTGAGACGGGCCGGCTGCGGCTGCACAAGTACGTCGTGACCGAGCACGAGACCATCACGGTTCCGGTCCGGCGCGAGGAGATCCGCATCGAGCGGGAGGACATCCCCGAATCCGAGCGTTCCGGGATGGCACTACCGGCCGAGCTGTCCGAACAACAGCAGGAGATCATCCTGTACGCCGAGCGCCCCGTGGTCCGCACCGAGCTGGTGCCGATCGAGCGGATCACGATCAACACCGAGGTGCTCACCGAGGATCAGCCGGTCGAGCGCGACGTACGGCGCGAGCGATTCGAGGTGCAGGACGGAAGCCAAGGCTCGACCACCGACCAGAGCGGCTGAGGGCACGGGCGGAACATCATTCCGCCGGTCGCTCGACCAGCCATATGGGTAGGAGAAGGGGACGGTTCGCCGGCGGCTCGCGCAGCCGCCGGCGAACTCGTGTTCGGCCTCACCGGCGATCGTCGGTTCGCTTCTGGCGGCGGTTGAGCGACAATAGCTGCCGCCATGGGCGACGAGACCGAGATGGAGCTGCTGATCACGATCGTGCTCAGCGCCAGCAACGACAGCGCTGCCAGAACCGCCTGCCGGCCGCTGGTCCAGCACGTCGGCGGCCGGATCGTGGAATCCGGCGACTGTTCCGACGAGGACCCAGGCTGTTGGTCGGTCACGATCAGCCGCATCCAGCACAACGCCGAACCCATCGGCCCGGGCGCGCTGTCCCGCGCGGTGCGGGGCTTCATGCGGGAGCTTGGCGCGCCCTATGCGCGGTCGCGGGTTTCCTGCGAACACCCGACCGCCTGGACGGTGATCGACGACCCGGACCGGGTGGGTGCGCTGGTCACCGGCGGGGAACGGCTGCTTGTGGAGGCGTGGGTGAGTGCCTCGGTGCTTCCGACCTCCGGGCCCACGCCGGGCCGAGCAGGCACCCCGAACGGGACAGCAGGCCACGACGACACCACGGGTGGGGTGGACGAGCCGGCAGCTGACCGCGAGACCACCACATCCCGCCCCCGGCTGGCCTTGTCCGTGGACGTCGCCACCGAGCGGCGGGCAGGCGCTGAGTGGCCCGCACGGGCATTGGCGAACCGGCTCTCCCGAACCGTGACGATCACCGGCTGCACACCAGGTCCGTACACCATGCGGGTGGACTTGGACCTGGGCACGGCGTCCGTCGAGGGGAGGGCGGCGGACGTCGTCGCGGATGCGGTGTCCGTGCTGGGAGGAAGCGGCTGGTCGCGTCCCCACGTGAACGGCCGGACGGCGATGGCTCGTTGGCACGCCACGCCCACGCCGTCCTCCGGTATCGCCGCGATCGAGGTGTTCGCGACTGACCCCGACGCGACGCCGGAACCCGGAGGATCGCCTCACCCTCCAGGTGGCTGATACCGGTGAGCCCGGTTGCGCTCGAACCTCGCCCGCCCGAGGTACCTCCCTGTGCCGGGGAAAACCATTGCCGATAACTTGTCTGGTGATCACTTGTTGATCTCCAGCCCGGCGCCTGCGTGGCATCGCGCAGGTGGCCGCTTTCGAGCAGTGAGCCATCCCTCTGGAGGAGCCCGAACCGATGGCAAGCGTGGATGATGTCCTCAGCGGCATTAACGACGCCAATGAGAAGGCAGAGACGGCCTTTCATGCGGTGCACCAGGCGGCGACTTCGCTGGAAGACGCCCAGCAGACCTTTGTCGCCGCCACCGAAGGCAGTGCTCAACCCGAGATCGAGGAGGCACGCTCCCACCTCAACCAAGCCGTCCGGGACGCTGAGGACCTCCAGAGGGCCATCCGCAACATCATCGCGGCGAACGACAACTACAAGGGGCGGCTGTAACCACAGTGTCCGCGCTCCAGGAACTCGCCCAAGCGCTCCAGGGTGTCGGAGAGCAGCTGGAGCAGGCCCACCGGCAGCTCGTGTCCGCGCGCCGCACGCTGTGCGAGGCGGAGGCGGCCCTGGTCCGCATCGACCCGGATCACCCGGAGGCGATCGTGCCGCCGGCGCTGGCGCGCGCCGGCGACCAGTTCGAGCGAACGCTGACACGCGTGGAACACACCACCGACACGCTGCGCGGTTTCGTTGCCCAGCTGTAACTCCGAGATGATTTCGCCCACGGGGTAGGAAGAAGCGGAGACGACAAGCACCGGACAGTGGTATTTTGATCACTGTCAGTAACAACATTGCCGAGGTGTGGTGTGCGCAAGCGCAACGAGCGGCGGAACAACATCCAGGCGACCTTCGAGCGGTTGTGCTCGACCGTCGCTTCAACCCTCGGTTCCGCCGCGAACACACGCTCCCGGGTCCAGGACGAGTGCGCGCGCCGCACGTTCGCCATGCGCATCGCGCAGGTCGGTCTCGCGCGGGTCGAGCAAGACCCGACGATCATCGAGACCGAAGACCGCGAGAAGCCACTTTTCGCCGAAGCACTGGCCAATGCGCGGGCCGAACGCACGGAGATCTTCGCGGACTGGACGGCGAGCGGTCCCGCGCGGCTGACCGAACTGGTCAGCGCAGCCGCTCCCGGAACGGCGTCCCAACCACCCGAAGAGTGGCTGGGTAACGTCGGCTCCGGCCGGTCGCTGGACAATGTGCCCGAGCTGTGGCGGATCGGAACCGCGCGAGTCCCGAACGCACCCGATCCACAACCCTTCCCCGCCGCGGTTCGACTGCTCGACGAGTCCCATCTCTACCTGTCGTCCACAACGGACAGCAGGGCGAGCATGGAAGACGTGGTGCAGAACCTGCTGATGCGCGTGCTGGGCCACTTCGAGCCGGGCCTCGTGCGGTTGCACGTGTGGGATGTCGCCCAGCTGACGGGCACCCTGCCCGGCCTGTTCCCGCTGGCCAGCGCCGGCCTGCTCACTGCGTACGACCCGCAGCGGGTGGGCGACATGCTGGAGGAGCTTTCCGACCACATCCGCCGCATCTACAACGAATCCCTGCTCGGCGAGCACACCTCCCTGCGCGCGCTGTCGACCGCGACACGGGAGGAACGCCGGGAACCGTGGCGGATCGCGGTGCTGTTCGGCGATGGCCAACCGCTCCGGGACGAGCAGCAGCAACAGCTCCAACGCGTGGCGCGCAACGGCCTGGCCTGCGGAATTCAGCTGATCGTCGCGGACCTGCCGCTGACCGTCAACAGCGCGGTGGAGTCGATCCAGCTGTTCACCCCCGAGCTGGCCCGTAGCAGCGTGACCGGCCCCTACGCCGAAATCCGGCCGGACGAGGCGATGCCGCGCGGCCAGGTCACCAGGGCGTGCACGGCGATCGCGGAGCACTTCAACGCCAATCGCTCCCGCGCGCGCACGTTCCACGACCTGCTTCCCGAGCAGCTCTACACCCAGCGTTCCCTGTCGGGGTTGCAGACCCCGGTCGGTTTCGCCGAAGCCGAACCGGTCCGGCTCTCGCTCGGCGACGCCAGCCCGCACGCGCTGATCGGGGGGCCAAGCGGATCGGGCAAGACGAACTTCCTGTACGGGATGCTGGCCGGCCTGGCTGCCCGCTACTCCCCTGACGAGCTCGAACTGTACTTGCTGGACTTCAAGGAAGGTGTGTCGTTCGCACAGTTCACGCCAGGTCGGCGGGACCCGAGCTGGCTGCCGCACGCCCAGCTCGTCGGCGTCAACGTCAACACCGACCGCGAGTTCGGGCTGGCGCTGCTGCGGTTTCTCTCCGACGAGATGCGCCGGCGCGCGGACGCGGCGAAGGAGCACGAGGTCACCAAGCTGGAGGAGCTGCGCGTCCAGGACCCGGGCGGCCGGTGGCCGCGGATCGTGGCCGTCATTGACGAGTTCCAGTTCCTTTTCGCCGAGCGAGATCCGGTGTCCTCGCAGGCCACAACCCTGCTGGAGGACGTCGCGCGTCGCGGGCGTTCGCAAGGCATCCACCTGGTGCTGGCCAGCCAGGAGATCTCCGGGATCGAGGCGTTCTGGGGCAAGGCGGCGATTTTCGAGCAGTTCATCGTGCGGATCGCGCTCCCGAAAGCGCGCCGGGTGCTGGTGGACCAGAACCCGGCGGCCATCGAGCTGCCGCGCTGGCACGCCGTGGTCAACCACGAGTCCGGTGTCAAGCACGGCAACGCGATCGCACACATCCCGAACGCGACCGAGAGGGGCACGTTCGACGAACTGCAGCAGCGGTTGTGGGAGCGCCGCGGCGCGGATTCCGCCCCGCCCAGGCTCTTCGACGGCTCGCTGCTGCCCGCGTTGAGTTCGGTGGAGGACTTCCAACGGCTGACCGTGGGAGACGCCGCACCGAGGGCGCTGCTGGGTCAGGTGATCGACGTGGACGGGACGGCGGCGACCGTGCGGCTCGCGCGTTCGCCCGGACGCAACATCGCCGTGATCGGGTCGGTCACCGTGGATGCCGCCAGCGTGCTCGGTTCGGCCGCCCTTTCCCTCGCACGCCAGCGTTCCACCGGTCACTTGCGGTTCACCGTTGCCAGCCTGATCGGGGAAGCGCACAGCGACGCGCTGCTGCTGGTGGACACCCTGCGCGCGGCCGGGCACGAGGTGGAGCTGGTCGGGATGGACGGGATCGAAAACGCGCTCAACGGCCTGGTCGACGTGATCGAGCAGCGCTCCAGTCGTCGCACCGCCGACGACGGAGTCACGCTGCACTGCCTGGTCCTTTACGCAGCGGATGCGGCCCACAGCTTGCTGGAGCGCAAGGACCCGCAGACCCGGATCAGCGGTCAGGACCAGCTGCGCAAGGTGTTGCGGCAAGGACCAGAGCTCGGAGTGCACACGCTCGGGTGGTGGCGCAGCGCCCAGCGGGTGAAGAACTCCCTCGGAGTCGGCCCAGTGGACGACATCGGCGCCTGGGTCGCGTTCGACGTGCACGGTCAGGAACTGTCCAGTTTCGCCGCCGGCCAGGTGGTCAACTGGTCACCCCGGGCTCGCCGGGGGCTGTTCTTCGACCGATCCCGGCATTCCCGACCCGAAGTGGTCCTTCCCTTCGACCTCTCCGACCTGGAGAAGTCCGGCGAGCGCCAGGCTGTCGTCCCCGAGCAGCGACATCACGAGAGCACCGGGAAGCACGACGACCCTGAGCTGCGGATTGCGGAGGAGTGCGGTGAGTGAGCAGCAGCCTTCGGCGGGTGCCCGCTACAAAGAGATCGCGGCTCTGGCCACGGACGCGGTCGAGCGGATGAACCGGCTGGAGCGGGAGCGGGCGGACACGCTGCAGGAGCAGGCCACCGCCGACCAGGAACGCCTGCGGCAGGCTAAGCAGGAGGAAGAGGAAGTCACGCACCTGGTCAACCTGCGCTGGAACAACGCCATGGAGGAGTTGTGGGAGGAGCGGTGGATGCAGGTCACGAAGAAGCCCGCGCCCGACTACTCCGCGCCACCTGCCGGGAAGAAGGAGCTGGAACGCAGGGTTCAGGCCGCCTGGTTGGACCTGTACCACGCGCTCGGGCGGTCACAGGGACGGTCGTCCCGCCGCTCGAGTGGCCTGGGACTGGGCCGGTTCCGCCGCGACGGCTGATCCGTTGATCGCAGCTGGTGGGAGTGCGCGCGCTCGGGGCGGACGATCATGCCGCTTGAGGTCAGTGCGAAGGGTCGACAACACACGGGTTGATTAGGGTAGCCTTACCGAGGCCCCGACGTCCGGCTAGTTCCTCGGGCCAGGTAAGGAGCGGCGAATGGTGCAGCGACCCACACCCAAGGCCAAGCCCGTGACCCGCCTGCGTGTGCTGCGCACCGAACGGATCACGCCGCACATGATCAGAGTCGTTGCCGGTGGCCCGGGGCTGGCCAGCTTCGTCGACAACGAGTTCACCGACAGTTATGTGAAGCTGCTGTTCCCGGTGCCGGGCGTGGAGTATCCCGAGCCGTTCGACATGGGCAGGATTCGCGCGGAGTTCCCGAGGGAACAGTGGCCGAGAACGCGGACGTACACGGTGCGCTACCTCGACCAGCGGGCAGGTGAACTCGCGATCGACTTCGTCTACCACGGCGATCAGGGACTGGCCGGGCCGTGGGTCGCGAACGCGCGACCGGGTGACGAGATGCTGATCATGGGGCCGGGCGGTGCTTACGCACCGGCTGCCGAGGCCGACTGGCACCTGCTTGTCGGCGACGAAAGCGCCCTACCCGCGATCGCGGTCGCGTTGGAGGCCGTGCCGGCCGGAACGCCCGTACGCGCGATCATCGAGGTCGCTGACGCTGCCGAGGAGCAGCCGCTGGTGACCGAGGGTGACCTGCGGGTGCGGTGGCTGCATCGCTCAGCGGGGGACGACATCGTCGCGGCGGCACGCGATCTGACGTTTCCAGATGGCATTGTGCAGGCTTTCGTGCACGGCGAGGCGGGGTTCGTCCGCGAGCTGCGGCGTCATCTGCTCGACGAGCGCGGTGTCCGCAAGAACCTGCTGTCGATCTCGGGATACTGGCGGCGCGGGAAGAACGACGAAGCCTGGCGAGAGGAGAAGGCCGCGGAGCGGGCCAGGGAGGGCGAACAGAGCGCGGCCTGACGGCCGTTGGGGGCGACATGGCTGGAGGGCCGGCGGCTCGAGCCGAGCCGCCGTTCGTGTCAGCGCCGCGTCTGGCAGCCAGAATGCGTCCACAGTGGATGTCCATCTTTCGCGTTATCAGCCGCACGTCCGACATGTGCCTTGTTACGGCGTTATGCTTGCCCGCGCTCCCGCTGGCAGTCGTTCCTCCACCGTCTCAAAGCCGGCCGTTACGGGGGCTGACCCACACGCCCCGTTCCCGTCGGCGGGCACCATGGAGGCGTGCGGGAACTTCACACACCCGACGACGTCGCGAGCGCGACGTCCGACCCGATGGTGCTCTGGGCAGCGCAGGCGCTGCTGCCACACGCGCACGGCGCCGCGTGGAAGCACGGCGACTCCGTCGCCGTGTTCACGCCGAAGCTCAACCGCGGCGACCGGCTGGTCTTCACCGGCTCTCCGAACGCCCCGGGCGACGCCGCCGAACTGCTCCGGCAGGTCCTCCCGCTGCTTCGTAGCGAGAGGCTCCGCCCGCTCGCCGGCACCGACCTCGCTCGCGGGGTTGTGCCCTGGGTCAACGGCCTCCACGAACGCGCGACCTTTGGTTGGATGGATCTTGCCCCTGAGACGCCCGCACGGCTACCACCCGCACGAGATCGAGTGCGATGGCTTACCTCACACGATCTCGACGACGCCACCTCCCTGCTCCGCAAAGCGAACCCCGACTCGTACGTCTTCCCGGCTGATCCGGAGGCACGCCGGTGGGCGGGAATGCGGGACGCCGCCGGAACGTTGGTCTCGGTTGCGGCCGACGCCTGGTCCGCTCCCGCAGTGGGCTTCATCGCAGGTGTGGGCACGCACCCTGATCACCGTGGTCGCGGGCTCTCCGGCGCGGTGTGCGGGTTTCTCGTCGAGCATCTGCGCCGCGACCACGGCAAGGTGGCGTTGATGGTTGACGAGGCCAACGATGCCGCGCTCAGCGTGTACCGCCGGCTGGGGTTCACGTACCGCTCGGTTACTGCTCTGTCCGTCGACGCCGACGTGTAGCTAAAAACGAAACTGATCAGTCTCGATATTTGGAGGTCCGGGTGTCGTCATCGCAGACCACACCGGCAAACGCCATCCCAGAGAAGGCGCTGGAGGTCCGACTGGCCTCTCGCCCGCAGGGCTGGCCGACCGAGGAGAACTTCGACGTCGCCGAGGCGGCTGTCCCGAGCCCGGGCGAGGGCCAGATCCTGGTGCGCAACAAGGTCATGAGCGTGGACCCGTACATGCGCGGCCGGATGAACGAGGGCAAGTCCTACGTCGCGCCGTTCCAGGTGGGCCAGCCGCTCGACGGCGACGCCGTCGGGGAGGTCGTCGCGTCCGGCTCGGACCGGTTCTCGGCGGGCCAGTTCGTCCTGCACAGGCTCGGCTGGCGCGAGTACGCCCTGGTCGACGCGAGGCAGGCGACGGCGGTTTCGGCGGAGACCGCTCCGCTGAGCGCCTACCTCGGCGTGCTGGGCATGCCCGGCATGACCGCCTACGTCGGGTTGTTCGACAAAGCGCGCTTCGCCGCCGGTGACACGGTGTTCGTTTCCGGCGCTGCGGGCGCGGTCGGGTCGTTCGTCGGACAGATGGCGAAGATTCGCGGGGCCAAACGGGTCATCGGCAGCGCCGGCTCGCCCGAGAAGGTGCGGTTGCTGACCGAGGAACTCGGCTTCGACGCGGCCTTCAACTACAAGGACGGACCGGTCGCCGAGCAGCTCAAGGAGGCCGCGCCGGACGGCATCGACGTCTACTTCGACAACGTCGGCGGCGAGCACCTCGAAGCCGCGATCGGCGCGCTGAACGACTTCGGCCGGATCGCCGCCTGCGGGGCGATCTCGCAGTACAACGTGACCGAGGCGCAGCCCGGCCCGCGCAACATGTTCATGTTCGTCACCAAGCGGCTGAACATGCAGGGCTTCATCGTCAGCGACAGCTTCGACCGCAAGAACGACTTCGTGAGCGAGGTCGGCCCGTGGGTGCGTGAGGGTAAGTTGCGCTACCGCGAGACCGTTGTCGACGGCCTGCGCAACGCGCCGTCGGCGTTCCTCGGGCTGCTCAAGGGTGAGAATCTCGGAAAGATGCTGGTGAAGCTGGACTGACATGCGGACCGGAACCGGGCTGGTCAGCCGGGTCGTCCGGTTGGCCAGCCCGGACGGGCCGGAGGGGATGCGGTTGAACACCACGCCACTGCCTGCCGGATCGTTGCGCGCGACGTCGCTCAACGCCGGGCGGCGGGCAGCCGAACTGTCCGAAGTGGCCAGTGGCGACACCTTCGACGTGCTGGTCGTAGGCGGTGGCGTCACCGGCGCGGGTGTGGCACTGGATGCGGCCTCGCGCGGGCTTTCCGTCGTGCTCGCCGAGGCGGAGGACCTCTCGTGCGACGACGCCAGAATTGTCCATAGTGGACTAGATGACTCGTTCCCGATCGGCTTGGCTCGACGGAATGCGGTCGAGCGGAAAGTCCTGATGACGCGCACTGCTCCGCACCTTGTGCGGGCCTTTCCAGAACTCCTCCCCGTGCGCGAGGGTTACTCACAGCATGTCACCGCGCGTCTGCGGGCTCGGTTGCGGGCTGCGGACGCGTTACGCCGCGCGACCCGGACTCCGGGCGAGCTGCTGCCCGCCCCGACCCGACTCGCCGCAAGCCAGGCCAGGGCTCTGGTTCCCGGTCTGCGGCGAGGAGACCTGCGTGGCGGTTTCCTCAGCTACGCGTGCCGACTGAGCGACACCGCTCGCCTGTCCGTTGCCCTGGCCCGCACCGCAGCCGGCTTCGGCGCCCGCATTCTCACGCGCGTGCGGGTCACGTCGCTGGCGTATGACGGCGCGGAGGCAGTAGACCAGCTCACCGGCGAGGAGTTGAACATCCACGCCCGTTCGGTCGTGAATACGACCGGTGGGCGGACCAGCGAGTACCTCGTCGTGGACGCCGAGGCCGCCGGCCTGGCCGGGACCGGTGTGTGCGCACCGATCGGGCCGACCCGGTTCGTTGTCCTGCTGCCGGATATGGGTGGCCGGGCGTATCTGGGGGTGTCCGGGGAGTCGCCTGACTCTGGCGTCGATTTCCTGCTCGACGCCGCGAACACCGTCCTGGAACAGCCACTGCTGCGCGAGCACGTGATCGGTGCGTTCGGCGGATCTCGGTCCGGGGGTGGAGTTGCCTCGCCGGCCGGGGTGGTGACCGTGACCGGCGGCGACCCCATGGCCTACCGGCGGGTGGCAGCCGAGACCGTCGATGCCGCCGTGCACAGTGGCGGGCTGGCCGCGGGTCCGTCCCGCACGGACGAGATCGCGCTGGTGGGAGCCGCTCCGCGTGCCGCCCTCGCCAGCCTCGAAGCCGAGCCTCGGCTGGTCAGCACGTACGGCACCGAAGCCATGCGGATCGTCGCGCTCACCGAACTTGACCCGGACCTGGCGGGCCCGCTGGTCCCGGTGGACAAGCGGTCCGGTGTGGCCGTCACGGCAAGCGAGGTGGTGTGGGCGATCCGGCACGAGGGTGCGCTCAGCTCGGATGACGTGCTCGATCGTCGTACCCGCATCGGCGTCGACCCGCGGGAGCGGGCAGCCGCGCGGGAAGCGGTAGCGGATCTCGTCGCGCGAGCGTTGGAAGGCGTCCGCTCCTGATCACGAGGGGCGCGCTCGCCAGAATGTGATGACTCGATGGTGGCACGCGGACGACAGAGCGTGCGTGCCTCCGCTTAGCATGATCATGTCGGCCGCGCGGCGGGTCGAAACCTCCCCCAACATCGCCCGGCGCGCGGCCGACACAGCGAAGGTCCAACGACCGATAGCCCACCGAACGCACAACGGCCCCGGCGCCCTTCGAAACACGGGACACCGGGGCCGCAGCCCTCGCTCAGCCGTCGACCTCAGTCGCTACCTCAGCGGCTCTCGATCGGGACGTAGGCCCGCTCGGTGGCGCCGGTGAAGACCTGCCGTGGACGACCGATCTTGCGCTGCGGATCGTTCAGCATCTCCCGCCAGTGCGCGATCCAGCCGGGCAGCCGGCCCAGCGCGAACAGCACGGTGAAGAACTTCGTGGGGAAGCCCATCGCCTTGTAGATCAGGCCGGTGTAGAAGTCGACGTTCGGGTAGAGCTTGCGCTCGATGAAGTAGTCATCGGCCAGCGCGCGCTCCTCCAGCTTCAGCGCGATCTCCAGCAGCGGGTCGTTGCCGCTGATCTTGCCGAGGACCTCGTCCGCGGTCTTCTTGATGATCTTCGCCCGCGGGTCGTAGTTCTTGTAGACCCGGTGACCGAAGCCCATCAGGCGCACGCCGGGCTCCTTGTTCTTCACCCGGTTGACGAACGCGTCCACGTCGCCGCCGTCGGCGTGGATGCCCTCCAGCATCTGCAGGACCGCGCTGTTGGCACCGCCGTGCAGCGGGCCGAACAGGGCGTTGATGCCGGCCGAGATGCTGGCGAACAGGTTCGCCTCGGACGAGCCCACCATCCGCACCGTGGACGTCGAGCAGTTCTGCTCGTGGTCGGCGTGCAGGATGAACAGCAGGTCGAGCGCCCGCACCAGGGCCGGGTCGACCTCGTAGGGCTCGGCGGGGAACCCGAAGGTCATGCGGAGGAAGTTCTCCACCAGACCCAGCGAGTTGTCCGGGTACAGGAACGGCTGACCGACCGACTTCTTGTACGCGTAGGCGGCGATGGTCGGCAGCTTGGCCAGCAGGCGGACGGTGGACAGCTCCACCTGACGCTCGTCGAACGGGTTCAGGCTGTCCTGGTAGAAGGTGGACAGCGCGGATACCGCGGACGACAGCACAGGCATCGGGTGCGCGTCCCGCGGGAAGCCGTCGAAGAACTGCTTCAGGTCCTCGTGCAGCAGAGTGTGCCGGCGGATGCGCTCGGCGAACTCCTCGTACTGCGCGGTGGTCGGTAGTTCGCCGTAGATCAGCAGGTAGCTGGTCTCGATGAAGTCGGACTTCTCCGCGAGCTGCTCGATCGGATAACCGCGGTAGCGCAGGATTCCGGCGTCACCGTCGATGTACGTGATCGCCGACGTGCAGGCTGCCGTGTTCACGAAGCCCGGGTCCAGCGTCACCAGGCCGGTCTGGGACAGCAGTTTGCCGAGGTCAATACCGGATGCGCCCTCCGAGGACGGCGCGACGGTCATCTCGTGTTCGCCACCGTCGTGGCGTAGCGCGACGGTACGTTTATGGGCGGTCGCTTCGTCGGGCATTCGGGAACCTCTCGCGCTCAAGTCGAGGTGGCGCACGCCGGAGGCAGCCGACAACGTGCGAAACGGCCATGGGCCGCCACCGCCATAGGCCGCCGTGGCGGGTCACGGCTTGCGCCGGGCCGGGGTATCCGTACCGCCGCAGCACCACCCCGTTGGGGTCCTGTCGTGCTTCACGCTAGACCGCAGCGGGCCGGTCGCGCAGCAACCGTGTTAGCCCAGATGGGAAGGTGGGAGCACGATCACACCGAGTTCTGGAGGCGTTCGGTCACCAGTCGGTCACGTGATCGTCTGGAACTGGCATACCCTAGCCGGGTTTCCTCTCCCGACCGTGTACAGCGCTCCGAGAGGAGCAGTGGACGTCGGAGACCGTCAAGGACGAAGGTCTCCTCATGAGGTTTCACACGCTTGAGCGATAACAGGCTGGCCTGCTCATTCGGACCTGCCGACCTCAGCCCGCAACGGCGGCTCGGCGCCCGGGCGGGACACCGTCACCGCCGCCGCTGAGGCGGCGAACCGCAGCGCCCGCTCCCACCCGTCGACTCCCAGCCCGCTGAGGGCTCGGCGCGTCAGCGCGCTGTTGTCGTACAGCCACGCCAGCAGCGCGGCCTGCACGGTGTCACCCGCACCGATGGTGTCGACGACGTCCGCCGGCACACCCTCGACCTCGACCACCTCGCCGCTGGCGGTCACGGCGGTCAGCCCGTCCCGGCCGCGCGTGACGACCACCCCGGCCGGTCCTGCCCGCAGCCACTGCCGGGCCACTTTCACCGGGTCGGCGGCTTCGTCACCGGCCAGCCACTGCGCGTCCTCGGCCGACAGCTTGAGCAGGGTCACGCCGGGGAGCCAGCGGCGGAACCGCTGGCGGTAGGCGTCCGGGTCGTCGATAAGGTTGGCTCGGATGTTCGGGTCGAGAGCGATGAACCGGTCGCGTTCGGCCTCTCGCAGCAGCACCGTTTCGTAGACCGTCGCGCCGGGTTCGAGCACCATGCCGAGGGTTCCCAGCGACACCGCCTCGGTTCCGTCCGGCAGCGGTCCGGGATCGGCGACGTACCGGGCGGCGGTGCCTTCGGTGTGGAAGCTGTACCGGGCGGAGCCGTCGCTGGCGAGCCCGACCACGGCCAGCGTCGTCGGCTCCGGCCCGCGCCCCGCGAGCGAGATGTCCACATTGGACTGTTCGAGTCGCTCCAGAAGCTTGTCCCCGAACTGGTCGGTGGAGATTCGGGCGAGGAAACTCACCGGTACGCTCAGGCGCCCCAGTGCGACCGCGACGTTGTAAGGGCCGCCGCCCAGCATCGGGTGCAACGGACCGAGTTCACCGTCCGCAGTGGACGGATCGGGCACGAGGTCGACCAGGGACTCGCCGCCGACGACGATCACGTTTCCTCCTTGGGTGACACACGGCCGGGCTCGGGGACACCCGGCCGGGCTCGGGGACGCGCGGCGAGCCCGCCGATCAGGAACTGCGCGAGCGCGGCGAACGCTTCCGCATCGGACAGGCCGGTGCGCGCCCCGATCTCACCACGCTGGATGGCGGAGAGGGTCAGCGAGACCATCTCGGCGACAAGCCCGGGGTGGACCTGGCGGAAGACGCCGCGTTCCACGCCCTCGGTGATGAACGAGCGGATGCGCTCGGCCGCCGCCCGCGCGTTGTCCTCGTACGCCTTGCGGGTCGCGGCGTTGGCGGCCATGTCGTCGATGAACTCGCGCGAGGCGGGCCGCAGGGCCTCGGCGGCACCGTCCAGGTAGCCACCAACGCGCTCGACCAGATCACTGATCTCGGCAACGCGCCGCTCGATCTCCGCCGCCGCGCCCTTGAAGTAGTGGCCCACCACCCGGACCGCGAGCTGCTCCTTGCTGTCCGCCAGCGCGTAGAGGGTGGATTTCGAGCAGCGCAGGCGGGCGGCGAGGTCATCCAGCGTGAAGTGGGCGAACCCCTCCGCCAGGAACAGGTCCCGCAAGCGGTCAAGCAGCTCGGCTTGCCGGGCGCTCGTCCGCCGCCCGGGTGCGGCCGTCGCGCGTTGCCGCGTACTCCCGGTCGCCGTTTCCCCGGTCGTCGTCCCCCCGGTCGTCGTCACCGAATCGGAGCTGGTCATGGCCAGAGATTGCCACAGTGCCCGGCCTGGGTCGGACGCATCCCTGAAGTACTGATAGGTGTACTGTAGCCCGTCCTACGGTACAGTTCCAAGTACCGACGGAGTCGAGGAGAGTGAGCCGCCATGGCTGTCGAGCGCCTGCTCCCCACCACGGAAGCCGCCGACCTGCTGGCCCTGACCAGGGAAATCGCCCGCGAGGAGCTCGCGCCGGCGGCGGGCCGGCACGAAGCCGCGAGCGATTTCCCGCGCGAGGCGTTCCGGTTGCTCGGGAAGTCCGGCCTGCTCGGCCTGCCCTACCCCGAGACCTACGGGGGTGGTGCGACCCCATACGAGGTCTACCTGCAGGTGCTGGAGGAGATCAGCGCTGCGTGGATGACCGTGGGCGTGGGCGTCTCGGTGCACGTCATGTCGTGCTTCCCGCTCACGTACTACGGCACTGAGCAGCAACGACAGGCGTGGCTGCCCGAGATGCTCGGCGGTGACCTCCTGGGCGCGTACGCGCTTTCCGAGCCGCACGCCGGTTCGGACGCGGCGGCGCTGTCGACGCGCGCGGAGGCGCGGGAGAGCACGTCGTACGTCGTCAACG
This sequence comes from Pseudonocardiaceae bacterium, assembly GCA_051984675.1. Taxonomy (GTDB): domain Bacteria; phylum Actinomycetota; class Actinomycetes; order Mycobacteriales; family Pseudonocardiaceae; genus JBPYFK01. The sequence goes on along the minus strand of JBPYFK010000111.1, from coordinate 88,653 downwards.
GCACGAAGTGCTGGATCACGCACGGCGGCGTGGCGGACTACTACACGCTGATGGCTCGCACCTCCGACGACGGTGCGCGCGGGATCAGCTGCTTCCTGGTGGACGGCGACATTGATGGCCTGTCCGCCGGAACGCCGGAGCACAAGATGGGGCTGACCGGCTCACCCACGACGACGCTGCACTTCGACGGTGCGCGGGTGCCAGCGGACCGGCTCGTCGGCGCCGAAGGTGAGGGACTGCGCATCGCCCTCGCCGCCCTGGACACCGGACGACTGGGCATCGCGGCGTGCGCCGTAGGGCTGGCGCAGGCCGCGCTGGACCTCGCGGTGGACTACGCCCGGCAGCGGCAGCAGTTCGGCAGGCCGATCATCGAGTTCCAGGGCCTGGAGTTCCTGCTGGCCGACATGGCTGCCGCCGTGCAGTCCGCCCGCGCCAGCTACCTGGACGCGGCCCGGCGCAAGGACGCCGGCCGCCCCTTCGGGCAGCAGGCGTCGATCGCGAAGCTGGTCGCCACGGATGCGGCCATGAAGGTCACCACGGACGCCGTGCAGGTGCTGGGAGGCGCCGGCTACACCCGCGAGTTCCCGGCGGAGCGCTACATGCGGGAGGCCAAGGTGCTGCAGATCTTCGAGGGCACCAACCAGATCCAGCGGATGATCATCGGCCGCCACCTCGCCCGCGCGGCATAGCCGACCCGTGCATCACGAGGGACCCCGTGCATCACGAGGGACAGAGCCCCCACTGAGCGGTCCACCCCTCGCCGGGCTGCAGCGTGATCAAGTCGATGCCGGAGTTCAGCGCATCCGGCGGGCAGGTCATCGGCTCGATCGCCACCGCGCGCCCGCGCCCGGGAAAGTCCTCGGCGGTGTAGACTTGGACCCACCGGAACACCGGGTCCGCCCAGAGCTGGACGCCGTGCCCGGACGGGTCGGTGACCGAGTGCCGCACCTTCTGCTCCGGGTCGTCGGGTGCGGGGGTCGTGCCGCCGAACGCCGTGTCGAGATGCAGCCCGGCCAGCCTCCGGCCGAACCGGAGGTCCTGCTCGTCGCCCTCCAACGCGCGGGGCGGGCGCGCCGGGAGCAGCCGTTCCGCGTCCACGGGCAGCACGGTGGAGGCAGCGAGACGCAACGTGCAGTCGTCCGTCTCCGCGTGGCCGGCGCGGGGGAACGGATGGACGCCGATCCCGAAAGGGATCGCCCGCGACCCGAGGTTCTCGACGGTGTGCGTGACGGTCAGCCCCTGCGCATCGACGGCGTACCCGATGGAGGTCAGCAGCGGAACCGGCCAGCCCGGCTGTACCGGCACCATCGCGTGCAGCACGACCGTCGACTCCGCGTGCTCGACGACGGTCCAGGGCGTGTGCCGGAGCAGGCCGTGGATGGCGTTGTGGCGCTTCGGTTCGGTCAACGCGAGCTGCTGCGGCTCGCGTTCCAGGGTCCACTGGCCGTCCGCGACCCGGTTCGGCCACGGCACCAGGACGGCGCCCGCAGCGGCGGGCGGCGCGGCGTCCGGGTCGTAGCTCTCGACGTACGGCACGCCGTCCACCTCGAACGCCCGCAGGGCCGCACCGACCTCGGTGACGACGACCCGGGCCGCGCCGTAGGCGATCTCGAACTGCCGACCGGTGGCCTGAACTCGCTCGCTCACACCCCTAGCGTAACCACTCCCTGGCTCAGCGTATCCAACGATACCGAAATGTCCTTTTTGGACGGTGTGGATCAGCCTGCGGGAGCGCGGTAGCGCCAGAACGCCGGAATGCTCAGTGCCGCCACCAGAACTCCCAGCACGACGGCCACACCACCACCAACGACAGCCATAGACGCCCCCACCGCCGCACCGGCCGTGCCATGCAGGAAGTCCGCGAGCCGAGGACCACCGGCGACGACGACGGTGAAAACTCCCTGAATCCGTCCCCGCATCTCGTCGGTGGCCGCTGCCTGCAAGATCGCGCCGCGATAGACCATGCTGACGAAATCGGCCGCACCGCCGAACGCGAGGAACACCGCGGACAGCCACAGCGAGCCGGAAAGCCCGAGCCCGATCACGGCGCCGCCCCAGGCGCACACCGCCAGGGTCACCCCGACGCCATGCCGCGTCTTCCTGGTCAGCCACCCGGACAGCAGTCCACATGCGACCGCACCGATCGGCAGCGCGGCATACAGCCACCCCAGCGCGAGGCCACCACCGGGAGGGTCACCGAAGGTCCGCTCGGCCATCTCCGGGTAGAGCGCTCGTGGCATCCCGAACACCATCGCGATGATGTCCATGAGGAACGACGCCAGCAGCACCCCACGAGTGGCCAGGTACCGGAAGCCGTCCAGGACCGACCGCAGTCCGGCGCGTCTCGGTGCCCCGTCGAGCGGTGGCAGGGGTGGCAGTCTCCACACCGCCCACAGGACGGCGCACAGCGCGAGGGCGTCTCCGAGGTAGAGGGCCTGCAGCCCGAACACCGGCAACATCGCGCCGGCCAGCAGCGGGCCGATGACGGCGGAGAGCTGGAACGTCGTGGACCAGAGCGCCTGCGCGGCTGGAAGCAGATGGGCCGGGATGAGCCGCGCGACAGCGGCGCTGCGGGCCGGCATGTTGATCGCGAAGAAGGTCTGCTGCGCGGCGAACAGCGCCAGAACGAGCCAGACGGAGCGCACGCCGCTGCTGGCGACCAGCCACAGCAGCACCGAGGCGCACGCGAGCCCGCTGTTGGACACCAGCAGCAACCTGCGCCGGTCGACGGCGTCCGCGACCGCTCCGCCCCACAACCCGAACACGAGCAGCGGAACCAGGCCGAACACCCCAGCGAGACCGACGAAAGCCGACGAGCCGGTGAGGTCGTAGATCTGCTTGGGCACCGCGACCGTGGTGAACTGCGCACCCAGGGACGTGACGACGTTGGACGACCACAGCCGGCGGTAGGGCACGTACCGCAGCGGGCGGGTGTCCAGCACGATCCGGCCGAGCAACCGCCGCACCTTCGAGGCTCGGCCGCTGGCTGGGCTGTCGGAGGTACGCAGGGACCCCGCTTCGGCTGGGTCAGAGGTCCGTTCGGGCACGATTGCCCAGATTAGCCATGAGCCTCGCTAACAAGCACGCGACTTTCCTCACGCCCGAACGGCCACGACAGTCTCTGGGCGAAGGCCAGCGTTCGTCGGATGACCCGCCATGCTGGGAAATCAGGGCATTCAGCAGGTTGACGATCCGCTCCTGCCCCGCGGCCCGGGCGTCGAGCTTGCCGCGTACCTCGGTGAAGCCCTTGTTCATTTGCTGCCGCAGGTCGTTGATGTAGTCACGGAGCCAGGCGTTCGACCACCCACTGGTCGTTGTTGTGGCGAAAGCGCAGGCGGTCGTGCAGGCGGTCCGGGCGGCCCTGCCAGAACTCGACGTAGTCCGGCACGATCCGCCAGCCGCCCCAGTGCGGCGGGACCGGCACGCGCTCGGCGTCAGCGAACCGCCGTTGTATCCCGGACAGGGAGGATTCCAGCGCCGAGCGATCATGTACGACGCGCGACTGCGGCGAGGCCCAGGCTCCGAGCTGTGAGCCGCGCGGGCGCAACGCCCAGTACTCCGCCGTCTCCGCGTAGTCCACCTTCTCGACCATGCCATGAACGTTGACCTGGCGGTGCAGCCCGAACCACGGGAAGGTCGCTGCCGCGACGCGAGTGGCTGTCATGTCGTGGCTCTTGTTCGACGTGTAGTTGGTGAAGAACACCAGCCCGCGCTCGTCGAAGCCCTTGCACAGCACGGCCCGGGACGACGGCATCCCCTCGGCGTCGGAGGTCGCCAGCACCATGGCGTTCGGTTCCGAGAGGTTGGCGTCAACTGCCTCGTCGAACCACCGCTGCAACTGCTCGTACCAGGTCGCCGCGAGTGATGCCTCGTCCAGCGGTCCGCTTTCGTAGGACACCCGCATGGTCGGCAGTGTGGCGTTCGGCTTGGTCATCCGCTCTCCTCCCGATCCGATCGGCAAGCCCGCATTCACCATGCCGCGTCGCACGAGGACACGGTGGACATCGACGAAACCCGGCCGTGGTGCCGGACGGTACGGGTTCGGCGCGCAGTCGCAAGAAATGCGGTACCAGGACGCCTCTGACAGTACTGGGACCACCCGTGTCCGCAGAATGAATTGATCAACCCAATCGATTCCGCAACCGATGCAGAACAATGGCCACGACTCTGCGTAACCGATCTCAGCCGATGTCCAGGCTTGCCGCGTCCGGGTGGCGGGCGACCGCCGTGGCCAGGCGCTGACGGGCTGTGACGGCATCGTCGGCCAGCGCTGTCGCCAGCGCGCCCCCGGCAGCCAGCGGGACCAGCGACCACCACTGGCCGCCGCACGCCTCGGCCGGGTCGTGATCCCACACCAGGACCTCCGTGGCCAGCACCCGTGCGCCGGACAGGTAGCCGGCGCTGGCGAGGACGCGAGGGCCACCGACGTCCGGCCCGGTGTCCAGGGACTGCCGCAGCAGCGGCATGCCGGCCCGCACCACGTGCATCGCCGTGTGCAGGGCTCCGGGCCGCTCGCCGTACCGTCCGAGCACCAGCGTCTCCTGGCAGCGCATGCGCGTGCTCTCGCCGAGGTCGACCCGCAGCTCAGTGCGGTGGTGGGCACGTTCGGTCACGACCGTGGCCTCGGGCAGGTATTCGACCGAGCCGCCGTCCGCGACTTCGACGTGCACAGCGTGCTGGCTGTGACCGGGATGCTGCCCCGGCAGCGCCACCGTCGCCGCCGTGCCGCGCAGCCGCAACCGAGCCCGCGCACCGACGCGAATCCGCAGCTCAACGCGGTCACCGCCGAGCGGCGAGCTCGCCGACCCGACGAGGTGCACCACGGCTGGCGCGCCAGGTGCGGTCCTGCGCTGCGGCATCAGCGTCACGGGTGGCTGCGAGCGCAACTCGCGGACGACCGTGCGCCCGTCCGCGGCCAGCTCGACCGCCAGGAGTGCCCGCGCCTTCACGGGTGCGCGTCGAGTTGCTCGCGCACCCACTTGGCGACATCGGGTGCGTTCGGGGTTTCGGTCAAGGACTGGGTGATCACGGGCAACCCGCCACGCATCCGGTGCGCGTCCGAGACCATGACCTCCATGTTCGCGCGGACCTGAGCCGCCAAGTCCACCTTGTTGATCACAAGTAGGTCCGCCGTCGTCACTCCGGGGCCACCCTTACGGGGGACCTTGTCACCACCTGCGACGTCCACCACGAAGATCTGCCGATCGGCCAGGCCCCGGCTGAACACCGCCGTCAGGTTGTCCCCGCCGCTTTCGACGATCACCAGCCGCAGGCCCGGGTGGCGCTGTTCGAGACGTTCGACCGCGTCCAGGTTCGCGGTGATGTCGTCCCGGATGGCGGTATGCGGGCAGGCGCCGGTCTGCACGGCCTCGATCCGGTCCATGTCCAGCACCCCGGCCGAGCGGAGGAAGTCGGCGTCCTCCGTGGTGTAGATGTCGTTGGTGACCACCGCGAGGTCGACCTCCGCGCCCAGCGCCCGGCACAGCGCGGCCGTCAGCGCGGTCTTGCCGCTGCCGACCGGCCCGCCGATGCCGAGGCGGAACGAACGACCCAGGCCAGGGACGGGTGCGTGCCAGTCCGGCCGGGTCGCGGTGGGGTCGAAGCTGACCGGGTGGTCGTGCCCGTGTCCACGCGCCAGTCGGGGCCCTTGGCGGCGCCCTTGTCGGGGCCCTTGTCCAGCAGGGCCGTGTTCGTGCCGCTCAGGAAGCAAACAGACGCACCTCTTCCCGGTGATGTCGATTGTGCGCCTCGGCGAGCAGGTCGAGAGCGGGTGCGCCGGGCGCCGGGAGGTCGGCGGGTTGCAGGCCCGCTGCTCGCGCCGCCTTGTCGGCGACGGCGTCGAGCTGGTCGGCGAGCCCGGCCAGCACGGCGTTCACCGCCATCGGGTCGAGTCCGAGCAGGCGGACGCCGGCCGACGACGCGCCGCTGACGGCGAGGTAGCCGGCGGCCAGGGCCGCCTCTCGGGGCCCGCTGCCGGCAGCGGCGGCGAGCACGCCGAGCACGATCGCGTGATGTGGTCGCGGGGTCACGGCCAGCAGGTCATCCAGCGCATCCGACGGCCATGCCGCTGCCCCCGCACGTGCCGTACCTCGGCCCTGCGCCCGGGACGTCTCCCGCTGCGCGGGCGAGGGGGTGCGCGCGTCCATCTCAGCGTCCAGCACCCGCCAGTATCCACTTCGGACACGGCGGATGGCTGAATGCGTCGCCGTAGCGGCGAAAATCGCGGACAGTGCGCCAGCTCCGTGCAGCCTCCCGAGCAGGAACTCGCGCAGATCCCCAACTCCCGTGATCTGCCCCCGCGAGGCGGCTTCCTCGACCCCACCGGAGTGCACGTGCCCGCCGCCGGGGAACCGGGCGTCCGCCAGCGCGAGCAGTCCCAGACCACTGGTACGCATCAGAACAGGAAATACCGCTGGGCCATCGGAAGTTCCGAGACCGGCTGGGGTTCCACCAACTCGCCGTCGATGCGCACGGCAAAGCTGTCCGGGTCCACGCTGACGTCCGGGGTCGCGTCGTTGAGCAGCATCGACGCCTTGGTCACGGCACGCGTGTCGCGCACGCCGACCAGTTGCCGCCGCAATGCGAGCCGCTCGGCCAAACCGTCCTCCAACGCTGCGGGCGCGACGAAATGCACACTACTGTTGGCTGCGCTGCGCCCGGACGCACCAAACATCGGGCGGCCGACCATCGGCTGTGGCGTCGGGATCGAGGCGTTCGCGTCGCCCATCTGCGACCACGCCGTGAACCCGCTCTTGAGTACGAGGTGCGGGCGCACACCGAAGAACTTCGGGTCCCACAGCACCAGGTCGGCCATCTTCCCGACCTCGACCGACCCGATCTCGTGGTCCAAACCATGCGTGCGTGCCGGGTTGATGGTGTACTTCGCGACGTAGCGACGGGCGCGGAGGTTGTCCGCGTCCCCGTCGCCGGGAAGCGCCCCACGTCGGTCCTTCATGACGTGCGCGGTCTGCCAGGTGCGCAGGATGACCTCGCCAATGCGGCCCATCGCCTGCGCGTCCGAGCTGATCATCGAGATCGCGCCGAGGTCATGCAGCACGTCCTCGGCCGCGATCGTCGACGGCCGGATGCGACTTTCGGCGAACGCCAGGTCCTCCGGCACGGACGGGTTGAGGTGGTGACACACCATCAGCATGTCCAGGTGCTCGTCGATGGTGTTCACCGTGTGCGGCCGGGTCGGGTTCGTCGACGACGGCAGGATGTTGGCATGCGCGGCCACCTTGATGATGTCCGGCGCGTGCCCGCCACCGGCACCCTCGGCGTGGTAGGCGTTGATCGACCGGCCGTTGACGGCGTCCAATGTGGACTCCAGGAAGCCGGCCTCGTTGAGCGTGTCGGTGTGGATGGCCACCTGCACGCCGAACTCCTCGGCGCAGCGCAGTGCGCTGTCGATCACGGCCGGTGTGGTGCCCCAGTCCTCGTGCAGCTTGAACCCGCCGGCACCACCGAGGATCTGCTCGGTCAGCGCCTCACCTCGCATCGTGTTGCCCTTGCCGAGCAGCAGGATGTTCACCGGGAGGTCGTCCAGGGCGGTCAGCATGCGGCCGAGGTTCCACGCACCCGGCGTGACCGTCGTGGCCTTGCTGCCCTCGGCCGGGCCGGTGCCGCCGCCGACCAGCGTGGTCAGACCGCTGGCCAGCGCGGTTTCTACCGCCTGCGGGCAGATGAAGTGCACGTGGCAGTCCACGCCCCCGGCGGTGACGATCTTGCCGTTTCCGGCGACGACCTCCGTGGACGGCCCGACCACCAGGGCCGGGTCGACGCCGTCGGCGATGTCCGGGTTACCGGCCTTTCCGATGCCGACGATCCGGCCGTCGCGGATGCCGATGTCGGCTTTGACCACACCCCAGTGGTCCAGGACCACCGCGCCGGTTATCACGACGTCCGGGGCTCCCTCGGCGCGAGTGGCCACCGACTGGCCCATGGACTCGCGGATCACCTTCCCGCCGCCGAACACCGTCTCGTCGCCGGAACCCGCTGGACCCATACTGCGGTCCTCGGTGACCTCGACGAGCAGGTTGGTGTCGGCCAGCCGAATCCGGTCCCCCGTGGTCGGGCCGAACAGTTCGACGTAGCGGTGCCGATCGATCGAGGACGTCATGCGTGTCCTTCTCCCTTACCGCCGTACTCGATCTCCCCCGGCTCGCTCGTCCTGTCGTCGAGCCGTCCGGCCCACTCCGGCCGCAGGCCGCGCACGATCCGCTCACCGGCCAAGGGCACCAGGTCGACCTCGCGCTCCACGCCGGGCTCGAAACGCACCGCCGTACCGGCGGGGATGTCGAGGCGGTGCCCCCACGCGCGCTCCCGGTCGAACCGCAGTGCCGGATTGGCGGCAGCGAAGTGGTAGTGCGACCCCACCTGAACGGGACGGTCGCCGGCGTTGACCACGGTGAGCCGCACTCGCTCGCGGCCGGGGTTCAGCGGCACTGGCGACGGCGCGGTGATGATCTGCCCTGGATGCACGCTCACGTGCTGGCTCCCCTTCACGATCGGCTTCGGCGCTGATCGGCCCGCTAGCTGATCGGCCCGCTAGCTGATCGGATCGTGGACTGTGACCAGCTTCGTGCCGTCCGGGAAGGTTGCCTCGACCTGCACGTCGTGCAGCATCTCGGGGACGCCGTCAAGCACCTGGTCGTGCCGCAACACCGTGCGACCGCTGTCCATCAGCTCGCTGACGGTGCGCCCGTCCCGCGCCCCCTCGACCACGTGCTCGGTGATCAGCGCGACTGCCTCCGGGTAGTTCAGCCGCAGCCCGCGCTCCAACCGACTCTTGGCGAGCTGCGCTGCCACGTGGACGAGGAGCTTGTCGCGCTCGTGCGGAGCGAGTTGCATCTGTTCTGTTTAACATTAAGCAGGCCAGGCTTGCACTGCCGTACGCTGCGATTTCTCGGGCACTTTCGGGTTTTTGCCCCCTCCTGACCGAATTGCGAAAAGAATTCACAACGGCGAAACCCCAGGAAACACGCGTGTGATTTCGGTCATCCGGGCGGATCGAACGGCTGGTTGTCATTGCCCGGTGCCACCCCGGAGGTGCACTCTATGTCGCATCGATCGAGGGATCGTGTCAGCACCCCGCCACTCCCCAGCCACGCTCAGCCGTTCGTGGCTAGGTCGCAATGACACCGTCTCCGTGACGACACAGGAAACGAGGCAGCCATGCGCAACGGGGTGCACGACTCCCGCACTTCCGCCGACGAACAGGTCTTCCGGCCCGGTCTGGAGGGCGTGGTCGCGTTCCACACCGAGATCGCCGAGCCGGACCGGGACGGCGGCGCGCTCCGCTACCGGGGCGTGGACATCGAAGACCTTGCCGGCAAGGTGACCTACGGTGACGTCTGGGCGCTGCTGGTCGACGGCCGCTTCGGCGACCCGCTCCCGCCGGCCGGCGCGAGCACCCTGCCGCTGCGCAGCGGGGACGTGCGGGCCGACGCGCAGGCCGGGGTCGCCGCGCTCGCGCCCGCGCACGGCCTCCAGCCGCTGCTGGACATCGACGACGACCAGGCCCGGCGAGACCTGGCCCTGGCCTCCGTCACCGCGCTGTCCTACGTCGGACAGTCCGCCCGGGGCAACGACCGGCCCGCTGTGCCGCAGCGTCGGATCGACGAGTGCTCAACGGTCACTGAGCGCTTCCTCATGCGCTGGCGGGACCACATCAACCCCGCGCACGTCCGGGCCCTGGACGCCTACTGGGTGTCCGCCGCCGAGCACGGCCTGAACGCGTCCACCTTCACCGCCCGGGTCATCGCCTCCACCGGCGCGGATGCCTCCGCGGCGCTGTCCGGCGCGATCGGCGCTATGTCGGGCCCGTTGCACGGCGGCGCGCCGGCGCGGGTGCTGCCGATGATCGAGGAAGTCGAGCGCGTCGGCGACGCCCGCCGGGTCGTCGAGTCGATCCTGGACCGCGGGGAGCGGCTGATGGGCTTCGGTCACCGCGTCTACCGCGCGGAGGACCCGCGGGCGCGCGTGCTGCGCCGCACCTGCCAGGAACTCGGGGCTCCGCGCTACGAAGTCGCCTCCGCGCTGGAGCAGGCCGCGCTCGAGGTGCTGCGGGAGCGCCGCCCCGACCGGCCGATCGAAACGAACGTGGAGTTCTGGGCGGCGGTCATCCTCGACTTCGCGGAGGTCCCGACGGTGATGATGCCGGCGATGTTCACCTGCGCCCGCACCGCCGGCTGGGCCGCGCACGTGCTGGAGCAGAAGCGCACCGGCCGCCTGGTGCGGCCGTCCGCGCAGTACACCGGCCCCGATGCGCGCCTGCCCGAGGACGTCGAGGGCTGGGACACGGTCACGCCGCTGCAACCGGCTGCCGCCTGATCGCCATCGCTACGCAGCGTGTGCGGTTACCGGGCACCTGCCCGGTAACCGCGCGTAGCGACCACACACCGCCGGAAAATGTCGTGAAACTACTTATAACACGGCGAATGGCGAGGTCATCGGCGCATTTCGACCCCGAGATCCCGGGCGTAACGGGTCACGAATGCTGGCCAGGAGCCCCTGCGGACCACTAAGTTCGATTCACCGACCGGACCCCGTGCACGGGCCGGAGTAGCACGAGAGCAACATAGCGGTCAGTAACCAGTCGCTGGCCGCGAAGCTGGCCTGCCGGCAACGGCGCCGGTGCGAACAGGGACAGGGCAGCTGACACGTGCACATGTCACAACCGGACGACCGGAGGCGCCGAATGACGCAGACCGCAGACCCGACGACCTTGCAGCTCCCCGCCGAACTCAAACCCTCCGACGGGCGGTTCGGCTGTGGCCCCTCCAAGGTGCGGCCGGAGCAACTCGCCCGGCTCGCGAACGAGGGCGCTGCGGTCATGGGGACCTCGCACCGGCAGAAGCCGATCAAGTCGCTGGTCCGCCGCGTCCGCGAGGGCTTGGCCCAGCTGTTCTCGCTACCCGAGGGCTACGAGGTGGTGCTCGGGGTCGGCGGCACAACCGCCTTCTGGGACGCCGCCGCGTTCGGCCTGGTGCGTGAGCGTGCCCTGCACCTGACTTATGGCGAGTTCTCCTCGAAGTTCGCCAAGGCCACCAAGGATGCGCCGTTCCTGGCCGACCCGGTCGTGGTGGAGTCCGAGCCGGGCGACGCTCCGACGCCGGTCTCCGACCCGAGCGTGGACCTCATCGGCTGGGCGCACAACGAGACCTCGACCGGCGTCATGCTCCACCCGACCCGCCCGGCGGGCTCGGAGAACGCGCTGATCGCGATCGACGCGACGTCGGGTGCCGGTGGCCTGCCGGTCAACGCGGCCGACTTCGACGTGTACTACTTCGCCCCGCAGAAGTGCTTCGCCTCCGACGGCGGTCTGTGGCTCGCCGCGATGAGCCCGGCCGCGCTGCAGCGGGTCGAGGAGATCGGCAAGTCCGACCGCTGGGTGCCGGAGTTCCTGTCGCTGACCACGGCGCTGGACAACTCGCGGAAGAACCAGACCTACAACACCCCCGCTGTGGCCACCCTGTTCCTGCTGGCGGACCAGATCGAGTGGATGCTCGGCCAGGGCGGTCTGGACTGGTGCGTCAAGCGCACCGGCGAGTCGTCGCAGCGCCTGTACTCGTGGGCGGAGGGTTCGGAGTACGCGACGCCGTTCGTGTCCGACCCGGCGAAGCGCTCCCAGGTGGTCGGAACGGTTGACTTCGCGGACTCGATCGACGCCTCCGCCGTGGCCCAGGCGCTGCGCGCCAACGGCATCGTGGACGTCGAGCCGTACCGCAAGCTCGGCCGCAACCAGCTGCGCGTCGGCATGTTCCCGGCGATCGAGCCGGACGACGTCAGCACCCTCACCGGCGCCATCGACTGGGTCGTGTCGAAGCTGAGCTGACAGACAAGGACGGGAGATCCCGGCGTGGCTGCTTCGTCAAGACGGCGCGCCGGGTTACCGTCACAGCTTGATGACATGCAGTCGGCGGGAGGCTCATCATGCGGGCGCTGCGGGTGGTCGGGCTCGACGAGGACGGTGAGACCGTCATCTGCGAGGACCCGGACAACGGCGAGCGCTTCTCGGTGCCCGCCGACGAACGGCTCCGGGCCGCCGCGCGTGGCGATCTGACCCGTCTCGGGCAGGTGCAGATCGAGATGGAAGGCCAGATGCGGCCACGCGAGATCCAGGCCCGTATCCGTGCCGGGGCGTCCGTCGAGCAGGTCGCCGAAGCGTCTGGACTTCCCGAGCAGCGGATCGAGCGCTACGCCTACCCGGTGCTACTGGAACGCGCGCAGGTCGCGGAAATGGCCCAGCGCGCCCACCCGGTCCGGGAAGACGGGCCCGACGTGCAGACCCTCGGCGAAGTCGTGGCGCACACCTTCGGCATGCGCGGCCAGGAGTACAGCGACGGCGAGTGGGACGCCTGGCGCGGCGAGGACGGCAAGTGGGCCGTGCAGCTGCGCTGGCAGGCTGGCCGGTCGGAAAACCGCGCGCACTGGGCGTTTCACCCGGGACCGCAGGGTGGCACGGTCGCCGCGCTCGACGAGCACGCGGTCGACCTGCTCGACCCGCAGCCGAACCGTCCACTGCGGACCGTCCGCCCGGTGACGCAGCTGGCGCGCGAGGCGCTCGAACTCGATCACAACGTGCAGCACAACAACGGCCAGCACAACAACGTGCAGCACGGCTACAGCGTTGCTGGAACGGACCCGGCTGGCGGTGTGCGCGATCCGGCCGAACCGTCCGGTGGTGCCTCAGACCCGTCCGCCACGCGCGAGGACGTGCGGGACGCTGGCGTCCACGGCGGCGCCGAACAGGCGACGCCCGGTGCCACGGCAAGGGTGTCGGAGGACGAGGAGTCCGAGGACCAGCTCCCGCTCAACGTCGAGACGAGCGCGGAATCCGGTGACGGCGCGTCAGCGCCGGAGCCGAACCAGCGGCGCCGCAAGAACCACCCGATCGTCCCGTCCTGGGAAGACGTCCTGCTCGGCGTCCGCTCCAACCGCGGCTGAGGTCCGTCCCCATGCCGGTGGAGGTTGGCCGCCGGATCGTCGTGTGCGGCGTGACCGGCTGAGGAAAGTCGCGGAACATGCTCGAGATGTAAGCCCCGGTAGCGCCTCTGCTGAGCACGCGCCCGGGGCGGTGCTTTTTTTGCGGTCAACCCAGCAGGCTCAGCAAGAGCGCGATCCAGGACGCTGCGATTCCGGCCGCGACGCCGAAACCAACCCAGCGCCACACCAAGACGCGGCGGCCGAGCCAGATCGAGGGGGCGAAGCCTGCGGCCACGGCCAGGTTGACGCCGACCGCGAGGTAGACGTTGACCGTCGACAGGCCCACCGTCACCACCGTGAGTGCGACAGTCATCAGGGCAGCCACGATCGCGCTGACCGCGAGGCCGGTGGCCCACGGCGTCGGCGGCGGTGCGAGCGGGTTACCAAAGGCGCGGGGTCGGCTGGGCACCTGACCGTTGGCCGTCCGGGAGGTCCGGGTGCTGCCAATGCGGGCGATCTGCCCGCTGACCGGGTCGGCGTAGCCGACTTCCCCACCGGTCTCCACGGCCAGCCGGACCGCGAGTTGCCGGCCGCGCCGGGACACCAGCTCAGCTGACCCATCGGCACCCGAAGCACCGGTGTTCGAAGCACCGGTGTTCGAGGCACCGGTGTTCGAGGCACCGGTGTCACTGTCGCCGATGACCGTGCCGGCCACGCGTGCCCATTCGTGCAGGGACGTGACCAGCGATTCGGGTAGCCCGAGCTGGGCAGCGTCGAATTCGGCGTCGCTGCTGTCGTCGGCGTCCACCAGGACAGCGCGACCGCCCTTCGCGTGCAGTTCCAACCGCACCCTTTCCCCTGAGGCCGCATGGCTCATGTCGGCGTTCCCGACCCTGTCGTAGAGACCTGCCCAGATAATGGCCCGGACAAGGGCTCGGATAGCGGCCCGGATAACGGCATTGTCGCGTAGAAGGAGATCGCCGCGGCAGTTGCGACGTTCAGGGAGTCCACCCCCTCGGTCATGGGCACGCGCACGGCGATGTCGGCTGCTTCGACAGCTTCCTCGGTGAGTCCCGGGCCTTCGGAGCCCAGCAGAACCGCGACCTTCCCTCGGTCCAGTCCGGCCGCGTGCAGCGGGGCGGCGTCCGGCCTCGGCGTCATCGCCGCGATACGGAAACCGTGATCCCGCAATACCTTCAGGTCCGCTGGCCACGAGCCGAGGCGGGCGGAAGGCACCCGCAGTACGTGCCCCATCGACACCCGGACGCTGCGCCGGTACAGGGGATCGGCGCAGCCGGCGCCGAGCAGCACGCCGTCGACGTGCAGCGCGGCTGCATTGCGGAACAGCGCGCCGAGGTTCTCGTGGTCACCGATGCCTTCCAGCACGGCGAGCCGCTGTGCGCGGGCCGCCAGCTGCGACACGCTCACCTCGGGCGCGCGGTCCGCGACCGCCAGCACGCCCCGGTTGAGGTGGAACCCGACTACCTGGGCCATCACGTCCGCGTCGACGACGTAGGCGGGGACGTCGAGGCCGGCGAGCCGCTCGGCGAGCTCGTCAATGCGGCGGCGGATTCCGAGCAGGGCGCGCACCGGATACGGTGAGGCGAGCAGCCGCTCGACGACGACCACGCCTTCAGCGATCACCAGCCCGCGACCGCCGGGCCGGTCCGGGCGGCGGTCGGCCGTGGACAGGTCGCGGAAGTCGTCCACCCGGGGGTCTCCCGGACGGGTCACGTCGATCAGCTGCGCCACGGCCGCATTCTCCCACTTCCGCGAAGTGGAAGCTGGCGGCGTTCACGTGTGCGATCGCCGGTCCGAGACCCGCCCAGCTGGCCGGATGTGGCCACGCGAACCCGCCGTCGGCTGGATCACACGGACAGACGCGCCTCGACTGGCAATAACTGGACGACGATCGGGGTTGATACGGGGGAGCATCATCTCGCACAGCCCCGAGACTGGGAGGACCATGGCGACCCCAACGGGTGAACAGACGTTCTGGACGAAGGCGCGCTTCGCGCTGGTCCTGGGCGGCATCACCGCCGTCGGCCCGCTGTCGATCGACATGTATCTGCCGGCGCTGCCGCAGCTGACCGGTGATCTCGGCGCCACGTCGGCGCAGGCGCAGCTCACGCTCACCACGATGCTGCTCGGCCTCGCCTTCGGGCAGATCATCGCCGGTCCGATCAGCGACTCGGTCGGGCGCCGCAAGCCGTTGCTGGTCGGGCTCGGCGTGTACGTCCTGGCCTCCGTGGTCTGCACGCTGTCCGGCTCGGTCTACGTGCTGACCGGGTTACGCCTGATCCAGGGCCTGGGCGCGTCGGCCGGCATGGTGATCGCCCGCGCGGCCGTGCGCGACCTCTACTCCGGGGCTGAGGCCGCCCGCTTCTTCTCGTCGTTGATGCTGGTCGTCGGGCTGTCCCCAATCCTCGCGCCGATCATCGGCGGGCAGATCCTGGCACACACGTCCTGGCGTGGCGTGTTCGTGGTGCTCACCGGGCTGGGCGTGCTGCTGACCCTGGTCGCCGCCTTCGCCCTGCCGGAGACCAAGCCGGCGCAGTGGCGGCAGCCGGCCCGCGTCGGCCCGACGCTGCGCACCTTCGGCCGGCTGCTGGCCGAGCCGACGTTTCTGGGCAACGCGTTGGCGGCCGGTTTCGCCATAGCCGCGATGTTCGCCTACATCTCCGGTTCGGCGTTCGTGCTCCAGAACGTCTACGGGTTGTCGCCGCAGGCGTTCAGCCTGGTGTTCGGGGCGAACGCGATCGGCCTGGTCGGCGGGACCCAGACCAACGCCCGGCTGGTGGGCCGGATCGCCAGCGAGTCACAGTTGCTCCTGACGGCGTTGATCACCGCTGCCGTGGCGGGTGCCACGGTCGTCACGGTGGTGCTGGCCGGGCTGCCGCTGTGGATGATCCTGGTGGCGCTGTTCGTCATGATCGCCAGCCTCGGTTTCGTCATGCCGAACACCCTGATGCTCGCGCTGGCCAGGCACCGCGAGGTGTCCGGGTCGGCGTCCGCGCTGCTCGGCGTCTGCCAGTTCGTGATCGGCGCGCTCGCCGCTCCCCTGGTGGGCATCGGTGGGGTCGGCTCGGCCCTGCCGATGGCGCTGGTGATGTTCGGCGTGGTGCTGGTCTCGCTGACGGCGCACGTGACGCTGGGACGGCGGGATGTGGCTGGCGGTGACCCGGGGACTGAACAGTCCACTGTGGCCAGTTCCGTCGCGGGTCGCGAACTCAGCTGAACGACCGGGGCAGCAGGGTGAGCTTTTTGTTTTTCCCATCGACAAAAGCGGCGAACGCCACCTTCGTGCGAGCCGACGGGAGGCGATCATCGATGCTAGCTTCGATGGCATGGCCCTACTTGGCAGCACCGACCTTGACGTCTTCCCGATTTGCCTCGGCGGCAACGTTTTCGGCTGGACGGCCGATCGCGCGGAATCGTTCGCGGTTCTCGACGCCTACACCGCCAGCGGCGGGAACTTCATCGACACCGCGGACGCGTATTCCGTGTTCGCGGAAGGCAACAGCGGCGGCGAATCCGAGACAATAATCGGTGAATGGCTGGCGTCGCGCGGTCAACGTGACGACGTCATCATCGCCACCAAAGTCGGGAAATGGGACCGGCATCCCGGGTTGTCCGCCAGCAGTATTCGTGCCGCGGCGGACGATTCGCTGCGCCGGCTCGGCACCGACTACATCGACCTGTATTACGCGCACGCCGACGACACCAGCACACCGCTGGAAGAAACGCTTGCGGCGTTCGACGAACTGATCCGTACGGGCAAGGTCCGCTACATCGCGGCGTCGAACTACACCCCGTCACGGCTGGCCGAAGCCCTGAAGATCTCCGATCAGGAAGGGTTGGCCCGGTACTCCGCCCTCCAACCGCACTACAACCTCGTCGAGCGTGACGAGTTCGAAGGCCCACTGGCGGAACTGGCCCAGCGGGAGAACCTGGGGGTACTGCCGTACTACGCGCTCGCCAGGGGATTCCTGACCGGCAAGTACCGCCCGGGTGGGGACAGCTCGGACAGTCCGAGGGCGGACCAGGCTCGGGCCTACCTCGACGAGCGCGGGGTGAAGGTACTGGCGGCCCTGGACGAGATCAGCACGTTGCGCAACGTCCCGGTTCCGTCCGTGGCAGTCGCCTGGCTACTCGCCCAACCGGGTGTGACTGCTCCGATCGCCAGCGCGCGCACTACCGAGCAGCTGTCGACCTTGCTGCGCGCCGCCGAGCTCGAACTCACCCCTGCGGAGGTGGAGCGTCTGAGCACCGCGGGGTAGTGCTTGGGAGGCTGATCAAACCGAGAAAATCCTGGATAACTCGGTACCGCTGTGTGACAAGGGCGTCCACCGGTTTGGCCTCTGGCCAGGGTACGCACGGTGTGTCACGGTGGGTTTTCCGGTGCTCGGCCATCCCGAGGGGAGGCGCCATGGGACGGCAGGTGACCGGCCGTACGTTCAAGCCCGTGGATCGGCAGCGCTACCGAGAGAAGATGCAGCGCGGCCTCGACGCCCTCGCCCGCATGCTGGCTGACGGCACCTTCTCCTTCACGCACCAGCAGATGGGGCTGGAGATGGAGCTCAGCCTGGTCGACGACACCTTCTCCCCCGCGATGTCCAACACGGTGGTGCTGGAGAAGATCGACAGTCCGGCGTTCACCACCGAGCTGGGGCAGCACAACATCGAGATCAACGTCCAGCCCAGGCCACTGGCTGGCGACGGCGCGCTGGAGCTGGAGAAGGAACTGCGCGACGCGCTGGTGGACGCCGACGGCAAGGCCAACGACGTCGGCGCGCGCCTGGTCATGATCGGCACCCTGCCGACCCTGCGCAGCTGCCACCTGGACCCGCACTGGCTGTCCCAGCACGCCCGCTACCTGCGGCTCAACGAGCAGATCTGCACCGCGCGGGGTGAGGAGATGCTGCTGGACATGGAGGGCACGCCGCTGCCCGGCCGACAGCAGGAGCGGCTGTTCTCCTACACCGAGTCGATCCTGCCCGAGTCGGCGTGCACATCGGCCCAACTGCACCTCCAGGTCGCCCCGGAGGACTTCGCCGCGTACTGGAACGCCGCGCAGTGCCTGGCCGGGGTGCAGGTGGCCATCGGGGCGAACTCGCCGTTCCTGTTGGGCAAGGCACTCTGGCACGAGACGCGCGTACCACTCTTCCTGCAGGCCACCGATACCCGCCCGCAGGAGCTGAAGAACCAGGGTGTGCGGCCCCGGGTCTGGTTCGGGGAGCGGTGGATCACCTCGATCTTCGACCTGTTCGAGGAGAACGTCCGCTACTTTCCGGCGCTGCTGCCGGAGCCGGACGAAGAGGACCCGGTGGCCGCGCTCAACGCCGGGCGGGCGCCGATGCTCTCTGAGCTGCTGCTGCACAACGGCACGATCTGGCGGTGGAACCGGCCGGTGTATGACCTGGTGAACGGCGTTCCGCATCTGCGGGTGGAAAACCGCGCCCTGCCCGCCGGCCCCACCGTGGTGGACGTCCTGGCCAACGCCGCGTTCTTCTACGGCGCGCAGCGGGCACTGGCCGAACAAGATCGTCCATTATGGACGCAAATGTCGTTTGCCGCCGCGGAGGAGAACTTCTATTCCGCCGCCCGGCACGGGATCGACGCTCACCTCTACTGGCCGGGCGTCGGCTGGGCGTCCCCGGACGAGCTGGTCCTTCGCCGGCTGCTGCCGCTGGCGCACGAGGGGCTGCGCGCATGCGGCGTTTCGGACCGCGCGCGGGAACGCCACCTCGGCGTGATCGAACAGCGCTGCCTGACCCGCCGCACCGGCTCGTCCTGGCAGCGCGACACCGTCGCCGAGCTCGAACGGCGTGGTGCGGACCGGATGCCGGCACTGGCGGAAATGCTGAAGAGCTATGTCGAGCTGACCAACTCCGGCGAACCGGTACACGCGTGGCCCCTGCCCAGCGGGACCTAGTTGCAATACTTTTGCAACTGCTACAGAATCCAAACAAGGCGGCAGCGGATGCTCCGACAAGCCCGGCTGTCGCGGATCGAAACAGCTGGAGCCCCTGCCGCACGCAGGGGCTCCAGCATGTTCCCGAACTGACTGCCGCTCCCACCACGAAGCGACCGAAGATTAGGTTAGCCTAACCTGGCTTACCGGGCAACCCGGCGCTCACCAACCAGCCATCTGGTCGATCAGTTCGGTGGCATGGCAGAGCAGCTGCCGCTGCTCCGGCGTGAGCTTCTCCAACTGCTCGTCCAGCCAGCGCTCCCGCGCCGAGACCTCGGCTTCGATCCGCGCATGGCCGGCGTCGGTGAGCTCCACGATGGCCTGCCGCCCATCCGTGGGGTGCGGGTTCCGGCTGACCAGCCCCAACTCCTCCAGCGCGGCGATCACGCGGGTCATCGAGGGCGGCTGGACCCGCTCCTTGGCGGCCAGCTCGCCCGGAGTCATCGGCCCGGCCTGCTTCAGGCAGGCCAGCGCGGAGAGCTGACTCAGCGTCACCGAGTCCGTCGTCTGCGCCCGCAACCGGCGGTTGAGCCGCACCACAGCGATCCGCAGCCGGCTGGCCAGCGTCCGCTCGCGTTCCAGGGTTTCGGTGTCGACGATATCCGCCACGTCGTTAGTCTACCTTACGATATTCGCCCAAATGGGATTTTCCGCCGAAACAAGACATCATGTCCAGCGACCGCTCCATCATCTGTCATGGTGTGGTCACGGGTGGTATCCGGGTAGCTTGGCGTTCGTGAGCGAAGACAGTACCGCCAACCGGCGCAGCCACGACACCAACGACTCCGCCGGAACCCCGCGCGCGGTCCCGCCGCTGCCGGGCAAGCTCGCCAGCCCTGCCCCTGTCGTGCTGGTCGGGACGCTGGCGTGGCTGGCGGCGTTCGCGACGCTGGGGGTACTCGACTGGATCGCCGGGCACGGTGTCGGCGTCCAGTTCTGGACCTGCCTGGCGGGGTGGGTACTAGGGTTCCTCGGCTACGGCGTCTTCCGGTGGCAGCGATCGGCGGCCCGGCGCGGCGCACCGGGCGCCTGGAAGGGGCTTGCCGGCCTGGACGGGTAGCTCACCGTAGCAACGTCGTGGCCTCCGGGTCGGCGAGCAGCGCGGCGAACGCGAAGCGCTCCGGCCAGCGATCCGCCTGCCACGCCAGGGCTCGACCCAGGCCATCCGGGGTGCGTTCGGCGTGCACCGCGGCGGTGGCCTCCACCCACCAGTGCACGCGTTGGCGCTGACCAGTCCCACCGCCGTGGCCAGCGCAGTCGACCCACAGCTCGTCATGCGTGTGGACCTCGCCGTCCGGTACCGGCACACCCAGCAGCTCGCAGGCGGTGGCAACGCGGGCGACATCCCGCCACCGCTGCACCCGCCCTTCGCGCCGCACGCGCCCCACGATCTCTTCCGACGCCAGCGGAAGGTCCAGCAGCTCGGCGAGCGCCTCGGCGTCGAACACGTCCGGGTTACCGCCGGCCACCACCAGGGGCGCTTCCAGCACTCCCAGCAGCCACGGCTCGTCGAGCACCACAGCACGCTCCGCCGCGACGACCGCGCCGGACAGCGAGCGCACCAGGGTCGGCGGGTCGAGGTCCCGGCTGTCGATCACGCCGGTGGCCAGGGCGTCCGCCAGAACTACGTGCGCGCGCAACGCCGTACCGGCACGAACCGCGCGTTCCCGGTCCGCGAGACGGTCGACGAGGTCGGCCGCATCCGCCGAGTTGAGCACCCGGAGCTCCGAACGGACGCCGACCAGGCCGAGTTGCTCGTCGGTCAGCCCGACGTCGGGCACCGGGGAGTACAGGCCCGCGAGCTCTTCAGCTCCGGGCAGGCGCCACTGCTTCGGCGCACTGCCCGCCAGCGACGCGTACCGCGCGATCCACCAGGCGGTGTAGCCGTCGGGGTCGCGCAGGGCGCGCAGCGTGCGCGGGTCGTCGGTGAGCAGGCGGATCGCGGCAGGCCAGCGGTCCTCGGCGACCAGATCGAGGTCGCGGACGCCGACGAACCGTGCCGGCGGCCACTGGCCATGTTCCGGCTCGGCGGCGTGCGCGGCTTCGCGCTCGGCCCACCACTGCTCGGCGTCGACCAGTTCGGGGTCCGGGCGAGCGGGCTCCTCCTCGACGTGCAACGCGAAGGAGTCGAGCACTCCCATGCCGCGCAGGGTCATGTCGTCCCATCGCGCGGCGAAGTCGTCGTCGAGCACACCCAACGCGGCATCCTTGCCTACCGCCTCCGGCGCCAGGACGTCCAGCAGTGCGGCTCCCGGCAACAGCAGCTCTTCGGCGCGCCGATACTCGCCTTCGTGATCCGGCAGCGCCAGGTTGGCCAGCCAGTCCCGTTCGGCGGTGCTGGTGCGGACCATTTCCGCGAGGCGGAGCACAGCCACGGCCAGGGCCTCGGCGTCCGCGCCGGCACGCGCGTCGGTCACGCTGTTGCGCACCGCGTCCACCAAGGCGGGCGCGTCCAGCAGCTCGGCCGGTCCTGCCCGGCCCGCGCCGAGACGTTCCAGCAAGGGGTGGGTGGCTTCGGCCGCCGCGATACGCAGCCCGGATATGTCCAATGTGGACAATATTCGGGCCGGGTCGTTCGGACCGCCCGCACTGAGCAGCACATCCCGCACGCCGGTGACCGTGCGGCCATCCGCCAGCGGTACCGGCAGCGCGGCGAATTCCTCCCGCGCGACCGGGTCTTCGTCGGCGATCGGCGCGAGCGCGTCGTAGAGTTCCCGCCACCACCGCGGCGGGCGTTCCACGCCGGTCACGGCAGCGACAAGGTCGCCGGCCCCCAGCCTGGGCACCTCCAGGGCACTGAGCGACTTGCGGTGCTGGCTGGCGGACAGCTCGGACGTGAGCAGCCCGGGAATGACCTCCCGCAGCAACTCCACGAGCCGGGGCGACGCGTGGTCGAGCACCTGGCTGGCGTGCGGTGCGAGCGCGCGGCCATCGGCGGCCGGCAGCCAGGCGGCGACCCGGAGATGGTCCAGCACGCCCTGACGCAGCCGATCGTCCACATCAGACAGCGGGAATCCCGGCACCGGCACGAGCGCGGTCCGTCGCACCGGATCGACCTTGCCCACCAGGGCCGGATAGGTCTCCGCCGCGAACACCAGCACGGCGTCGCTGGCCCGGCTGGCGGACAGGACCCGCCGCCGGTCGGGCTCCAGCGGCACGCTGGCCAGCAGGCGCGCCGGCAGGGACAACCGCTCCTCGGTCAGCGTGGGTGCATGCAGAACGTCCTGGGGCAGCGGCGCCGGATCGCCGCCGGAGTCCAGCGGCAGCGCCCAGCACACCCACCACTGCGCATGGCCGCGTGACTCTGCCCCCAGCGTGGCCAGCGCCGCGTCCGGCAGCCGGCCGGACGCGCGCATCAGCAACCAGCGTTCGGTGCGGTCCGGGCCGTGCACGACGACCCGGTCACCGCCGAGGTCCTCCCGCCACCAGCTCCTTTGTCCAATGTGGACCTCGGTCAGCGCGGGCAGCGCCAGCAACAGGTCCGGGACGTGGACGTCGAACTCCGCGAGCAACGTGTCGGTGTCCGCCACGTCGCCGCGAAGCGGCAGCCGCACTTCCGTGTCGAACCCCTCGGGTACCGGGTCCTCCTCGGCTCCCACCGGCCACGCCAGCCGGAGGATCGGCACGTGCCCGCCCCTGCTCGCCAGCTCCTCTGCCGGGCCGGGCAACGCCGCCACCTCCTGGCGGGTTCGCTGGTCCGAAAAAGCGACCCCGCCGCTGGTGGACACCACGCGCGGCTCGTCACTGACCGCGAGCACCGCCGCGAACCCGACGCCGAACCGGCCGACCGTCTCGCCTTCGCGCTTGGCCGACGCGCGCAGCGACGCCAACGCCGTGACCCCAGCCGCCGTCAGCGGCTCGCCGGTGTTGGCCACCCGAAGCTCGCCGTCGCTGACGCTGACGCGCAGCACCCCCGGCACCCCCGCTGCGCTGGCGGCGTCCGCCGCGTTCTGCGCCAGCTCCACCAGCAGGCGGTCCCGGTACCCGCCGAGCCGCAGGTCCTCCTCGGCGTTGGCGTCCTCCCGGAACCGGGTCGGCGAACCCTCCCACGACTCCAGCACCGCCTGCCGCAGGCTGGCCGTCTCGAACGGGTCCGCAGCGTTCACCCAGTCACCCGCAATGTGAAAGTCACCCGCGTTCCGACGACGAGGACGTCTCGCGCGGTTCGTAATCCAACGTGGCGTCGTCGTAGACGACCTCGGCCACCGGCACCGTCGACGAGGTGTCCACCTCGGCCTCGGAATGCGCGCCGCAACCGAACTCGGCGTGCACCACCCGACCATCCGCCGGGGTGACCTCGTTGGTGCACACCCCGAAGGCCGCCCCCATCGAACCGGCCAGCCGGAGGTAGAAACCGCAGGTCGCGCAGGTTCCAGGCGCCGTGCGGGCCATCTCGCTGCCCGGGCCGAACGCGCCCTCGTACCAGCGCTGCGCCGCCTCCGCCCGGCCCTCGCGGCTGAGCACCCGCTTGCGGCCCAGCCCGATCTCCTGCGCGGTCTCCTCCACCGCCGGGTCGTCGCTGGCGAGGTAGGCGGGTACCAGGCGCGAATCGTCCGGGCTGCTCGGAAGCAGATCGCCAGCGCCGAGGTCGCCCTGGCGGACCCGCTCGCTCCACGGCACCCACTCGGGCGCGGTCAGCGCTTCGGCACCGGGAAGCAGGACGACCTCGCTGACCGTCACCGGAGCGTCCGCACCGGCCGTGGCCACGGTCACTGCCCACCGCCAGCCGACGTAGCCCGGGTAGTTCGACTCGAAGTAGTGCGTCGCCGCCCACTCGCCCTCGGCTTCGACGCCGACGTGCTCGCCAACAGGGCTCCCGCCGCTCGGCTCCACCGTGAGCACCGGTGACGACGTCGGGTAGCCCGCGCCTCCGGTCGCCTCGTCCTCGGCTGCGGCACGCGCGACATCCACCGCGGCGGCCAGCGGCGGGTGGGGGCGGCGGTTCGCCTCGGCGGCGCCCCCGGCGTCAGCGGAGCCCCAGCTAGCGGGGTCGCCCGCGCGGTCGGCCGAGCCGTACGGCTCCATCCGGTCGCTGAGCGGAGCAGGCATAGGCATCACGGCTCCGATTGTGCCGCACGAGGGAGCAGCCTCTCCCCACTGCGTCCCGGCCGCCCGTGCCAGGCTTGCCGAGTGCGTGGGGACAGGACGCGGCGGGTCCGGTTCAGGTGGGCCGGTATGAGAAGAGTCTGGCACAGGGTGCTCGGTGTCGGCAGCGCCTGCGATACCGGTAGGGGGACCGGCATCCGTGTCGATATCGGTAGGGGCAGCGACCGGACCCTGGGCACTGGCACCGGCACGAGCGGCGCCAGGCAGGCTGGCAGAGGGTGGGGCATCAGGCTGGGCATGCTGACCGTCGGCCTGGCCCTGCTGACGTCGGGGTGCGCTCCGGTGGAAGTACCAACGCAGGACCACGGCCAGAGCGAGCGCGAGCAAACCGATCAGGACATTGGGCACGCTGGGAGCGTGCCACATCTGCACGCTCAGGTGATCCACGTGTTGCCCCACGACAGCTCATCGTTCACCGAAGGACTCGAAATCGACGGCGGAGTGCTCTACGAAAGCGGGGGCGAGTACGGCTCCTCGAAGCTGCGAGCCACTGACCTGCGTACCGGCAGGGTCCTCGCCGAGACCCGGCTGTCCGGGGGCACGTTCGCCGAGGGGATCACCGTCGTCGGCTCGCGAATCTGGCAGCTCACCTACCGGGAAGGGGTCGCGATCCTGCGCGACCGGGCAACACTCGCCGAGATCACCCGGGTGAGCTACCCCGGCGAGGGCTGGGGACTGTGCCACGACGGGGCACGCCTGGTCATGAGCAACGGCAGTGCGCGGCTGACGTTCCGCGATCCGACGACGTTCGCGGAAACCGGCAGCGTCGCGGTCACTGTAGACGGGAAGCCGGTCAACGGGCTCAACGAGCTGGAGTGCGCCGGCGGCCAGGTGTGGGCGAACGTGTACGGCCTGGAGAAGATCGTCCGCATTGATCCCGCGACCGGGCGAGTGACGGCAGTGGTCGACGCGTCCGGGCTGTTGCCGCCGGCCGAGCGGTCGGGCACCGACGTGCTCAACGGCATCGCAGCCGTTCCGGCGCCGGGTACATCGGGACCGGAAAAGTCGAGCACGGACGAGTTCCTGCTCACCGGAAAGTACTGGCCGCACATGTACCAGGTGCGTTTCGTGCCCTCGCGGTAGCACCGAAGGCTTCCACCACCCGGGTTGGAGCCGGTGTGGGTGAACGCGCTGCGTGATCAGCGTGCGATTCGCCGCCACACCGGCACGATATCGCTGAGGGGGTGGGCTGCTGATGGGGTGGGCAGGAAGTAGCGCTGTGCCGCGGAGGAGCGCCTTTACGCGAGTCGCGCTGTGGCGTGGTCGTGACCTGATCCGGCGTGCGAGGGACCTGTTCCTCTCGGCAGCCCACGCCAACGGCGCGGACCAGTCCGGGCTGGCCCGGTTCACCTACGCGGTGATGCTGAACTACGCGGTGGATGCCGCGATGGCGGTCGCACTGGCCAACACGCTCTTCTTCTCGGCGGCCACCGGCCAGAGCAAGAACCAGGTCGGGCTGTACCTGCTGATCACGCTGGCACCGTTCGCGGTGATCGCGCCCGTGGTCGGACCGGTGCTCGACCGGGTACGGCACGGCCGACGCCTCGCTCTCAGCGCATCGTTCCTGCTTCGGACCCTGCTCGCCATGATCATGGCGTCGAACTTCGACAACTGGCTGCTCTACCCGGCCGCGCTCGGCTGCCTGGTGCTGTCGAAGTCCTTCGACGTGCTCAAAGCCACCATGACACCCCGCGTGCTGCCCACCGAGATCACACTCACCACGGCGAACTCGCGGCTGACCGCCTTCGGGATCGCGGCCGGCGCCGTGTTCGGCGCGGTGGCGTCGGGCTGCGTGGTGCTGCTGGGCTCACCAGGCGCGCTCTGGTATATGGCCGTGCTCGCCCTCATTGGCGCGCGGTTGTGTATGCGGATTCCGGGGTGGGTGGATAACGCGGAAGGCGCGGTGCTGGTCCTGAAACACTCACGGGCCCCCGCTCACCCGCGGGCCGGCGCCCGGCATCCGATGGCCCCTCTGGTCGTGGTCGCGCTGTGGGGTAACTGCAGCCTGCGGCTGCTGACCGGATTCCTCACGCTGTTCGTCGCGTTCGTGATCAAGGACAGGACTCCGCAGGCGCCGGTCACGCAGTTGCTGCTGCTCGGCCTGGTCGGGGCCGCCGCCGGGATCGGCGGCTTCCTCGGCAACGCGGTCGGTGCGCGAAGGCGCTTCGGCCAGCCGGTCCGGGTGATCGTCGGGTGCCTGTCCGGCGCGGTGGTGAGTGTGGCGTTCGCCGCACTCGTGCCGGCGACGCCGGCGGCGGCCCTGGTCGCCGGAGTGGCCGCGAGCGCCAGCTCGCTGGCCAAGGTGTGTCTCGACGCCGTCGTGCAGCGCGAGATGCCGGAGGCATCGCGAGCCTCGGCGTTCGGCCGCTCCGAGAGCGTCCTTCAGCTGAGCTGGGTGTTTGGCGGCGCGCTCGGCGTGTTGTTGCCGGCCGACTACCGGATGGGGTTCACCGTCATCACCGTCCTGCTGGCACTCGGCCTCCTGCGGACCCGGGTGGTCGGGCGCCGGCAGGACCTGGACACCAGGCGCCGGGCCCGGGACAGCCACGCCGTAGGCTCGCGGATGTGCGCCGAGGACTAACTGTGGTGCTGGCTGGACTGCTGGCCGCAAGCGGCGTCGCGTTGGCCGGCTGCTCGACCAATCCCGGTGAGCCCCAGGTCACCGTGTACGCCCATGGCACGTCTCGCCAGGTCTCGCCCGTGCAGTACTGCGAGGTGACCGAGCAGCGGTGTGCCCCGCCGAACGTGAGGGCCGTGACGGAACTGCGGGTACCGCCGAACGATCCCCTGCAGATCTCGGTGCCAGGGGATGTCGCCAGCACGCCGTGGCAGGTGAGCTTCCTCTACCGGGGGGCCAACGGCCAGCAACTGGACGGCCGCAGCCCGGTCCTGCTACCGGACAAGGACCACGCTTACACGCTGCGTCTACCCGCCGACGGTGCGCAGCTTGAACATGTCGAGATCCAGCAGTACGGCGCCGCCCTGATCCCCGACGTCAACGGTGGGTTCGGTTTCGGAATCCGCGGGAGCTGGGTGATCAACGTCAACCCGAACGCTCCCGCCGACTCCTGAAGTGTCCACAGTGGACGATCGCGTGCTCAGCTTCCCGGGTCGAGTTCCCGCGCGACCGCGCGCACGACCTCGCCGATGCGCTTGGACGTCTTGCGGTCGGGGTAACGACCACGCCGGAGGTCAGGCATGACCTTCGCCTCCAGCAGCTTGATCATGTCTTCGACCATGCCGTGCAGCTCGTCAGCGGGACGCCGCTTGGCCTCCACCACCGACGGCAACGGGTCGAGCACCTTGACCGCGAGGGCCTGCGGCCCGCGACGCCCCTGGGCCATGCCGAACTCCACCCGCTGCCCGGTCTTGAGGGCATCGACTCCAGAAGGCAGCGCGGAGGCGCGAACATACACGTCCTGCCCACCATCCTGGGTCACGAAGCCGAAGCCCTTGTCCGCGTCGTACCATTTGACCCTGCCGGTCGGCACTGTCCTCACCGTTCCTCGTCGCTGCTCAACCCTGCCAAGCGGGTCTGGTGCCCTGATCTGATGCCCTGCCGGCCGGAGCGGTTCGATCACCGCCCGGCACGACGAACGCGCCCCAGATACACGCTTCGATCCGTGGCGCATCCGGGACGCGTCATCCTAAGGATACCCGCTCCCTCAGCGAAACGACCTCCATCTGACCGCGTTGGAGCAACGGCCGACCCGTCGGTGGCAGCTCCCAGCGTGCCGGTGGACGTATACGCTGCGGGCATGGCCCGTCTCGCGCGCACGCCCGCCCTGCTCCCGACTTCGGTGGCCCTGTTCGGCGTCGGCGTGCTCGCTATCATGATCATTTTCGGACTCTACGCCATCGGCTGGCACAACCTTCCGGTGTGGTTGAACGTCATCGCCATGCTCGCCCCGCTGGGACTGATCACCGGCGTGATCGGGGTGATCCGTCAAACCAGGAACGAAACTCGGTGAGGTCGGCCAGAACGACATCGGCCCCGGCCTCGACGAGTTCCGCGACGCGGAACGGCCCGGTCGCCACTCCCACCGCGACCGCGCCACCGGTCTTCGCGCCCACGACGTCCGCCCAGTGGTCGCCGACGTAGATCGACGCACCCTGCTGGTGCAGCACGTCGCCTTTACGGGAGGCGAACACGCCGCCGCGAAGGTGGTCGACCTCCCATCCGAGCGCCTTGAGGTGCAGCGCGGCGGCCGGCTCGTGCTTTCCCGTGACAACGAGCGTGCGACCGCCGGCCGCCCGGACGGCGGCCAGCGCGTCCGCCGCACCCGGCATCAGTTCGGCCAGGTCGATCACGACGTCCGGGTACAGCGCCCGAAAGCGTGTGACCAGGGCGTCGAGCAGCGGTGACTCAATGCCGTAACCGCGCAACGCGTCATGCAGCGGAGGCCCCAGGTTGGCGACGAAGTGCTCACCGTCGAGGCGGACATCGAACTCCGCGTTGAGCGCGTTCAGGGCCTGGAGGATGCCACGCCGGGTATCGATCAACGTCATGTCGAGGTCGAATCCAACGACCGGTCCGGCGTTGTCGGGTTCGCGACCTGGGCGTTCACACTCCAACCGTACGGTCAGTCCCGTTAACGGGTGTTGCCCCTTGACGCGGTACTGAGCAGTACCGAAAATGTAATACACTTCACGTTACCGGCGGGTTGGGACGGGCGACATGACCGCACATACCGGGACAACGCGAGTGGGGCAGCGCGAGGATTTCCACTCCCTCCGTCAGGGCGGCCTGAACTGGGAGTCGCTGCCGCTGCGGCTGTTCGCCAAGGGCAACGCGAAGTTCTGGAACCCCGCCGACATCGACTTCAGCCACGATGTCGAGGACTGGCAGCGACTCACCGAGCACGAGCAGCGGGGCGTCGCCATGCTGTGCGCGCAGTTCATAGCCGGCGAGGAAGCAGTCACGCAGGATCTGCAACCGTTCCTGGCCGCGATGGCGGCCGAAGGTCGCTTCGGCGACGAGATGTACCTGACGCAGTTCTGCTTCGAAGAAGCCAAGCACACGCAGGTCTTCCGATTGTGGATGGACGCCGTCGGGCTCACCGACGACCTGCACGCCTACGTCGAGGACAACCCTGGCTACCGCGCGATCTTCTACGAGGCGCTGCCCGAATCACTCCAGGCGCTGCACGACGACCCCAGTCCCGCCAACCAGGTCCGCGCGTCGGTCACCTACAACCACGTCGTCGAGGGCACCCTTGCGCTCACCGGCTACTTCGCGTGGAACAAGATCTGCCGCACGCGGGGCATCCTGCCCGGGATGCAGGAGGTCATACGCCGCATCGGCGACGACGAACGGCGACACATGGCCTGGGGCACGTTCACCTGCCGCCGGCACGTCGCCAGCGACGAGCGCAACTGGGACGTGGTGCAGGAACGGATGCAGGAACTGCTTCCGCACGCCGTCAGCCAGATCCAGTGGCGCCCGCCGGACGAAGACCCGGACGAACCGTTGCCGTTCGAGTTGGACATGGACGAGCTGGTCACGTACGCCTCCGATCGTGGCGGCCGGCGGCTCGGCGCCATCTCGGCCGCGCGGGGCGTCCCCGTCGAGCAGATCGACGTCGATGCCTCCCCGGAGCACCTGGAGGAGCAGTTCGGCGCCGAGGACGCCGCCGCGCTGCGGCAGGCCGCCACCGACCTTCGGCTATGACCTCAGCCTGAGCAGCTCAATCGACGCCTCGCGCATCTCGACCTTGCGGACCTTGCCGGTCACGGTCATCGGGAACTCGTCGACGACGTGCACGTACTTCGGGATCTTGTAGTGCGCGAGCTTGCCGTCGCAGAACTCGCGCAGGGCTTGCGCGGTCAGCTCCTCGGTGCCCTCCCGTAGCCGCACCCAGGCCATCACTTCCTCTCCGTAGCGCTCGTCGGGAACGCCGATGACCTGGGCGTCGAGGATGTCGGGGTGGGTGTAGAGGAACTCCTCGATCTCGCGTGGGTAGATGTTCTCGCCACCGCGAATGATCATGTCCTTGATCCGGCCGGTGATGCTGACGTAGCCGTCGGAGTCCATCATCGCGAGATCGCCGCTGTGCATCCAGCGCGCGGGATCGATGACCTCCGCTGTCTTGTCCGGTTGTTCCCAGTAGCCGAGCATCACCGAGTAGCCGCGAGTGCACAGCTCGCCGGCCTGGCCACGCGGCACGGTCAGCCCGGTCGCCGGATCGACGATCTTGATCTCGATGTGCGGGCATACTCTGCCCACTGTGGACACTCGACGCTCCAGCGAGTCGTCCGCGCGGGTCTGGGTGGACACCGGCGAGGTCTCGGTCATGCCGTAGCAGATCGCCACCTCGGACATGCCCATCCGGTCGATGACCTGCTTCATCACCTCCACCGGACAGGTCGATCCGGCCATGACACCGGTACGCAGCGACGACAGGTCGTAATTCGGGAAATCCGGGAGATCCAGCTCGGCGATGAACATCGTCGGCACGCCGTACAACGACGTGCAGCGCTCGGCGGCCACCGCCGACAGGGTCGCGGCGGCATCGAAGCCCTCGGACGGGATCACCATGCACGAGCCGTGGCTGGTGGAGGCCAGATTGCCCATCACCATCCCGAAGCAGTGGTAGAAGGGTGGGACGATCGCAACCCGATCCACCTCGGTGTACCCCAGCAGCTCGCCCACGAAGAAGCCGTTGTTGAGGATGTTGTGGTGCGACAGCGTCGCACCCTTGGGGAATCCGGTGGTCCCCGAGGTGTACTGGATGTTGATCGGGTCGTCGGCGCTCAGCGTGGCCTGCGCCTCGACCAGCGCTCTGGGATCGGCCTGGCGCCCACGGCGCATCAGCCCTTCCCACTCCGCTGCATCCAGGATCACGACGTGCTCCAGCGCTGGGCACTTCGGACGGACCTCGTCGATCATGGCAACGTAGTTCGAGGTCTTGAACGCTTCGGCGGCGATCAGTGCCCGGATACCGGACTGGTTAAGCACGTACTCCAGTTCGTGCACCCGGTAGGACGGGTTGATGTTCACCAGGATCGCGCCGATCTTCGCGCTCGCGTACTGGACGAGTGTCCACTCCGCCCGGTTCGGCGCCCAGATCCCCACCCGGTCCCCCTTGCCAAGACCGGCGTCGAGCATGCCGAGCGCCAGCGCGTTCACGTCGGCGAGGAGCTGGTCATAGCTCCAGCGTCGCCCGGTCGAGTGCTCCACCATGGCGTCACGTTCGCCGAACCGGGCTGCCGTCCGGTCCAGGTTCGCCCCGATCGTCTCGCCCAGCAGCGGGACGTCGGAGGTCCCCGACGCGTAGCTCAGTTGCGGGTACACCACGTTCGCGGGAGCTGCGGTCGCGCCCATTCGTACGCCTCCTCGTGCGACATTCGCGTGCGGAGCCTCGGAGTGCCAGGGGTCACCATCATTACCTCGCTGGTGCGCGCCAGTCGAGGGACCGGAGGCGGCATTATCCGATCGACCACCCAGTCTGACGGGTCGTACGCTGCGATCATGGATGTTTACGTCGTGGATGCCTTCACCGACACCGCATTCCGGGGCAACCCGGCCGGCGTCGTGCTCCTGGAGGAACCCGCCACGGACCAGTGGATGCAGTTGGTGGCCGCCGAGCTCAAGCACGCGGAGACGGCGTTCGTCGTGACCTCCGTGGGAGCAGACGAGCCGAAACCGCTGCGCTGGTTCACCCCGACGACCGAGGTTGACCTGTGCGGTCACGCCACCCTGGCCACCAGCCACGTGCTGGGCGGTGACCAGCGCTTTACCACCCGAAGCGGTGAGCTGAGGTGTTCCGCGAAGGGCGGCGGTTGGGTGGAGATGGACTTCCCGGCTGACAAGACGGCGCCGGCCACGTTGACCGACGAGCTGACCAACGGTCTGCCGGGCCTCACCGCGGTGCGAGTCATGCGTGGGAGTTCGGACGTACTTCTGCAGGCCGAGTCAGCTGCCCAGGTCAGAGCGCTGCAAGCCGACCTCGACGCGCTGGCGCACGTCCCCGCCCGTGCGGTCATCGTGACCGCACCCGGCGACCGGGAAGGCATCGATTTCGTCAGCCGGGTCTTCGGCCCCCGGGTCGGCATCCCGGAAGATCCCGTGACCGGATCGGCGCACTGCACCCTGGCCACCTGGTGGTCCGAGCAGCTCGGGAGGACCGAGAGCGGCACCGAGCTGGTCGGTGAGCAGGCTTCCGAGCGCGGCGGTGTGGTGCGGATGACGCTGCGCGGCGACCGGGTCGGGCTGGCGGGGCAAGCCGTGACCGTGCTGCACGGGCAGCTGGAGGTTTAGGGAGATCATTAGGGGACTTCCCTGATGGCCACGGCGCTCCAGGCGGTCACACTTAAGGCATGCGCTTGTTGCTCAACATCATCTGGCTGGTGCTCTGCGGGTTCTGGATGGCTCTGGGGTACGCGTTAGCTGGCATCGTGTTGGCCATCACGATCGTCGGGATTCCGTTCGCCATCGCCTCGTTCCGCATGGCCAACTTCGCGTTGTGGCCGTTCGGGAGACGCCTGGTCGATGAGCCGTACGCCGGGGCGTTCTCGACGATTGGCAACATCCTGTGGCTGGTGCTCGCCGGGTGGTGGCTGGCGCTGGGGCACATCGTGACCGGGCTCGCGATGTGCGTAACGATCATCGGGATTCCGCTGGGGATCGCGAACTTCAAGCTGGTGCCCGTCTCACTGTTGCCGCTGGGCAAGCGGATCGTGGACGTCGACGAACCTGGGGTGTTCCACAGCTTCCGATAACGGCGGCTTCCGAAGATGACGAGATCACCCTTCGGACTGATGTTCGAGGCGAGGGTGAATCAGAAGGGTTGCCTCGGCCCTCTTTAGGGCATGACGACCAACGTAGCGACTGCCGCCCTTGACGTACTCAACCTCATGAAACGCCTGTGGCGGGCGGCTTTCCGCCCGCCACAGGGAAACACTTCACGATCTCTGGGCCACTCAGACCGCGAACGGGTCGGCCACGTGCCCGATCAGATCGGCCACGGACCCGACGACCTTGGTCGGCCGGTACGGGAACCGCTCGGCGGTGCCCTCGTCCGAGATCCCGGACAGGACCAGGATCGTCTGCAAACCCGACTCCAGCCCGGAGCGCACGTCGGTGTCCATCCGGTCCCCGATCATCAGGGTGTTCTCCGAGTGCTTGCCGAGCGCTCGCAGCGCCGAGCGCATCATCAGCGGATTCGGTTTGCCCACGTAGTACGGCCTGCGACCGGTGACCCGCTCGATGAGCGCCGCCACCGCGCCGGTCGCGGGCAGCGTGCCTTCCTTGCTGGGGCCCTTCTCGTCAGGGTTGGTCGCGATGAACCGTGCGCCACCCTCGACCAGGCGGATCGCCTTGGTGATCGCCTCGAAGCTGTAGGTGCGGGTCTCACCGAGGACCACGTAGTCCGGGTCCCGGTCGGTGAGCACGTAGCCGATGTTGTGCAGTGCCGTGGTCAGCCCGGACTCCCCGACAACGTGCGCCGACCCGCTGGGCCGCTGCTTGTCCAGGAACTGTGCGGTGGCCAGTGCCGACGTCCAGATCGCGGACTCGGGCACGTCCAAGCCGCTGGCGGACAGCCGTGCGCGCAGGTCGCGCGGGGTGTAGATCGAGTTGTTGGTGAAGACCATGAACGGGATGCCGTACTCGCGAAGTTGTTCGAGGAACGCGTCGGCGCCGGGAACCATGTGTTCCTCGTGCACCAGCACGCCGTCCATGTCCATCAGGTAGGTCCAGGTGGTTCCCTCGTCAGTCACGGGGCAGATCCTCCCCCGGAGATGGGGTGGATGGCCACCTCGGTCGCTTTGACCACGAACCACACATGCTCGGTTACCGCCAGCCGCAAATCGGCCACGGCCGCCGGAGTCACATCCGCGGCCAGCGTGGCGCCGTCGCCCACCGCCCGGACGCGGACGACGTCGCCACGGGGTTCGAGCCCGGTGACGCGCACGCGCAGCGCGTTCCGCGGGCTGCCCGAAGGGCGCTCTCGGTGCACCGCGACCGACGACGGGCTGAACACGGCGGCTGCGGCTTCGTTGTGCTCCACCCGTTCGACGGTCTGCCCGCTGATGACGGTGTCACCGCTGGTGAGCGCACCGTCGGCAGTGCGGCCTGTCAGCAGGTTCAGTCCGGCGATCCGGGCCGTGAACTCCGTTGTGGGGCGCGCGAGCACATCTCGGGTCGCACCTTGCTCGACCATCCGCCCGTCACCCAGCACCAGCACGCGGTCCGCGAGTACCACGGCGTCGAGCACGTCATGGGTGACCAGGACCGCTGGTCGGCGCTGTTCGCTGAGGATGCGATGCAGCAGACCGCGCATGGCCGGTGCCGCATCGATGTCCAGCGCGGCCATCGGTTCGTCCAGCAGCAACAGCTCGGGATCGGCGGCCAGCGCCCGGGCCAGCGCGATCCGCTGCGCCTGCCCGCCGGAAAGTTGCGCCGGTTTGCGATCCGAAAGGGACTCACAGTCCACTTCGGACAACCAGTGCTCCGCGGTCTGCCTGGCGCGAACACGCGATGCTCCAGCAGACCTCGGGCCGAACGCGACGTTGTCCACTGCGGACAGATGCGGGAACAGCAGCGGTTCCTGCGCGAGCAGGCCCACGCCTCTGCGGTGCGCGGGAACCCACGTGTTGGACCCCGTTTCCAGCAACATCCGGCCGTCGAGTTCGACTCGTCCGCGATCGGGGCTCAGCAGTCCGGCGAGCACCGAAAGCAGCGTGGACTTGCCGGCGCCGTTCGGGCCGAGAAGCGCGATCACTTCGCCGGGCCGCACGGCCAGCTTCACGTCCAGCGCGAACTCGCCTCGGCGTACCTCCAGTTCCGCATGCAGACCGGTCACCGCGCCTCCTCCACTGAGCGGGACCCAACCGACCCGATCACCAGCAGGGCCACCACGACCAGCAACAGGGACATCGCGACCGCCGAGTCCACATCGGACTCAGCGGCGTCGTAGATGGCCAGTGGCAAGGTGCGCGTGGTGCCCTGCAGGCTGCCAGCGAAGGTAATCGTGGCACCGAACTCGCCCAGGGCACGGGCGAAGGTCAGGACCAGGGACGAACCCAGCGCGGGCAGCACCAGCGGTATGGTCACCCGCCGGAACGCTGTCCAAGGGCTCGCTCCCAGCGTGGCCGCGACCTGCTCGTACCGGGCTCCTGCGGTGCGCAGGGCGCCTTCCAGGCCGACCACCAGGAACGGCATCGCGACGAACGTCTGCGCCAGGACGACCGCCGTCGTCGTGTAGGTCAGGCGCAGACCGAACGCGAGGTCCAGCACCTGCCCGACCGCGCCGGTGCGCCCGAGCAGGTACAGCAACGCCAGACCACCAACCACAGGAGGAAGAACCAAGGGTAGGAGCACCAGAGCGCGAACGAACCGCAGCCCCGGCAACCGTCCCCGGGCGAGCAGCATCGCCAGCGGCCCGCCCAGGACCAACGACAACGCTGTCGAGATCACCGCGGTGCGCAACGACAACTCCAGCGCGTCCAGGGCCGCAGTACTGGTCAGCAGCTTCGGCAGCCGGGTCAGATCAACCCGGGTCAGAAGCCCGACGACGGGCAACACCACCAGGACGAGCGCGGCGATGCCCGGTACCCACAGCAACGAGGGCACCGCCCTGATGGGTGCCCTCGTCGCGGTGGAGCCCGGAGCCTTTGACCGGAGCACCGAAACCCGTGGGATCACGGCATCCCGAATCCGTTGCCGGCCAGGATCTGCCTGCCCTCCGGGCTTTCCACAAGCTTGACGAAGTCCGCGGCCAAGTCGGGCACGTGCGACCCGTGCACCGCGGCGATCGGGTACGTGTTCACCACGGCGTTCGCCTGCGGGAACTCGACACCCTGCACCGTGTTATGCGCGGACTGGACGTCGCTGGTGTACACCAGCCCGGCATCCGCCTCACCCGCGGACACCTTGTGCAGCACGGACTTGACGTCGGTCTCCTCGCTGACCGGGTGCAGTTGCACCCCGGTGGCACGCTCGACCCCCGCGGCGGCGGAGCCGCAAGGCACGTCGGGCGCGCACACCACGACCTGGCGGTCCGGTGCGGCCAGGTCCGCGAGCGTGGCGATGTGCTTCGGGTTCCCTGGCGGCACCGCGATCACCAGGTGGTTGGTGGCGAAGGTCTGCGACTTGCCCTCGACCATGCCTTTCTTGGCGACCTTGTCCATGTTCTTCGTGTCCGCGGACGCGAAGACATCGGCCGGCGCACCGTTGGTGATCTGCTCGGCCAGCGACGAGGAACCCCCGTAGTCGAGCCGGACAGTCACGCCGGGGTGCTGCGCCTCGAAACGCGCCTTCAACACGTTGAACGACTCAGTCAGGGATGCGGCAGCCAGGACGTTCAAGGTGCGCGGCTGCGAACCGGGCGCCGCGTTCGAACCGCACCCGGCGAGTGCCAGCGTCAGGGCAGCCAGCCCGCCCGCCAAGGTGGCCGTCGCCTTCTTGGCGGGTTGAACCCGAAACAACTTCACAAAGCGAGCGTGCGTCACCCAGACTCCCCGGGGGTCTCGACCACGACCTGCGTGGATTTGATCACTGCTACTGCCATCGCGCCTGGCTGCAGGCCGAGCTCGCGGACGGCTTCGGTGCTCATCAACGACACCAGCCGGTGCGGCCCACACTGCAGTTCCACTTGCGACATCACCTGGTCCGACATGACCTCGGTGACCAGTCCGACGAACCGATTCCGGGCCGAACGCCCGACCCCGGACGGGTCGTGAGCCGAACGGGCTTGCGACCGCGCGAACGCGGCGAGCGCGGCACCGTCGACAGCCAACCGCCCGGAGACGTCCCGCTCGGAGGACAGCTGCCCGGAGTCGATCCAGCGGCGCACCGTGTCGTCGCTGACGCCCAGCACGGCGGCGGCTTCGGAAACTCGGTATTGCGGCACAGTCTCGGACTGTACTTCCGCACTTGCGGAAAAAACTATGCCTGACGCCACGCAAATGCGTTTCTGAATGATGTTCGTGCGTTTCTCCGAGCGTGGCCCACGACACATCCCGCTGCTCGTATCGGCAGCACAAACGGGCTGTCCAAGGTCGATATAGGACACCTCGGCCGACTACGCTCGGGGCGTGGCGGTAGATCTCGGAATTCCAGCCGTGCAGAGTGGTGGGGTGGACACTGCCGACCGTCCCGACACTCCTTTTCTGGTGGATCGCTTCGGTCGTGTCGCGAGCGACCTCCGCGTGTCGCTGATCGACAAGTGCAACCTGCGGTGCACGTACTGCATGCCGGCCGACGGCCTGCCGTGGCTGTCCCGGGACGAGCTGCTCAGCTTCGCCGAGATGACGCGCCTGATCCGAATCGCGGTCGAGGACCTCGGCGTCACCAACGTCCGGTTCACCGGCGGCGAGCCGCTGCTGCGCAAGGACCTGGTGGACATCATCGCGGCGACGGCGGCGCTTCCGGGCCGACCGCGCATATCGCTGACGACGAACGGGATCAACCTCGGCCGCTACGCCGAGCAGTTGCGCGATGCCGGGCTGGATCGGGTCAACGTCTCGTTGGACACGCTGCGACCCGACGTCTTCACCGAACTGACCCGCCGGGACCGGCTGGACGACGTGCTGGCGGGGCTCGCGGCGGCCAAGGCCGCCGGCCTGGAGCCCGTCAAGATCAACGCTGTCCTGCTGCGCGACCTCAACCAGGACGAGGCCTGCGAGCTGCTGCGGTTCTGCCTGGACTCCGGTTACCAACTCCGGTTCATCGAGCAGATGCCGCTGGACCCGCAGCACGGGTGGGACCGGGAGCGGATGGTGACCGCGGACGAGATCCTGCGACAGCTGGCCACCGAGTTCACGCTGACCCCGCACAACGCGGAACGCGGTTCGGCTCCCGCCGAGCGGTGGCTGGTCGACGGCGGACCGGCGGTGGTGGGCGTGATCGGCTCGGTGACCCGCCCGTTCTGCGCCACTTGTGACCGGACCAGGCTCACCGCGGACGGCCAGCTGCGGTCCTGCCTGTTCGCACAGACCGAGACCGACCTGCGAGCCCCGCTGCGGACCGGCGCCACGGACGGCGAGCTGGCCCAGCTGTGGCGGAACATGATGTGGGCCAAGGCCGCCGGGCACGGCATGGACTCCGACGAGTTCGCGCAGCCCTCGCGACCCATGAGCGCTATTGGGGGATGACCTGTGCACGAGAACGTCGACACCCAGACTGTGAGCGACCCGGTGGACGTGCGCGTGCGCTACTTCGCCGGCGCGCGGGCAGCGGTGGGCGTGGACGAGGAGACCCTGCTGGTCTCCCCGCGACAGGCCGGCGCGGTCACGGTGGCCGACGTGCTCGGCGCCGTCCACGACCAGCACGACGATCGCATCGCTCAGATCGTCCCCGCGTGCAGCTTCCTGTTGGACGGCGTGGCGGTCCACGACCACGCCACTGCCGTGCCGAACGGCGCCGAGTTGGATGTCCTGCCGCCGTTCGCCGGGGGCTAACCCCGCCGGTTGGCGACCCCCCTGTTCCCGGCCCTGGACCGCATACGCATAATTAGGAACCGCGGGCGCGTGCGCCTGCGCGAATACCGTAGATTCGGCGTGCTGTCGGCGTGTCATACCTCCGCCGACCGAGTGAATTTCGCGGGCCTCTTCGACCGGCATCCCGACGACCTTCCGCATTCCGACACTCACACGCGGGATAAATCACTCTTTGTTCTTCCTATCGATCACACAAAGCATTCAACTGGATTCTCTACGTGATCAGGGAATTTCGGTCATGTGCGGCAAAACAGTCACGAATTCCGCGTGACAAGTCCGCCGCCTCGACTGGTCCGACCCGATCAGCGGGTCGCTGAACAGGTGATCCACACCTCACCCAGGGTGATCGATCTCAGCCTGAAAACGAACTGATAACGGCGCTCTGACCTGCGGAAACACCCGGGATCGGGTGCGGGGCAACAGGTGTTACCGTGATCAGGGTCACAGTCCCTGAAGTTTTCGTTTTCCTTCTCGGCTACGTACTGTCGCAAACCGGTCGGCCCCGAACCGACCGGCAAGGAACGGGAAGTCCGCAGCGCCGAACCCTGTCCGGCGGGCTTCCTACCCCCGAACGAACAAACCGGACAGGGACGGGAAGCCACTCCCGGGTCCCCCGAAGACCTGGGGCGTGGGGTCGGTCCAAACCCGGCCGGGCTCGTGCAGCTCGCCCAGCAGGCGCGGCAGGAGAGAGGGAAATGGCTCGCTATAAAGGCAAGCATCGAAAAACCTCGAATACTGCCCGCAACACGGCCCGGTTCGCCGTAGCCGGCGCCGTGATCGCTACCCCGATCGCGATCGCGGGCACCGCCAATGCCGCCGACTGGGACAAGCTCGCGCAGTGCGAGAGCAGCGGGAACTGGAGCGCCAACACCGGCAACGGCTTCTTCGGCGGCCTGCAGTTCACGTCGTCCACCTGGGACGCCTACGGCGGGACTCAGTACGCCGCCAACGCCAAGGACGCCACCCGCGACGAGCAGATCACCATCGCGGAGAAGGTCCTCGCCTCCCAGGGGCCGAACGCTTGGCCGGGCTGCTCGGCCAAGATCAGCTGGGAGGGCGGCAGCACGAAGACGGTCTCGGCGCCGAGCACGTCCAGTTCCGGCTCTGGCGCCAGCTCCGCCTCGACCGAGAGCACTCCCAAGAGCTCGGGCGACGGCGACTACACCGTCCAGGCCGGCGACACGTTGAGCAAGATCGGCCAGAAGTTCGGCGTGTCGTACGAATCGATCTTCCAGCACAACCGGGAGGCCGTCCAGAACCCGAACTTGATCTTCCCCGGCCAGAAGCTCAACGTTCGATGATCTTCGGCTGCCGGTGACCACCGGCGGCTGGTAGGTCCCGAGGACCCCATCGCGTGCCCCCAGCGGTGGGGTCCTCGTTCCTTACCAGTTCGTTCAGGGGCAGTTGACCCACTCTTCCGAGCCGTCGTCGAAGACCTGGCGCTTCCAGATCGGCAGGCGGCGCTTGACCTCGTCGACCAGCTCCGCGCACGCCTCGAACGCTTGCTTGCGGTGTTCGGCCGCCACCGCGCACGCGAGCGCGACGTCACCGATGCCCAGCAGCCCGACCCGGTGCGCCACCGCGAGCGTGCGGACACCCTCGAAGCGGCCCGCGATCTCGGCGGCGACCGCGCCGACGACCTCGTTCATGCTCGGGTGGCCGACGTATTCCAGTTCGCGCACCCCGCGCCCGCCGTCGTGATCGCGCACCACGCCGTCGAAGGTGACCACAGCCCCGGCCGCCCGGTGCTCGACCAGCCGGGACAGCGCGGCGGCGTCGATCGGGCTCTCGGTCACCTCGGCCCGCAAGACCTCCGCCCCGCCCGGCGTGGCCGCCCGCACGTGCCCGTGCGGGTGCTCAGCACCGACGTGATCGCCTCGCACGTGGTCCCCGCCGTGGATCTGATCCACGGCATGGTCGAGGACGCCGTCAAGGACGCCCAGACCGTCCCGCACGCCGCCACGCGATCCGGGCAGGTTCACGACCAGCGTCCGCCCGGCGATGCCCGCCAATCCCCGCGAGAGGACGGCGGTGGGCACCTTCGGCAAGCCCGCGTCGCGCACGGCCTCAGCCAGGCCCGGAATCGGGCGGTCGAGGATCTCAGCGGTGACCTCCGGGGTGCGGTCGGTGGGTGTGAGCCCGGTCCCGCCAGTGGTGATGACGACGTCGACGCCGTCCGCCACCGCGCTTCGCAGTGCCTCGCCGACCGGCTCGCCATCCGGCACGACCCGCGCATCGGGCGTGTCATACCCGCGCTCGCGCAGCCACTCCGTGATCAACGGACCGGTCCGGTCCTCATACACTCCGGTGGCGGCCCGGTTCGAGGCCACGACCACCCGAGCGGTCCGTTCAGACATCCGTTGCCTCCAGCTCACGCACTACGCGGGCCGAACCCACGTGCCGGTCTTGCCACCCTCCTTGCGCTCGACGCGGACGGCGTCGAGCACGGCGGCCGGGTCAACCGCCTTGATCATGTCGTGCAGGGCGAGGCCGGCGCCGGTGACGGCCGTGAGCGCCTCCATCTCCACCCCCGTGCGATCCGTGGTCCGTGCCGTCGCGGTGATCCGCACCTCGTCGTCGCCGAGCTCGAGGTCCACGGTCACGCTGGACAGCGCGATCGGGTGGCACAGCGGGACGAGGTCCGGGGTGCGCTTGGCGGCCATGATCCCGGCGATCCTGGCGGTGGCCAGCGCGTCCCCCTTGGGCAGCCCGTCCCGGCGCAGGAGACCAATGACCTCCGTCGTGGAGCGGACCACGCCGCTGGCCACGGCCGTGCGGGCGGTGGCTTCCTTGGCGGAGACGTCGACCATGCGCGCCGATCCGGCGGCGTCCACGTGGGTTAGGCCGTGTTCGGGCTCACGCTGCATATGTGCAGCCTAAAGCCTGGCCGTTCGCCCGCTGACGGCCGCCGGACCGGTCCGAGAGCCCCTCAGCCGGACTGGCTGTCCTCCACCGCAGCACGGCGAACCGCGTCGGCGACGGCTTTGGACACCGACGGGTCGAAGACGCTGGGAACGATGAACGACGCGTTGAGCCGTTCCCCGTCCACCACGTCCGCGACCGCGTTCGCGGCAGCGATCATCATGTCGTCGGTGATCCGGTTCGCGTGCGCGTCCAGCAGGCCCCGGAAGACTCCAGGGAACGCCAGCACGTTGTTGATCTGGTTCGGGTAGTCACTGCGCCCGGTCGCGACCACGGTGGCGTGCTGTTGCGCCTCCAGCGGGTCGATCTCGGGGTCGGGGTTGGCGAGCGCGAACACCACCGCGTCGGAGTTCATCGCCGCCACGTCGTCTGCGCTGAGCAGGTTCGGAGCCGACACCCCGATGAACACGTCCGCACCGACCACCGCGTCCGACAGCGTGCCGGAGCGGCCGTCCTTGTTCGTCGTGGCCGCGATCGACTTCAGGTTCGGGTCGCTGTCGCTCCTGCCGACGTGCACGATGCCGTCGACATCCACCGCGATGATGTCCTTCGGTTGTTTGCGCTGCAGCAGGCGGATGATCGCGGAACCGGCCGCGCCCACACCACACACGACGATCCGGGTGTCGGTGATGTCCTTGCCCACCACGCGCAACGCGTTCCGCAACGCCCCGAGCACGACGATCGCGGTGCCGTGCTGGTCGTCGTGGAACACGGGGATGTCGAGCTTCTCGCGCAGCCGCGCCTCGATCTCGAAGCAGCGCGGCGCGGCGATGTCTTCCAGGTTGATGCCCCCGTAGACCGGGGCGATGAGCTCGACGGCGCGGATCAGCTCCTCGGTGTCCTGGGTGGCCAGGCACACCGGCCAGGCGTTGACGCCGGCGAACTTCTTGAACAGCGCCGCTTTGCCCTCCATCACCGGCAACGCGGCCTCCGGGCCGATGTTGCCCAGCCCGAGCACGGCGGAGCCGTCGGTGACGACGGCGATGGTGTTGCGCTTCACCGTCAGCCGCCGCGCGTCGTAGGGGTTCTCGGCGATGGCGGTGCAGATCCGCGCGACACCTGGGGTGTAGGCGCGGGAGAGGTCATCGCGGTTGGCCAGCGCCACCTTGGACGTGACCTCGATCTTGCCGCCGAGGTGGACCAGGAAGGTTCGGTCCGAGACCTTGCGAACCGTGACCCCCGGAAGCGTGCGGAGCACGTCGGTGATGTCGTTGGCGTGATCAGCGGACAGCGCGTTGCACGTGATATCCACCACGATGCGGTCCGCGTGCGACTCGACGACGTCGAACGCCGTGATCACGCCCCCAGCGCGGCCCACCGCGCCCGTGAGGTCACCGGCGGCACTGGCCGACGGCGGCGCCTCCACCCGCACGGTGATCGAGTAACCGGGACCTGGAACCGGCATGGCACACCCCTGTCACGAACTAACCCTGTCACGAACAAACCCGAATGATCTAGGGCACTCGCGGGCTGGTCCTGTGCCGGGCGACCTGCCTCGTAAGCGTCCACAAGCGACCGCGCGTGAGGTGCGACCGCCCGATGCGACCGAGGTTAGAACGTGCGGGAGTGTGATCCACGCCCGGGCCGCTACCCAGCGGTAACCTACTTGTTGATCACCGTGACGGGGTGCTGGTACGGAACTTCGTCCTCGGACAGCGGGAAGCTGACCTGGCCGAACGGGGACAGCGAACCCTGGCGGTCAGCGAGGAACTCGCTCACGGGGTGCTCACCGTCGGCTGCGGGCCACTCGGGGTCGATACGGTCCAGCTTCTTCCGGGACTTGGCCTTCGCCACGTTGTCCTCCTCCTCGGGCGCCTGCTCGCGTACGGGCTGGGTACGCGGCTACGACACCCTCCAGTTTGCCCGATGGCCCCGGCCAGGTTGCCCGGGGTGTGCGGGCTGCCACATCACAGCGAGGTCGGCGGGCCGTGCGCGTGGCCGGTGTGAGCCTGGCCGAGGCGAACTGCCAGTGCCCCAACGAGCTGTCCGTATCCTGGGGGAGATGCCCGGTAGCTCACTGGCGGACTGGCTTCGCGCGCTCGACGACGATGACCTCGTCGCCCTGCTGCGCGCCCGCACGGATCTGGCCACTCCCCCGCCGGCCGACACGTCGGTGCTGGCCACACGTGCCGGCGTGCGCTCATCGGTGGCTCGGGCGTGCGAGGACCTGGACGCCTTCGCGCTGTCCACACTCGAAGCGCTGCTCGTGCTCGGCGCGGACGAGACGCCGGCCTCGCTGACGTCGCTGACGCGACTGCTCGGCGCTGACGTCACCGAGCAGCGTGCCCGGGGCGCGCTCGACACCCTGCGCGCCCGCGCGCTCGCATGGGGCAGCGACGACGCACTCGCTGT
This sequence comes from Pseudonocardiaceae bacterium, assembly GCA_051984675.1. Taxonomy (GTDB): domain Bacteria; phylum Actinomycetota; class Actinomycetes; order Mycobacteriales; family Pseudonocardiaceae; genus JBPYFK01. The sequence goes on along the minus strand of JBPYFK010000111.1, from coordinate 44,930 downwards.
AGTTCCCACCGCTCGCGAGGCCATGCCCGCGTTTCCGGGTGGCCTCGGGCGCGAATCCGCCGACCTGAACCCGGAATCGGCGGCTGCGGCGCTTCAGGCCCTGGACGAGGACGAGCACAACCTGGTTCGGCGACTCGCCGAAGGACCACCCGTGGGTCAGACGCGGGACGCTGGCACGGCCGTGCCCCTGGAGGAAGCGCGCACACCGGTCCAGCGGTTGCTGGCGAAAGGGCTGCTGCTGCGCCGGGACACCGAAACCGTGGAGCTGCCCCGCCAGCTCGCCTTCGCCGTGCGCGGGGACCACCCGATGGGCGCGGTCCAGCCGGAAGAGCCGCTGCTGGACCTGACCGACCACGGAATGTCCACTGTGGATGCAACGGCGGCCGGCGAGGTGCTGGAGCTGTTGCGGCACGCCGAGTCCCTGCTGGACACCTGGGGTGACGACCCGCCCGACGTGCTGCGTTCTGGCGGCGTCGGGGTGCGGGATGTCCGGCGCACGGCGAAAGCCCTCGAAGTGGACGAACCCCGCTGCTCCCTGCTCATCGAACTCGTCGTGGCGGCGGGGCTAGTCGCCAACAGCGAGGACAGCGAACCGCAGTGGGTGCCGACCGTACAGGCGGACTCGTGGCTGGCGTCGATGCCGGAGCAACAGTGGGCCACGCTGGCCAAGGCGTGGCTGGACCTCACCCGCGTGCCCGGCCTGATCGGCGCACGCGACGAGAAAGAACGGCTGCTCGGCCCGCTGTCGGAGGAGCTGCGCCGGCCGCTGGCACCCCGCGACCGGCGACGCGTGCTCGACTTGCTCGACGAGCTTCCGTCCGGGCATGGCGTGCGGAGCGCGGAAGACGTCTCGGCCGTGCTCGCGTGGCGCGCGCCGAGGCGCGGCGGCCGCATGCGGGACAACCTGGTGCGCTGGACGCTGTCGGAGGCGTCCGCGCTCGGCATCACTGCCTTGGGCGCGCTGTCCAGCGCCGGCCGGGCGCTGCTGTACGACGGTGCCGCGGAAGCGGCCAAGCTCCTCGCCTCGGCACTCCCGGAGCCGGTGGATCACGTGCTGGTGCAGGCGGACCTGACGGTCGTCGCGCCCGGCCGGCTGGAACCCGAGCTCGCCGCCGACATGAAGCTCGTCGCTGACGTCGAATCCGCCGGCAGCGCCACCGTCTACCGGATCAGCGAGCCAAGCGTGCGCCGCGCGCTGGACGCCGGACGCAGCGCACACGAGCTGCACGAACTGTTCCGCGCACGGTCGCGCACGCCGATCCCCCAGTCGCTGACCTACCTCATCGACGACGTCGCGCGCCGACACGGCCAGCTCCGAGCCGGTACCGCGTCGGCGTTCCTGCGCTGCGACGACTCCGTGCTGCTCGCGGAAGTGCTGGCCAACCCCAACACCGCCGACCTGCAGCTGCGCCGGATCGCCCCCACCGTGCTCGTCAGCCCGCTGCCGCTGGTCGACGTCGTGCACGGCCTGCGGACGGCCGGGTTCGCGGCAGCGGCGGAGAATGCCGACGGCCAGATCCTGGATCTGGCCGAAGGCGGGCAGCGGGTGCGCGGCAGCAGGGCCAAGCCGTCGCAGCCGGCGCCGGCCGCGACGCCGAACGACGAGCAGCTCGCGGAGCTGGTCCGCGAGCTGCGGGCGGGCGACCGCGCCGGCAACGCCCGGCGCGGGCGGACCGTCCGCCCGGAGCGCGGGCGGCCGAGCGCGTCGGCGACGCTGGCGCTGCTGCAGGAAGCGGCACGCGAGGGGCGCAGCGTGTGGCTGGGGTTCGTGGACTCCAACGGGACGGCGGGCCAGCGGGTGGTCGAGCCGGTCAGTGTCGGCGGCGGCGTCCTGCAGGGGTTCGACCAAGCCGAGGGGCGGGTGCGCGGATTCCCGCTGCACCGCATCACCTCGGTCGCGGTCGTGGAGGAGTAGCCCTCGGACTAGCGGGGGAAACGCCGCCGCACACTGGACGACCCGACCCGTGCTTGCCCGACGCACGAGTGTCCGATGTGGACTTCTCTGATATGGACCGGCTCGGCGCGGCGGTCGCAGGTTGAGGCGCGGGCGGCCCAGGGCGTAGGCGAAGGCTCCCACGCGACTCATTGCGTACCGAAACAATCAGTGCCAACTCGGGTAACAACAACGCTCGCGCGAACCGAGAGTGCTGTACCCGGGTCAGTTACCCGGGGTCGCGGCCATCTGCCGCCGCATGGCGTGCTGGACGAGCGCGATCAGGGCGCGCTTGGTGGACTCCCGGTCCCGCGCGTCCGCCGTGATGATCGGGACCGAGTCATCGATGGTCAGCGCCTCGCGCACGTCCTCAAGCTTGTGGTGCAGCTTCCCGTCGAAGGTGTTGACCGCCACCACGTAGGGCAGTTGCCGGTCGTCGAAGAAGTCGATCGACGCGAACGCGTCCGCCAGCCGGCGGGTGTCCACCAGGACCACCGCGCCGATGGCACCGCGCACAAGGTCGTCCCACATGAACCAGAAGCGGTGCTGGCCGGGCGTGCCGAACAGGTACAGGATCAACTCGGAGTCCAGCGAGACGCGGCCGAAGTCCATCGCGACCGTGGTCGTCACCTTGCCGGGCGTGGCGGAGAGATCGTCCACCCCGACGCTGGCCTCGGTCATGACCGCTTCGGTGGTCAACGGCACGATTTCGGAGACCGAGCCGACGAACGTCGTCTTGCCGACGCCGAAACCGCCGGCCACCACGATCTTGGTCGAGGTCTTCTTCTTCGTGCCGTCGTGCTCAGAGCTTACGAAGTCCACTGAGAACCCTTTCCAAGAACTCCATGGAAGGCCGGTCGCCGACGACCATTCCACTCTCGTGAATCAGCAGCAGCCCCAGACCGGCCATGTCGCCGACCAGCACCCGCACCACGCCCAGCGGCAGGCGCAGGTGTGCCGCGATTTCGGCGACCGACCGGGCCTCCGTACACAGCCCGCAGATAGAGCGGTGCTCCGGCGTGGCCGGGGAGGCGTGGCTACCGCGGTCGCTGGTGGACACCAGCGTCTCGATCGCAAGATCATAATCTGTCCGGGTGCGCCCCTTCGTTCTGGCATAGGGGCGTACCAGCGAGCCGGTGTCGTCCATCCGGTACTCCGAGGGCGCACTCGGGATCGGCGGCAACGACCCGGACCCGGACGAGGAGTCGGACACCGAAGGCATCGAGCCAGACACGGCCGGCATCGAACCCGACACCGCCGGCAACGGCTGCGAGATCGGCGGGATCGACCCGGTGTGCGGATTGGGGCCGGTTGACGAGGGCCGGCTTCGGGGGCTCGGAGTACCCGGACGGGACCTCCCGGCGCCGCTGGTTCCAGCGCTACCGGCCCCGTTCGGCTGCGAGCCAGCGCCCCCGGTGCCCGGCCCCCTGCTCGCGCTCCCGCCGCTGGAACCTCCGGCACTGTGGCCACTCATGTTGAGTACCTGGTCGTACACCGAGTCGGAGGCCGCTGGGGAGTCGGAGATCGCCGGGGAGTCGTCGGCGTAGCCGGACCCGAACAGGTCCGCGCCAGGGCCACCGAAAAGGCCGCGGCTGCTGTAGTCAGCCGGGCTGGCGGGACGTTCAGGGGAGCTGTCCCAGGGGTTGCTGTCCCGGCCGCTCGCCGCGTCGGCGAAGTCGTCCTGCCAGGAGTCGCCACCGCCATGCATCCGCCGGTCGTACATGCGGAACAGGTCCCCATCCCAGTTCGGGTCGGCCCCGTGGTTCATGGCTAGCTCCCCTCAGCCGTGACGCCCGTGGTCCGCGTGATCCCGATCAGCCGCGCGATCACCGTGCCTGCGGTGATCACGGCCGACCCATACCTTGTAACTGCGCACGCAGTTCGGGGGTGAGCTGCTTGCCGACGCGCTCGACCAGCAGGGTCATCTCGTAGGCGACCAGGCCGATGTCGGCGTTCGGCGCGGCCAGCACCGCCAGGCACGAGCCGTCGCTGATGGACATCAGGAACAGGTAGCCCTGGTCCATCTCCACCACGGTCTGGCTGACGTCGCCAGCGTCGAAACAGCGGGCCGCGCCCTGCGTGAGACTCGACAGGCCGGATGCGACGGCTGACAGTTGCTCGGCACGGTCACGGGGAAGCCCCTGGGAACCCGCGAGCAGCAGGCCGTCGGCGGACACCACGACCGCGTGGGCAACTCCGGGCACCCGGCGTACGAAGTCGGTGATCAGCCAGCCAAAGCTGTTGCTGCTCATGGGTTGCTGCACAGACCCGGTCACTCCTGCTCCTCGGGACGGCTCGGATTCGAACGGGGGTCGGAGACGGCGTCTTCGACCCTGGCGTGCCGGCCTCGGCGGACGCCTTGCTGGAAGCTGGACATCCTGCCACGGACGGCATCCGCCGACCGGGGCGGTGTGGGTCGACTAGGCGGCCCCGACTGCGACTTGGGCGCGGCCGAACCGGGCACCAGGTTGGTTTTCGGCACCCGCTTGGGCAAGCCCGCCGAGGTCATCTGCTGCGGCTGACGGGTGTGCTCGACGAGCGCTTCCGCGGCCTCCCAACCGGCATCGGCCGACCCCCAGCCCGGGTCGTGTGCCGGGCCGAACTGGCCGTAGTCGCGGGCCCCGGTGTCCTCGCCGACCTGGGGCTCGGCGGGCGACTCCGACTCGGCGTCGTCCCGGTGGTCGTCGGCAGCGACCCTCTCGGCGGGGCTGTCGCCGTTGGCGGAGCCACGCCCGCTCAGCGCGCCGGCATGGAAGCTGCCGGCACCGTTACCGCCGGGACCGTGGTCGTCGGCCGGTGCGATACCGAATCCCTGACCGGACGACTCCAGCGAGGGATCGGCCGACGATCCCGCCGCGAAGTCCACATCGGACTCCCGGAACCACTGGGAGAGGACGGCTTCGTAGATCGGCAGGCGTTGCGTCGGCGCGTCGTCCATGTCGTGGGCAGTCCCCGCCGACAGCGAGTCGGAAGTGACCGCGGACGGCTGGCCCCACTGGCTTGCCGGGCCCGCCTGCCCAGCCGGACCCTCCTGCTCGGCCGGGTCGCCCTGGAACGTGCTGCGGAACAGCGCGCCGGGACCGCCGAAGTTCGAAGCTGCCCCCTCCGCGGCGATGGTGGTCTCCGAGTCGGGCGAATCCGCGCTTGCCGCGGACACTTCCTCACTCGGCCACTGCATGGCCGGGACATCGTCGGCGGCCGACGCGGCGTGCGGGTCCCACCTCGGGACGTCGCTGGCGCCGTGGTCCGTATCCGAGGACGTGATCCGCACCGAGTAAGGCGGTTCGCCGCTGCCGTCGTCCTGACCGTGCTGGGCGTATTCGTCTTGGGCGAACTCGTCTTGGACGTATCCGTCCCGGGCGTATCCGTCCCGGGCGTATCCGTCCTGGGCGTATCCGTCCTGGGCGTATCCGTCCTCCGCGTACTCCGTCTGCTCGAAGCCGGGCATCGCGGTGTACTGAGTGGACATCTCGTCGCTGGCGCCATACGTCGAGCGTTCGGAACTTGCGTCACCGAAGGCCGTGTAGGCGGTCGGCGGCTCGATGGCGGCCCCGTTGGTCGTGGCGCCGTTGGTGGCCGGGTCCCGCGAGCCGAACGCGGCGGCCAAGCCGAGGTGGGTTCCGCTCTCGCTGACCGAGCCGCCAGCCCGGTCACCGTTCTCCCCGCCGATGCCGCCGATTCCGCTGATGCTCTGGGTATCGGGCATCGGCATGGGGCCGTCCGGCGTGAGCTGCGAGACGTACTCGCCGTCGAGCCGGGCGATCGCGGTGACGCCGCCCTCGTTGTCCTCGTTGTTGGCGAGGTGCACCCGGATGTTGTGCCGCTGGGCCAGCTGGCCGACCACGAACAGACCCATCCGCCGGGACACTGAGACGTCGACCTCCGGCGGGCGGGACAACCGCTCGTTGATGCCGACGATCTCGGACCGGTCGATGCCGACACCGCGGTCGCGGATCTCCATGACCAGCTCGCCCCTGCGGTACAGGGTCCGCACGGTGACCTCGGTGTCCGGGTTGGAGAACACCGTCGCGTTCTCCAGCAGCTCGGCGAGCAGGTGCACGAGGTCGTTGACGATGCGACCCTGGATGGCCAGCTCCGGCGAGTCCTCGACGGTGACCCGCCTGTACTGCTCCACTTCGGACACCGCCGCGCCGACCACCTCGGCCAGCGGGACAGGCCGCATCACGCGGCGGGTCAAGTCGGCGCCGCCGAGAATGAGCAGGTTCTCGTTGTTCCGCCGCATGCGGGTGGCCAGGTGGTCCAGCTCGAACAGGCTGGACAGCTGGTCCGGGTCCTGCTCGTCCTGCTCCAGGCGGTCGATCAGGGACAGCTGCCGCTGCACCAGCGTCTGGCTGCGGCGCGCGAGGTTCACGAACAGGTCGTTGACGTTGTTGCGCAGCAGCGCCTGCTCGGACGCCAGGCGCAGGGCCTGCGAGTGCACCGCGTCGAACGAGCGGGCCACGCGGCCGATCTCCTCCTTGGTGTAGATCGGCAGCGGTTCGACGCGGACCTGCTCGGCGACGTCGGGGTTCGGGTCCGCGAGGATCGTGTTGACCGCGTCCGGCAGCCGCCAGTCCGCGACGTCCAGGGCGCTACGCCGCAGCGTGCGCAGCGGCCGCAGCATCGAGCGCGCGATGAGCAGCGCGATCACGAACGCCAGGATGAGGACCAGGGCGACCAGGCCCGCTTCGATGGTGGTCTGGTACTTCGCCCTGCTGGCCAGCCGGTCCACAGCGGATTGGAGCTGGGCACGCAGCTGGTCGTCGACCTTGCCGGTGAGGTTGACGGTCTGGGTCGACACCGCGTCCCACTGCTGCTGGTTGAGGTCGCTCAACGGCCGCCCGGTCTCCGAGTGAACCAGCGCGGTCTCCTGGATCGTGTGCGCCGCGTCCACGTCCGGCCCGGTGACCGTGTCGTCGTAGGACTGCACCTCGGCCGGGTTTGCCCACTTGCGGAAGTCGCTGAGTGCCGAGTCCAGCTGGGCATCCGCCGACAGCAGCTGGCGCTGGGAGTTCGGATCGAGCACCCCTCTGAGCAGCGCCTGGCTCAGCAACCCGCTCTTGATGGACTCCTGCTCCTTGGCCCGGGTCATGGCGTTGCTGGCCAGGTACTGCCGGATGAGCTGCGGATCGCTGATCGTGGCGATGCCCTGCTCGCCGAGCGCGATCAGGGTGTCGATCGAGTCCGTGAAGGCGCGCTGAGCGGCGTCCGGCGGGAATGTCGTGCTCTGGGCGACATCCCGCAGGCTGGCCAGCCGGTTCAGGTGGGAGGCGGCGTTGTCGAACGGGTCAGCGACGTCCGGGAAGGAGCTGCCTCGCACGTCCGCGATCTCCGCGCGGAAGTCGTTGGCGGCGGCGTCGACCTTGCCGCGCTGCTGCTGCAGGGCGGTCAGGTCGCCGTTGCGGTTGGCGGCGATGTAGGCGACGGTCAGGTCACGCTCGCGTTCCAACTCCTGCGTCAGCTTCGCCGCGGTGGTGTCCAGCCGGACCTGATCGCTGGTGCGGACCAGCTGGTCGGCGTTGTCGAAGTCCCGCTGGACCTGGAGCCCACCGAGCACCAGAGCGGCGATGGAGGGCACCAGCAGCACCGCGAGCAGCTTCGTGCGCAGACGCCAGTCGCGAAGCCTCCACCTGCTGAACAGGCCACCGGAGGTCGCGTCGTCCGCGAAACCGCTGGCGTACGAGTAACCGGTAGGCCAGGCAGACGAGACGCCGCCATCACCGCTCGTAGCAGTTGCCTCGCCCGTTTGGGGGGCATCGGCGCCCGTCGGCAGCAGGACGCTGTACCGATCGGGTCCTTTCTCAGTCCGGGCCACTGGCGAGCTTCCTCATTCCGACAGCAACACACAGCGCTCGCTCGGTCGACCCCCGACCTCGCGAGCAGCCAAATTTGCAGCTCAGAGGAATGGAACGAGTCCCGCTCCACCCCCCAAAGAACCGAGAGGCACGTCTGCTAAAGCTCCTCTCGGCCGCCACAGCGTACTGGCGAATACCGCGAACAGGGAAGTGGGGCGGAGCACGTAGCGTAATTCGCGTCACCGCACCTAACCCGATCGTGGTGCTAGCATAACGCGTTCGATTTTGCCAACTGGCACTCGGAGTAAATCTCCCGTCAACGATGCGTTGATCGCACGTGACACTGCGTACACATAAGACGCCAGGTGGCAGGCTGCATTCCAGCCAACGGGTTAGTCGCACATTTGTTTCGTCGTCGCGACCACGCCGTACCCGAGGAGTCTGACTGTCCGTAGTTCCGTGCTGACTCGGCGAACATTTCGCCGTTGTTCAGACCATTCGCCGGCAGCCAGCAACTAAGGTAGGGATATCTCGCCACCAGCCTCAGTCAGAAGTCGTAATAATCGCGCAAACCGTGATCGCCAGGGCTGTTCCACCTGTTCACGGCGCCGCCGCGAACACGGTCGACCGGCCGGCGCGGACCGACGCACACTCGGCCGAATTGACGCAGACCACAGTGGACCCCGGCCGATGCGGACACCCTGCGTAGCAAGCAGTCTTCGTCTTGCCTGAAGGACTGAGCGAAAAGCCACGCTGCCTTGACTCTGGGCGAACGAACGGCCAAAGTTCTGGGCCGTTAGGGGGATCTGCGACCTACACCGAAGAGAGCTCTCGTACATGCTTGGAGCCGACCTCCGTACCGCCCGCCGGACTCTCTCGCTCAGCCGAACGGCCCTCGCCACCGTTATCGCAGTGACACTGTTCACAGTTTCTGGGTGCGGTCTCCTCGGCGGCTCGCAGGACGACGCCAGCGATGGGCCGCTGGAGAAGCCGGTCATCAATGTCGGGAGCATGCCCATCGTCGACACGGCCGCCTTCCAGTACGCCATCGACAAGGGCTACTTCCAGCAGGCCGGGCTCACCGTCAACAAGCAGGACGTTCAAGGCGGCTCCGCGGGTGTCCCCCTGGTCAACAACGGCCAGCTCGACATCACGTTCGGCAACTACGTCTCGTTCTTCCAGGCACAGGCCGCCGGCCAGGCGAACCTGAAGCTCGTCGCCGACGCCTACCAATGCGCGCAAGGCATGTTCCTGCTGTTGGGCATGCCGAGCGCAACCGCAGTGGCCAAGCCCGAGGACCTCCGGCACAAGACCGTCGCCGTCAACACACGCAACAACATCGCTGAGCTGACCACGATGGCGACGCTCAAGACGCACGGGGTGCTCCCGCAGGACGTCAAGGTCGCGGAGATGCCCTTCCCGGCCATGCCCGGCGCGCTGCGGCGCGGTGACATCTCGGCCGCGATGGTCACCGAGCCGTACATCTCCGAGGCGGAAATGACCGGCGCGACCACCATCGCGGACACCTGCGCCGGGCCGACCGAGTCCATGCCGATCGCCGGGTTCGCGACGACGAGCAAGTTCGCGCAGGAGAACCCGAAAACCCTGGCGGCGTTCCGGCGTGTCATGGAACGCGCGCAGGCGGAAGTCAACAACGACCGCAACAAGGTCGAGGAAGAGGTTCCGAGGTACGCGCACGTGGACCAGAAGACCGCCGCACTGGTCCGCCTCGGAACCTACCCAAGTTCGCTGGAAGCCGGCCGTCTCAGCCGTGTCATCGAGCTGATGCAGGCCAACGGCAGCATGCCCCCGAGCGCCGCGGTCGACGTGCAGTCCATGATCTTCCAGCCGCCCAGGGCTTCCGGCTCCTAACACCGCATTCCGACTCACCCTGAACGCCACAACCAGCGGTCCGCGCTCACTGGTGCATGCCTGGGTGGTGCGGGTACTCGCACGAATCCGGCTTCATGTAGCGAGAATCTGACGTGGTTGCGCATGGTCCACAGTAGACTCTGAGGCCGGCGATCCGGTGAGCCTGGCCCGGCTATGCGCATCACCCGCGTCGCACCGAAGATGTCTACCGAAGATGCCTGTCAAGCAGATCCGCCTGGCACCAACTGAGGAGGCAGAAGCCGGCCGTGACATACAGCAGTGCGCCACGATGCCCAGGTCCCGCGTGTGACAGCCGGGCGGTTCTGGACAGGCAGGTCGCGCGCCGCCTGTCTCTGGTCTCGGACGGCCGGCTCGACACCTTCGAGTGCCCGGAGGGGCTCGGCACGCACGTCTGGAACCCGGACTTTGAACGCGGGGAGGATTTCGTCGACAACTGACAGCAGCTGCTGGTTGCTCATCACACTCAAGCGAGTGCGATGAGAGAACAGCCTCCAGAAACCGATTACCCCGTGTGACCAGATGTCCGTCCAGGTAACCTCATCTGCATGAGCCCTGTGACGGACGCTCGGACCCGGGAACGTGTCGGCAACCTCCCGGGCGACGTGACGAGCTTCGTCGGCCGTCGCAGCGAGATCACCCGGATGCGGCAGCTGTTGACCTCATCGCACCTGGTCACGCTGGTGGGGCCGGGCGGGGTGGGCAAGACACGGCTGGCCGTGCACGTGGCGGGCAACCTGCAGCGCCGCTTCTTCCGCGATGGCGCGTGGCTGGTCGACCTGGCCGAGCTGCGCGATCCGAGCCTCCTGGCGAGCACCGTCGCCGCTACCTTCGGCCTGCACGACCAGTCCTGGCGGACGGCCGCCGATGTCGTCGTGTCCCACCTCCAGGACCGTGACCTGCTGCTCGTGCTGGACAACTGCGAGCATCTGCTCGCCGAGTCCGCGAAGTTCGTGGACACGCTGATCCGCTCGTGCTCGGATCTTCGTGTGATCGCCACCAGCCGGCAGTCCCTCGGCGTGCCCGGCGAGAACACCCTGACCATCCACCCGTTCCGGGTGCCACCGCTGCCCTCGGACTCCAACGACACCGAACCTGCGGAGGTGCTGGAGCAGTACGCGTCGGTCCGGCTGTTCCTGGACCGGGCCAAGGAGGTCCTGCCGGACTTCACGCTCGACGCGCCCAAGCGCGCTCCACTGGTTCGGCTGTGTCACCGCCTGGACGGCATCCCGCTCGCGATCGAGCTCGCCGCGGTGCGGCTGCGCGCGCTCTCGCTGGAACAGATCGAGGAGCGGCTCGGAGACCGCTACCAATTGCTCACCGCCAACGGTCGACGCCTACCGGAACGCCACCAGGCACTCGCAGCGCTGATCGACTGGAGCTACGACCTGTGCACGCACGAGGAGCAACTGGCCTGGGCGCGGGCGTCCGTGTTCTCCGGGAGCTTCGACCTGGCCGCTGCCGAGCACGTGATCAGCGGTGACGAGCTGGTGTCCTCGGACGTCCTCGGCGTGATCGACTCGCTGGTCGACAAGTCGGTCCTCTCCCGGGAGGACGACGACGGGTCGGTGCGGTTCCGGCTGCTGGAGACGGTTCGGCAGTACGGGCAGCAGAAGCTCGCGGAGTTCGGTGCGAGCACGGCGGTGGCGCGGCGACACCGCGACTGGTACTTGCGGCTTGCCGAGCGTTTCGAGGCGGAGTGGCTCGGTCCAGACCAGGCGGCGTGGGTCGCGCGACTGAGCCGGGAGCACCCCAACCTGCGGGCCGCGCTGGAGTTCTGCGTGACCGAGCCCGGTGAGGGCGTGGCAGGGCTGCGGCTGGCGGCAGCGGTCGAGGAGTACTGGTGGATGCGCGGGGTGGACGCGGAGGCTCGACACTGGATCACCGAGGCGCTGGACGCCGCCCCCGACCCCACCCCGGAACGCGCTACCGCGCTGCGGGTAGGCGGCTGGTTCGCCCTGCTCCAGGGCGACTACGCCGCGGCCAGCTCGTTCCTGGGCGAGGCGGCCACGCTCGCCGAGCAGCTCGGGGTGAAAAGCGAGCTGGCGTACATGGTGCACACGCTGGGCGCTCGGGCGCTGTTCTCCGGCGACCTCACCAATGCCGTCACCTTCCTGGACGACGCCGTGCAGCGGTTCCAGACGACGGGGGTGCTGCGCGGGGAGCTGTTCGCCACGTTTCTGCTGGGGCTGGCGCTGGGCATCAGAGGGGAGCGTGACCGCGCCGCGCGCATGCTCGACGCGGCGGTCGCGAAATGCGACCGGCTCGGCGAGTCCGTGTGGCGGGCGTGCGCGCTCTGGTCGCTGTCGCAGACGGAGCTGGTCGCCGGCTCGCTAGACCGCGCCGAGCAGGTCGGCAAGGAGGCGTTGCGATCGCCGCGCCAGACCGACAACAAGCTCGCGATCGCGTTCGCGATCAACACCCTCGCATGGATCGCGGAACGTCAGGACCGCCACGACCGGGCGGCGACACTGTTCGGTGCGGCGGAGGCGCTCTGGCAGGCGATCGGCGCCTCACCGCTGTATGCCAAGTACGCGGCCGCGAACGACGAGTACATGAAACGTGCCCGGGCAGCTCTGGGGCAGAAGAACTTCGAGGTCGAGTTCGGCACCGGTCAGCGGATGCCGGTCGAAGCCATGATCGACTTCGCGATGGAGACCAGACGCAGCCCGGTCCGCGCGGCGGCCACGACGGATGTCCGGCGCATGCCGCTGACCAAGCGGGAACGGGAGATCGCCGAACTGGTGGCGCAGGGCATGACCAACAAGGAGATCGCCAAGAAGCTCTACATCACCCAGCGCACAACCGAGGCCCACGTGCAGCACATCCTGACGAAGCTGGACTTCAACTCGCGCGCTCAGATCGCGGCGTGGATGACCGACGCGAAATCGGAACAGTGACCGCTGGCTCGTCGAGCGAATCTTCCTCGGGCATGGTGCCCAGGTCCCACTCCATCAGCTGGAGCTTGCCTCGCATGGTCAGGTGTAGCGGGCGATCGTGCCCGTGCTCGTCGGGGTAGCGACGGAACGCGATCATGTCGGCGAGGCTGAGGTCGTTGAGCGCGTCGTGCCAGGTTTCGGGCACCTGGCCGCCGTCCTGCCACAGGTAACCCGCCTGGTCAGCGCTTTCCATCCGAACGACCACCCGGAGCTCGCAGACCGCGCGCAGCGCGAGATGGCGCAGCGCGGAGTAGCCGAGTCGCAGTGTCAGCAGCGACGCGCTTCGGGCTGCCGACATGCCTGCCGCCGGATGGCTGCTGCTGAACTGCTCGGCGGACGGGGAACCCATCGAACAGCTCCTTTCGTACGGGTTGGCGAGGGCTGGTGCCCGGGGACTGCTCATATTCGGGGAGGGCTGCTTTCGGGAGGGGGCAGCTGTTCGGGAAGGGGGCACAGCTTTCGGGAAGGGGGCAGGGCTCCGTCGGGGGTAGGAGCCCTGCCCCAGCTACCGAGCCGCTCGCCGGACGGCTACCAGGGAATCCAGGGAGGGGCGAGCTACCGTCGGCAAGCGGCCGGCTTCCACGTACGTCACGTGCGAGAAACCTCCCTTCGTCCGGGGCCCTGTCGAGTCGAGGGACTCCGTCGAGCCATAGGAACTACGAGCAAGGAACATCAGAAGCTTCGCGCGGAGGTAACCCGCAACACACCGAGATAAATACCGACGACATACTTACTTCGGTCTACGTAGGGCCAAAGACCCGGGAATTTACTACTTTACGTAGTCGAATATGCAACCGTGTGTAATCAGCGACCGCGGTCGAGCGGGCAACCAGGTGCCAAGCGAGTGGAATACTGGGCAGCGGTCTGTGCGTTGCCCTGCCCGTTACCCTTGCGGCCTGTCCGTGACCCGCACGACCAGGGCAAACCGGCACCGCACACCCAGCCCCCGACGCCCCGCCCTTGCCTTCCCGTCCCGGAGGAGCCAGCAGACGTGACCGACGGACCTCTCATCGTGCAGTCCGACAAGACCCTGCTGCTTGAAGTCGACCACGCCCGTGCTGACGACGCGCGCACCGCCATCGCCCCCTTCGCGGAGCTGGAACGCGCACCCGAGCACGTGCACACGTACCGGATCACGCCGCTGGCGTTGTGGAACGCGCGGGCCGCAGGGCACGACGCCGAGCAGGTCGTCGACGCCCTGATCACGTATTCGCGATTCCCGGCGCCGCAGCCGCTGCTGGTCGACATCGCGGAGACCATGGGCCGCTACGGTCGGCTGCAGCTCACCAACGACCCGGCGCACGGGCTGGTGCTGGTGTCGCTGGATCGGGCGGTGCTCGAAGAGATCCTGCGGAACAAGAAGATCGTGACGATGCTGGGTGCCCGGATCGACGACGACACGGTTGTCGTGCACCCCAGCGAGCGCGGCCGGCTCAAGCAGATGCTGCTCAAGGTCGGGTGGCCCGCCGAGGACCTCGCCGGTTACGTCGACGGCGAGGCGCACCCGATCGCGCTGGAGGAGAACGGCTGGAAGCTGCGGGACTACCAGCACCAGGCGGTGCGATCCTTCTGGGCCGGCGGCTCGGGCGTGGTGGTGCTGCCGTGCGGCGCGGGCAAGACCCTGGTGGGCGCGGCGGCCATGGCCGAAGCGCAGGCGACGACGTTGATCCTGGTCACCAACACCGTGGCCGGGCGGCAGTGGAAGCGTGAGCTGGTCGAGCGCACCTCGCTGACCGAGGACGAGATCGGCGAGTACTCCGGGGAGCGCAAGGAGATCCGTCCGGTCACGATCGCCACCTACCAGGTGATCACCCGCAAGACCAAGGGCGAGTACCGGCACCTGGAGCTGTTCGACTCGCGGGACTGGGGCCTGGTCATCTACGACGAGGTGCACCTGCTGCCCGCCCCGGTGTTCCGCATGACCGCTGACCTGCAGTCCCGGCGGCGGCTCGGTCTCACCGCCACCCTCGTTCGCGAGGACGGCCGCGAGGGCGACGTGTTCTCGCTGATCGGGCCGAAGCGCTACGACGCGCCCTGGAAGGACATCGAATCGCAGGGCTGGATCGCGCCCGCCGAATGCACCGAGGTGCGGGTGACGTTGACCGAGAACGAGCGCATCGAGTACGCCACCGCCGAATCCGAGGAGCGGTACAAGATGTGCTCGACCGCGCGCACGAAATCGCCGGTCGTCAAGGCCATCCTGGACCAGCACCCGGATGAGCCGGCCCTGGTGATCGGGGCGTACCTGGAGCAACTGCACGAACTCGGCGAGTCCCTGGACGCTCCGATCATCGAAGGGTCCACGAGGAACAAGGAACGCGAGGCGCTGTTCGACGCGTTCCGGCGTGGCGAGCTGAACCGGTTGGTCGTCTCGAAGGTCGCGAACTTCTCCATCGACCTGCCGGAGGCGTCGGTGGCGATCCAAGTGTCCGGCACCTTCGGGTCACGCCAGGAGGAGGCGCAGCGGCTGGGCCGGTTGCTGCGGCCGAAGGCGGCCGGCGGCCAGGCGCACTTCTACACCGTCGTCTCGCGGGACACGTTGGACACCGACTACGCCGCCCACCGGCAGCGCTTCCTGGCCGAGCAGGGGTACGCGTACCGGATCGTTGACGCGGACGACCTCCTCGGCCCGGCGTTGCCCGATGTCGGCTGATATCCGTTTGCCCGATCGTGCGGTGCTTCCGGTCGTGTATCAGGTTTCAGACGAGCTTCTAGAGTGGACCGTTGAACGCTGAACACCCAGTTGTGTTCCAGTGCGGAGTGGGCGGACGACCTCTTCGTGCCAGTTGATCCACTGAAACCGCCGCAACGACCAGTTCACGCGGGGTTCACGAATCCGTTCGTCGAACACGATGGCGACCGAGTCCGATTCTCGACCGTTGCCGCAGGTAACACCGGTTAATCGTGCGATTGTCGCCCCGAAGAACGGTCCTACTCGCTAGCCTCTAATCTGCGGACGGGTTTGCGAATCCCAACCGGACATGCCGCCTTTCGCGATACCGTTGCGGCGAAACACGCACCACTGGAGATCGGATGAGCGTCGAGAAAGGCACCATCGACGTCGGCGGCGCGCACCGTTTCGTCGGGCTGGCGGAAAGCCTGGAACGCCACGCGGGCCGCCCGACCGGCGCCGAACCGCCGAACGTGCGCGGGCACAACCGCGGCTATGGTCTGGTGTTCTTCGAGCTGGACCGGTACCACGTCAGCACCGTCATCAGCTCCGGCCTGCGCTTCCAGCCGCTCGGGGCGGAACCGGCACAGGAGCTGGCGTGCACCGTATACAAGGAGCAGGCCGAGGCGGCACGCTACATCGTGGACGTGACCGCCGAGCTAATGGTCTCCGAACGCACCCACCTCGTGCCCGACCAGCTCATCCCGAACAAGGAGCCGCTGCTGCCCGGCACCGAGATCCACGGGGTGGTGGCCGGCGGGCACCCGCTGTTCCCGTCGGAGTTCACCCGCTTCGTCGGTCCCGACGGGGTCGAGCAGTGCCAGGTGTTCACCCTGCTTCCGGTGACGCTCGGTGAGCTGAACTTCATCCTCGACCGTGGGGTCTCGGCGCTGCGCGAGCAGTGGGCACGCTTCGAGGTCGACGTCTTCGACCTGGGCAGACCGAGCGTGGCGTGACAGCTCAGGGCGTTCGGCCCTGCCTGCCCTGGTCCGCCCTGTCTTTGCCCTGCCCCCGCCCCGGTCCGCCCTTGCCCTACCGAAATATCCGCTGGCGTCTTCACACCGCGCCGTTCACGCTCATGGTGTGGCTCAGCGGCTCAGCGGTTACCGGCTGACAGGACGGAACATGGACTCGATCGCCTTATCGGACCTGGACGTGATCCGGGTGTACCGGCTGCCGATGCGGACGAAGTTCCGCGGCATCACGACCCGCGAAGGGATCCTGCTGCACGGCCCCGCGGGATGGGGCGAGTTCTGCCCCTTCGACGAGTACTCCGACGAGGAGTGCGTGCTTTGGCTGGCCACGGCTCTGGAGGCATGCTCGCAGCGGTGGCCGGAACCCGTCCGCGACAAGATCCCGGTGAACGTGACGGTCCCGGCCGTGGACGCTGAAGCGGCACGACGCATCGTCGCCGGCTCCGGGTGCGGGACCGCGAAGGTGAAAGTGGCCGAACGTGGCCAGACGGCCGGCGACGACATCGACCGCGTCGCCGCCGTGCGCGAAGCGCTCGGCCCCGGCGGCGCGATCCGGGTCGACGCCAACGCCGCCTGGGACGTGGACACCGCCGTGCGGCGCATCGACGATCTCGACCGTGCTGCGCACGGTCTCGAATACGTCGAGCAGCCCTGCCCGTCCGTCGACGAGCTCGCCGCGGTGCGGCGGCGCGTCGACGTCCGCATCGCCGCCGACGAGTCGATCCGGCGCGCCGACGACCCGCTTCGCGTGGCCGTCGCCGGCGCGGCCGACGTCGCCGTCATCAAGGCGACGCCGCTCGGCGGCGTCCGCCGCTCCCTACGGGTCGCGGAGGCCGCCGGCCTACCCTGCGTCGTGTCCTCCGCAGTGGAGAGCAGCGTCGGCCTGGCCGTGCAGCTCGCCCTCGCGGGCTCACTGCCCGAGCTGCCGTTCGCGTGCGGCGTGGGCACGGCCGCGCTGCTCGACGGCGATGTCGTCGCCGACCCGTTGCTGCCGGACGCGGGCGTCCTGCCGGTGCTGGAGAGGGCACCGGAACCCGACCCGGCGATGGTCGCGGCGGCCACGCCGCCGGCCGAGACTCAGCATCGCTGGATCGAACGCCTGCAGCGGGTGTATGCGCTTCTGACCGCGACCTGACACCGACTGCCTGTGCCTATCCCTTCCGGCGCCGTCGCCACCAGAGCACAACCGTCACGATCAGCGCGAGGCCGCCGAGGGCGGGCGCGAGCCGCTTGAGCACCGGCGTGCCCGCGACGCTGAGCAGGTCGATGGCGTCCGCGGACGCCTGCGGCTCCTGCTGCGGCCGCGCGGGTGCCGCCGTGCCGGGGGCGCCGCTCGCACCGGCGGTACCGCCGTGCTCCGGCGGCGTCAGCCGCCAGGTGGCCTTACGCCGCGTCGCGCGGTCGCGGCGGACCGCGCCGTTCGCGCCGGGCACGCCCTGCGCTCCGGCTCCGGCAGCCGGCTCGCCGGCGGCGCTCGGCGCTCCGGCTCCGGCAGCCGTGGCCTGCGGCCCAGCCGCCTCGGCCGACGACGCCTCGGACTGGGACACCGGCTGTGCCGCCGGCGCCCCAGCGGCGGCTTCCGCCGCCTCTTCCTGGCCAGCCAACCGGCTGGCCAGACATGCTGCGAACTGGTCGATGATCTTGCCAGCGACGTCGGAAATCAGACCGCGCCCCATCTGGGCCGGCTTGCCGGTGACTTTGAGGTCGGTGTCGACGCTGACGGCCGTTCCTTCACCCTCAGGGGTGAGTACGGCGGTCACGGTGGCCGAGGCGGTGCCGGCGCCACGGACGTCCTTGCCGCTGGCGTCGATCACGACCCGCTTCGCCTCCGCGTCGACCTCGGCGAACGTGCCGGTGCCCTTGTACTGCAAGGAAACCGGCCCGAGTCGGACCTTGACCGAACCGGCGAAGTTGTTGCCCTCGGCGCTGGTGAGGGTAGCTCCGGGCATGCAGGGGGCGACCCGTTCCGGGTCGAGTAGCGCCGGCCACGCCACCTCCACAGGCACCGGGACGGTGAAGCGGTGCTCCATTCGCACGGGTCGTTCCTCCTTTGTCGCTACCGAGTTCGTGTCACAGCCGAGATCCAGGGCGATATCGCCCCCGAGCCCGATCGTCCCCCGGGCCTGTCGTTCTCGGGCCTTCTGGGGGACTTGCTGGTCACCCCTGTTCTGAGACCCTGGTAGTAGGCCCGCTGCCAGGAGACGCCCTCGGGGGCACAGTCCCGGAGGAAACCACCGACGAGGTTCCCTCCGGGACTGATGATGACTGCCCGGCTTTCCTCGGACTACCCCGGGAGCTGGATGGCTACCCGGCGATCCGGCCGAACTCCCCTGCTATCCACCCGCGGCAGCGGCCACCGCCCTGCCCGTGAGGACCTCCGCGAGGTGCAGGCGGTAGTCGCTGTCCGCGTTGGCGTCGCTGGCTGGACTGGTGCCCTCCGCGGCGTGCCGGGCCGCTTCCCGGATCGCTTCGGCCGTCGCCGGCTGGCCAACGAGCGCCTGTTCGACTCCGGTGGCGCGCACCGGGGTGGCGGCCATGTTGGTCAGGCCGACACGGGCTTCGGCGATCTGCCCGTCCGCCACCCGGACCGCCGCGGCCACCGCGACCAGCGACCACGCCTGCGCGACGAGATTGAACTTCTCGTAGTGCGCGCCCCACCCGGTGAACTTGGGGACCCGCACCTCGCACAGGACGTCACCGCTGCCCAGCACGGTGGTGAAGTAGTCCACGAAGAACTCCGAGGCGGGCATGGTGCGCCGACCGTCCGGGCCCGCGATCACCATCTCGGCGTCCAGCGCGAGTGCCGGGGCGAGCAGGTCGCCCGCGGGGTCGGCGTGGGCCAGCGACCCACCGAAGGTGCCCCGGTGGCGAACCTGCGGGTCCGCCACGGTTCGCGTGGCCAGCGCGAGCAGTTGCGCGTGGTCACGGACGAGCCGGTCGCGGATGATGTCGTGGTGCGCGGTCATCGCTCCGATGACCAGCGAACCACCCTCTTCCCGGACCCCTCGCAGCTCGGGAATCTGGCCGAGGTCGACGACCACCCGCGGGTCGGCGAGCCGCATCCGCAGTACCGGCAGCAGGCTCTGCCCGCCGGCGAGGACCTTCGCGTCCTCCCCCGCCTCCGCCAGGGCGCGCACCGCCTCGTCCACAGTGGAGGGTGCGACGTACTCGAACTGTGCTGGAATCATCGCGAACCTCCCGTGGAAGTGGCCGCCCCGCCGCTGGCTGCCTGAACGGCGCGCCACACCCGCGGCGGGGAGCACGGCATCTCGACGTCGTTGACCCCGTAAGGCCGGAGTGCGTCCACGATCGCGTTGACCACCGCCGGTGTGGAGGCGATCGTGCCCGCTTCCCCGACGCCCTTGACACCCAGCGGGTTCGTTGTCGCCCGGGTCTCGGTGCGGTCGGTGGTGAAGGCGGGCAGATCAGCCGCCGAGGGCAGCAGGTAGTCAGCGAACGTGCCCGAGGTCAGCGTCCCGTCCGCGTCGTACGTCGCGGTCTCGAACAGCGCTTGGGCGATGCCCTGCGCCAGGCCGCCGTGCACCTGACCCTCCACGATCAGCGGGTTCACCACCGTGCCGACGTCGTCCACGCTGACGTAGGAACGGATACTCACGCGCCCCGTCTCGGTGTCCACTTCGGTCGCGCAGAGGTGGGTGCCGTGCGGGAAGGAGAAGTTCTCCGGGTCGAACGTGGCCTCGCTGTCCAGACTCGGCTCGACGCCCTCCGGCAGGTCGTGCGCGGCGAACGCGGCCAGCGCGATATCCGCGATACCGGTGGACTGGTCGGTCCCGCGCACCCCGAACCGGCCGCCGCTGAACTCCAGGTCGTCCTCGGAACACTCCAGCATGTGCGCGGCGATCGTCCTCGCCTTCTCGATCACCTTGTCCACCGCGCCGACCACGGCCATGCCGCCCACGGCCAGGGACCTTGACCCGTAGGTGTCCATGCCCTTGTGCGAGGACTGCGTGTCGCCGTGCAGGATCTCGACATCCTCGAAGGGCACGCCGAGCCGGTCCGCGACGAGCTGGCTCCACGCCGTCTCGTGGCCCTGGCCGTGCGGCGAGGAACCAGTGATGACCTCGACCTTTCCGGTAGGCAGCATCCGCACCTGGGCGTATTCCCAACCGCCGGCGCCGTAGGACAGCTCGCCCAGCAGCCGGGACGGCGCCAGCCCGCACATCTCGGTGAAGGTCGAGATGCCGATGCCGAGCTGCACCGGATCACCACGTCGGCGGCGCTCCTCCTGCTCGGCGCGCAGCCCGCGGTAGTCGAACAGCTCCGTGGCCTTGTCCGTCGCGGCCTCGTAGTTGCCCGAGTCGTAGGTCAGACCCGAGACCGTGGTGAACGGGAACTCGTCATGGGCGATCCAGTTCTTCCGGCGCACCTCCATCGGGTCCATGCCCAGCTCGGCCGCGAGCTCGTCCATCATCCGCTCGATACCGAACGTCGCCTCCGGGCGACCCGCGCCCCGATAGGCGTCGGTCGGGGTCTTGTTGGTGAAGACGTTGGTGCAGCTGAACCGGTACGCCGGGAACTTGTAGATCGCGTTGAACATGAACGCGCCCAGGATCGGCACGCCCGGCGTCACCAGCCGCAGGTAGGCGCCCATGTCCGCGAGCAACTCGACCTTCAGGCCGGTGACCGTGCCGTCGGAGCGGGCGGCGAGGGACAGCCGCTGGATCTGGTCCCGGCCGTGATGGGCCGACAGCATGCTCTCCGAGCGTGTCTCGGTCCACTTCACCGGCCGACCCAGCCGCCGCGCCATCAGGAACGCGATCACCTCCTCCGGCGTGACCTGGAGCTTCCCGCCGAAGCCACCGCCGACATCCGGGGCGATCACGCGGATCTTGTGCTCCGGTTCGCCAAGCGTCATCGCGAGCATCGTGCGCAGGATGTGCGGGATCTGGGTCGCCGACCACATCGTGAGCTGCTCGCCGGTCGGATCGACCAGCACCGACCGGGGTTCCATGAACGCCGGGATCAGCCGCTGCTGGCGGAAGGTCCGGTCGACGCGCACCTCGGCCTCGGCCAGTGCCCGCTCCACGTCACCGCCGCTGCCGGCCTCGGCCGAGTCGAACGTCCAGGTGGCACTGCGGTTGGTGCCGAGGTCCTCGTGCACCAGGGGCGCGCCGTCGGAGATCGCCTGCTCCATGTCGAGCACGACCGGCAGGTCCTCGTAGTCGATGTCGATCGCGTCGAGCGCGTCCCGCGCCTCGGCCGCGCTGCGGGCGGCGACGACGGCAACGGCCTCGCCGGCGAAGTTCACCCGGTCCACGGCCAGCGACGGCGCCGCCGGCGCCTGCATGTCCGGGGTGATCGGCCAGGCACACGGCAGGCTGCCCTGCTCGCCGGCGAGATCCTGGCCCGTGATCACGGCCTGCACCCCGGACATCCGCCGGGCCGCCGAGGTGTCGATCGCCGTGATCCTGGCGTGCGCCACCGGGCTGCGCAGGATCGCCAGGTGCAGCATGCCGGGCAACGCCATGTTGTCGGTCCACCGCGTGCGACCGGTGATCAGGCGTGCGTCTTCCTTACGTTTGCGGGCACGGCCGACTTCGGGCTCCAGCAGCGAGGTCATTTCGCGCCTCCCCCGGAACGCGCCTGCTCACGGGCACGTGTGGGCGCCGGTTCGGCCTGCTCTATGGGAGGTCCCGCCCCGGGTTCCATGCGGGTGGCCGCGTCCCGAACGGCACGGACGATGTTCTGGTATCCCGTGCAGCGGCACAGGTTTCCTTCCAGTCCCTCGCGGATCTGGTGCTCGTCGGGATCAGGGTTCTCGGCGAGCAGATCCAGCGCCTGCATGATCATTCCGGGCGTGCAGAAACCGCATTGCAGGGCATGGTTGTCGTGAAAAGCCTGCTGCATCGGATGCAGCTCGCCGTCCCGGGCGAGCCCTTCGATGGTGGTGATGTCGTGCCCGTCCGCCTGGACTGCCAGGACCGAACAGGACTTCACGCTGTGCCCGTCCATGTGGACCGTGCAGGCGCCGCAGTTGCTGGTGTCGCAGCCGACCACAGTGCCGACTTTGCCCAAGCGTTCTCGCAGGTACTGCACGAGCAACGTGCGTGGTTCGACTTCGTCGGTGAACGTAGCTCCATCGACATTGACGGTGATGCGCGACATGGGGCCTCCTCATGACGCCCAACGGCCACTCCGGTGGGAACGGCCGGGTCGGGGCCGCGGCAATGCGCGAACGTTCAAAGAATCGGTGACGGTGTAACCGCATGACCGCGACGAGTGATCACGGCCACACGGTTAGAGCCTGCTACTCACCCCCAGCACAGGCAACCCCGTCAGAGACTCACTTCGCCGCTATTTCGAACAACGAAGTGGATCAACATAACCGCACTTCAGGAGCAGTTCGGCGAGACAGTTCCGCACATGCGGGAGTCTGGCGCCACGGCATTCCGCAAACGCGGATTCGCAAAGATCACCCGGCCGTTGATCATCCAATCCGGCCACCGGAGTGGTGATGGATCGGGCCCTCCTGTTCGGACAGGCGCACCCCACGCCCGCCCCAACGCAGCGAGATCAACTCGGCCGCGATCGACACCGCCGTCTCCTCGGGCGTGCGCGCCCCGAGATCGAGGCCGATCGGCGAGGACAACCGGGCCAGTTCCTCCTCGCTCAGGCCATGCTCGCGCAGCCGGCGCAGCCGGTCCTCGTGAGTGCGGCGGGAACCCATGGCGCCGACGTACCCGACGTTCTGGCGCAGCGCCACCTCCAGCACCGGGACGTCGAACTTCGGGTCGTGCGTCAGCACCATCACAGCGCTGCGCTGGTCCAACCGGCCCGCTTCGGCCTCGGCAGCCAGGTAGCGGTGCGGCCAGTCGACCACCACCTCGTCCGCGTCCGGGAACCGGCTGCGGGTGGCGAACACCTGGCGAGCGTCGCACACCGTCACGCGGTAGCCGAGAAACGAGCCGATCCGCGCGACCGCGGCGGCGAAGTCGATCGCCCCGAAGACGATCATGCGTGGCTGCGGCTCGAAGGAATTGACGAAGACCCGCAGGCCCTCACCCCTGCGCTGGCCCTCCGGTCCGTACTCCAACGTCCCCGACCGACCGCTCGCGAGCAGGCCACGGGCGTCGTCGAGCACGGCGTCCTCGATACGCCGGCTCCCGAACCCGCCGGCCGCCCGATCCGGCCACACCACCAGGTGCGATCCGACCACTGCCGGGTCCGGGTGCTCCACCACCGTCACCAGCGCGACCGGTTCTTCCTCCCGCACCGACCGCGCCAGTTCGGTCAGCTCGGGAAACGACTTGCGGTCGATCCGCTCGATGAAGACGTCGATGATCCCGCCGCAGGTCAGACCGACCGCGAAAGCGTCGTCGTCGCTGACTCCGAAGCGTTGCAGCACCGGCGGGTCGCCAGCGATCGCCGCGCTCGCCTGCTCGTAGACCGCGCCCTCGACGCAGCCACCGGACACGCTGCCCACAGCCGCTCCGTCGTCCGTGACCAGCATGCTCGCGCCGGACGGGCGCGGCGCCGAGCGGAACGTGGCGACCACAGTGCCCAAGCCCACCGCACGATCGTCCTGCCAGTGCTGGACCAGTTCGCCCAGAACCTCACGCATCACCGCACCCCCGCATCACTACACGACCACATCACTAGACCGCCACATCACTAGATCGCCACATCAGTACACCGCCACATCACTGCGAAGACGCCCGTACCGGGCCAGTATCCGAGCCCGCGGCGAGGTGGAGTACCCACGTCCACAGCTCGGCCAGCGCCTGCAAGCTGTGACCAGCGATCAATCGGTCAACGTGCGGAAGTGCCGCCACAATTCCCGACTGCACCGGCGCGTAGCCGTCCTTGCCGACATGCGGGTTCGCCCACAGCACCGCGCGGGCAAGGCGCTTCAGGCGGCCCACCTGCTCACCGAGCAAAGCCGCGTCACCCCGCTCCCACCCATCGGAGAACACCACGACCACGGCACCTCGCGCGATACCCCGCTGTCCCCACCGGTCGAGGAAGGCGCGCAGTGTCTCACCGAGCCGGGTACCGCCGGAGAAGTCCGGCACCGCCCGGGCGGCTGCTGCCAGCGCCGTCTCAGGATCGCGCTGGCGGAGCTGCCGCGTCACCCGCGTCATCCGCGTGCCCAGGGTGAACACCTCGGTCGTCATTGGTGCGCGGCGGACGACGACGTGCGCGAACCGCAACAGGGCGTCCGCGTAGGGGCTCATCGACCCCGAGACGTCGATCAGCAGTACCACCCGGCGTGCGCGCGACGCCTTGCGGCGGCGCCGCAAGCGCACCGGCTCGCCGCCGGTGCGCAGTAGCGAGCGCAGCGTGTCGCGAGGGTCCAGGTTCCCGCTCCGGGAGCGCCGGCGCCGCAGCGCCCGGCGCAGGGGCGGGTCCGGCCGCAAAACGGCGAGCAAGCGGCGCAGGTGCTCGCGCTCCTCGACGCCGAGGGCGGCGAGGTCACGCCGGCGGAGCACCTCGACACCGCTGGCGGTGGCCGCGATCGGCTCGCTCTCGCCGGCCTCGGCGGAGCCGTCAGCGGACCTGCTCAGCGCGGCGATCCGCGCCGGGCGCGGCTCCGGCTGGCCAGCCCGCCCAGGCTCGGGGAGGCCGGCGGAGCCGAACCAATGCGCGAAGGCGGCGTCGAAGCGGGCGAGGTCGTCCGGCTCGGAACACAGCGTCACCCGTCCCGCCCAGTAGAACTGGGCGCGGTCGTCAAACGCGATGTGCTCCGTGGCCGACAGGAACGCCTGGACCCGTGTCGGGTCGCAGGCCAGGCCCGCGTAGCGCAACGCGCGGGCGAAGGCCACCAGGTCAGACGCCAGCCAGCCCGCTCGCCGGTGATGGCCGTCCCCCATGTCCGCATTGTGCACCCGCGAGTGTGAGCGGAGACGGCTCGAACTCCCGCCTCCCGACACATCGTTGCGCGCGTCGTCGTGCACGGCCCCTCACGGCGTCCCGAGAACACCGGCGTCACGCACCCGGTCCGCGTCCTCGCGGTACTTCAGCACGGCGCCGAGCGTGCTCGCGGCGACTTCGGTGTCCAGCTCCCGGCGTCCCAAGGCGAGCAACGCCTGGGCCCAGTCCAGCGCCTCAGCCACGCCCGGTGGCTTGAGCAGCTCCATCTCACGCATCCGCTGGACGGCCGCCGCCAGCTGCTTCGCCAGCCGCTCGTCCAGACCCGGCAGCCTCCGGCGCAGGATCGCCACCTCGCGGGACAGGCTCGGATGCTCCAACCAGTGGTAGAGGCAGCGCCGCTTCAACGCATCGTGCACCTCGCGGGTGCGGTTCGACGTCAGGACCACCACGGGCGGCTCCTTCGCCGACACCACACCCAGCTCCGGGATGCTCACGGTGTATTCGGACAGCACTTCCAGCAGGAACGCCTCGAACTCGTCGTCGGCGCGGTCGATCTCGTCGACCAGCAGCACGCACGGTGCCTCCTGGAGGGCTCGCAGCAACGGCCTGGCCAGCAGAAACCGCGAGGTGTAGAGGGAGGATTCGGCCTGCTCGACATCCAGCGCGCCGTCCGAGGCCGCCTCCAGCGTGCGCAGGTGCAGCAGCTGCCGCGGGAAGTCCCAGTCGTACAGCGCCTGCGCTGCGTCGATGCCCTCGTGACACTGCAACCGGATCAGCCGCTGCCCCAGCGCGTCGGCCAGCGCCTGCGCTAGGGCCGTCTTTCCGGTGCCGGGCTCGCCCTCGCACAGCAGCGGGCGGCGCATCCGCAGCGCGAGGAACGCGGCGGTCGCGATCCCCTCGTCCGGCAGGTAGCCGGCGCTGTCCAGGGCGGCGGCCACCTCGGCCGGCGACTCGAACTCGACTCCGTCGCCGTGACTGCCCACCACGTGGCTGTCCACCATGTGGCGAGCGTATGCGACCAGCCGCGATATGGCGATCACCGCCCCCGCGTCCCCGAGGTCCGCAGTACCCCGGGTTCGGCCGCCGGAGCTGGCACGGCATCATCGCTGTGCCGGGTGGTGACGTTGGTGGCGTCGGGTGGCGACCCGGTTGCCGACCTGCGAGGTGAGACATGAGCCGGTTCGCCCGCTTCCCGGAGCACGTGGAGCAGCATCTCGGCCGGGTTCGCGGGGGCGAGAACCCCACCGACAGCGGGTATTCGCTGGTGTACTGCGACCATGCTGACGGCCGGTACGTCTCGATCCTGACCAGTGGCCTGCGAATGCGGAACGCCGGAGCGCCGTTGCCGCAGGAGGTTCTGTGCACGGTGCACGCCGAACAAGAGCAACAGGGGCGGCACCTGACCGCCGTGATCGCGGAGCTGTTGACCGAGTCCAACAGCCGGGTCGGCTACGGCGCACTGATCATGAACGACCGGCCGTTCCTGCCCGGCACCAGCATCTGCGGAGCGCTCGCCGCGCCGCATCCGCACCTGGCCGACGACTTCGACGTGCTGTGCGACGAGTCGGGCGACCCGATCCTCCAGCTCATCACCTTGATCCCGGTGACGCGAGGCGAGGCGCAGCTCGTCGCGCGCTACGGCTCCGACGTCCTCTACGACCGCTGGGAGCAGCGCGGAACCGACCTGATGGACGTCTACCGCGCCAGCGCCGACTGAGTGCTCCGCGAGGAGCCAGGATCGACGGGTCAGGGTCGACGGTCAGGGTTCTGCCCGGGTTGAACTCCGGGATGGTCGCGGGTGATTCCTGAGGTCTCGCTCGTGCCCCGGCTGGCAGCGTTGAGTCATGAGCGATTACAGCAGCGAAAGTGACTTCGACACCACGAATCGCATCACCGATGAGACAACCGAAGCGACCGAAACCACAGCCAAGGCCAACACGGCGACCGCGACGACCGAAACAACCATCGCGCCAACCACGCCTACCGCCTCGGCAGGCCCAGACGTGGTCGAACTCCAGCGGCACGTGGACGAACGCATGATCGCCGGAGTGTGCGCGGGAATTGGCCGGAGATTCGGGCTCAGCATCGCCGTTGTACGGATCGTGTTCGTCGCCGCCACGCTTCTCGGACTCGGTAGCGCGATCCTCATCTACTTGGCCTGCTGGGTGATCATGCCGAAGCGGGTTGAGCCCAACGCCGGTTGACCCCAAGGCCGACTGGCAACGAGCCGTGCCTACCGCATCCCCGGGGCGTCGCGAATGAAGACGTCCAGCACGCCATCCGCGACGTGCGCCGGTCCCGGCGCCTTGGGCTTGCCGGGGTCGGTCTGCACCGACTCGGCGCGTCCCGCCAAGTCCGCCGCTGCCGCGAACCGTGCTCCGGCACGCGCTTCGTCACCGTCCACTCTGGCCTGCAGCCCATCCACAGTGGCCTGAAGAGAGGAGGCCCACAGGTCCGTAGCGTCCAACCATCGAGCCACGTCCGTTGTGAACTCTGGCGGAGCGCCCGCGCGGATCTTCGCCGGGGCCGCCGCGAGCGTGTTCGCGTAGGAGCGCAGGTCCGCTACCGCCCGCGCTCGATTGCCGCTGTTCCAGGCGGCGCGGAACCGGTCGAACCGCTGCGCCATGTCCGGCGCGGGGTCGAGCCACGGTCGGCCGTTTGCCAGCGGAGCCATGTGCTGCAGGTCGAACAGCACCATCAGCGCGTCCGCCACGGACGGATCGGCAGCGAAGCTGGGATGCCCCGGGACGAAACGTCTCCCGGCCAGGTACTCGGCTGCCGCTCGCCACGAGCGCTGCGGGTCGAATCCCTGCTCGTTCAATCCCAGGTCGTTCCAGGCGAAGTCGGCAGCGCCCATCTGGACGACCTTGCTCGCCGTCGCCTCGGTCATCGGGTTCACCAGGATTCCGGCAAGCTGGTTGTGCAGTCCCGGTTCGCGCTTGGCATACGGGCCGAGCATGATGCGGCCCTGCGCCTTGGGGAAGTCATTGACCGGGTAGTTGTCCCACACCATCACCTTGCGGCCCCACACCGAGTTGGCCTGCTGCGCCTGCGCCGTGGTGATCCCGTTCGGGATCACGCCGACGCCGGTCCACATGACCTGCACCCTCGGGTCGAGCTGCGCTCGCAGCGTGCTCTTGTACGGGGAGTCGTCGACATCGGAGTACTCAGTGGACACCGTCAGCAGCGGACTGGTGCCCGGGTGGCGGTCGAGGAACTCGCGCTGCACCCGGTTGAGCAGGTCGGCCTGCGCCTGGCCGGCGGTGCCGCTCGACGGCGGCCCGTACCGAGCCTGGTCGCCGGGGCAGTTCCAGCTCGTGTAGCTGATGTCGTCCAGCGGGATCGCGAAGTCCCGCACGCCCAGGTCGTACATCGCCTGCAGTTTGGCGACCAGCGCGTCCCAGTCGTTCGGGGCGCTGTAGCAGATCGAGGTTCCCGGCGAGAGCCCGAAGACGAACCGCACGTGGTGCGCGTCGGCTTGGCCGATCTGCTGTCGCAGGTCGGCGAGCTTGCCTGGCGGGTAGGGGTTGCGCCACAGCTCGCGGTGGTACGGGTCGTCCTTCGGCCCGTAGACGAACGTGTTCATCTTGACATCGCCGTAGAAGGCGATCTGGTCCAGCTGCTCAGCCTGCGTCCACGCAGCCCCGTAGAAGCCTTCGATGACGCCGCGGGTCGGCATCTTCGGCTCGTCGAGGACACCCACCCCGGCGATACGACCGGGCGATGTGAGCTGTCGCAGTGTCTGCACGCCGTAATACACACCCGCCGGATCGGCACCCCCGATCGCGACGATGGGGTGATCTGTCTGGCCGGCGGCGAGAACGTAGCCTTCCGGCCCCGGGGGTGGTGGTAGGAACCGCAGGCTCTGCAGGGTTTTGACTGTCGTCGGGGCGACGATGCTGCCGAGCCGGACCTCCAACGCGCTTCCCGGCGACATCGGGCCAGGCTGCCGAACGGTCACATCGGTCGCACCCGCGGCCCGGAGCACCTCCACGGCCAGATCGCGCGCGGGCTGGTCGGCGGTCGGGTCGACTACCAGGTCTACCCGGCCGTTCACCGGAACATCGTTGCCGAGTCTGGTCAGCTGCTTCGGCTCCGGAGTCACCTGGGGGGTACCGGCCGGCGCGAGGCCCACCCCGGGCGGCTGGGCGGGACGAGGAGGCGAAGGAGGCGAAGGGGGCGGCGGCGCGCTCGTGCAGCCCGCCACGAACACGACCAGGAGCGCTGCGGCAAGCACAGCGGCGAGAAGGCGCGCGCCTTCGGCACGCGGGAACCGCGAAGATCCCCATGATCCCGGGGACACCACCACAGCGCCTCCTCCACCCGATGGTCACCAGCTACCTGGTCATGACCGGTCTACCTGATCATGACTGGCCCGTGGTGACGATGACCGCAAGCGATCAGACCATGATCGGCCAGGACACCCACGTTCCTCGGGCGGGGTAATCGAGGTCAAGGCTGACGCACCGACGAATCACCCAAGTCGGGCACATTGCGGAGGCGATTTCCCGAAAGCGCCGGCTACGCACGCACCCAGGACCTGCCCCAACACGCGACGGAGGGCCGCCCCTAACGGGACGGCCCTCCGCGCAACCAGACCAGGCGGGAAAACCCGGACTCGCGAGTCCTGACGGGACTCAGAAGTCCATGCCGCCCATGCCGCCCATGCCGGCATCGGCACCAGCGCCGGCCTTCTCCTTCTCCGGCTTGTCCGCGACCACGGCCTCGGTGGTCAGGAACAGACCGGCGATGGAGGCCGCGTTCTGCAGCGCGGAGCGGGTGACCTTGGCCGGGTCGATGATGCCCGCAGCCAGCAGGTCCTCGTAGTCACCGGTCGCGGCGTTGAGGCCGTGGCCGGCCTTCAGGCCGCGGACCTTCTCCACGACAACGCCGCCTTCCAGGCCGGCGTTGACGGCGATCTGCTTCAGCGGAGCCTCGACGGCCAGCTTGACGCTGTGCGCACCGGTCGCCTCGTCACCCTCAAGTTTGAGGGCCTCGAAGGCGGCCTCGGCGGCCTGCAGCAGCGCCACGCCACCACCGGCGAGGACACCCTCCTCGACGGCGGCCTTGGCGTTGCGGACCGCGTCCTCGATGCGGTGCTTGCGCTCCTTGAGCTCGACCTCGGTCGCCGCACCGGCCTTGATCACGGCCACGCCGCCGGCCAGCTTGGCCAGCCGCTCCTGCAGCTTCTCGCGGTCGTAGTCCGAGTCGGAACGCTCGATCTCGGCGCGGATCTCGTTGACCCGGCCGGAGATCTGCTCGTCGTCGCCGGCACCCTCGACGATGGTGGTCTCGTCCTTGGTGACGACGACCTTGCGGGCGCGGCCCAGCAGGTTCAGCTCGGCGCTGTCCAGCTTGAGACCGACCTCTTCGCTGATGACCTGGCCGCCGGTGAGGATGGCCATGTCCTGCAGCATCGCCTTGCGGCGGTCGCCGAAGCCGGGCGCCTTGACCGCGACCGACTTGAAGGTGCCGCGGATCTTGTTGACCACCAGGGTCGCCAGGGCCTCACCCTCGACGTCCTCGGAGATGATCAGCAGCGGCTTGTTGGACTGCATGACCTTCTCCAGCAGTGGGAGGAGGTCCTTGACGTTCGAGATCTTGCTGCTCAGCAGCAGGATGTACGGGTCATCCAGCACCGCCTCCATGCGCTCGGAGTCGGTGACGAAGTAGGGCGAGATGTAGCCCTTGTCGAAGCGCATACCCTCGGTGAGCTCCAGCTCCAGGCCGAAGGTGTTGCTCTCCTCGACGGTGATGACGCCTTCCTTGCCGACCTTGTCCATCGCCTCGGCGATCAGCTCGCCGATCTGGCGGTCGCCGGCGGAGATCGCGGCGGTGGCGGCGATCTGGTCCTTGGTCTCGATTTCCTTGGCGTTCTTGAGCAGCTGCTCGGCGATCGCCTCGGTGGCCGCTTCGATGCCCCGCTTCAGGGCGATCGGGCTGGCACCGGCGGCGACGTTGCGCAGGCCCTCGCGCACCAGCGCCTGGGCCAGCACGGTGGCGGTAGTGGTGCCGTCACCCGCGACGTCGTCAGTCTTCTTCGCGACCTCCTTGACCAGCTCGGCCCCGATCTTCTCCCACGGGTCCTCGAGCTCGATCTCCTTCGCGATGGAGACGCCGTCGTTGGTGATGGTCGGCGCGCCCCACTTCTTTTCGAGCACGACGTTGCGGCCCTTGGGGCCGAGCGTCACCTTGACGGCGTCGGCGAGGTTGTTCATGCCGCGCTCAAGACCGCGGCGGGCGTCCTCGTCGAACGCGATCATCTTGGCCATTGCGGTGTGGTCCTCCACCTATCTGGACGCCGTGCGAACCGAGGTGGTGCACGGCAGGACTCGTGCTCGGCCAGGCTCGGTGCCCGCGACGGACGACCACCTCGACGCCTGTTGGGCGCCTCCAGCGGCCTCACCTTCCCGACCTGGCACTCGACCTTGCTGAGTGCCAGTTCCGTGTTTAGCACTCCTGCCTGGAGAGTGCAAGCGAGTCGTGGTTCAACCACTCAGGGTGGGCACCGACGTGGGAAGCTCCGCCCCGCCGGAGGGCGTGCCAGAAGGCCCCGAGGACATGCCGGCAGGCGTGGCAGCAGACGGTCTCGGGGATGATCCCATCGAGTTCCGGTGTGTTCCTCCCGAGCCGACCGTTGCGATGAACACCATGGTCAGCACGATCATCGCCAAGGCGACGAGCAGCGGAACAAGCCACCGCGCGGTTCCCGTAGCGCGGGGACGTACGGGCACGGCGGGCCGCAACCGGACCGGCTGCTGAGCCTGCTGACGTTGGCCCGTCTGGGGAGGAACGTGCTGCGGGGCCGGCTGAGCAGGTGGCATCGTCACCGGGGGGATGGTCGCCGGCGGGAAGGGCGCCTGCCGGTACTGGGGCAACGGCGGTGGGGCTGGCGACGGAACGGGCTGCGGCGCCCGAAACGGGGACCCACCAGGCCCTTGTTGACCAGGCCCTTGTTGACCAGGCCCTTGTTGACCGGGCCCTTGTTGCGCCCGCGGCGGAGCCGGGATGTCCATGCGCGCACCGGGCTCCAGGGCAACGCGAGCCGCGGAGATCAGCTCATGGCACGCCGAATAGCGTTGGGACGGTCGCTTCGCCATCCCCTTGGCGAGGACCTCGTCGATGGCCGCGGGCAGCGCGACCAGCGATGTCGCGGCGGGTGGTGCCATGTTCAGCTGGCCGTGGATGACGTCCGGCACCTGCCCCTGAAACGGCGGCCTGCCGGTCAGGCACGTGAACAGCACGCAGGCCAACGCGTAGAGGTCGGTGCGCCCGTCGACCGGTTCACCGCGCAGGTGCTCCGGTGCGGCGTAGGTCGGGGAGCCCAGAAAGTCACCGCCGCTGGTGCGATGGCCGGTGGCACCACGCCTGGTGAGTCCGAAATCGGCCAGGTACACGTGCTCGCCGGCGGATTCGCGGTTGGTGACGAGGACGTTGGCCGGCTTGAGGTCCAGGTGGACCAGGCCGTGCTCGTGCAGCACGTCCAGCGCGTCCGCGGCCTGGTCCAGCAACTCCAGCGTGCGGCGCGGGGAGATCGGGCCGTCCGCGATCAGCTTGGCGAGATCGGAACCGTGCACCAGCCGCATCGCGAGGTAGAGCAGGCCGTCGAGTTCGCCGAAGTCGTACAGCGGCACGATGTTCGCGTGGTCGATCGCCGCGGTGTTGCGGGCTTCGTCGACGAACCGTTCGCGGAACTCGGCGTCCCCGGTGATGTGCTCACCGATCACTTTCAGCGCGACCTTGCGCCCCAACCGGATGTCGGTGGCGCGATACATGACGCTCATCCCGCCCCGACCGAGCACTCCTTCGATCTTGTAGTGGCCAAGGCGACGCCCGGTGAGGTCTTCCGACACGCAAAGCAGCGTAACGTTCACCGGCGCGGCACGTGCGCGGGTGCGCGTGAGCACCACCGGACGCCGGTGGCCCGGTGCCGGTCCAGACCGACGCCGGGCCACGCGAAGCGTTACCGGTTATCTAGGACAAGTTCGATGGTTCTGCGCTATTTGTTCACTGGAGTTTACGGACGCCGTCGGCTTGGGTCCGACCGTCTCGCCCCGCTTTCACCTCGAACTCCACCCGGTCTCCTTCAGACAGGGTGCGGAAACCGGGCATGTTGATAGCGGAGTAATGCACGAACACATCGGAACCACCGTCGGTGGCGATGAACCCGTAGCCCTTCTCCGAGTTGAACCATTTGACCGTGCCGACTGCCACGGCGTCCTCCTTGTGGAAATGCGATGCACGGCACCAGTAGCGCCGCTTGGAGCATGGGCCACGCTACCCGAGAAATAGCGGTTCGTCTCGGGGGAACTGCCCGGATTCGGGCGCCCAACGCTGGGCCGTTTGGGTGGTTTTAGTACACGCGCTGTTACCTCAGCCGTTTCCATCCCGTGGTTGGGAGCAATACGTACCCCATCCCGAATAAGTGACAGACGACTTCGAGATTCCCCGGTCGGATGAATACTGACCCGATCCGCGTGTCAAGCCCGGTCCGCGTGTCAAGCGGGAGCACCCGTCCGGCCGTACCCGGTACTGGCCGAAAACGCTCGCGATGCCCGATCATGGCGGGGTGTCGCATCAAGCCCCGACCCAGCACCTGACGCCTGTCACCGAGCACCGCGCGACGGTCGCCGCGCTGCTGGCCCCGACCCCGGTGGAATCCCGCCCGCTGCCCGACTGCCTCGGGCTGGCGCTGGCCGAGGACGTCACCGCCACGATCTCACTGCCCCCGTTCGACAATTCGGCGATGGACGGCTACGCCGTGCACTCCGCCGACCTCTCCGGTGCCGACGAGGGCAGCCCGGTGACGCTGCCGGTGGTCGAGGACATCCCGGCCGGGCGGGTGGAGGTCCCGCCGCTGCGTCCCGGTACGGCGCACCGGATCATGACCGGCGCCCAACTCCCGCCGGGCGCCGACGCCGTCGTTCCCGTGGAACGCACCGATCGGGGGACCGATCGGGTCGGCATTTTCGCCGCCGCGCGCCCCGGCGCGCACGTCCGGCGCGCGGGCGAGGACGTGGCCGCTGGCGACGTCGTGCTTCCGGCGGGCGTGGCTCTCGCGGCTGCGCAGCTCGGCGCGGCCTCCGCCGTCGGGGCCAGCGAGCTGCCGGTACATCGACCGCCCAGGGTGCTCGTGCTCTCGACCGGGTCGGAACTCGTCGCTCCCGGCTCGCGGCTCCGGCCGGGTCAGATCTTCGAGTCCAACGGTCCGATGCTGACCGCCGCCGTGCGGCAGGCTGGCGGTCAGGCCACGCTGCTGCGCTTCGTGCCGGATGACGTGGCGGCGTTCCACGCGGCGCTCGCCCCGCACCTGAGCGACACCGACCTGATCCTCACCTCGGGCGGGGTGAGCGCGGGCGCGTACGAGGTGGTCAAGGACTCGCTGTCCGGCGAGGGCGTGACGTTCACGAAGGTCGCGATGCAGCCCGGCATGCCGCAGGGCGCCGGGCGCTACCGCGAGGGGGTCGCCGTGGTGACGCTGCCGGGCAACCCGGTGAGCGCGCTGGTCTCGTTCGAGGTCTTCGTGCGACCAGCCCTGCGGGCCGCGGCCGGATACCTCGATGTGTCCCGCCCCCGCGTGCGGGCCGTGTTGACCGAAACGTTGCATTCGCCGGGAGGACGGCGGCAGTACCGCCGGGCGCGGTACGACTCGGCGAGCGGGACGGTCGAACCGGCGGGCGGCCCCGGGTCCCATCTGCTCGCCGCGATGGCCGGCGCGAACTGCCTGGTTGAGGTCCTGGAGGACGTCGAGGAGCTGGCTGCCGGAACGACCGTGCAGGCGCTGCTGCTGGAGTAGATGCCGTGTCGAACGAGTCCGTACATATCGGACGGAGTTACTCTCCGCGTTACGACTCCCACTGGTTCACCCGTTGGTATGAAGTTAATCTGACGGCCGGTTCCAGACGTCAACAGCCTGGGAGGGTCGGTGACCTTGCGTAGCCCCTGGCGCGCTGTGCTCGCCCTGGTGCTGCACATCGGTTTTTTCGTACTCCCGCTGGCGCTGATCTTCGGCCTGGCAGCGGTCGCTGCCCTGACCTACCGCTACGACCACGGCAGCGGACTGCGCGCGGGTGTGGCGGCGGTGGTGGTGGCCGTGCCGATCATCGTGGGGCTCCGAGCGGTACTGCGTCCGCGCACCCACGCCAGGGGTGTCGTCCTCAACGACTCGGAACAGATCCACGTGCGCCGGCTGGTCAACGAGCTGGCCTCGACCGTCGGCGTCCGCGCGCCGACTCAGGTGCGCATCACCTCCGAACCGCACGCCGGCGTCCGCCAGGACACCCGGCTGCTCGGCCTGCGCCTGCGCGCCAGCTACCTGGAGCTCGGCCTGCCGCTGCTCGCCGGCCTCACGGCCGCCGAGCTGCGCTCGGTCCTCGCCGGCGAGCTGGCCTTCACCGGCGGTAGCCGGGAGGCGCTCGCGCACCGCTGCGCGGTGAGCGTCGAGCGCGCTTACGCCCAGCTCAGGCCGGGTCCGACGAAGTGGCTGTTCGCGGGCTACGCCCGCTGCTACCTCGCCCTGACGGCCCGGCTGATCCACCGCCTGCGGCTGCGCTCGGACGTCGTGGGGGCCTACGAGGTCGGCTCGCGGACGGCGGCGACGACCTTGCGCAAGCTGGTCGGGATCGAACTCGGATGGCACGACTACGGCCGCGAGTACCTGACCATGGCCGTCGAGACCAACCGGTCGCCGGACGTGCTGCTGGGGTTCCGCTCGTTCCTGGAACATCCGGGACGCAAGAAGGAACTCGCCGAGCGCACCAAACGCAGCATCGCCGACGAACCGCACGCCTCCCGCAACGCGCCGCCCACGACGAAGCAACGCCTCGAAGCCATCCGGTACGCGGGCACGGAGTCCGCGCCCAAGGAGGAGAAACCGGCCTGGGCCTTGCTGCGCAACCCGAAGCGGAGCATCCCCGACCTGGAGCGACGGCTCATGGTGGACGGTCTCGATGCCCGCGTGCCGTGGCCGGAACTGGTCAAGCTCGCCGGCGCCGAACGGGCGGCGGAGCGTGCCGGCACGCTGTCCATGGCGGCCATGCAGAGCGGAGCCACGCCGAACCCGACGTTGCAAGGCATGCTCCGCGCGATCCACCGGGGTGGCGGGGCCGACCTGGTCAACCCGGCCCTCGACCCGGGACTGAGCCCGGACGACGTGCCGCAGGCCGCGACCGAGACGCTGGTCGAGCTGCTCGGCGCGACGGTGGCGAGTGCGCTCGTGCGCGCCGGGCGCGCCTGGTACGAGCTGGATTGGGCGGGGCCACCGAAGCTGCGGCTGGCCAACGGCAAGCTGCTCGACCCGCAGCGGTTGGTGCGGCCGGCGGTGGCCGACCCCCGGCAGATCCCCGGGTTGCACCGCGTGCTCGTCAACCTCGGGGTTCCGCTCGACCATGCCGAGCCGGCCGCCGACGAGCCCGAACCGCGCGTGGTGGGCGTCATCAGCGACGTAAGAGTCGACGGGGTGTCACACGAGCTGCTGGTCACTGACCGTGGCTTGTTGCTGCTCCCCAGCTCATCCCACCGGGGACCGCGCGTGCTCGGCGTGAGCTTCGGTCGGGCGTCCCGGGATTCGCGCCGGCGACTGGCCAAGCTGGCGGCCACGCCGGTCGATCAACTGCGCGCGGCACGCGGCACGCAGTGGCTGGACAGCCGAGACGTCGCCGCCGCGCGGTGGGGCCAGGAGCGCTGGTCGTGGTCGCTGTCAATGGAGCTGTATCTGGACGAGTACTCGACGTCGTCGCTGGAGCCGCGGCCGGAGGTGGACCGCGACGGCATCGCGCGATGGGAACTGGTCAGCACCGCCCATTCGGAGGAGTACGGCGACCCGTACGACGGAATCGGGGATTTGATGGGCGCCCGGATGCGGGCCGACCGCCGCGATGACCTCTACCGCCAGGCTGGGTGACAGCATTTCCCCAAGAATGGATACACTGTGTTACATAACAACCTGACAATATCCGCCGATAGCGGCTACTCACTCGTTGTGACGCCAATTACACTGGGAGCCGCGTAACACCCAGTTGCTCCATGACGTCTCCACCACGCTCACCGCTACTTCTCGTATGGCGGGTGCCGCGGGGAGATGCGGGTCGGGGACGTGTGCCGTCGGGGGGTGCACGGACCCAGTTCGGGGGGAGGCTGCGAGGCACCAACGGGGAGATGCCTTGCAGCCTTGGTGAGCGGGGCGGAACCAGCGCTTCGGGGGCGTGTGGTTCCGCCCCGACTCATGTCCGGCTCACTGGCCCCAGTTCACTGGCGCCAGCTCGCTGGATGGGCTCCTCGTCACCGCGGCGAGCATCATCGGAAGCTCGGCACCATCTCAGGCTGATCTCATGATCCACCGCCCCCCGCGACGGGGACGTAGGGTGTGTCCGCGATGCTGTAGGCACGGTGGCAACCGGGCCGCCGCGCGAGACGGCCCGAAGCCGTCAGATCACCGACGCAGGGGCATACCACCCGATGAACCGCAACACCAGCACACACCGCACCAGCCCGCTGGCGCACCTGGTCGACCTGGCCCGCGGAACGGTTCCGCCGATGCACCCCGCGGGTCGTCCCTTCGTACTCGGCGCGACCGCCGCGACCCTGCTGCTGCGCCAGCTCTGGCGCCCCGCCGGTGTGCTCGGCGCGCTCGGCACGGCGTGGTGCGCCTGGTTCTTCCGGGAGCCGAAGCGGACCACGCCGTGCCGGCCCGGTGTCGCTGTCGCTCCCGCCGACGGCACCGTGTCACAGGTCGACACCGCCGCCCCACCGGCCGAACTCGGCCTGGGCACCGAACCGATGACCCGGATCAGCGCGTTCCTGACCATCTTCGACGTGCATGTCCAGCGCCTTCCCGCCGACGGCGAAGTCACCCGGATCGCCTACCGTCCGGGCAAGTTCCTCTCCGCCGACCTGGACAAGGCCAGCGAGGACAACGAGCGCAACGCGGTGGTGGTGCGCACCGCGGACGGTCACGACCTCGTTGCCGTGCAGATCGCCGGGCTGGTCGCTCGCCGGATCGTGTGCTCGCTGCGGGAGGGCGAGAAGGTCCTCGCCGGCCACACCTACGGGCTGATCCGGTTCGGCTCGCGGGTCGACCTCTACGTTCCGTCGGGCAGCCGGGTCCTGGTCGAACCGGGCCAGCGCACGATCGGCGGCGAGACGGTGCTGGCCGAGCTGCCTTCCACATCGCGGCCCGGGGAGCTCTGAGCGACCGTGCCCGCGCCCCTCCCACTGCCCAGCAACCCCTTCCCCAACGGCCACCTGCCCAACGGTCGGGCGCCCATGCGCGGTACCCGTGGGGTCCGGCTGCTGCCGAACGCCGTCACCGTGCTGGCGATGTGCGCTGGGCTGTCGGCCGTCATGTTCGCCCTCGGCGGTCATCTGGTGAGCGCCCTCGCATCGGTCGGCGTCGCCGCCGTGCTCGACGGCCTGGATGGACGCATCGCCCGGCTGCTGGACGCCACCAGCAGGATGGGTGCCGAGCTGGACTCGCTGTCCGACGCGATGTCCTTCGGGGTCGCTCCGGCGCTGACGCTGTACGTCTGGAACCTGCAGAACAACCGCGCCGGCTGGGTGGCCGCGCTGATCTTCGCGGTGTGCCTCGTGCTGCGACTGGCGAGGTTCAACACCCTGCTGGACGACACCGACCAGCCGCCGTACGCCAAGGAGTTCTTCGTCGGCGTGCCGGCCCCGGCCGCCGGGCTTTTGGCGCTGCTCCCGTTGGTGCTCACCGCCCAGTTCGGCTACCCGGGCTGGTGGGCGGCCCAACCAGTGGTGATCCTCTGGATGGTCGCGGTCGCCGGGCTGGCGGTCAGCCGGGTGCCGACGCTGTCGCTGAAGACCGTCAACGTGCCGCCACACCTGGTGGCGCCGCTGCTGGTGCTGGTGGCCCTGCTGGCGGCCGGCATCGTCACCTTCCCGCTGCTCGCGCTCATGCTCGCGATGGTGATCTACCTCGTGCACATCCCCTACGCCGTGTACCGGCACCGCTGGCTGCGCGACCACCCGGAGGCGTGGGAAGCGCTGCCGCGCGAGCGGCGCGCCATCCGCCGCTCTCAGCGGCGGCTCGGCCTCCGGCCGCCGCTGCGGCGCCGCGTCGCCGGCGCGGCACGCCGCGTGCGGCTGCCGCGGCCGAACGGCCACGGCCACGGCCACGGCGCCGGCGCCGGCCGGCGGAGCTGGCGGCGCCTGGGACTGCGCCGCGACCGCCCGGGCACAGGTCCCCGGTGGTGACGTGATGGACGAAGTCCAGGTCACCGACAGCCCCGAGCGCTCGCGGTTCGAGATC
The DNA here is from genome assembly GCA_051984675.1 of Pseudonocardiaceae bacterium. Classification (GTDB taxonomy): domain Bacteria; phylum Actinomycetota; class Actinomycetes; order Mycobacteriales; family Pseudonocardiaceae; genus JBPYFK01. The sequence goes on along the minus strand of JBPYFK010000111.1, from coordinate 5,627 downwards.
ACCGTCGACGGCCACCTGGCCGGGTTCGCCGACTACCGCCGGCGGGAAGACCGGGTGATCCTCACCCACACGGAGATCGACTCCGCCTACCAGGGCCAGGGACTGGCCGGCCGGTTGACGGGGACGACGCTGGACGCGATCCGCGCCGAGGGGCGGCGGGTGACCCCGCTGTGCCCGTACATCGCGAACTACATCACCAAGCATCGGGAGTACGCCGACCTCGTCGACGAGCGCTATCCCGGGAAGTTCACGGCTGGCGGCGGGGCCTGAGCCGCGCGTTGGGCAGCACGGGGGCGGCCAGCCGCCGCGGGCTGCCCTCGTAGCCCTCGACCCGGCCGAACTGGTCCGACTCGTGCTCCCAGGCGTCCCGGAAGCGGACGATCTCCTCGTGATCGCGGCCGACGAAGTTCCACCACATCACGATCTCCTCGCCGAACGGCGCACCGCCGAGCAGGACCACCCGCGCGGGCGCATCGGCGTGGTTGGCCAGCGGCAGGCTCGACAGGCCGACACCGAGATATCCCAGATCCGCCCGGACAAGGTCCGCGCCGGCGACCGTCACCGTGCCGGTGTCGACGAGGATGCCGTGCTCGAAACCGGGATCGACCTCCAGCGCGATCTCGGCGTGCGGCTCCAACGTGATCTCGGCGCCGAGCAGTGGCGTGAAAGTCCGCACCGGGGACGTGTCCCCGGCGAGGTCGCCGAGAAAGACGCGGGCCGACACGCCCCCGAGATCGACCGGTTCGGGCACGTAATGCTGGAAGTCGCGCGGACCGTGTCGAGCACTGTCCGGCAGGGCGACCCACAGCTGCACGCCATGCAGGATCGTGGTCCGCGCGGTGGAGACCTCCGAATGGCAGATGCCGTATCCGCCGGTCATGAGGTTCAGCTCGCCCGGCCGCACCAGTGCGCGGGTGCCCAGGCTGTCCCGATGCTCGACCTCACCGGTGAACAGCCAGCTCACCGTCTGCAGCCCGGTGTGCGGATGTGGCGGGACGTCCATGCCTCCGGTGACGGCGACATCGTCCGGGCCGTAGTGGTCGGCGAAGCACCAGGCGCCGATCAGCGACCGAGCGCGCTGGGGAAGCGTGCGGCGCACGGTCATCGCCCGGGGACCACCCAGGGGTACGTCCCGCGAACGCAGCACCTCAACGACCGGTCGACCGGCGACATCCACGGCACCCGCCCGGTCCCGGCAGGTCATCTCCACCGGTTTCGACTCGACATTGCTCATCGTCAGCCGCCGATCGACCCGGTCACTGACCAGCGACAGGTCCCTTGTAGTCGTTGGTGATGATCGCGATCAGACCCGGGCTCGCGTCCGTGATACCCGGAAACCGCGGTTCCACCCGGGCACCGAACCGCGCGGCGGCCTGCTCCGCCTGTCGCTGCTCGTCAGTGCCCGGCCGGTAGTAGAACGTGGTCGTGGGAATGGTCCCACGGGCATAGTTGCCGACCTCGGGCACGAGGTAGCCGGCACGCTGGAGATCGTCGGCGGCGCGGTGCGCGAGCCCGGTGATCGTGCTGTTGTTGTAGACCCGCACCATGATCGCGGCCGCCGGCTGTTGCCCACCGGTTGAGCCCGAACCGGGCTGGCCGGACGACGGTGCTGGCGGGAGGGGCTGCTGCTGGCTGGACGGACTTCCCTGCGGTGGCGCGGGTTGCGGGGACGGCGCGGGAACGGCAGGCGGGGGCATGACCTGGTTCGCCGGGGGCGGCGGGGGTGGCGGGAAGGCCGCCTGCGCGGAGTTCTCGGCACCACTGGTGAAGGTCGTGGTCGCGCCGATCACGACAGCGAGCGCGCCCGCGCCGATCAGCGCGAACCCGCCCAGCTTCGCGGTGGACAGCCCGGTGGGCGATGAGGTCATCGGTTCAGCTCAATTCCCAGTCGACGAGCGTTGCGGACGCGCTGCCGCTTCGCCCGAACCCTGCGCAGACGCTTGATCAGCATGGGGTCCGCGCGCAGCGCCTCCGGCCGCTCGACCAGCGCGTTCAACAGCTGGTAGTAGCGCGTCGGGGACATGTCGAACAGTTCGCGGATGGCCTGTTCCTTGGCGCCGACGTACTTCCACCACTGACGCTCGAACGCGAGGATCTCCCACTCGCGCGGCGTCAGCGCACCGTCGCGCGCCGGCGCGTTGTCCACCGGACTGCCCTCGACAACGGTGGATCGCCGTGTGTGGGCGCCTTCGCGCGGCGGTTCGGAGTCCCGACCGGCGATTCCCTCGGTGATCCTGGGCAGCGGTTGGGTGACCGACTCCAGGGGACGTCCGCGAGGTTTCGCCGTCGACTCCGGTACCTGCTCGCGCTGCCGGACGTGTTGCACGATCTGCTCGCAGTGGCGCGCCATCTCCCGCGCGGTCAACATCTGTGCGGCGTCCATCTGGCTCCTCGCCTTGCGGTCCGGGCTCCGCGGGAATCAATGACACAAGTGTGATTCCTGCCCACGATTACATCATGCCGCGCCCACAGTGCGCGCGTAAGCGCCCACGGCCTGCAACCATCGGATGGGCAGCCATCCGGGCCCGGCGCGCACAGTCGATCGGCCCAACCAGAGTCTGCCAGCCGGAGCTGACCGGCAGGCCGGCCGATACAGTTGGCGCTTATGGCCGTACACCCGATCCGAATCGCCGGCGATCCCGTGCTGCACAACGCCACGCGGCCGGTCGAGAAGTTCGACGACGAACTGCGCGCGCTGGTGGACGACATGTTCGACACACTTGCCGCGGCCAACGGTGTCGGCCTGGCCGCGAACCAGATCGGTATCGATCTGCGACTGTTTGTTTACGATTGCCCGGACGACAAGGGAGAACAGCACCGGGGCGTGGTCGTCAATCCGGTACTGGAAACCTCGGAAGTCCCGGAGACCATGCCCGACCCGGACGAGGACTGGGAGGGCTGCCTGTCGGTCCCGGGCGAGGCGTTCCCCACCGGGCGAGCGTCCTGGGCGAAGGTCAGCGGGTCCGATGTGGACGGTAAGCCGGTGGAGGTGGAGGGTACCGGTTTCTTCGCGCGGTGCCTGCAGCACGAAACCGACCACCTGGACGGGCTGCTGTACCTGAACCGGCTGGTCGGGCGGCACGCGCGGGCGGCGAAAAAGATGCTCAAGCACAACGGGTGGGGTGAGCCGGGGCTGTCCTGGGACCCAGCGGAGGTCGGCGACCCCTTCGCGGACCACTGACAACCCCGGCACGAGCCAGCGGAGGGTTTCCGATCTACGGGCACGGGAGGCGTCAGAACTCCACGGTGTCCAAGCTCAGGCCGAACGGTTCCGGCAGCTTGATCTGCTCCCCGAACGGAACCCGGTGCGTGTGCCGGTAGAAGCCGCTGGGTGAGGGCTCGGAATGCAGGAAGACCGTCGGGGCCTCCTCCGCGAAGCGGTCGATCAGCAGGAACAGCGGAACACCGGCGTGCGCGTAGCCCCGCATCTTGGTCTTGCGGTCCGTGTCGGCGGTGCCCTTCGACGTGATCTCGGCGACCAGCAGCACGCGCTCGCCTGCCACGGACGCCTGGTCGGACGTCATCGCCTCCGGTGGCACGACGGCGAGATCGGGCACGTACAGCTCATCGAGCGAGGGAACGGACACGCCCAGCGAGGTGCACAGTTCCCACCGGTCGTCGGGCATCAGCCGCACCAAACCCTTGATCAACCTGGAAGCGGCGAGATTGTGCCACTGGTCCGGTAGTGGCGTCACCACGATCCGCTCCTGGATGATCTCCGAGCGCCAGCCTTGCGGAATGTTCAGCTCCCGCCAGGCGGTCACCAGATCCGTGGTCGTCGACGGGTCCGTCTCCAGCTTGTCCGCATTGTCCGATGTGGAGTTCATGGTGTAGGGAAGCGCCGGGGCTGTCATGACGCGATCACCTCCTGTGTTGATCTCTTCACGCACAGTACATGTCGCACTGGGGTGAAATCACAGGGAGGCGGTCCCATACGACCGTCAGAAACGATCGGTCGCCAGGGTCAGATCGAACGGCGCCGGCAGCGTGATCGGCTTGCCGAACGGCACGCGGTGACCTTCCTGATACGCGCCACCACATTCCCAAGACGAAGTGGAGGGCATCGGGGCAGCGTTCATGGCGCGATCGCCTCCTGCGTTCTCGTCGCCACGCATCGTATCCACCACCCCTGACAGGTATCTGTTTCTCCTGGTCATCAGCCTATCGTCAAATCCGCACGCCGTCATCGCAGTGACGCCGACTTGGCAGCGGCCCTGGCGGCGACTAGCCTCCGTCGTTGGTAACTGAACATCCGCGGGAGCTCGCACCGGAAGCGGGCTGAGAGGGCGGCTGGGTACGACCCACCCGGCGCCGCCGACCGCACGAACCTGTCCGGATAATGCCGGCGTAGGGAGTGAAGAGCGTCATGGCCGACGTGTATCCCAGCGTGTCCAACAACGGCACCGCGTCCGAGAACGGTCACCAGGCCCACACCATCACCACCGGCCCGATCGAGGGCTCGCGCAAGGTCTACCACCCGACGGACTCCGGGCTGCGGGTTCCGGCACGCCGGATCGAGCTGACCAACGGCGAGCACCTGGACGTGTACGACACGTCCGGTCCGTACACCGACGACACCGCGCAGATCGACGTCCACAGTGGACTGCACCGGGTGCGTGCCGGGTGGACCGACGGCCGGGAGCACCGAACCCAGCTCGGGTGGGCCAAGGCTGGCGTGATCACCCGCGAGATGGAGTTCATCGCGGCACGCGAGGGCGTGTCGCCGGAGTTCGTGCGCGACGAGGTCGCCATCGGGCGCGCGGTGATCCCGGCCAACCGCTGCCACCCGGAGAGCGAGCCGATGATCATCGGCAAGAACTTCCTGGTGAAGGTGAACGCCAACATCGGCAACTCGGCGGTGACCTCCTCGGTGGAGGAAGAGGTCGAGAAGATGGTGTGGGCGACCCGCTGGGGCGCCGACACCGTGATGGACCTCTCCACCGGCAAGCGCATCCACGAGACCCGCGAGCGGATCATGCGCAACTCGCCGGTGCCGATCGGCACCGTGCCGATCTACCAGGCCCTGGAGAAGGTCAACGGCGACCCGGAGAAGCTGACCTGGGAGATCTACCGGGAAACCGTGATCGAGCAGTGCGAGCAGGGCGTGGACTACATGACCGTGCACGCGGGCGTGCTGCTGCGCTACGTGCCGCTGACCGCGAAGCGGGTCACCGGCATCGTGTCGCGCGGCGGGGCGATCATGGCGGCGTGGTGCCTCGCACACCACAAGGAGTCCTTCCTGTACACGCATTTCTCCGAGCTGTGCGAGATCCTGCGCGAATACGACGTCACGTTCTCCCTCGGCGACGGGCTGCGGCCGGGATCGATCGCCGACGCGAATGACGAAGCGCAGTTCGCGGAGCTGAAGACGCAGGGCGAGCTGAACGACATCGCCTGGTCGTTCGACGTGCAGGTGATGATCGAGGGTCCCGGGCACGTGCCGATGGACAAGATCGTCGAGAACGTCCGGCTGGAAGAGGAGCTGTGCGAGGAGGCCCCGTTCTACACGCTGGGGCCGCTGACGACCGACATCGCACCCGGCTACGACCACATCACGTCGGCGATCGGCGCAGCGATGATCGGCTGGTACGGCACGGCGATGCTTTGTTATGTCACGCCCAAAGAAC
>JBPYFK010000110.1:0-9609 GCA_051984675.1 Pseudonocardiaceae bacterium | reverse complement strand
TCAACAACCGGATCTACGGGTTGACCAAGGGTCAGTACTCCCCCACGTCCGATCAGGGCATGGTCACCAAGTCCACGCCGGCCGGGTCGCTGGACCATCCGTTCAACCCGGTGTCGTTGGCGCTGGGTGCGGAGGCGAGTTTCGTGGCTCGCACCCTGGACTCCGACCGGGCGCACCTGACCGAGGTGCTGCGTCAGGCCGCCGCTCATCGCGGGTCGGCGCTGGTGGAGATCTACCAGAACTGCCCGATCTTCAACGATGGCGCGTTCGAGGTGATCAAGGAAAAGGACGAAGCCGCACGGCGTCTCATTGGCCTGCGTCACGGTGAGCCGATCACTTTCGGGCCCGAGGGTGAGCAACGCGCGGTCGTCCGCAAGGCCACCGGCGAGTTGGGTGTGGCCAAACTGTCCGAAATCGACGAGGGCGAGGTTGTCGTGCACGACGCCACCGCCGACAACCCAGCTCAGGCGTTCGCGTTGTCCCGCCTCGGTGGCCAGGACCTCGACCCCACGGTCATGGGCGTTTTCCGCGCCGTGTCCCGACCTACCTACGATGACCAGGCCCGCGCCCAAACCAGCCAGGTCGCGCAGGCCACACCACCGGATCTGCAGTCGCTCCTGACCGGCTCCGACACCTGGAGCATCTGAACCCGGTAGGGCAGACCGGTACGTCAGAAGGGTGGCGGGGCGTGGGCCAGCCATGTCACGCCCCGCCACCGCCGGGCGATGCTCGGGGATTCGGGGGTGCGCCTTCGGGGTAGCGCGGTCCCCGTCTAGCCCGGAGGCGGGTCCATCGCCCGGCCGCCACACGGGACGGGGTCGGGGGTCCATGAGGCCGTCCCGCGTTGGTTGACCGTTCGTGCCCAGACTGCACCCTGACAGGCAGCGCGACGTCCGCCGAAAGTTGACGGCGGTAGCAACAAGTTGAACGAATGTGATCGTGCGTGAGCGGGAGACGTGCTGGTGGGCGTCCTGTCAGGCGATCCTGAGTCCTTGCGCCTGGGACTTCCCGCAGTGACGAGTGACATACCGACGCGTCACGCCGTTTCAGCGATGCGCGTCCGCGCGGACGCGGTGCTACAGCCAGGGCACCCCGGCTCGGAGCAGCACGTTCGCATATGGCGTTGCTTCCCCGGTGCGCACGACGAAACGCGCCCGGCCTACCTCGACCTTGAACTCCTCGTGGTCGACGAGGTCGAACCCCGGTAGTTCCTGAAGATCCCGGTGGAGGGTGGGGTTGGCCTGTACGACCTCGTGCGATCCCCATGCCGCCTCGACGACGACCTCGTCGAGGATGGCGCGCAGCACCGGCAGGAACCCCGGTACGCCGTAGCAGATCGCCAGATCGATGACCTGGACCTCGGGCGGAGCCGGAAGGCCCGAATCACTGACGACGAACAGGTCCGTGTGTCGCAACGCCGTCAAGGCCCTGGCCAGGTCGGCGTGCACAATGCCCGCACGTCGCATTAGGACGGTTCTCCGTTCCCGCTAGGGTCAGTTGGCGATAATGAGGCAGACATACGGCCCCGCGATCCGCCCGCACCTTCCTGGAGCGGAGCGGGGCCGGTGGAAGCCCGTGGCAGGTAGTGGCACGGGAACTGCGTGCACGTCGGGGAACGATCGGCGATCACGTCGATCAGCGCGGTGACGGCGGCCTGTCCGATCTCCGCGACCGGTTGGGCGATGGTGGACAGCGGCGGATCAAGCAGCTCGAACCAGGGGGCGTCATCGTAGCCGACGATCGACACGTTGTCGGGCACCGTCAGGCCGGCTCGACGAGCGCCGCGCAGGCAACCCAAGGCCATCAGGTTGTCCGACGCGAACACGGCCGTCGGGCGCCGTTCCAGGGCCAGCAGATGAGCCATCGCGGTTTCCGCGCTGGCTTGGCGAAAGTCCCCTTCGGCGACATGGATGTCCCGTGCCTCGATCCCCGCTTCGAGTAGCGCCGTCATGAACAGGTCCCGGCGCTCCCGGCCTACCGCCGTCGACAGCGGGCCGGTGATCGCGGCGAATCGCTGGTGCCCGAGTTCCAGGAGATGCCGTGTGGCTTCCCGGATCGCCGTCGCACCGTCCGCGCGGACCAGGGGGCACCGTTTCAGCAGGTCGCGGACGTCGGTCGAAACGTGGTCACCGGTGACGGGACGGTCGACGAACACCAGCCGCGCTCCGGCGTGCAACGCGGAGATCAACGAGGGAGACAGGGACGAGGCGACGATCATCACGCCGTCCACCTTGCGCTCTCCCAGCAGGCTTTCGAGGTACCGGTCCTGCTGCTCGGTGTCCTCGTCGGCGTTGCAGAGCACGACGGTGTGACCGCGGCGGGCCGCCTCCCGCTCCACTGCGGCGGCCAGCTCCCCGAAGAACGGATTGGCGACGTCGCCGACGACCAGCCCGAGCGCGCGGGTGGCGTCCGTGCGCAGCGATCGCGCCCCCGCGTGCGGCCGGTAGCCCAGCTCGCGCGCCACGCCGAGGACGCGGTTCCGGGTGCCGGGGGAGATCCGCGGATCACCGGCCAGTGCCAGTGAGACGGTCGCGGTCGACACTCCCGCCGATTCCGCGACATCTCGCATCCGCACGGCCATGATCGCGCGACCACCAGCCCTCACATCCGCACCAAGGGTGACTTCCGTCTCGACCGACGCTTAGGTTAAACGATTGAACGTGCGGTGACAAGAGTCTCGCATGGCACTGCGCGCGCCGACCCAGCGGTCACTCCGGGACGCGCAGTCCCCATGTGCCCTGGTAGGTGTCGCCGGGACGCAAGACGATCAGGCCGTCGCCGGTGACGAAAGCGTTCGGTGCGCACGTCACCGGTTCGACGGTGATTCCCGCGCGCCCGGGACGTGGAGTGTCCGGCGTGTCGTCGGTATACACCTGGAGGTATTCGTACGTGCTGTCCATCCACAGCTCGACGTCGTTCGCGCTCGGCCGCTGGAACCGAACGACCGCCGTGCCGTCGGGTTGCCGGGCGAGCCCGGTGAACGCCGTGTCCATCTTGGTGCCAGCGAGCGGGCGGGGAGTGCGGAAGTCGTACGGGGAGCCGTCCACCGGTGCGGTCCCGGTTGGAATAAGCCGGTCGTTGGTGAGGTAGTAGGTGCTCGCTGGCAGTTCGAGCACGATCGAGTCGATGGTTCCCGTGCTCGCCGCAATGTAGGTGTGGCTGGCCGTGCCGAACGGAGCGCTGGTGGTCCCGGCATTCCTCGCTTGCAGCGTGCGGCGCAGCCCCTGGGCATCGATCTGGTACGCGACGCGGAAGGCCAGCAAGAACGGGTAGCCGTACTGCGGGTGCAGGAAGTAGTCCAGCACGACACGGTCTGGAAGCTGTTCCACCGCACGCCACTCGACGAAGCTCATCAGACCGTGCAGGGCCGCCTGCCGTTTCGGCTCGTTGATCGGCACCTGAAGGTCGCGGCCGTCGAAGTGGTACTGGCCGCGGTCGATTCGGTTCGGCCAGGGCAGGATCGTCTTGCCCTGATAGCCCTCACCGACGTCGTCCGGCTGGTGCGTGAGCAGCTGCTCCGTGCCGTCGACCTGCCAGGACAGCAGGGTCGCGGCGACCCCGGCGATCAGCGCACGCTGCCTGCCGGCCCGGATCTCATAGATCCGGCCGCTCGCGGTCTGGCGTCCCGGCCCTGCGATGTCGGGGGTGGAGTCGTCGGACGACGCCGCGCTGGTCTGCCCAGCGAACGCGACTGCGGCCGTCGAGCCCAGGGCCGTCGCCAGTGCGCATCGCCGGCTCCACATCCGGGGTCCTGCATGATCCACGGCCGATCCCCTCGCCTTCTCGCACCCCGCCATCGAGAAACAACATACAGTGATCGAACCAACACGGGATGTTAAGAATGGGTTCGGCGTGTCATTCATTAGCCCGATTGGCGGCACGCCGCGCCTTGCCGAAGGTGGCCCATGACACCGTAGAGTGCGGGCGAGACAGCGGTGCCGATCTCGGGAGGCTGGGCGATGGGTGCGGTTTCTCCATCGGCGAGCACGGAACCCTCGGGTGCGGGGTCCTTTCGTGACGCCCGGGACTTCCTGCTCAAGCACCGTGAGGACTACGCGCGAGCGGCACGCGAGTTCCAGTGGCCCCGGTTGACCGAGTTCAACTGGGCGCTGGACTGGTTCGACACCATCGGCCAGCGCCGGGACGCCACGGCGCTGTGGATCGTCGACGCCGATGGCACGGAGCGCAAGCTGTCCTTCGCCGAACTGTCCCGCCGGTCCAACCAGGTCGCGAACTGGTTGGCCCAGCGCGGGGTCGCGCGCGGCGATCGGTTGATCCTCATGCTCGGCAACCAGATCGAGCTGTGGGAGACGATCCTCGCGGCGATGAAGCTGGGCGCGGTGATCATTCCGGCGGCGCGCATGCTCGGGCCGGCGGATCTGCGGGACCGTGTCGACCGTGGACGAACCCGGCACGTTGTCACGACGTCGGACGACACGGGCAAGTTCGACGACGTACCCGGGGACTACACCAGGATCGCCGTGGGCGCGGAGGTTCCGGGTTGGTGGTCGTATGACGACTCCGCGACCGCATCCGCCGAATTCACCCCGGAGGTCCCCACCCGCGCCGACGACACGCTCCTGCTGTACTTCACGTCAGGGACCACCGCGCAGCCCAAACTCGTCGAGCACACGCACGTGAGCTACCCCGTGGGACACCTGTCCACAATGTACTGGGTTGGGCTCGAACCGGGCGATGTGCACCTCAACATCTCCTCGCCGGGGTGGGCCAAGCACGCGTGGAGCAACGTTTTCGCGCCGTGGAACGCCGAAGCGACCGTGTTCCTCTACAACTACGAGCGGTTTGACGCGGAGAAGCTGCTGGAGCAGATGGACCGCTGTGGCGTCACCAGCTTCTGCGCGCCGCCCACGGTATGGCGGATGCTCATCCAGGCGGATCTTGGGCAGCTGACGCGTCCCCCGGAGAAGGTCGTCGGTGCGGGCGAACCGCTCAACCCGGAGATCATCGAGCAGGTCCGGGCCGCGTGGGGCGTGACGATCCGGGACGGCTTCGGGCAGACCGAGACCACCGTCCAGGTGGCGAACTCGCCCGGACAGGAGGTCCGGCTCGGGTCCATGGGGCGCCCGGCTCCGGGGTTCCGCGTCGAGCTGCTGGACCCGGTCACCGGGCAGGTGGCCGAGGAGGGCGAGATCTGCGTCGCCCTCGAACCGAGGCCGGTGGGCGTGATGGTCGGCTACGCCGACGACGCCGACCGCAACGCCGAAGCAATGCGGGGCGGCTATTACCACACCGGCGACGTCGGCTCCCGCGACGCCGACGGCTACATCACCTACGTCGGTCGTACGGACGACGTGTTCAAGGCGTCGGACTACCGGATCTCACCCTTCGAACTGGAAAGCGTGTTGCTGCAACATCCCGCTGTGGCGGAGGCGGCGGTGGTGCCCTCGCCCGACCCGCTGCGGCTGGCGGTGCCCAAGGCGTATGTCGTGCTGTCTGCGGGCAGCGAGCCAAACCGCGAGACGGCGGTGTCGATCCTGCGGTTCGCGCGCGAGCAGCTGGCCCCGTACAAGCGGGTGCGCAGGGTGGAGTTCGGGGAGTTGCCGAAGACGATCTCCGGCAAGATCCGCCGCGTCGAGCTGCGCGCACGGGAGGACGAAAGGCACGGTGCTGGCACTGGTACTGCGCCGGGGGAGTACCGGGAGGAGGACCTCCCCGAGCTGAAGACCTGAGTCGCAGCTCACGGGTCGCTCGGCGGAGGGGCACCATGCCGGCACCGCTAGCTTAGTTTAGCCTTGGCTAAGTAGCGGCGCGGTGATCGTCAGTGCCTTAGACCACACCGGCCGCTGGCCCGCCCGCAGCCGGAGCTGAAGAGGTAGTGACGTGATCTCAGCGAGCAGGATGACCAGGCACGATATGGTCCGTCCCGGGCCGGTACCGCCCCGGTCCAACGTGCCGTTCCAGGCCCTCCGCGCTCGGGTGACACGGGTCGAGCCGGTGAGCCCGAACTTCACGCGCATCACCTTCGCCGGCCCCGAGTTGGCGCACATGGCCCGGTGCCGGCTGGACCAGCGGGTGAAGCTGCTACTGCCACGGCCCGGGCAGACCCGGCCGGCACTGCCCGAGCACGACCGCTCCTATCCGGCGTTACAGCGGATGCCTGCCGACCTGCAGCCCGTCCGGCGCAGCTACACGATCCGCGCGCACCGTCCCGAACTGCGCGAATGCGACATCGATTTCGTGCTGCACGCGGAGTCCGGGCCTGGCTCAGCGTTCGCGGCCCGGGCCGTACCAGGTGACGAGGTCGCCATCTTCGGCCCAGACGCCGGGCGTGCGTGCGGGCGGGCCGGCGTCGAGTACCGCCTTGGCGCGGTGACCGACCAGACGCTCCTGGTCGGTGACGAGACCGCGCTGCCGGCGATCGGCGGCATCCTCGAAGACTTGCCCGCCGGAGTGCGGGCAAGGGTGTGTGTGCAGGTTCCCGACCTGGCGGACGCCCAGCGGTTCGCGACCCGGGCTGACGTCGATGTGGCCTGGCTGGAGCGAGGGGCGCCTTCGCGACATGCCGCGAACGCCATGGTCGACATGGTCCGCGAACTCGAACTTCCCCGGTGGGGCCTCTACAGCTGGATCGCCGGTGAGTCCGCCATGGTCAAGGCGGTGCGCCGGCATCTGCTTTCCGAACGGGACCTCGACCGTGCGGCGATCACGTTCATGGGCTACTGGCGCTCTGGGAAAGCGGAAGGCGAACCGGCCCACGAGTCACCCGCTCGGACCTGAAGGCCAAGCCTGCAGCGCTGCGGTACGTCCCGATGCCGGCCACCCGAGGCGCCTCGACCGGGGGCCACGCGTTGTCTCGACGCTGCGAGATCACCGTGCTTCCTTCCTGCAGCTTGCGTGCGTGCACCGCCCGGCGCAGGGCTCAGGCGCCTGGATGCGCGTGCTGTGGGCATTCGTCGCGTGCTTGGTCGGAACTCAATCCTGGTTGCCCGAGCCACGAGATGTCAAACGCGACGAGTTCTGACCAGAACTGTATGCGCGAGACGGAACTCTACTGCGCATTGCGCAACAGTGCGGTACTCTTGCGGTGTAACACGCGAACGACCCTGCGCGATCTCAGCTCGTGAGAGCGCAAAAACGGCGTCAAATCCACAGCCCGAACGGCGAGCATCGAAATTTTGTGTGGATTCCAACAGTTGCATAATTAAGCCTGTTGTGGTATTTAATGCGCGCGCAATTATACCCAGGAAGTCCAGCGGGTAAAGTTATAGAACCGTAATCTGCCGCTGGAAGGTCTGGATCACCGCTGGTAGAGCGCTATTTATTCACCCTGGGTAATCGCAAAAATCACGTGTACGCAGGATTGTTATGATCACGGTCACAGGGGTGACCTGTTGCGGGCGCAAGCGATTGACCTAGGTTTGGGTACCCGACGCACGGATACGGATTTCGCGTCGGAGTCGGATCGGCAATGGTGCCGACCAGTGTGGCGGCGCGCGGCAGTGACCGGTTAGCTCGGTCGCTTCGCGCTTGTCGGTGCGCGCGCCTTTTTAGAGTGTCGACTCGGCGCGGCTGCAATGCGTTCACGGCGGATTCACGTCAGCCGGCGTGTATCTGGTGAACGAGCGAGTAGTGGGAGCGGAGAATGGCCAAGACGGTGGACGGACTTGCTGACAGCGAACGGTCCGGTGCTACCGCCGCGGTGGATGCGACGGCCGCGGCGATGGAGCAGAAGCAGCAGGTATTCGGCGACAACCCACTGGAGGTGCGCGACACCGATCACTACACGCAGGAGTACGTGGGCGGCTTCGTTGACAAGTGGGACGACCTGATCGACTGGAAACGGCGCTCGGAAAGCGAGGGGCGCTTCTTTATCGATCAGCTGAAAGCTCGGGGCGTGCGCTCGGTGCTGGATGTCGCCACCGGAACCGGGTTCCACTCGGTTCGCCTGCTGGAAGAAGGATTCGAGACGGTCAGCGCCGACGGCAGCCCGCAGATGCTGGCCAAGGCGTTCGAGAACGGTGTCGACTACGGCGGTCACGTGCTGCGCGTGGTCCAAGCGGACTGGCGCTGGCTGAATCGTGACGTCCACGGCGAATACGACGCGATCATCTGCCTCGGCAACTCGTTCACCCACCTGTTCTCGGAACGCGACCGGCGCAAGGCGCTCGCCGAGTTCTACGCGATGCTCAAGAGCGACGGCGTGTTGATTATCGATCAACGGAACTACGACTCGATCCTGGACAACGGGTTCTCCTCCAAGCACACGTACTACTACGCGGGTGAGGACGTTTCGGCTGAACCCGACTACGTGGACGAGGGACTCGCCCGGTTCAAGTACACGTTCCCGGACAAATCCGAGTACTACCTCAACATGTACCCGCTCCGCAAGAACTACATGCGGCGGCTGATGCGTGAGGTCGGTTTCCAGCGGATCGACACCTACGGCGATTTTCAGGAGACCTACCAGGACTCCGAGCCGGACTTCTTCATTCACGTCGCGGAGAAGGCGTACCGCACCGACGACGAGTTGTCCGATGTGTACTCGACCGCGGTGCACACCGCTCGGGATTACTACAACTCCGAAGACGCGGACAATTTCTACTACCACGTCTGGGGCGGTAACGACATCCACATCGGGCTCTACAACAGCCCGACCGAAGACATCGACCCGGCCAGTCGGCGCACCGTGGAACGGATGGCCGGCAAGCTCGAAATCGGCCCGGAGACGAGGATTCTGGACATTGGTGCCGGCTACGGCGGTGCGGCCCGCCACCTGGCCCGGACCTACGGCTGCAAGGTCAGCTGCCTGAATCTCAGCGAGGTGGAAAACCAGCGCAACATCGAATTCAACCGGGCTGAGGGCCTAGATCAGCTGATCGAGGTCGTGGACGGTTCCTTTGAGGACATTCCGTTCCAGGACAATGCTTTCGACGTCGTGTGGTCGCAGGACGCGATCTTGCACAGTGGCGATCGGGAGCGGGTGCTGGAGGAGGTCGTCCGGGTGCTCAAACCGCGCGGCGAGTTCCTGTTCACCGACCCGATGGCCACCGACACCGCCCGCAAGCAGGACCTCGGCCCGATCCTGGACCGGCTGCACCTGGACACGCTGGGCTCGCCTGGCTTCTACCGCCGCGAGCTGAACCGCCTGGGCCTGCAGACGATCGACTTCGAGGACCTCAGCGAGTACCTGCCGATGCATTACGGCCGGGTGCTGGAGGTGCTGGAGTCCCTCGAAGGTGAGCTGGCCGACCGCATCAGCGAGGACTACCGGACCCGGATGAAGACCGGCCTGCGCAACTGGGTCAGCGCCGGCCGCAGCGGAAACCTGGCGTGGGGCATCTTCCACGCGAAGGCGTGACGCCCACATCCAACGAGACAATCTGTCCGACCGAGAAGACGCGCCAACCGAGTATCGAGAACGGCTCAGTCGAGCAACAAAGTGAGGAGCTGCCGTGAGTGAAATCAACCGCCGGTTGTTCACCAGCGAGTCGGTGACCGAGGGCCACCCGGACAAGATGGCGGACGCGATCAGCGACGCGATCCTGGACGCCTTGCTGGCCCAGGACCCGCGCAGCCGGGTGGCGGCGGAGACGCTGATCACGACTGGCCAGGTGCACATCGCTGGCGAGGTGACCACGGAGGCGTACG
>JBPYFK010000109.1:0-3864 GCA_051984675.1 Pseudonocardiaceae bacterium | reverse complement strand
TTGGTGGGGATAGCGGAGGGGGTACGCCCGGTCCCGTTCCGAACCCGGTAGCTAAGTCCTCCAGCGCCGATGGTACTGCACCCGGTGGGGTGTGGGAGAGTAGGACACCGCCAACACTGCCATCATTAAATATCATTTTGTGAAGCGGGAAAGTCGCTGATTTCTCGGGAAACCGGGGGAGCAACGATTTTCCCGCTTCACGCATTTTCGACGAGTTGACTCGGCCAGACATCGGCCGGACAACTGGGCGCGGAAGCGATCAGCCGAGTCGACGGCGTAGCAGTTCGAAACACAGAACGGCGGCCGCGCTGGCGACGTTGAGGGATTCCACTTGGTCGCGCATGGGAATCGAGATGCGCTCCGCCACCCGCTCGCCGACCGCTGCGGAGAGTCCGGCAGTCTCACCGCCGAGGGCGAAAGCCGCGCGGGCACCGAAGTCCGCTTCGAAAACGCTGGTGGAAGCGTGCGAGTCGAGCGCGAAGATCGGGTAACCGGCCTCGGTGAGCAGCTCTGCCGCCTCACCGGCGCTGGCACAGCGCAGGACGGGAGCGTGAAAGGCGATCCCCGCCGACGCCTTCACCACCAGAGGGTCGATGCCGGCGACACCGTGGTGGGGAACCACGATCCCGTCGATACCGGCCGCGGTCGCGGTCCGCAGGATCATTCCCACGTTGGCCGGGGTGGTGATCCCGTCCAGCAGCAACACAGAGGTCGGGCTGTGCGCGTGGTCTTCGAGCGCGTCCGCCAGCGGACGCATCCGGCGGGCGACGACGTCGGCGAGCACGCCCTGGTCATGCCGGCCGTTGCCGGCGAGAACCTTCACCCGCTGCGCGCTTGCGCGGTGGACACGCACAGCACGGTCCGCTGCGGCTTCCTTGATCTCGTTGATGACCGGTCCGCGCAGTCCTTCGGCGACGATGACCTTGTCCACCCGGAGGTCGTGGTCGCGGAGCGCTTCGAGTACCGGTTTGCGACCGTAGACAGTGACGAAACGATCTTTCGGGGAAGTTGTGGTGGACACATGGACAGTGTTCCATGCGGTAGGCGCTGCCTGGGGCGGGCCACTGGCGCAGGTGGTTCGCGGTAGTCCCTCGACGGCGGCAACATGTATGCCAGGATCGCGACCATGCCTGATCGTCTCTCCGCGGTGGACGCGTCCTTCCTGTACCTGGAAGACCACACGACTCCCATGCACGTCGGTGGGGTGGCGGTGTTCCGCCGGCCGCGTTCCGGTGTGCACTACGACCAGTTCCTGGCGCTGATCGAGCGCCGGCTGCCTCTCGTCCCCCGGTACCGGCAGAAGGTGACCCAGGTGCCCGGTCGGCTGGCCCGACCGGTGTGGACCGATGACGCGGACTTCGACATCACGTACCACGTGCGGCGGTCGGCCCTGCCGAAGCCGGGCCGTGACGAGCAGCTGCACGATCTGACCGCGCGGTTGATGGCGCGCCGGCTCGATCCGACCCGCCCGCTGTGGGAGGTCTACCTGGTCGAGGGCCTGTCCCACAACCGGTTCGCGGTGATCACGAAGACGCACCAGGCGATGGTGGACGGGATCGCCGCGATCGACATCGGTCAGGTGATCTTCGACGTCTCCGCGACCCCGAAGCAGGCGGAGTCGGAGGACCTGTGGATGCCGCGCCCGGAGCCGGGGCCGGTGGACCTGGTGCTGGACGCCGTCTCGGAAGCGGTGCAGCGTCCTGGCGCGATCGTGGAGAACGTTCGGGCGACCGCGGCCGACGTCACCGCCACGGCCCGCAAGGTCAGCGCGTTGGTGGGTGGGCTCGCGTCGGCTATGGGGTCGATGGTGCGTCCGTCCCGAGGAGGCCCGCTCACGACCATGACCTCCGGGCAGCGGCGTTTCGCGGTGGCCCGGGCCCGGCTCGATGATCTGCGACGGGTCCGCAGGGAGCATGGCGGTTCGGTGAACGACGTCGTCCTCGCCGTGCTGTCCGGGGCATTGCGGAACTGGCTGCTCTCGCGGGGTGAGATGGTGTCGTCCGCTGCGACCCTGCGCGCGATGGTTCCGCTGTCGGTGCGGGGCGGGGACGACGACGCGCAAGCGCTCTACCAGGACACGAGCAGCCTGCCGATCGGTTCGGTCGGCAACCGGGTCCGGGCGTACCTGGTGGATCTTCCGGTGGGCGAGACGAACCCGAAGGTGCGGCTGCACCAGATCAGTCACGCGATGCGCGAGCACACCGAGTCGGGGCGGTCGGTCGCCGCTGACGCGCTGATCCACGTGTCCGGCTTCGCCCCACCGACGCTGCACGCGCTGGGCGCCCGGGTGGCGAACGGTATCTCGGACCGGCTGTTCAACGTGCTGGTGACGAACGTGCCGGGGCCCCAGGTGCCGCTGTACGCGGCGGGGGCCAAGATGGTGGAGATGTTCCCGGTGGTGCCGCTGGCGAAGAACCAGGCGCTGTCGATCGGCGTGACGTCGTATCACGGCGGTGTGTACTTCGGGCTCAACGGTGACCGGGAGGCGATGTCCGATGTGGACGTGCTGGCAGCGATGATCGGGGAGTCGGTGGACGAGATGATCGGGACGGTTGACGGATGAGGATCTACCTTCCCGCGACGCTGCGGATGTTGCGCCAGCTGGTGGCGGACGGCCAGCTCCAGCCGCGCAGCGGCACCGCCTTCGCGCTGACCCCGGCCCTTCGCGAGTCCTACGCCAGTGGGGACACGGAGGAGCTGGAGTACGCCGCGATGCGGGAGGCCGGGCGCGCGTCGCTGCGGTTGATCGCTGGTGAGCAGGCCGAGGACGAGAAGGTCCAGGCACGGCGAGTGGTGATTTCGGTGGACCTGGACGACGTCGAGCTGCGGCCGGATCTGGACTACGCGGTGGTCCGGGTGTCCGGGCCGGTGCCGTTGAGCCAGGTCGCGGCGGTGCACGTGGACACCGAGGACGCCGAGGGCGCGGTGCGCGCGGCGGCCGAGGTGGTCGACGCCGCGGATCTGGGTGATCCCGACGCCGAGTTCGCACTCGGCGAGGCAGAGGATCACGAGCTCGCCTGGTACGCGCCGCAGGAGGTGCCGTTCCTGCTGGAACTGATGTGACGGTCGTTGGCCTGCGGGTGACCGTGGCACGATGGTCGTGAATCGGCAGTGAGGCCGGTCACATCAAGCGTGCGGACGGCGAGGAGGCAGGCGCGATGGATGCTGTCACGTCCGTTCCGGTGCCCAGGAACGAACCGGTCCACAGCTACGGTCCCGGTTCCGCGGAACGGGACTCGTTGCGGCGACGGCTGGCCGAGCTGGAGTCCACCAGGCACGAGCTGACCTGCACTGTCGCGGGTGAGCAGCGGATGGCCCGGGGTGAGCGGTTCGACGTCGTGCAGCCGCACGACCACGGCCACGTGCTGGGCGTGTCCGCGCAAGCGTCGCGGGATGACGTGGCGGATGCGGTGCGGGCGGCCAAGGACGCCAGCGCGGAGTGGCGGGCGTTGCCGTTCGACGAGCGGGCGGCGGTGCTGCTGCGGGCGGCGGACCTGCTGGCGGGGCCGTGGCGGGACACGATCAATGCCGCCACCATGCTGGGGCAATCCAAGTCGGTGCAGCAGGCCGAGATCGAGGCGGCCTGCGAGTTCGCCGACTTCCTGCGGTTCAATGTGCATTACGCGCGGCGGATTCTGGCCGAGCAGCCGAGTTCGGTGCCGGGTGAGTGGAACCGGATGGAGTACCGGCCGCTGGACGGGTTCGTCACGGCGATCACGCCGTTCAACTTCACCGCGATCGCCGGCAACCTGCCGACCGCGCCGGCGCTGATGGGCAACACGGTGGTGTGGAAGCCGACGCCGACCCAGCAACTCGCCGCGCATTACACGATGCGGCTGCTGGAGGCCGCCGGCCTGCCCCCGG
>JBPYFK010000108.1:0-2393 GCA_051984675.1 Pseudonocardiaceae bacterium | reverse complement strand
CGTCGTAGGTTTGACAAGAGGGAAAGAGGGGGTGAGAGCACCATCCACGGCAAGCCATGACCCTTCCTTCCACTGTCGGGGTGACGGCGCGCCCCCTGGACGATGAGGGCGAGCGGGACGGCGCGGCGCCGTCACCCCGCACCACGGTGTCGCAGCACAGGCATGAACCGACCAGGGATTGGCAGACGGAAAGGAGTTCGGTGATGACCCTGGCGTTCGATCCGTTTTTCCGGGACCTCAATCGCATGGCCAGTGAGGTGTTTGGCTCGGCCCGCAGTCCGCAGACCATGGCCATGGATGCCTACCGCGAGGGGGAGAACTACGTCGTCGAGTTCGACCTACCCGGCATCGACCCTGACTCGCTGGAGGTCAGCGCGGAAAACAACACGCTGACAGTGCGGGCCCACCGCGAAGGTCGCCAGGCCACCGCCGGCGGCGAGAACGGCAGTGGGGTCCGCTACATCACGGCCGAACGGCCCCGGGGCACGTTCTCCCGGCAGTTGTCGCTCGGCGAAGGGCTGGACCTGGACAACATCAAGGCGGACTACACCGACGGCGTGCTCACGGTGACGCTTCCCGTGGCCGAGCAGGCCAAACCCCGCAAGATCGAAATCGGCCGGGGTGCGGGTCGTAAGACCATCGAAGCCAGCAGCGGCTAACCGGACAGCAACACCACGTCAGGCCCGGCCACCGGTGAAGCGAGCGCAGGGTGCCCGGGCCTGACCACCGGAGGAGGATGACACCCCCATGGCCGAGCAGCCGCCGGCACATGCCACTCCGTCCGCGTTCGACGACGCGGACTACCCCGCCTACACCACGGGTCGTGCGGCCGAGATGCTCGGCGTCACCTCCGACTTCCTCCGCAGCCTGGACACCGCCGGACTGCTGGACCCCAACCGGTCCTCTGGAGGACACCGCCGCTACTCCCGCCGTGAACTCACCCTCGCCGCCCGCGTCCGCGAACTCCTCGACTCGGACCTGACCCTGCTGTCCGCCGCCTGCCGCATCGCCTCACTCGAACGTGACCTCCACGACGCCCACCAACGTCTGACCGCCGGCACACCCCACAGCTCCAACGGCCGCAGCTGACCATCGACAACCCACCAACCCGCACGCGGAGGTACCGCATGCCCTGGCAACCCCGACTCATCAGCACCTGGCTGATCGTGGCGGTGCTGACCTACTTCATTCTCACCGCCCCGACGCACGCAGCCGCCCTGACCCACCACGTGTTAGGGCACCTCGCCATGGCCGCCAACAGCGGCGTCCAGTTCCTCAACGACCTCGTCCCCCTCCACCATCCCGGAGCATGAGCCAGGACCCGCCCCAGGCGCAGCCTCCCGAGTTTCAACGCTCCGATACCGCCCGGGTGGAAGCGTTCAGCGATGCGGTGATGGCGATCGCCATCACCATCCTCGCGCTGGCGCTGCGCTCACCACAGCACGCACCCGGCCAACTGCTGACAGCCTTACTGCACCAATGGCCCATCTACCTGGGGTATGTGACCTCGTTCGCGTTTATCGGGGTCATTTGGCTCAACCACCACCAGGCCTTCACCCGCATCCGCACCGTCGACCGGGGCCTGCACGCGGCGAACCTCGCGTTGCTGTGCACCACCGCCGCGCTGGTCTTTCCCACCGATGTGATCGCCGCAGCCCTGCAAGAAGACCTCGCTAACACCGACGCCCGCACCGCCGTGGGCCTCTATGCCCTGGTGGCCACCCTCATGTGCGCCAGCTGGCTGGCCATCTATATCCACCTGGACCGCCACCCGAGGCTGCTGCCCGCGCGAATCGAGCCCTGCTGCCCCTGTTGGGGGCCGACCGGAATACGCCAGAAACGGGCAATGAGCGCTGCTTCGGCTGCTGATCGGGTACGCGGAGCAGCCCGCGACGGTCGGGGCGTTCGCGCCCGACGCGAAGATTTCGCATCCAATGCGAAGCGACCCCAGTGTCACCGTCGGTTGCGGCCCGTTTCTGGCGCATTCCGGTCCCACCCCCGGTGGCAGGACTGCGAGCTGCACGCGCTGGACTTGCCGCAGCGCCCGTGCCGGTGGCCGTTTCGCTCCGCCGCATGTATCCGACTCAAGGAGCGCGAAAGGCAGAGCCACCCCCCCTGGTTTGGGTCGCACATCAACCCCTACGGCCGGTTCCGGCTCGACATGGACACCCGTCTGGAGCTGCCAACGTCTACTCGTCGATGACCAGCGCGGTAAAGAGGCACGGCGATGAACGGCGTGTGTTCCCGGCCGGAATGCGACGAGCACGTTCTGTCGTGGCTGCACCCGACGTACTGCTCGCTGGTGTGCCTCGTCGCGGACCGTCAACGACCGCTCGAAACGGATAAGGACCCGTTCCCGACGCCCGGGTGGCTGGGCCGCGCGGTGGAGCAAA
>JBPYFK010000107.1:0-6448 GCA_051984675.1 Pseudonocardiaceae bacterium | reverse complement strand
AACGGGATCCTGCGGAAGCGCAGTACCGCAGGATCGCGGCACCGCTGCAATCCTTGGATTCCGGTTCCTCCGTTATGTCCTGCCGAGACTTGCGAGTCCGGTGACTTTCACGGCACTGCGCCTCCGGAGGGCTACATCGCCCACACGGCAACATGCGTTTCTTCTCGCTGGCCACCCCCTAAACCGCTGTCTGCGGACCGCAGGTACTCGACGCGGCCGGCCCGAACACTCTTCGTGTGATGTCCGTTAGGGGATCGCTCACCGTACAGCTGGCCGCATCGCCGCGAATGACGCGCGACCACGGCAAATCGAGTCTCATTCAGCCTGTACGGTGATCGTCTCCGTTGCTGGAGCCTTAAACCTACGCTCGCGCCGAGCGGTGAGCGCCTAATGAGATGTGCGGTACGGACACTCTCAATTGGCTCCTACGGTCACATGGACGCTCGAAGTGCCTGTAACAGGCTGTCTCCGAAGTGGGCCAGGCCCGTCACGAACGCGTCGGCCGGACTTGCCAGGGTGGAGTGCATCAACGCAATGCCGAGGACTATGCCGGCGAAGGCGACCCATCCTTGGTGATGTTTCTTCATCACGCCGAAGATCACGGCTACGGCGGAGAGTAAGAAAATTACGGTGCTAGACATTGCCCCCCCTTTAATGGCAGCTGCTGTGCTCACTGCTGATCACCATGACGGACAGATCGATGTCGGGGGAATCCGCCAGGCGGGTCTCACCTAAGTGGCACGAACACCAATGACCGGCCCCGCCCTGGAGCGGAACCGGTCACCACGAGGGCCAGATTGGGGTGCTGATTCCTCGTGCATCCAACGGTATATGGGGCAGCAAGGGACCACTGTGCGTGAGTGGCGGAAGGGTGCAGCCAGGTTGTCGACGTGCGAATTCCGACGCAGGCTAAGCGACCGCGATGTCCACGGTGGACTCAAGTGATCGACACAACACCTCGAATGTGACGGGCCAGAACTGCATCTCGGGAAGATCAAGATCTGGACTCTTGCGCATATCGAGACCTGTGGCACCTCGGCAACGGAACCGATCACAGGGGCGCAGGTGTTGTTCGCGTTTGCACGGGGGTTCGCGTCCGGTGGGGTCGTGGGGTCGGATCTCCTCCCTGCAAGCGGCGTGGAGCCGCCGGCTTCGCATCTCCCTTGCCCGGTGCCGAAGCGGGCGACTCGCACCCTCCGTTGCGGCAGGTGCCGCAGGAGTGCCGCGGGCGGGAGACACCACACCGCCACGGGTCCTCCTTGGCTCCGTTGCCCCGCGGAAGGTTTCAGCCCCAAGGCCGGCGACTTTCACGGCACCGTGCCACCGACTGTCACGGTAAGCGAACTGGGGCATAGCTATCGTCATGACGCTACGCACGCCCAGATAGACCAGCCAGCACCGACGCTCACCACGGGACACGCCGCTCACGGGTAGTTCCTCGAAATGCAGATGCCCGGCCCCCTTCGACGAGACCGGGCACCGCTTTGCCGGAAAGTACGACGAACGTCCAGTGCGCGGCGCCGACCCTACGCGCCGCCACGGAGTGCCGTGAAGAACCTGGAGATGGAAACCCCCAAGGGGTGTCCAACTGTTCCCGGTTCTGATGGAAACTGTGCTGGAACGTGCTGATGTGTCCCGCGAAGCAGGGATGTCAGTGCTGGTCGGTACGGTTTCTGGCGTGTCTACCGTGGTGCAGGCGTACCGGTTCGCGCTCGACCCCATACCAGCGCAGGAGGCGGCGCTGCGGTCGCACTGCGGTGGGCAGCGGTTCGCCTACAACTGGGGTTTGGCGCGGGTCAAGGCGGTGATGGACCAGCGCGCGGCGGAAGCCACCTACGGAATCTCCGAGGATAAGCTGACACCCGCGTTGTCATGGTCGGCATATTCGCTGCGTAAGGACTGGAACCAGGCGAAGAACGACGTGGCCCCGTGGTGGGCCGAGAACTCGAAAGAAGCGTATTCGTCGGGGCTGGCGAACCTCGCCACCGCGTTGAAGAACTGGAACGACTCCAAGCGCGGCAAGCGCAAGGGGCGCAAGCTGGGCTTTCCTCGCTTCAAGGGCAAGCGCAGCGTGTTGTCGTGCCGGTTCACCACCGGCAACTTCGGGCTCACCGACGGCGACCGCAGGCATGTGAAGCTGCCCCGCATCGGGATGGTGCGTACCCACGAGTCCACGAGGAAACTGGCCCGGCATGTGCAGCGCGGTACCGGGCGTATCCGGTCGGCCACGGTTTCTTTCCGTGCTGGTCGTTGGTTTGTGTCGTTGTCCGTGGAGATCACCCGAGACGACCCGAAACCGGCGACACCGTGCTCAAGCGTAGGAGTGGACCTCGGGATCACGTCGCTGGCGGTGCTGTCCACGGGCGAGGTCATCGCCAACCCGAAGCACCTCGACGTGGCCCAGCGCGAGCTGCGCCGGTTGCAGCGCCAGGCCGCGCGCCGCACCGGGCCGGACAAGCGCACCCAACAAGAGCCGTCCGCGCGGTGGCGTCAGACCCAAGCACGGATCGCGAAGCTGCACGCCACGATCGCGAACGCGCGCCGCGATGGCCTGCACAAGCTTTCCACCCGTCTGGTTCGCGAGCATGGCGCGATCGTGCTGGAAGACCTCAACATCTCCGGCATGATGTCCAACCACCGGTTGGCACGACACGTCGCGGGTATCGGCATGTCCGAACTCCGCAGGCAGGTCGAATACAAAGCCGCGTGGTCCGGCGTGCACCTGCACGTCGCCGACCGCTGGTACCCCAGCTCGAAAACGTGCTCGGACTGTGGCGTGGTGAAAGCCAAACTGCGCCTGTCCGAACGCACCTTCACCTGTGAGCCGTGCGGCATGGTCCTCGATCGTGACCTCAACGCCGCACGCAACCTCGCCTCCCTCGTTGAACACGAAACCTCTTCGGCGAGTTGCGCCGTGAGACTAAACGAGCCCGATGGAAACCCACGTAAGACGACTCTCCGCAGCGCTGCGGGTATCGCCACGGGAAGACCCGCACCTAGCGGTGCGGGCCAATGTCAGCGGCGCAAGTCGCTGACTCGGTGAACGTTTTTACACGTTTTCCGAACGGCATCCTGAGTGACTTCGGAACCGTGTTCTGTGGGGAGGACAGCATGTTGTCTGACCGCGAGCGCCACGCTCTCGACGAGATCGAGCACCAGCTGGCCGCCGACGATCCAGAGTTCGCCTGGAAACTGGGTGCTCCCCCAGGACACTGGAACTGCTGGGCAGCACTGGAGCGCACCAATTTCTGGACACCCGCACTCCGACTGGTCGTCGCCGTGGTTGCCCTGCTGACAGGTCTGGTGTGCCTGGTGGTGGAGGAGTTCACAGCGGCCGCCTCGGCCTGGACGCTGCTGGTCGGGGTCACCCTGCTGCGCCGCTGGCCACTGCGCACCTAACCGGTGTCGTTGGCCTCGACGAGCGACCCCGCCCAACCGGGGGAGTGTGGTGGGCGGGGTCTGGGCCCAGGTGGGGGGCCTGTCCGCATCTTCCACTGCCCGGTCAGACTCCACCAGAGTTGTGTTGCTGCGAACGGTCATCCACTGACCCTTCGGCACGGCCAGCTATGCACCCGCTTGTGCTGCGATGTGGTTCATGTCACAGGTGTTCTCGTCCGCTGACCTGCTGATTCAGCGGCGAGGCCCGGTGTCGGATTCGTCGAGGTCGGCCCGCATGGCGCTGATGGCCGCCCAATACTGCTCCGCATCGTTGACGGCCGTCGCCAAGACGCCGGCGAGGTGCTGTAGGTGTTCGCGTGCCTGGTTGAGCTTGTCTACTGGTTCGTTGCGCACGGTGCGTTGTTGAATGTCGTCCTGGTCGACCCGTGAGGCTTGATCGATGAGCACGGTGGTCAATTGACCTAACGAGCCTAAGACCGAAACTACTGCGGACCCGTAGGCATGCAGGTCGTGACGGGCGGGTTCGGACACGCGACTTTGTTCTGCGGCAGCCGAGGAGACGGCGTCTCTGGCGAGGTGGACAGCCGCAATGGGATGGACTGGTAACTCGTCGATCGGTGGTCGCCCCCAACATGTGGCTTGTGCGGATTGTGAGCGGGACGCTGATGCTAACGATCCGCGCATATCTGGTCGACACGGCGCAGCGTCGTCCGGCGGGTGTTTCATCGTTCATTACTGACCCGTGCTCGGTTCGTTGTCTGACGCCCCTGTCCTGACCCCGCTCCGGCGGAAGGTGGCGGGACTCATGGCGGAGTTCGGAGATACCTGGCGGATGGGTGATCGTGAGCTGCTGGGCGTCGCAGGCGATCCGTCGCTGCCGCGGATTCGTGCGATGTGCGCATCGACCACGCTAGTCGCTAGATCCCAGGTCACCGTTCATGTAGCCCGGGGTAGGTCGAGATCAAATAGACGGTGATGCTCCCCGGGCCAGGATCACGGCATGAGTCAGGTCTCCAGTATCGAAGTCGACCTGCCATCGCTGCTTGCCGAATACGGACAGTTGACGGCCGTGCTTGCCCAGCGCGATCTGGCTGGTGTGGCGGATTTGTGCCTGCTCAGCAGGGTTGTGTCACTCCCTAGATGTACTGCCTCGGAAGGTTGCGAACGTGCACGACACGTAGACCGATGATCTTGGAATGAGGGAGGACCTCCGGGTTTGGTGTGGATCACCACAATCTGCACCACGCCACGGAGGTCCTCGTGTCACACCGTAATGCCCCGCTGAGTCCGACTGGCAGATTGCGCCTGGCCCGTTGTGTCGTGGACGACGGCTGGCCGCTGCGACGAGCCGCCGAACGCTTCCAGGTCTCGGTATCCACCGCGAAACGCTGGGCCGACCGTTACCGCCAGGACGGCGAGGCGGGCATGACCGACCGGTCCTCCCAGCCGCATTCCAGCCCGGGTCGCACTCCGACCCGCACCGAGCGGCGGATCATCAAGGTCCGCGTGTTGCGGCGATGGGGGCCGGCGCGGATCGCGTTCTTCCTGCAGCTAGTGCCCTCCACCGTCCACCGGGTGTTTGTCCGCTACGGCCTGGCCCGCCTGGCCCATCTCGACCGGGCCACCAGCCAGCAGGTGCGCCGCTACGAACGCGCCACCCCGGGTGAGCTGGTGCACGTGGACATCAAGAAGCTGGGCAACATTCCCGACGGCGGCGGGCATCGCGCCGTCGGCCGCCAAACGGGGCAGCGGGACCGCACCCGCTCGCTGGGCAAGACCCTGGACGCCAACGGCAACAGTCATGTCGGCTACAGCTACCTGCACAACGCGGTGGACGATCATTCCCGGCTGGCCTACAGCGAGATCCTGCCCGACGAGAAGAAGGAAACCGCGGCCGGGTTCTGGCAACGCGCTCAGATCTTCTTCGCCGACAACGGAATCACCGTCCAGCGGGTCTTGACCGACAATGGCTCCTGCTACAAATCTCGCCTCTGGCGGGACACCCTCATCGCAGCGGGCGTCGGGCACAAACGCATCCGCCCGTACCGGCCGCAGACCAACGGGAAAGTGGAGCGGTTCAACCGCACCCTGCTTGACGAATGGGCCTACGCCCAGCCTTACCGTTCCGAGACCGAGCGCCGCGAGACGTTGCCGCGATGGCTGCACACCTACAATCACCACCGCGGCCACACCGCACTCGGCGGCCACCCACCCGCTAGCCGTGTTCCTAACCTCTCAGGTCAATGCACCTAGAGAGATCCGCGGTCGGGGTCTTGCTTGCCGCGCCGAGTGGGCAGCCCACCGCCGGAAGGCGAGCAGCCGCGTGTCCCAGGCGCTGGCGGGCGATCGAAGACCTGGTGCCGCGTACCCGCCGAGTGATGACATCGCTAGACTCCCTGTACTTACTCTGGGTACCTGTCTTGTGACGGTCCGCTTGAATGCGACATATTGTCATTTTTTGATCACTGTGAGTTAAGAAGCGGGGCGGATGGTGGTCATCGTCGGCGAGTTTCCCCCCGGCAGGTCTTTCACGCGGGCGGACCTGGAGGCGATGCCTGATGACGGGCACCGCTACGAATTGGTCGACGGGGTGCTGGTGGTGAGCCCCTCACCACGTCCGCTGCATCAACGGGTCGTTCTGCGCTTAGCGGTGGCGTTGGAGAAAGTGTGTCCCAGCGACTACGAGGTGCTGCCCGCGCCCGTGGACGTTGTCCTCGCCGATGACACGGTGCTGATCCCGGACGTGGTGATGGGCCGTCGCGCCGACTTCACCGCCCGGGCCCTCGAGGGGACGCCGGCGTTGGCGATCGAGGTGTTGTCCCCGCGAACGAGACATTTCGATCTCGAGTTGAAACCGGCACGATTTCAGGAGGCCGGGTGCCCCCACTATTGGATCGTGGACCCGAACCTGCCTCAGGTGCGGTGTTGGAGCATGGAGGCGGACGGCTACGTGGAGACCGCGACAGCTGTCGGCGATCAGTGCGTGGAGCTGGTTGACCCGGTTCCGCTGCAGCTGCGACCCACGGATCTCACTGCGGACCACCGGCGC
>JBPYFK010000106.1:0-47970 GCA_051984675.1 Pseudonocardiaceae bacterium | reverse complement strand
TTCTGGGGATGGCGACGCCTACAGCGAAGGTCTACGAATAACAACAGCAGACACGGGGGTGTGGGCCGTGTCGTCCGGCCGCTGGCAGCTCACTGCGCTGCAATTCGACCTGTGCTGGGAGATCGCCCGGCACGGCGAGTACCCGTTCCCGATCGCGGTGTCCTCGTACGGTGAGACAGTCGGGGAACGGGCCGTGGTCAAGCAGCGGTTGATGCCTGAACTGCAAGCGGCCGGCTTGCTGAACGGCGAGACGCTCGAACCGGGTTTTGCCCTCGTGCTCGCTCAGATCGCCAGGCCAGGGCTGTGGATCGAGGGACTGTGGATGCCGGACGACGTCCATCCCTCCCCGGTGCGGTTGATGTCGATCGCGTTCGACCGCGCGGCGATTCTGGTCATACAGGAACCGGGGGAATTCGACAGTTACGGCGGCGACCTGCATATCTCGGTGCACGAGAACACCGCGATCTGGGATGCGGCGTTGCAGGGAATGCCCCCGGTGCGGCCAGGACGGCAGCCCAGACTCGTGGTCGGTGTGAGCGACCTCGCGCAGGCCACCGCGAACTCCGACTCCGCCAGGACCTCCGACGGCGATTACTCCGACCAGGGCCCGTCGGAGTCCGGTCCCGGTTCACGGAGCGGATGGCGCGCCAATGGCCAGCACTACGCGGAGCAGTTCCGTGAGCTGGTGGACGCACCGCACTTCCGGGACGGGCAGTTCACCGCGAACCGCCGTGACCCGATGGGCATGCGTCACCGGTCGAAGGTGCTCAAGTGGTTCGACGCCTTCGAACCGGACGGCCGCTACGGGATTGCCGAGCGGTACCGGGCAGGTGCGGGAACCGAACTCGTGCTCGCTCCGATCGACACCCTGGAGTTGCGCGCCGCCTTGCGAAGCCGGGTGAACGACGTGCGTTCACGATGAACGACCTGTGTTGCTCGCACTGCGAACGAATCCATTCCCGGTGATGCGAAATCGAGGAGTGATCTGGCAAAGATCACTCGAAGGTGTGGTGTTTTTCGCCGGATCATTCAACCCGATCGGACTACGCTGCGGGCCTGTCGTACTTAGTGATCATCCCTACGCTGAATCGGAGTTATTCGCCATACGGCTGTAGCCCCAGCCCGGGGGACCTCTAGGCTCACCCATAGCGGGCCGAGAGTGCCACGCGCAATGGGGAGTCGGCCGAGGTTCGGCGTCGCTGTTCCAGGGGCGAGCACTCGAAGCACGGTGAAGGACGGCGAAGGAGTTGTGCGTGACCCTGCGCGTCTCGGTCGACTTCGGCACGTCGAGCACCTGTACGGTCGTGTCGCTGGACGCCGCCGACGGCAAGGCAGGCCAAGCCGGCCAGGCCACCGACCCGGAACCCCAGGTCGTCGTGATCGACGGCCAGCCGATCGTGCCGTCGGCGGTTTTCGCCGCACCCGACGGCACGCTGTTCGTCGGGCATGAGGCCGAACGTCAGGCCGCCGTCGATCCGTCCCGGTTCGAACCGCACCCGAAACGGCGGATCGACGAAGGAGAACTGCTGCTCGGCAGCACCGTGCTCACCGTCGTCGAGGTGATTCGGGCGGTCCTGCAACGTGTGGTGGGCGAGGCACGCCGGTACGCCGGCGGCGCGAGCGTCGACCAGCTGGTGCTGACACACCCGGCGGATTGGGGCGTGCCCCGCACGCAGCAGCTCCGGCAAGCGGCCAGCGGCTTGGCGCGCGAACTGGTGCTCGTGCCCGAACCAGTGGCGGCGGCGATGTTCCATTCCGCCTCGCACGGCTTTCCCGAGGGTGCCGCACTGGCGGTGCTCGACATGGGTGGCGGGACGATCGACGCCAGCGTGGTGCGCAAGCAGGGCGGCGGTTTCCAGACCCTGGCCACGCACGGCGACCCGAACTTCGGCGGCGCCGACATCGACCAGGCGTTGCTCGACCACGTGGGCGGGATCGTGTCCCGCACGGACCCGGATGCGTGGTACCGGCTGGTCGCCGGCCGGGACATGGCCGACCGTCGCCGACGGCGGATGCTGCGCCAGGACGTTCGGGGTGCGAAAGAGACGCTGTCCCGCCACGCCTACACCGATGTGCCGATGCCGCCCCCGTTCTCCGACGCGCACGTCACCCGGACCAACCTCGAACGGCTCGTGGGTGCGTCTCTGTCGCGTGCGGTCGACCTCGTCTCCGTGGTGCTGCGCGAGGGCGGGGTGCCTCGCCCGCAGCTCACCGGTGTGTTCCTGGTGGGCGGATCGAGCCGGATTCCGCTGGTGTCGCGGCTGATTCACGAGCGGTTGGGCGTGGTGCCCACGACACTGGACCAGCCGGAAACGGTGGTGGCGCGCGGGGCCCTGCGCGCGGCCCGCCTGGACGTCGAGCGCTCCGTGGGCGCGGCCGTCCCCGGGGGATGGGCCGGCGTCCCGGCGCAGCCGGGCCGCACGCCCACCCCGGCAGGGCCGCGCTCCGGCGTGCCGGTGCCGGCCACAGCCGGCCTGATCGGCATGCCCGTCTCCGGGCCAGGGGCCGCTGCGCCCGGCCCGGGCTCCGGGCCGGGGCTGGGGCCGCCCGGTCGGCCGCTGGCCGGACCGGCGCTGACGCCGGTGCGCACGCCGGTGCCCACGCCGGCCGCGCAGGATGACGACTCGCTCAGCCGCGCGTCGACGATCGTCATCGGCGGCAGCGATCCGACCCGGCGGACCCTGAGTGCCCTGACCCGTCGAGCGCGGAAGCAGTGGAGGCTCACGGCTGGCGTCGGGGCTGTCGCACTGGCGGGGCTCGTGATCGCCCTGATGCTCACCGACGGCAACAGTCCTGGGGACAACGCGCCCGGCAGCGTCCCCGCTGCGGCGCAGGCCGTTCCGCGCCATATCGCGCAGTACGACTACAGCTTCGACTACCCCGCGGACTGGCGTCAGAGTGGTGGCGACCCCAAGCAGTGGCAGACGCTGATCAGCGCGCCAGCGCCGCTCAACGGGCGGATCGCGGTCCAGGAGGGCACGTTGGACTACGACGCGGACGCGAACCGCCAGCGTGCCATCGACGAGCTGCACCAGGAGTTCGACCAGCGCGCCAAAGCCGGACAGCCGTTCACCGGGTTCAACGGCAACGCCAGCTTCGCCGGCAAGGAGCGGCTCGTGTATTACCGCGAGCAGCAGCCCAACGGGCCGGTGGACTGGTACGCCATCCACAAAGGACAGAAGCGGGTGTTCGTCGGGTGCCAGTACGATCCGGCCGCCCGAACCACCGTCACCCAGTCCTGCCAGCAGATCGTCGCCAGTCTCGTCATCCGTTGAGAACGCACGCGCTACCGGAAACACGCGCGTGGGCCATTCTTTTCGCACCTGCGAATGGTTGCTGACCTGCGCTGCCGCGCGGCGCTGTTTACACCCGCAACGGCTTTCCCGGAAAACAGGGACAGATCACGCCACTCATGGCAATGTCGGGTTCGCACAAGCGCAGCGCTAGATTGTGACCGCGCTTAACCACGACGGGGCTACGACGAAGGGGGTCAACCCGAGATGAGCGGATTCGGTACCGACGCGGACCTGATGGCGAAGGCTGCCCATCAGATTGACGAGGTTCGCAACAACGTGGACTCCGCGGTTCGGCAGCTCGACAGCCAGATCGCTCCGCTGGCCGGCGTGTGGAAGGGCCAGGCGTCGACGGCGTTCCAGCGGCTGATGGAGCAGTTCCGGCAGAACGCCAAGACCATCACCGACAAGCTCGGCGAGATCGGGACGAACGTGCAGGCCTCCGGTAAGGACTACGTCCAGCGTGAGCAGGAGCACCACGAGAACCTCTCGAAGATCCAGAGCGTCCTGGGCGGCGAGTGAGCCACCGCGACCGGGCCAGCTGACTGGGCCAGGTAACTGACTGGGCCAGGTAACTGGGCATCTCGAACACCACCAATCTTCTGACGATCGACCTGAGGGGAAGGACACGACAACAATGGGTGAGATCAAGGTCAACTTCGGCGAGCTGGACGCCGCCGCGGGGCACCTCAACCAGACGTCCAGCAAGATCCAGCAGGAGCTGCACGACCTGGAGGGCTTCCTCCGCCCGCTGATCGAGACGTGGGACGGTCAGGCCAAGGAGGAGTACTTCCACGCCCAACAGGAGTGGAACAAGGCGGCGCAGAACCTGCACGAGATCTGCGCCAAGATCGGCGTGGCGGTGCGGACCGCGAACGAGTCCTACCAGCAGGGTGAGCGCCGCAACGCTGGCCGCTTCGGTGGCTGAGGGCGCTGCCAGGCGTCGAGCCGCCTGAGTTGACCCGCTAGCGGGCGCCCGCCCGCCCGTGAACAGGGCTTACAACGACCCCGGAGGCAGCAGACCTCCGGGGTCGTTGCTGTTGCGCGCGTGGGCGGCCCGGGGTGCCGGCGGAGCAACATCGCGGACCGGCTACTCTTGACGACGGTGGTTTTCGGGTGGTCTCAGTGGGGACCCGCTTTGACCGTCCTTTCGACCACCGAGTACGCTCATCCGTTGTTGTGCGGAGTGTATGACCGCCGCTTCACTGAGATGATCTCGGTAAAGGTGATCTCAGTAAGTATGGGGGAGCAAGGTCGGTACGACCCGCACCAATATCTGACGCGAACGACGACGAGGTAGACCCGTGCGCACGTACAGCCCGAAGCCCGGCGAGGTGACCCGCGCCTGGCATGTGATCGACGCTGAGGACCTGGTGCTCGGCCGGCTGGCGACCGAGGCCGCCACGCTGCTGCGCGGCAAGCACAAGCCGACCTACGCCCCGCACGTCGACACCGGTGACTACGTCATCGTCGTCAACGCCGAGAAGGTCGCGCTGACCGGTAACAAGCGGGATCAGGCGTTCGCGTACCGGCACAGCGGCTACCCGGGCGGTCTGCGCAAGCAGTCCTTCGGTGAGCTGCTGGACAAGCGCCCCGAGCGGCTGCTGGAAAAGACCATCAAGGGCATGCTGCCGAAGAACAAGCTCGGCCGCGCGATGGGCAAGAAGCTCAAGGTCTACGCCGGCCCGGAGCACCCGCACCAGGCCCAGAACCCGCAGCCGGTCGAACTGAAGAGCAAGAAGGCGGGCCAGTGACCGAGCCACGCGAGGAACAGACCGAGGCACCCGAGGAACAGCACGTGACCACTCCAGCTCCTGAGACTGCTGAGACTGTCGCGAGTGTGCCGAGCACACCCAGCGTCCCCAGCGGTAAGCCAGTGCAGACCGTCGGCCGGCGCAAGGAAGCCGTGGTTCGGGTGCGTCTGGCTCCCGGCAACGGTGGCTTCAAGCTCAACGGCCGCAGCCTTGAGGAGTACTTCCCGAACAAGGTGCACCAGCAGATCGTCAAGGAACCGCTGGTGACCGTCGACCGCGCGGAGAGCTTCAACATCACCGCGAACCTCAAGGGCGGCGGCCCGTCCGGACAGGCCGGTGCGCTGCGGTTGGCGATCGCTCGCGCGCTGTGCGAGAACGACCTCGACGACCGGCCGGCGCTGAAGAAGGCAGGCTTCCTGACCCGGGACTCCAGGTCCAAGGAACGCAAGAAGTACGGCTTGAAGAAGGCTCGTAAGGCGCCGCAGTACAGCAAGCGCTGAGTCTGGGTTTTCGCTGCGGGAGCAGTTGCCCGTCCGAGCAGGGGACAGGTGGCTGCTCCCGCAGTCGTATTCCACACTCGTCTTGCCCGGTGCCCTGCCGGGTTCAGTTCCTGGACGGGCACGGCCGAGAGGCTGGCACCCAAGCGGCCGACCGGTCGCTTCTCAAGTCGTCCCATCGTGGCGAGGAGGATCTGGAGCACATGGCTCGGCTGTTCGGCACCGACGGAGTGCGGGGACTGGCAAACGCGGACCTGACGCCGGAGCTGGCGTTGTCAGTGGCCGCCGCGGCGGCCCGGGTCCTCTACGACCGGGACTCCTCGCACCGGCGGGTCGCCCTGGTCGGCCGTGACCCGCGGGCCAGCGGGGAGATGCTGGAGGCCGCCGTGACCGCCGGCCTCACCTCGGAGGGCATGGATGTCCTGCGGGTGGGGGTGCTGCCCACGCCGGCCGTGGCGTACCTGGTCAGCGCACTCAACGCGGACCTCGGCGTGATGATCTCCGCGTCGCACAACCCGATGCCGGACAACGGGATCAAGCTGTTCGGGGCCGGCGGGCAGAAGCTGCCGGACACGGTTGAGGACGAGATCGCCGCCCGGCTCGGAGAGACCGTCGAGCGCCCCACCGGCGCCTCGGTCGGGCGGGTCCGGGACGTCAAGGACGCGGTGCAGCGTTACGTGGATCACCTCCTGGTCGCCACGCCGCAGCAGCTTGACGGGCTGCGCGTGGTGGTCGACTGCGCCCACGGCGCCGCGTCGGTCGCCGCGCCGGAGGCGTACCGGGGCGCGGGCGCAGAGGTCATCGCGCTGCATGCCGAACCGGATGGGCTCAACATCAACGACGGGGTCGGGTCCACTCACCTGGAGGGCCTGCGGGCCGCCGTGGTCGAGCACGGCGCCGACCTCGGGATCGCGCACGACGGGGACGCGGACCGCTGCCTGGCGGTGGACGCTTCCGGCGAGGTCGTCGACGGCGACCAGATAATGGCGATCCTGGCGCTGGCGATGCGCGAGGCCGGCGAACTCGCCGACGACACGCTGGTCACCACGGTGATGAGCAACCTGGGCCTGCACCTGGCGATGAAGGAGCACGGCATCAAGGTGCGGACGACGGCGGTGGGCGACCGCTACGTCCTGGAGGAGCTGCGTGCCGGCGAGTTCTCGCTCGGTGGCGAGCAGTCCGGGCACCTGGTGCTACCGGGCTACGCGACCACGGGTGACGGCCTGCTCACGGCGCTGCGCCTGATGGCCCGGGTGGTCGCCACCGGTCAGCCGCTGAGCGAGCTGGGCGCGACGATGCGACGCCTGCCGCAGGTGCTCGTGAACGTGCGGGTAGCGGACAAGGCGGCTGCGGTGAACGCCGCCTCGGTGACCGAGGCGCTCAGCGCGGCCAACGCCGAGCTGGGCGAGCGCGGGCGGGTGCTGCTGCGCCCCTCCGGGACCGAGCCCCTGGTACGGGTCATGGTGGAGGCGCCCAGCGAGGAGATCGCGCAGGTCACGGCCGAACGACTGGCGATGGTTGTGGCCGCTGCCAGCTGATGGAACCGGCCGACGAGCTGGCGGATTGTCGCCAGTGATTGCCGCGATCCGGTGATTCTGTGATCTAGCTCTCTCCTTTGATCTTGTAATGTGAGACGCTTCTCACGTGACAGCGCTGTTTATTGCCCTGTTTGTCGGCTTGGTCGGGATCGGTCTGGTCGCGAGCATCATCGTCCTCGCGACGCTGGCGATCGCCGGCGTCAAAACCCTGAACGCCGCGCACAGCGGCACGCACTGGATCGTCGATCACTGGCGTCACCACCGCATACGGTGAAGGGTGTGCTTGGCGTGCGCAGGCTGCTGGGCGACCTGTTCGTGATCGTCTTCCTCCCGCTGGTCGTGATGGCCCTGGGCGTGATCGTCGTGGTGGTGCTGACGCGCGGCTGACGAGCGCTGTGCGTCCCGCCCCGTTGCCTGGCCGACTCCGGGCTGTCTTTCTGCTGACCTGTCTTTCTGCTGACTTGTCTCTCTGGGCCGACTCTCTGGCCGTCCTTCTGCGCTGTCTTTACTTCTGCAAGGACCTGCCGCGATTGCCTACGCCCCCTCCGGGGATCTGACAAGATCGAACGCCTGCCACGGTCAACGCGAGTGGGGGCTTCATGACTCAGCCAGGGGGCGCGCCGCAATACGACCGCGAAGAGCTCGTGGGCGTCACGCGCGATACGCGCGAGCTCAGTGCTGCTTTCGCGAGAATGAAGGAATACGCGGGCGCGGGAAGCAGCACGCCGGCCGCATTCGGCGGAATCGGAGGTCAGACGCGGGTCGGGGAGGTCTTTGAGCGGACCCGCCACATGCTGGCCGAATCAGTCGGTCGGGCCGGTCAACACAGCGACGAGTTGGCCCACAACGTCGATGCCTCGGCCCAGGAAATGCGGTCGCGGGACGACGAGAGCGGGCAGCGGCTGCACGACACGAGTGGGGGAATGTAAGCCATGGTGGGGATGGGCGATTCGATCAGGCCGTACGACGTTCCGCCACCTCCACCGAAAGGCGTTGCCGTGGAGGTCGCCGACCAGCTCACACCGCCGAACGTCGAACCGAACGGGATTTCCGACCGGCATCTGGCCCACCTCAATGACCTCATCGAGAAGATGTCCCAGGGTCAGCTCGGGCAGGTTTTCGCGCTGTGGCGGGAGCATCCAGCGGCGGCGAAGACGTACTCCGCGGCCGAATACCCGGTGTGCAAGCAGGGCCACGAGGAAATCGAGGAGCTCCACGGACTCCATGGCATCGACTGGGGGATGCTCGGCGGCGCCGCCGACCGGCTCGCGAACCTCTCGCGTGCCGGCGATCCGCTGGACCACGAGGTCAAAGCCCTGCAGGTCCGGCTCGACCGGGCATGGACAGGGCAGGCCGCCGACGCGGCGCGCCAGCGGTACGCCTCGCTGACCGGCCCGGTCGACAGGTTCCGGGACACGGCCCGAAAGTTCTCGGACGAGTTAAGGAAAGCGATCGCCGTCCCGCGTGAGCTGATCGCCAACGGCCGCACGAGTCTTTCCAGGTTCCCCGGCCGCAGCAACTTCTGGAAGCTGTACGGGCGGATGGACAACCCCGACGATATCGTCAAAGACATTCGGGGGATGTGGCAGCTGACCCAGCAATACCAGGCCAGTGTGGAAAGCTTGGAGAATCGCGGGGAATTCGGCGAACGGGTTCGTCCCCGGATCGTCCACAATGTGCGGGCCGAGAATCCTGACAACACACCCGACCCGGACACCGGCACGCACCTGGGCGAAACCCAGCTCACCTGGGACGAGTTGAGACTTCCGGGTTCGCCGGGCTGTCGGGGGAGTTCCAACCGGGACGATGACCGTACCGGCACGCCCGCCCACGAGCGCATTCGCTGGCTGGACGATTTCTGTGCCTGGTACGCGCTGGACGTGAGAATGCTGCGCCAGCGGATTCACGAGGCGTACATGGGCACGCTGGAGGCGTGGAACGGGCTCGCGAGTTCGCTGGAGGGATTGGACGCCGACCCGTTCCGGCAGTTTGGCCAGGTCGGGGACGCGGCGTCGCCGCCACCCACTGTGAGCACGCCGTCGACGGCTACCGAGTCGTCATCTGGCACTTCGTCTACCGCTTCTGGCGAGTCCGGTGGGCGCGGTCACGCCGGCGCCAGCCAAGCGGGGGGTACGGCGGGTGGCAGTGGCACGCCGGCCGTGCGGGCCGCGGCGGCGGAAGTCTCGCCGCAGGCCGCGTCCTCACGGGCAGCCAGCCCAGGCATTCCGCACCCGCCGCCGGGCATGGCTCCCGCGCCCCCACCGCAGACTTCCGCCTTGCCGTCGGCGCAGCCGACGCCGGGCGCGCCCATGGCTGCCCGTCCAGGTGAGCAGGTCACCGTCGGTGAGGGCCGTAACCGGATGTCGGTACAGCGGCCTGACCGGAACGGGGACGTGAAGCTGACCGTGCCCGGCGACAACGGTCAGCCGAAGGCGTACGAGATCGGGTTCAGCCGTGGCGGCGAGCCGGGTGGCCAGCCGCCCACACCTGGTCAGGTATCGGTCGGGTCGGACGGCACGGCCGTCATCCACGACGGTGACCGGTTGATCACGGTCGCGCAGGAACCCTCGGGCCAGCTCAAGCTGAACGTGATCCCCGGGGATGGCCCGCCGCAGAGCTACTCGGTTGCCTTCGGCCAGGCCGCTCCCGCTCCGCATCCCCATCCGGGTCCGGGGCACCTGGCGAACGACCCCGTGACGCGTGTGGCACCGGGGGTTCCGGTGTCCCCGGTCGCGCCAGACCAGCCGCTTGCACCTGATGAGGCAGCCCCTCCCGACGCGTCCGGGAGGGCCGAGGCCGCCGCCGAGCCGGATCTGTCGGCCACGGATGCCACACCAGCCGCTGGTGCCTCACCGGCCAACATCGCGTCCGCGACAGCGTCCCAGTCGGTCGGCTTCGGTACCCCGGACGCCGCGAACTCGACGGTGGGTGCTCCGCTTGTGGGCCCCGCCGGCAAGCCCTTCAGCGGGGCCGACCACGACGGCCGCCAGTGGGCACCGCCGGGCGCTCCGCGCTCCGGCACGCAGGGCATACCCAGCATGGGCGAGCCGGGCGTCGGTCCGTCCCATGGCACGAGCGGGCTGGCCGCGATGGGCCATCACCCGCCAGGGCCCGCGCCGGAGTATGCCGGAGCCAGCGACGGGCGTCCTGGCGCTGCCGATGGCAGCTCCATGGCCGGTATGGGAGCGATGGGGGCGATGGGTGGCATGGGCGCGAGAGGCGGCGGTGGCCAGCGAGGCCACAGCCAGTGGCGGCCCCAGGGGAAGCTCTTCGACGACATCGTGGACGATCACGGTGCCGGTTACGGCCCCGTCCTGGGTGCCGAGGACGGTGGCGACCACCAGCAGGGCGGTGAGCAGGAACAGCGGGGGCGTGATTAATGAGCTACTCGGCGCTGGACGAGATCCTCGCCCGCTACCGGTGGCGTGCGAACCAGCTCGAATCGGAGTACGAAGAAGCGACGACCCAGCTGCGGACCGAGATCGACGCGCGAGACCGGGAGCTTGAAGACGGGCAGGCGGAGGCGGAGCGGCAGCGGGGGGAAGCCGAGCCGGGCCGGTCAGCCGAGCAGGTCGCGACCCGCCGGCCTCGGCCCCGCGCTCGGAGTTCCCGGATCGATGTCGACGACCTCGACGAGGACTACTCCCAGCGCAGCTGGCTGCACTGATCTCGGGAGCGTCAGCCGCGGACCAGTTCGCCGTGTGAGTGCTCGTGGTCGATGTCGGCGCCGCCGGCAGCTTCGTGCAGCAGCGCTTCACCGTGCCGGTCACCGAGCAACGTGCGCAGGAAGAACGCCGTGAGGAGCGCACGGGTGACCCGCTGCGTGGCGTACTGGGGCCTGCCGTGCAGCACGAGTTCGGTCCAGTGCCTCCCCTCGGTGAAACCCAAGTGGGTGGCCTTCTTGACCGTCCGCAGCTGCACCCCGCCCGCCCAGGCATGCGCGACCGGTTCGGCGTTGGCGGCCGACGGCGCCAGCAGGTCGTGACCACCGGCGATGTGCAGGCCCGGGGCCGACACCCGCTTGGCGGCCTCCACCGCCGACGGCCGGGTCTCCGTGACCGCGAGGGTGGCCACCGACTTGATCCGGGGGTCGTCAGCGGCGGCGAGCACCGCGCAACCGCCACCCATGGCATGGCCGGCGACACCCAGTCGCCTCTCGTCGACGCTGACCTCGCCCTCCCCGAGCCGCACGCCGACGCAGACGTCCAGCGCGGTGTGCAGGTCGGACGCGAGCAGGCGGTGTGAGGGCAGCGGACCCTGCTGGGTCGCTGGAGCGGCGGCGACGATGCCCCACGAGGCGAGGTGCCGCAGTAACCCCCGGTACCGGCTGACCGGCTGCAACCAGCCGTGCCCGAAGGCGACGGCGGGCAGCCCGAGTCCGGCCCGGGGTGTGTAGACGACGCCGGGCAGGCCCACCAGCGCTAGATCGCCGTGCCGGACCTCGTGCGGTCCGCGCCGCCCGAGTTCCTCCAGCGCTTTCCGAGCGGTGGGAGCCTTCCGGGACGCCTTCTTGGCTTTGCGCGCCATAGATCGCAACGGTAGCGGACGTGCCAACGCACTTGGGGTAGTGACGCCGGCCCAGGAGGTTCGTCTGGTTCTGGCTAGCTAGGCTGGCTTGCGTGTGCGGCATCGTTGGCTACGTAGGACACCGTCAGGCGCTCGGCGTGGTGCTGGACGGTCTCAGAAGGCTCGAGTACCGCGGCTACGACTCCGCGGGAGTGGCCGTGCTCGACGGCGACGCGCTGGCCGTCGAACGCAAGGCGGGAGCGCTGGCCAACCTGGAGCAGCGGCTGCAGGAGGTCGGTACCCAGCGGTTCAGCGGAACCCGAGGGATGGGCCACACCCGGTGGGCCACCCACGGCGCGCCGACGGACCGGAACGCCCACCCCCATCGCGACATGGCCGGCCGTGTCGCGGTGGTGCACAACGGGATCATCGAGAATTTCGCGGGGTTGCGCGCCGAGCTGGAAGCCGAAGGCGTGGAGCTGACCAGCGACACTGACACCGAGACGGTGGCTCACCTGGTGTCGCGCGCCTACGCCGCCGGCCCGACTGCCGGTGACCTTGCCGCCAGCGTGCGGGCCGTCGCCGGTCGGTTGGAAGGCGCGTTCACGCTCGTCGTCATGCACGTCGACGAGCCGGAGCGGATCGTGGCCGCCCGCCGCTCCTCCCCGCTGGTCGTCGGTGTCGGCGCCGGCGAGACGTTCCTGGCCTCGGATGTGGCGGCGTTCATCGAACACACCCGGGACGCCATCGAACTCGGCCAGGACCAGGTGGTGACCATCACCCGAGACGGTTATCACGTCACCGACTTCGCCGGGGCCGAGGTGGAGGTCAAGCCGTTCCGGGTGAACTGGGACCTGTCGGCCGCCGAGAAGGGCGGCCACGACTACTTCATGCTCAAGGAGATCGAGGAACAGCCGGAGGCCCTGGAGAACACGCTGCGCGGGCACTTCACCGGCAACCGCATCGTGCTCGACGAGCAGCGGTTGACCGAGCAGGACCTGCGGGACATCGACAAGGTGTTCGTGGTGGCCTGCGGCACCGCCTACCACTCCGGGCTGCTGGCGAAGTACGCGATCGAGCACTGGTGCCGGGTGCCGGTGGAGGTGGAGCTGGCCAGCGAGTTCCGCTACCGGGACCCGGTGCTGGGCCGGGACACGCTGGTCGTGGCGATCTCGCAGTCCGGTGAGACCGCCGACACGCTGGAAGCCGTCCGGCACGCCCGCACCCAGCGGGCCCGGGTGCTGGCCATCTGCAACACCAACGGCGCGCAGATCCCGCGGGAGTCCGATGCGGTGCTCTACACCCACGCGGGACCGGAGATCGGCGTCGCGGCGACGAAGACGTTCCTCGCGCAGGTCGCGGCGAACTACCTGGTGGGGTTGTCCCTGGCACAGGCGCGCGGCACGAAGTACCCGGACGAGGTGGCGCGCGAGTTCGCCGAGCTGGCGGCGACCCCGGACGCGGTGCGCCAAACACTGTCCACTGTGGAGCAGGCGCGGGAGCTGGGTCGCCAGCTCGCGGACTCCAAGGCGGTGCTGTTCCTCGGCCGGCACGTCGGCTACCCGGTCGCGCTGGAAGGTGCGCTGAAGCTCAAGGAACTCGCGTACATGCACGCCGAGGGTTTCGCCGCCGGCGAGCTCAAGCACGGCCCGATTGCGCTGATCGAGCAGGGGCTGCCGGTGGTCGTGGTGATGCCGTCGCCGAAGGGGCGTGCGCAGCTGCACGCGAAGCTGCTGTCGAACATCCAGGAGATCCAGGCTCGCGGGGCGCGCACGATCGTGATCGGTGAGCAGGATGACGACACCGTGCGTCCGTACGCGGACGAGTTCATCGAGATCCCGGAGGTGGCGACGCTGCTGCAGCCGCTGGTGTCGACGGTCCCGCTGCAGGTGCTCGCCGCCGAGATCGCCCGCGCCCGCGGGTACGACGTGGACAAACCGCGCAACCTCGCCAAGTCCGTCACGGTCGAGTAACTCCCACGTTCGAGTAACGCCTAGGATCGGCGGCCAATCGTGGCGGCTGGCCCAGCACTGGACTGCCCGCCACCGTGACAGGTGCGGGAAGGATCGTCATGCGCGGAGTCTGGACGCCCGATCAGGTGCGCGTTGCCGAGCAGCGGTTGTTCGAACGCGTGCCGGAGCCCGCTGTGATGCGTCGTGCCGCCCATGCCGTCGCCTTGCACGCCGCGCGGCTGCTGACCGAGCGCACTGGCGGGACGTCCGGTCGACACGTGACGTTGCTGGTGGGCGCGGGCAACAACGGCGGTGACGCGCTCTGGGCCGGCGCGTTTCTGCTGCGCCGGGGTGTGGGCGTCACCGCGATCCTGCTCGCGCCTGACCGCGCTCACGCCGAGGGCTTGAACGCGCTGCGCCGTGCCGGCGGTCGCGCGGTGGACGCGGCAGGGCCGGCGGCCGACACTTCCGGGGTCGGCGCCGATGCCGCCGAGGCGGTCGACCGCGCGGATCTGGTGATCGACGGCATCATCGGCCTGTCCGGGCGCGGGTCGCTGCGCCCGCTGGCGGCGGAACTCGTCGGCCGCGCCGCCGACCCTGCCTGGCCGGCGCCGGTGGTCGCGGTAGATCTGCCCAGCGGGGTCGACCCGCTGACCGGCGGCGTCGAGGGTGCTGCGGTGTCGGCCGAAGTGACGGTCACCTTCGGCGGGCTCAAGCCCGGACACGTGCTTGGTGCCGGCGCGCAACGGTCCGGCGAGGTCGTGGTCGCCGGGGTCGGCATCGACGAGCAGCTCGACGAGCCGGACATGATGCTGCTGGAGGACACCGACGTCGGTGCCCAGTGGCCCGTTCCGGTGGCGGACGACGACAAGTACACCCAGGGCGTGGTCGGAATCGCCGCTGGTTCGGCGAACTTCCCGGGTGCGGCGGTGCTCGCCAGCGGCGCGGCGGTGCAGAGCCGATCCGGGATGGTCCGCTACGCCGGGCCGGCGGCGGACGCCGTGCGGGCGCACTGGCCGGAGGTCGTCGCGACCGGCTCGATCACGGATGCCGGCCGGGTGCAGGCGTGGGCGGTCGGCCCGGGGATCGGCACCGGGCCCAGCGGTCAAGCGGTCCTCGTGCCGGTGCTGGAGTCCGGGCTGCCGGTCTGCGCCGACGCGGACGCGATCACCCTGCTCGCCAGCGACGAGACCACGTGGGACGCCCGCGATCCCGACGCTGCGCTGGTATTGACCCCGCACGCCGGGGAATTCTCCCGCCTGACCGGTGCGGAACTGGGCGACGACCGGGTGTCCGCCGCGCGGCAGGTGGCCCGGCGGCACAACGTGGTGTTGTTGCTGAAGGGCAACACCACCGTTATCGCGGCCCCGGACGGCCGGGTGTTGGTGAACTCCGGGTGGGGAGCCTGGGCGGCCACCGCCGGTTCCGGCGATGTCCTCACCGGGCTGATCGGCTCCCTGCTGGCCAGCGGCATGGACCCGTGGCTTGCCTGCGGCTGCGCCACGTACGTCCACTCGCAGGCCGCGCGGATCGCCGCGCAGGGCGCGGCCGTCGG
This sequence comes from Pseudonocardiaceae bacterium, assembly GCA_051984675.1. Taxonomy (GTDB): domain Bacteria; phylum Actinomycetota; class Actinomycetes; order Mycobacteriales; family Pseudonocardiaceae; genus JBPYFK01. The sequence goes on along the minus strand of JBPYFK010000106.1, from coordinate 32,875 downwards.
CGTGCCGATCGGCGCGTCCGCGCTGCTCGCCGCCGTTCCCGCGGCGATCCGCGCGGTCCGCACGGCCGCTGCGGCTCACCGACACGGATGACACGACTCCGATGGTTCTTTCGGGCGAACACCTGCCTACCCCCGTTTACCGGCACGGGTGGCGTGAGACGGCTACCTGGGTGAACAGGAGTTGGCAACGGTGGCATGCGGAGTGACCTGGGGCTCCGCGCTGTCGGCGCGTTGTGCGACCATGACCGCGCTATGGACCACCAGCCCGCGCCTCGCGCCGAACTGCTGATCGACGTCGGGGCGCTTCGAAGCAACGTGGCGCTGCTCGCGGAGCGCGCCCGTCGCTCTGGCGCGCGCACGATGGTCGTGGTCAAGGCGGACGGTTACGGCCATGGCGCGGTCACCGTCGCCCGCGCGGCGCTCGCGTCCGGCGCGGACTGCCTCGGGGTGGCGTCGGTCCCGGAGGCGTTGGGCCTGCGTGCGGCCGGAATCACCGCGCCCGTGCTGTGCTGGCTGCACCCGGACGGCGAGGACTTCGCGCCCGCGATCCGCGCGGACGTCGAGCTGTCGGTGTCCTCGGTCAGCGGCCTGCATGCGGTCGTCGCCGCTGCCTCCGCTGGTGACCGTCTCGCGCGGGTGCATCTGAAGATCGACACCGGGCTCAACCGCAACGGCTGCTCCCCAGCCGCCTGGCCGGAACTGGTCGAGCAGGCCGCGAAAGCGCAGTCCGACGGGACTATCGAGGTCGTCGCGGTGTGGTCGCACCTGGCGTGCGCGGACGAGCTGGACCACCCCTCCATCGACATGCAGGCCCGCCGCTTCGCCGAGGCGTATGAACGCGCCGTCGAGGCCGGCCTGCGCCCGTTGCGGCACCTCGCGAACTCGGCGGCGGCACTGACCCGCCCCGACCTGCACTTCGACCTGGTACGTCCCGGGATCGCCGTGTACGGCCTGGACCCGGTACCGGAGGAAGGCGATCACGGTTTGCGCCCGGCGATGACGTTCCGTTCCTCGGTGTCGTTGGTCAAACGCGTCCCGGCCGGGGAAAGCGTGTCGTACGGCCATACCTGGACCGCCGAGCGCGAGACGACGCTGGCTCTGGTGCCGGTCGGCTACGCCGACGGCGTGCCGCGCCTGCTGTCCGGCAAGCTGGCCGTGTTGCTGCGCGGTGAGCGCAGGCCGCAGGTCGGTCGGGTGTGCATGGACCAGCTCGTGGTCGACTGCGGCGACGCCCCCGTGCGCGAGGGCGACGAGGTCGTCCTGTTCGGCCCCGGCGATCGTGGGGAGCCGACCGCGGCCGAGTGGGCCGATCAGTTGGGGACCATCCACTACGAGATCGTCACGGGCACGTACCGGCCCCGGGTGGGTCGGACGGTCGTGGAGCCGGCACCGTGAGCCGCCTGTGGCAGGCGTTCGCCTGGACCGGTGGCGCGGTCGGAGCCGCGATCACCGGCGCGGTCGTCGGTGTCGCCGCGCACAGCTCGCGGATCGCCTTGCACCGGCGGGAGAGCCGGGACAGCGACCCGTACCACGGCGAGCGGCTGGGTGAGCTCAAGCCGGACCGGCAGTCCACCGTGGCGGCTGACGACGGCGTTCCGCTGTCGGTGCAGGAGATCAAGCCGGCGGACGGCGGCGAGGCGGAGCTCACGGTCGTGCTGGTGCACGGGTACTCGCTGGATTGCCGGAGCTGGCATTTCCAGCGCAGGGACCTCCCCCTGCTGGCCGATCCGCGCGTGCGGGTGGTGCAGTACGACCAGCGCAGTCACGGGCGTTCGGGCCGTTCCACCAGGGAGAACAGCACGATCGACCAGCTCGGCCGGGACCTGGACGCGGTGTTGCGGTCGCTGGCGCAGCGCGGCCCGATCGTCCTCGTTGCCCACTCCATGGGCGGCATGGCGGTCATGGCGCTGGCGGAGCGCCGCCCGGAGCTGTTCGTCGACCGGGTGATCGCGGTGGCGCTGATCGGGACGTCGGCGGGCGAGGTCGCCAGCTCCCCGATCAACCGGCCGTGGTTGTCCAAGCGCAACCCGCTGCCCAAGGGTGCGGCCGTGCTGGCGGCCTGGCAGCCGGCGGTGGTGGAACGTGCCCGGCGGGCGGGGGATCACGTGATGTGGAGCATCATCCGGGGCATGGGGTTCGGGAACCGGCCGGTGAGCACCTCCCTGGTGGACCTGATGGTCGACATGATCGGCCGTACCCCGGTCGGGGTGGTCACGGACTTCCTCGAAACCCTGGGCGCGCACGACCGGCGGACGGCACTGGCCGCGCTGCGTACCTGCGAGGTGCTGGTGCTCAGCGGAGATGCCGACCGGATGACTCCGTTCTCCCATGCCGAGCTGATCGCCTCCGAGCTGCCGAACGCGGAGCTGGTTCGGGTCACCGGCGCCGGGCACATGGTGATGCTGGAACGCCCGGGACTGGTCAACGAGCACTTGGTGGCGTTACTGCGGCGGGCGATGCGCTCGGGCGGGAACCGGCGGAACACCAAGATCAGGCGAAAGCAGGCGTGAGGATGCAGTCCGGTACTCCTTTGTGGACGTTCTCGCTGCCGGCGGAGACCGACTCGCTGGAGTTCGGCCGCCGGCTTGGCACCCGGTTGCGCGCGGGTGACCTGGTGCTGTTGACCGGCCCGCTCGGCGCCGGTAAGACCGTCGTGACCAGGGGGATCGCGGGCGGCATGGGCGTGCGTGGCCCGGTGATGTCCCCGACGTTCGTGATCGCCCGGGTGCACCGGCCGGTGTCCGGCGAGGGCGCGCCCCTGGTGCATGTGGACGCCTACCGGCTCACCCGGCTCGACGAGCTCGACGATCTGGACCTCGACACCGACCTCACCGACGCGGTCGTGGTCGTCGAGTGGGGTGCGGACTTCGCCGAGCGGTTGTCCGACGAGTACCTGGTGGTGCGGTTGAACCGGCGGGACGACGACGTGCGGGAGGTCGTCCTCGAACCGCACGGCGAGCGCTGGTCCGGGCGCCTCGAAGGACTGTGACGGTCGTTCGTTACGCGCGGTTCGATCGTCGTTCGCCCGCACTCTGGCTGGAGCTACCCGCGATCTTTAGATTGCCTCTGAGCCGATCACTCATGTGTGGCTTCGGCTTAATCGTTTGACCAGCGGAGTGTGACGATGAGGAAGCTCGCACGCGTCGGAGTCGCGGGCGCGGCTGTGCTGGCCTTCGGGGCCGGCACAGCTTTCGCCGTGGAGTCCTACCAGCACGCGGGTCCGCAGGGGGACGGAACCGCCGTAACTCCCGCTGGGTGGCGTGTGACGCCGGTCGGCGCCCAGACCCAGCTGGGCAAGTTACCGACCGCGTCAGCGTTGAGCCCGGACGGGAAACTTCTGCTCGTGCTCAACACCGGCGACACCGCCCAGCAGCAGCTGCAGGCGATCGACCCGGCCAGCCACCAGGTCGTGCAAACAATCGACTACAAGGCACCCGATGGCCTGTACGCGGGTGTGGCGTTCAGCCCCGACGGCAAGCACGCCTACGCCAGCGCGGGCGGGGCCAACACGATCCACGCCTACACGGTCAACGGGCAGCACCTCAGCGAAGACCCGGCGATCCCGCTGCCGACGAAGAACCCGTCCGGCCAGACGGTGAACATGTACCCGGCGGGCCTGGCGGTGACGCCGGATGGCAAGCGGCTGGTGGTCGCGGACCAGCTGACCGACTCGGCCTCAACCGTTGATCTGGCGACCAAGGCCGTCAGCACTGTCCCCGTCGGACACAACCCCTACGGGGTCGCGCTGTCCCCGGACGGCCACACCGCGTATGTCAGCAACCAGGGCGCGAACACCGTAAGTGCGCTGGACATCACCGGTCCTGAGCCGACGGTCGCCCGCACGATCACCGTGGGCACGCACCCCAACCGCCTCGCGGTCGACAAGGGCACCGGCACGGTGTACTCGGCGAACAGCGAGAGCGACTCGATCAGCGTGATCCCGGCTGGGGCGAGCGCGCCGCAGTCGACCATCAACCTCGCGCCGTACCAGGGCGCGCAGGTGGGCGCGAACCCGGACGGCCTGGCGCTGTCCGGTGACGGCAGCACGCTGTATGTCACCAACTCCGGCAACAACGACGTGGATGTCGTCGACGCGCACACCGGGAAGGTGCGCGGGATGATCCCCACCGCCTGGTACCCGACCGGGGTCACCCCCTCGATGGACGGGCGCACGCTCTACGTCACCAACGCGAAGGGACTGGGCGCCGGACCGAACAACGGCCCGGGATACCCGAACCCGTACTCCAAGGTCGGCGACGGCTACGGGTCGGAGAACCAGTACATCGGCTCGATGATCCCCGGCAGCCTGTCGTCGATCCCGACCCCGGATGCCAGCCAGCTGGCGAAGTACTCCCAGCAGGTCGTGGCCAACGACGGGTTCGACGAGCGGGACAAGGTGCGCGGTGCCGTACCGAACAGCCCGGTGCCGGCGCGGACCGGCGACCCGTCGCCGATCAAGCACGTCATCTACGTGGTCAAGGAGAACCGCACCTACGACCAGGTGTTCGGCAGCCTGGGCAAGGGCAACGGCGACCCGAGGCTGAACCTGTTCGGCGACGACTCCGCGCCCAACTCGCGCGCGCTGCAACGGAAGTTCGTCACGCTGGACAACTCCTACGCCAACGCGGAGATCAGCGCGCAGGGCTGGAGCTGGTCGGTCGGCGCCAACTCCAACCCGTACACCGAGCAGACGTGGGCGGCCAACTACTCCTCCCCGGACCGCAACCACCCGTACGACTACGAGGGCAGCAACATCGCGACCGCGATGAACCGCGACCCCGCCGACTCGTACATCTGGGACCGGCTGGCGGACAAGAAGATCCCGTTCCGCAACTACGGGTTCTACGAGAGTGACAACCACTTCAACACCGGCCCGTCCGCGCCGGACCCGAAGCTGGTGTCCAACACCGACCCGAACTTCTACGGATGGGACATGAAGTGCCCCGACTCGGCCGGCACCTTCAAGCCGCAGATGCAGTGCAACACGCGCATCGACGAGTGGAAGAAGGAGTTCGCCGACTACGAGGCGCACAACAACCTGCCGACCATGCAGTTCCTGCGGCTGCCCAACGACCACACCCAGACCACCAAGCCCGGCGCGCCTACGCCGAGTGCGTATGTCGCGGACAACGACTACGCGCTCGGGCAGCTGGTGGACACCGTGTCGCACTCCAAGGACTGGGGTTCCACGGCGATCTTCGTTGTCGAGGACGACGCGCAGGACGGCCCGGACCACGTGGACGCGCACCGGATGCCCGTCCAGGTGATCAGCCCGTACACCCAGACAGGCAAGGTCGACTCCACGCTGTACTCGACCGTGTCGGTGCTGCGCACCATCGAGCAGATCGTGGGCATCGGCCCGATGACTCAGTTCGACGCGCAGGCCACCCCGATGTTCAACGCCTTCACCAGCAAGCCGGACCTCACCCCGTACAACGCGGTGAAGCCGTCCGATCAGGTCCTCACCGCCATCAACGGCCAGAACGCCCCGATGGCGGGACAGATGTCGCTGCAGAGCTTCGACAAGGAGGATCAGCTCAACGCGCAGCTGGCCAACCAGGCCATCTGGCAGAGCGTGAAGGGCGCGGGCAGCCCGATGCCGGCACCAGCGCACCAGGCTGGCGCCCCGGCGCAGCCGCCGGCTACTGACCCCGACGGGGACTGAGTCCGTTCGCGGGTGGTTCCCGGCTGACGGCCGGGCACCACCCGCTTGCCGTCTAGCTAGCGGTGTCCAGGGGTTGAATCTGGTTGAGCGCACCGCCGATGCGGTCCTTTTCGACCTCCAGGTCATAGCGGGCCTGCAAGTTCATCCAGCACCGCTCGGAGGTGCCGAAGTAGCGGGACAGCCGCAGGGCCGTATCGGCACTGATGCGCCGGTGCTCATGCACAATAGGGCCGCGGCGCGCTTACGCCGACTGGTTGAGTGAGACGTTCAGCTCGGCGGAGAGGTCGCGGGCCAGGCGCTGCATGAGCGGGACGACGTCCTCGGTGGTGATGCGGCTCATCCGGGCCTCGGGGCCGCTGATGGAGATCGCGGCACCGGCGGGTGCACCGGGGACGGTCACGGCGAAGCAGCGCACCCCGAGTTCCTGCTCGCCGTCGTCGACGGCGTAACCGAGCTCCCGGATGCGTGCGAGTTCCTTCTGCATCTGGTCGACCGTCGTGATGGTGTGCTCGGTCTGCGGGCGCATCCCCGCTCGGTTTAGCACCTGCGCGACGGTGTCCTCCGGCATGTCCGCCATGATCACCTTGCCGACGGCGGTGGAGTGCGCGTCCACCCGGCGGCCGACCTCGGTGAACATCCGCATCGAGTGCTGCGACGGCACCTGCGCCACATAAACCACCTGGTCACCTTCGAGGACGGCCATGTTGGAGGTCTCACCGGTGACCTCGGTGAGCTCGGCCAGATACGGCCTGGCCCACGACCCCAGCGCCCGGCTGGCGATCTCGCCGAGCCGGATCAGCCGGGGGCCCAGCGAGTAGCGCCGGGACGGCTGCTGGCGTGCGTAGCCGGCGCTGACCAGAGTGCGCATGATCCGGTGGATCGTCGGCAGCGGGAGCCCGGAGGAGTCGGCCAGCTCGCTGAGTGCCACCTCACCGCCCCGGTCGGCCATCAGCTCCAGGAGTTCGAAGGTGCGCTCCACCGACTGCACGCCGCCACCCTGGCCGCCGTTGCGCTGCTGCCCCGTCGCCATCGCAGTCGTCCTCTCTACGGCCTCGTTGCTAGAGCCTTCGGTGGGTGAGTCTGGCCGGCGGAGAGTACCAAACCGGACTTCCCAGTACCCGGATCGATGGAACCAATTGTCCACGATGCAGAAAGATCGGGCTAGGTTGTTGTTTTCCATGTCATGTGCCGCCCGGGGAGTCAACCAGTCAACACGCCAACGTTCGTGATCGATGTCAGACGAGTCACTACCACCCCATGTTGCGAGCTTGCGTCTGCGGAAACTAACCTCCACGATGCAGAAAACATGATGGGCGTACCGCTATAAGTGGAGTCCCTGGTGGGGCGGCCCCCGACTCCGTGCGTTCGAGGGGCTGCGCGGGTGCTCCCGGCGATGCAAGGTTGGTCTTCAGCCACCCGTCTGCACCAAAACCCGGCATTTCAGAAAGAGGTGGACACGAGATGTCCGATTCGACGCAGGTCGAGGGCGTGCAGGTCCTCGGTGCCGCCGTCGAGCGTGGGGACGAGATCCTCACACCCGACGCACTCGCGTTCGTCGCCCGCCTGCAGCGGGCCTTCGGCGCTCGCCGGGACGAGCTGCTCGAACGCCGCAAGCAGCGCCGCGCGGAAGCGGCCCGCACCGGCAAGCTGGACTTCCTACCGGAGACGAAGGAGATCCGCGAGGGCGACTGGAAGGTCGCGCCGACCCCGGCCGACATCCAGGACCGCCGTGTCGAGATCACCGGCCCGACCGACCGCAAGATGTCGGTGAACGCTCTGAACTCCGGCGCCCGGATCTGGCTGGCCGACCTGGAGGACGCCAACACGCCGCACTGGTCGAACGTGGTGTCCGGCCAGGTGAACCTCTACGACGTGGTCCGCAAGACCGTCGCGCTGACGACCCCGGAGGGCAAGGAGTACAAGCTGCGCGATGACGTGCGGCACGCGGTGCCGCTGGTGCGCCCGCGTGGCTGGCACTTCAACGAGAAGCACGTCCTCGTTGACGGCAAGCCGGCCGTGGGCGCGCTGGTGGACTTCGGTCTGTTCTTCTTCCACAACGCCCAGGAGCTGATCAACCGGGGCAGTGGGCCGTACTTCTACCTGCCCAAGATGGAAAGCCACCTGGAAGCCCGGTTGTGGAACGACGTGTTCGACCAGGCCCAGGACGAACTCGGTATCCCGCGCGGCACCGTCAAGGCGACCGTGCTGATCGAGACCATCCCGGCCGCGTTCGAGATGGAGGAGATCCTCTACGAGCTGCGCGAGCACTCGGCGGGGCTCAACGCCGGCCGCTGGGACTACCTGTTCAGCATGATCAAGACGTTCCGGGACGCCGGTGACAAGTTCATCCTGCCGGACCGCAACGGCGTCGGCATGACCGCGCCGTTCATGCGCGCCTACACCGAGCTACTGGTGCGCACCTGCCACAAGCGTGGCGCGTTCGCGATCGGCGGTATGGCGGCTTTCATCCCGAACCGCCGCCTGCCGGAGGTCACCAAGAACGCGCTGGCCAAGGTGCACGACGACAAGAAGCGCGAGGCCACTGACGGCTTCGACGGCTCCTGGGTCGCCCACCCCGACCTGGTCGAGGTGTGCAAGGAGGAGTTCGACGCGGTGCTGGGTGACAAGCCCAACCAGATCGAGCGCACCCGCGACGAGGTGTCGGTGACCGCCGAGCAGCTGCTCGACGTCGCCTCCACCCCGGGCCAGAAGACCAAGGACGGCCTGCGCGCCGCCGTCGACGTCGGCGTCCGCTACATCGTGTCCTGGCTGGGCGGGAACGGTGCCGCCGCGATCCACAACCTCATGGAGGACGCCGCGACCGCGGAGATCTCCCGCTCGCAGGTGTGGCAGTGGGTGCGCAACGGCGTCGTGCTGGACGACACCGGAGAGACCGTCACCGCCGACCTGGTGCGTGAGGTCCTCGCCGAGGCGGAGAAGCAGCTGCGCGGCGAGGACGGTTTCCCCATCCAGAACCTGGACCAGGCGGTCTCGCTGTTCGAGCAGGTCGCGCTGGCCGAGGAGTTCGCGGACTTCCTGACGTTGCCCGCGTACGAGCAGATCGACTGATCACCGGCGGGAGCGGCGTGCGCTGGTGCCGTCGGTGGACAGGCGCAGGCCGCTCCCGCTCATGCCGAGAGGAACGCACGTGGCTGGTACCTCACTCGACCAGACCGAGATACACCGCCGACTGAGCCGACTGTCCGTTGTGGACGATCATATGGCCGCGACCTACCCGGGAGCGGTCGCGGGGCGGCAGCCGGTGCACACCTGCTACGTCCCAGCGTCGCAAGTGGACCCGGGTGTGCTGGACCGGTGGTCAGGCGAGGCACTGGCCGCGCTCGACGAGTACGCGCCCGAGCCCGAGGACTTCGTCCGTGTCCTCGGGCTCGCTGCGTCTCTGGCCGACGCGGTGCATCCACGCGTGCGTGCCAAGCTGGGCAACCGCCCGGTGGAGGACCTGCGGCTGGACTTCGAGGACGGCTACGGCCGACCGGGCGACGAGGTGGAGGACGCGGACGCCAAGCGCACCGCCGAGGTCGTCGCTGGCTGGCTGCGCGACGGCGTCGAGTCGGAGCACGTCGGCCTGCGGGTGAAGTCCTTCGACACGGCCGAACTGCGTGCGCGTTCGGTGCGCACGTTGGACATCTTCCTGACCGAGCTGCTGCAGCAGTGGGGTGCGCTGCCGGCCGGTTTCGAACTCACCTTCCCCAAGGTCGTCGACGCCGCGCAGGTCGAGGTGTTCGTGGAGGTCCTGGAGCTGTTGGAGCAGCAGCTGGGCCTGAGCGAGCAGGCGCTGCGCTTCGAGATCCAGGTGGAGACCACGCAGTCCATTGTGGATTCCGAGGGCCGGGTGGCGCTGCCGAGGTTCCTGCGGGCCGGCGCCGGCCGCGTCAGTGGGCTGCACTTCGGGACCTACGACTACACCGCCAGCTGCGGGCTGACCGCTGCGCACCAGCATCTCGCGCACCGGGCCTGCGACTTCGCCCGGCACGTCATGCAGGTGTCCGCGGCCGGCACCGGCGTCTTCCTCTCCGACGGGTCGACCAACGTCCTGCCGGTCGGGGACACCGAGCAGGTGCACCACGGCTGGCGGACGCACTACGACCTGGTCCGCCGCTCGCTGGAACACGGCTTCTACCAGGGCTGGGACCTGCACCCGGCGCAGCTGGTGACCCGCTACGCGGCGGTGTTCGCCGCGTTCCGCGAGTCGGCGCCGGCCGAAGCCAAGCGCCTGTCGGCGTACGTCTCGGCGGCCGGGGGCGCTGTCCTGGACGAGCCGGCGACCGCGCGTGCGCTCGCGGCGTCGTTCGTGCGAGCCCTGGACAACGGCGGCACGGACATGGACGAAGTCCAGGCCATGACCGGGCTGAGCGAAGCGAAGCTTCGGGAACTGGGCAGGCTGTGACCACCTTGTCGTGACGAGGGAGGGCCGCTGCTCGTTTCGACGAGCGGCGGCCTGCCGTCCCCGTCTTCGCGGCGCTGGCGCTCGCTCTCCCAGAAATTTGCAGTGCATTCGCGGAAATCACCGAACCGGGTTCCCGGGACGCGGTACAACTTCTTTCGTTGGCTGATCCGACGAATTCTCGGCGCCCGCAGACATTGGTCGGACATTCCCCGTAAAGTAGCCTGCCGTTCATGTGGAAGGCGGCACACTTTATGTCGCTCGGTGGTCCGCATGCGGACAAAGTTAGGCCGAGCCGGTGAATGATGCAATTCTCGCATTTTCTGCACGAACCCGGGAGGGTTTTTCGTGAGGATGAAGAGAACCTTTTCCCTTGTTCTGGCGGTTCTGTTGGGTTCCCTCGGTGGTTTCCTGACCGGACCGTCGGCTGCGGCGGCCAACGGCGTGCCCACGCCGGATCACGTGGTCGTGGTCGTGATGGAAAACCATTCGTACAACGAGATCATCGGTAGCAGCCAGGCACCCTACATCAACTCGCTGGCCGCCAGTGGCGCGAACTTCACCCAGTCGTTCGCCGTGACTCACCCCAGTGAGCCGAACTACCTGGCGCTGTTCTCCGGCAACACCCAGGGCATCGCCGATGACTCCTGCCCGCACACCTTCTCCACGGAAAACCTCGGTCACCAGGTCATCAACGCTGGCAAATCGTTCACCGGGTACTCCGAGAGCATGCCGTCGGACGGCTACACGGGCTGCACCAGCGGCAAGTATGCCCGCAAGCACAACCCGTGGGTGAACTTCTCCAACGTGCCAGCCTCCAGCAACCTGGTGTATGAGAAGCACTTCCCGACCAACTTCACCCAGTTGCCCAACGTGTCGTTCGTCGTACCGAACCTGTGCAACGACATGCACGATTGCAGCATCTCCACCGGTGACACCTGGCTGAAGAACAACATCGACGCCTACGCCCAGTGGGCCAAGGCGAACAACAGCCTGCTCGTGGTGACCTGGGACGAGGACGACAGCAGCCAGAGCAACCAGATCCCGACGATCGTCGTCGGGCAGCACGTCAAGCCTGGCAACTACTCCGAGCACATCAACCACTACAACGTGCTGCACACGCTGGAAGACGCGTTCGGCCTCGGCTGCGTCTCAAACTCGTGCAACGCGCCGTCCATCACGGACATCTGGCAGTAGCGCAGTAACGCCTTCGCGACAATCGTCGGCGCCGTCTCCACGAGACGGCGCCGACTCCGGTCAGGAAAAACCTTCGCCTTGATCATGACCGACTGTCTGGACTGCTCGGCACTATGAAGACGTGGCTCATCACCGGTACCAGTTCCGGCTTTGGCTGCGAACTCGTCCGTGCCGTGATCGCGCGCGTTTTCAGTGCCTATTCGATGGATGACACTGTCTCGCCTATCTTGTCCATTTCGGACTCGTCAACCTCGCCCCTGCCGGCCATGGCCAGTGTCGAAATATGCTTCCGCCCGGCGTTGAACAGCAGGTTCAGGAACAGTGCGGCGAGGCATCCGGTGCTGATACCGGAGTCGAGGATCGTGCGCAGCGCCGCCGGGAAGTGCTCGTAGAAGCTGGGTGCCGCGATCGGGATGATCCCGATGCCCAGCGCCGACGCGACGACGAGGGCGTTGAACGGATCACCGAGGTCTGCCTTGCTGAGCGTGCGGATACCGCTGGTGGCCACGGAACCGAACAGCACCAGCCCGGCGCCGCCTAGCACGGGCTGCGGCACGAGCGACACGATCGCGCCTACGACCGGGAACAGGCCGAGCAGCACCAGCACACCGCCGCCGGTGGCCACCACGTAGCGGCTGCGCACCCGGGTCAGTGCGACCAGGCCGATGTTCTGCGCGAAGGCGCTACAGGTGAAGCCGCCGAACACGGCACTGAGCGCGCTGCCGGCGCCGTCGGCGCGCAGACCGGCCGCGATGGTCTGCTCGGTGGCCGGGCTGTCGACGATCTCGCCGAGCGCGATCATGTCGGCGGTGCTTTCCATCATCGCCACCAGCATCACGATCAGCAGCGAGATCGTGGCGGTGATGTCGAACGACGGGGTCGCGAGCTGGAACGGGACCGGCACGTTGAACAGCGGCGCGCTGGTGAAGGTCGAGGTGTCGACCAGCCCCATCGGCCACGCGATCAAGGTGCCGATGACAAGGCCGATCAGCAACGAGATGCGATTCCAGAAACCTTTGAGGAAGCGGTTGAGCAGCAGGACGATCGCGAACGTCACCGCACCCAGGATGATCTTGGCGGGCGCGCCGTAATCCAGGGCCGAGGAGTCCTCACCGGCGACCCACTTGATCGCGACCGGAACCAGCGATACTCCGATCAGCGTGATGACGGTGCCGTTGACCAGTGGTGGAAAGAACCGGACCATCCGGGAGAAGTAGGGGGCGGCGACGAACGCCAGCACCCCGGCCACGATCACCGCGCCGTAGACCACGGCCAGTGAGTCGTGCTTGCCGTGTTGGGCGATGATCGCGGTGATCGGGGCCACCGAGCCGAACGTGACGCCGTTGACGAACGGCAGCCGCGCACCGATCCGCCACACGCCCAGCGACTGCAGCAGCGTCGCCAGACCGGCGGTGAGCAGGCTCGCGCCGATCAGCAGGGTCATTTCCACCGGGCTCAGGCCGATCGCCTGGCCGATGATCAGGGGCGGGGCTACGACCCCTGCGTACATCGCGGCGACATGCTGGATGCCGAACGCGAACATCTTGCCGGGTGCGAGCACCTCGTCCACCGGATGACCGCCGGGTCTTCCGATGCGGGTGCCGCGGTTGTGTCGTCTCTGAAAGAGCGCCATCGGATTACTCCTTGCCGCAGGGGCGACCGGGTTTTAGTGGGAGTTGCCGGGCGGAAGGCGTCCTGCACCGCAGAACGTGTGTGGTTTGCCGAGAAACAATCCAAAAAGGAATGTCGATTGGTTCTTGCCAGTCGCGTAGGCGCTGGCGTATACACAGTGTGCCGAGCGGGAGTTCACTGTGGAAATCGTGGATTTGAAGGGGAAATCTGGGGGCCGCCGGATTTCCAGCGGCCCCCGGGCGACGATCAGAACTCCAGCAGGCTGTACCAGGCCCGGGGTTCCTCGGGCACGTCGTCGCGGCGGACGATGCCCTCGATCAGCCCGTACGGTCGGTCGGCCGCGTAGAACACCTCGTTGGGGTTGTCCAGGCCGAACGGCTTGAGGTCGACCAGGAAGTGGTGCTTGTTCGGCAGCGACAGGCGCACTTCCGCCACCTCGGGGTGCTGCTCCAGCACGTCCTGACCCATCTTGTAGAGGGTCTGCTGCAGCGCCAGGCTGTGCGTGGTGGCGAACGCCTCCAGCATGGTGCCGCGGACGGCTTCGAAACTCTTGCCCCAGTCCACGTCCGTGTGCAGGTAGCGCCACCGTGCCGTGACGGCGGTAGCCAGAATCCGGTCCTGCGTTTCGGCCAGCGTGGTGTACTTGTCCTTCGGGTAGCCCCAGAACTCCGAACCGGTGGACTTCAGGACCACGAGGTCCTTGAGACCGGAGACGACGTACGCCTTGTCGCCGTCGATGGTGACCGCGGTCGTGCGCTTCTCGTCGCTGGAGCGGAAGAACGAGTGGTCGTGCTCCTGGCCACCGACCGGAATCCGCTGCCAGGCGTACTCGTCGATGAGAATCCGCGCGCCTTTCACCGGCTCCTGGGTGGCGACGAAGTGCTGGCCCAGGCGCAGCGCGAAGTCCTCGATCTCGCCGATCGGGGCTTCCTTGGCGAACGCGTACACCGTGTTCTTCTGGGTGTCGGTCGGCAGCACGTTCGCATTGTCGCCGGTGAGGTGCGTGTCGGTGAACTCGCCACGCAGCGACGTGCCGACGTTGAGGTCCTTGATGCTGTGCCGCTCCGTGCTGCGGTCGACCGCGACGATGCGGACCTCGGCTTTGCCGTACTGGTTGGGGCCGAGAACGACGGCCATGATGCGATCAGCTCCCTCGATAGGTGGAGTAGGCGAACGGGCTGAGCAGGCAGGGGACGTGGTAGTGCTGCTCGGGGTCGGTGATGCGGAAGGTGATCTGGACCTGCGGGTAGAAGGTCTCGACGCCCCGGCGGTCGAAGTAGGCGCCGGTTTCGAAGGTGATCCGGTAGTCGCCGGCTTCCAGCCGCTGCGGTCCGAGGTTGCGGACCCGGCCGTCGTTGTCGGTGACCGCGTCGGCCACGGTTTCGAAGCCGCCGGCGGTGGCGGCTTCCAGCCGCACGCCGATGCCGTTCGCCGGGCGGCCGGCGGACGCGTCCAGCACGTGTGTCGTCACCGCGCTCGCTGTTTCCGTCGAACCAGTACTCAACCTTCGATCACCCTCGCCAGTCTCAGTCGTGCGATCTTGCGGAGTTCGTCCGCGACGATCCTCAGTTCGGATTCCGCGTCGTTGTCCAGCCGGGAACGCAGGATCTCCAGCAGCTCGGCGCCGCTGCGGCCACTGGCGCAGACCAGGTAGACGTGCCCGAAGCGGCGCTCGTACTCCTCGTTGCCCTTCCGCAGCGCGGCCTGCAAGTCGGCGTCCGCCGGGTCCAGGCCGGACTGCTCGCTGCGCGACCACGACGCCGAGGTGCTCTCACCTTCGGCGCGTTCTCCGATCCGCGGGTGTGCGGCCAGCGCCGTGTGGATCTCGCTTTCGGTCAGCGTGCGCGCGGCGGCGTCGGCGGCCTCGTACAGCTGGGCGCTGTCGCTGTAGGGCTGTTGGGAGGCGACCTCGTTCGCCCAGCGCCGCACATCCAGGCAGGCCAGGAGCTGCTTGATCAGCTCCGGCCGGGGCTGGGAGTTCAGCCGAGCCAACCCCGGTGAAACTGGCCCTTTCGAAACTGGCCCTGCCGAAACTGGCCCTGCCGAAACTGGCCCTTTCGAAGCTGGCCCTGTCGAATCTGCCATCGAACTCATTCCCGGCGTAGAAACCGTCAAGAGCAATAACGGTGGGTAACGGCCACGAGTGGATTCATCCGCACCAACCCGCCCGGACGCTGGAGGTGTTGTGCAGGGGAACCAGTCGTGGACTGACTGATTGTGCAAGAAGCTACGTTCGCCGACCCTGAGTGTCAACACTTTGTTGAAGTTCCAGGTCGTGGAGGTGAACGGTGGGGAACCGAAGGGGTGAACGCCAGCACCGGTGGCAGCGCGGGCAGGCCGGCTCGCTTGCGGGTCCGCGCGGGCTACTCGCGGTTGAGGTAGTTGTAGACCGTGAACCGGCTGACGCCCAGCGCTTTGGCCACCGACTCCACGGACTTGCGGAGAGTGAACGCCCCCCGGTCTTCGAGTATCCGCACCGCGCGCTGCTTCTCCGCGCGTGGGAGGTCGGCCAACGAGGCTCCGAGCTCGGCTTCGACCCCGGCGATCAGGCGATCAAGGGCCTCGCTGAGTCCCTCGTCGGGCAGTCGTACGGCCACGGCCGGCTCGCCTTCCCAATGCAGCACGAGGTCGCCGGGCCGGCGCTCCTCGACCGGCACGGCAGTAGCGCCGATGCGGTCAAGCAGGGGAGCGATAGCGGTGGCAAACGGGTGCACGGCAACAGCGTAGGCGTTCGCGGGCGGCCCGGTAATCAGCGCGCCCGGTCCTCCGGGGTCGTGCCGTCGGCGGATTCGGTGCCCTGCTCCTCGACGGTGACCTGCAGCGTGATCCGGTGGGCACCGGCGACCAGCACGGCGTCGATGATGGACGACAGCGCGGCGACGACGGTCGCGCGGTCGCCGGACACCGAGGTTCCCAGCGGCCCGAAATCCGGGGTCAGCCCGGCCGCGAGCAGGTGATCGCGCGCGACCCGTGCGTGCGCGGGTGGCTCGCCCTCGCCTTCGAAGGGCTCGGTCGTGAACTCTGCTCTCAAGCGCATCGGGACCTTCGCACTCACTCCCGGAACGGTAGTCCCAGGCCCTCCGTGGCGGCCAACGGACCTTGCTGCCGGATCCGGTCCGCTGCCGATCCCCGCTGGTGACGAGTGCGCCGCAGGCTGCTTCGCGGTCCGAAGATCGATCCAGTACCGGGGTTTGACCGGCTTCGTGACACCCGCTACTCTATCGGAGAACGAAATAGAAATTTCACGATAAGAAATTGACCAGGGGGTGTTCGTGGAACCCAACCGGTACGCCGTCAACCTGTCGATCCTGTTCACCGAACTTGACCTGCTGGAACGGCCCGCCGCCGCGAAGGCGGCCGGGTTCGACGCCGTCGAGTTCTGGTGGCCGTTCGCCAGCCCGGTGCCCAGCGACACCGAGGTCGACAAGTTCGTGGGCGCGATCACCGACGCCGGTGTCGCGCTGATCGGACTGAACTTCTTCGCGGGCGACATGCCGGCCGGCGATCGGGGCGTGGTCTCCCACCCCGAACGCGCCCAGGAGTTCGCGGACAACGTCGAGGCCGTCGCGGCGATCGGCGAGCGCCTGAACTGCCGCGCCTTCAATGCCCTGTACGGCAACCGGATCGAGGGCGAGGACCCGGCCAAACAGGACGCGGTCGCCGTCGAGAACCTCGCGCTGGCGGGCCAGGCGGTCGCGCGCCTGGACGGCACCGTGCTGATCGAGCCGGTCAGCGGGATGGCGAGCTACCCGCTCAAGACCGGGCGGGACGCGCTCGACGTGATCGACCGGGTCCGGCGGCAGCGCGGCACCAGCAACCTTCGCCTGCTGTTCGACCTCTACCACCTGGTGGCCAACGGCGACGACCCGGACGCGGTGCTGGACCAGCACGCGAACGCGATCGGCCACGTCCAGATCGCGGACGCGCCGGGCCGTCACGAGCCGGGCACCGGCGAAATCGACTTCGACCACTACTTCCGCCGCCTGAACGAGGCCGGCTACTCCGGCTACATCGCGGCCGAGTACAAGCCCAGCGGAGCCAGCGCGGACAGCTTCGGCTGGGCCAAGCGGTAAGCGCGGACCCCACACCGGACCCAACGGGAGGAGAAACATGACCAGGGTCGGATTCGTCGGCCTGGGCATCATGGGCAGCCCCATGGCCCACAACCTCGTCAAAGCGGGTTACGAAGTCGTCGGCACCGACTTCAGCAAGGACAAGGTCGAGCTGCTCGCCAGCCAGGGCGGCAAGGGCGCGGCCACCATCGCCGAGACCGTGGCCGACGCGGACATCATCATCACGATGGTGCCGGACTCGCCGGACGTCGAGAAGGCGGTTCTGGGCGAGGGCGGTGTGCTGGAGCACGCCAGGTCCGGCGCGCTGCTCATCGACTGCAGCAGCATCCGGCCGGAGACCTCGCGCAAGGTCGCCGAGGCGGCTGCCGCTCAAGGGCTGAAGGTGCTCGACGCGCCCGTCAGCGGGGGTGAGCCGAAGGCGATCGACGGCACACTGTCGATCATGGTCGGCGGGGCGGCGGACGCTTTCGAGGCCGGTCGCCCGGTCCTGGAGGTCGTCGGCAGCACGGTCGTGCACGTCGGCCCGGCCGGTTCCGGCCAGACCGTGAAGATCGCCAACCAGCTCATCGTGGCCGGCAACATCGCCCTGGTCGCCGAGGCCCTGGTCTTCCTGGAGGCGCACGGCGTGGACACCGAGGCCGGGCTGCGCGTGCTCGGCGGCGGGCTGGCCGGCAGCACCGTGCTGGACGCCAAGGGCGAGAAGATGCGCAACCGCGAGTTCGCTCCCGGCTTCCGCATCGAGCTGCACCACAAGGACATGGGCAACCTGGAGGCCGCCGCCCGCAACATCGGGGTGTCGCTGCCTGTCGGTGCCGTGGTCACCCAGCTCGTCGCCGCCGCCAAGGCGCAGGGCGACGGCAAGCTCGACCACTCCGGCCTCTTCCGCCAGATCGCCGCGTTCAGCGGCCGGGAGTGATCCCGCACCAGCTTCCCCCGGAGGTGTGCAGACCTCGCCGTGAGGTCTGCACACCCCATCAGGTCACCGGTGAGCGGCGCATCGCCGCCAAGCATCCGCATACCGCTCACCGGCTTCCCGAAAGGTGTGTACCACCATGCCCAAAGTTCCTGTCATGCAGGCCGTCGTTGACGTCCTGAAGTCGGAGGGCGTCGACACCGCGTTCGGTTGCCCCGGCGCGGCGATCCTGCCGCTGTACGCGGCGCTGGAGCACAGCGGGATCAAACACCTCATCGTGCGGCACGAAGAGGGCGCCACGCACATGGCCGACGGCTGGGCGCGGACCAACGGCAGGGTCGGCGTGGCCATCGGGACCTCCGGTCCCGCCGGCACGAACATGATCACCGGCCTGTACACCGCGCAGGCGGACTCCATCCCGATGATCTGCATCACCGGTCAAGCGCAGTCCACCAAGCTGCACCAGGAGGCTTTCCAGGCGGTCGACATCGTCGACATCGCCAAGCCGGTGACGAAGTGGGCGGTGCAGGTCAAGGAGGCCGCGCAGGCGCCGTGGATCTTCCGCGAGGCGTTCCGCATCGCGCGGTCCGGCCGCCCGGGTCCGGTCCTGATCGACCTGCCGATCGACGTGCAGAAGCAGGAGATCGAGTGGGACTCCTCCCTCGACTCCCCGCTGCCGGTGGCGGCGGTCGAGCCGCACCTGCCGCGTGTCGAGCGTGCGCTGGACATGCTGCTGGAGGCCGAGCGTCCGCTCGTCCTCGCCGGTGGCGGCGTCATCCTCGGCGACGCCCACGAGCAGTTGCGTGAGCTGGCCGAGCTGCTGGGCACGCCGGTGCAGGTCACGCTGATGGGCAAGGGCTCGTTCCCGGAGGACCACAAGCTGTTCTCCGGCATGGCCGGTATCCAGACCAGCCAGCGCTACGCCAACCAGTCATTGCTGGAGGCCGATCTGGTGCTCGCACTGGGTGCGCGCTTCGGTGACCGGCACACCGGTCAGCTGGACGTCTACCGGGGCGAGCGCAGGTTCATCCACGTCGACATCGAGCCCACCCAGATCGGCAAGGTGTTCGGCCCCGACCTCGGGATCGTCTCGGACACCAGGCTGTTCCTGGAGGCGCTGATCGCCGCCGCCAAGCGCCGGCACATCGGGCGGCGCTACGTCGAGTGGGTCGAGCGGGTCGGGCAGCTCAAGCGCACCATGACCCGGCACGAGGACTACGACAACGTGCCGATCAAGGCGCCCCGGGTGTTCAAGGAGATCAACGAGGCGTTCGGCCCGGAGACCTACTTCGTCACCGCGATCGGGCTCTACCAGATCTGGTCCGGGCAGTTCCAGCGGGCGCATCTGCCCCGCCACTACCAGGTCTGCGGCCAGGCCGGTCCGCTGGGCTGGGAGATTCCGGCGGCGGTTGGGGTCAAGTCCGCCAAGCCCGACGCCGAGGTCGCCGCGGTGGTCGGGGACTACTCCTTCCAGTTCCTGGTGGAGGAGCTGGCGGTCGCGGCCCAGTACAACGTGCCGTTCGTGATCATCATGTTGAACAACGAATACCTCGGCCTGATTCGGATGGCCGAGCAGGCGTACGACATGAACACCGAGGTCAACATCCACTACGACGAGTACGGCACGGACAACGTGAAGGTGATGGAGGCCTACGGCTGCACCGGTCGCCGGGTGTTCGAGCCGGGCGAGCTGGCCGAGACCATCGCGTGGGCGCGCAAGGAGGCCGAGGCCACCAGCCGCCCGGTGCTCGTCGAGGTGATGATCGAGCGGGAGGCCAACACCGCCAACGGCATCCGCATCGACGCCATGAAGGAACCCGAACCGCTGCCGTGACGCGGTTCGCCGACCAGGCCGGGGAGACGTACCCATGCGTCGCCCGCGAGGGCGATGCACCGCTCGCGCGATCCTGCGACGCCACTTCAGCGCGAGATCGTGGGTGTGCGCCGTCCTCCGTCTCCCCGGCCTGCCCTAAACGGGCCGTCGAAGTGTCATGCTGCGACGGCCTTCGGATGTCCCCCGCCGGATCGTGCCGGGCGGGATGGCGGGGGACATCCACCCCAGTCGTTCGATCTCCTCGGGAGCGTGCTGTGCCCAGCCAAGTGCTAGCCGGTCAGGTCCTGGTCGCGCCGGACAAGTTCAAGGGCTCGCTGACCGCGCCCGAGGTCGCCGAGGCGGTCGCGGCGGGCATCCGAAAGGTCCGCCCGGAGCTCGACCTGCGACTGCTGCCGGTCGCCGACGGCGGTGACGGCACGGTGCAGGCCGCGCTGGCCGCCGGCGCGCAGCGGCGGACGGTGCGCGTGACCGGTCCGACCGGCCAGCCGGTCGACGCCGACATCGCCGTCGAGGGCTCGACGGCCGTCGTCGAGCTGGCTGCCGCGTCCGGGCTCGCGCTGCTCGCGCCCAGCAAGCTCGCGCCGCTGACCGCGACCAGCTACGGCACCGGCGAGCTGGTCCGCGCCGCGCTCGACGCGGGGGCGCGCACCGTGATCCTCGGCGTCGGCGGCAGCGCCTGCACCGACGGCGGCGCCGGAATGCTGGCCGCACTCGGCGCACGGATCACTGACGCCGCTGGTCACCCGCTGCCGCTGGGCGGGGCGGCGCTGTTGGACGTCGCCACCGTGGATCTGTCCGAAATGGATAGACGGCTGGCCGGGGCCGAGATCATCCTCGCGTCCGATGTGGACAATCCGCTGGTCGGGCCGCGCGGGGCGGCCCACGTGTACGGGCCGCAGAAGGGCGCGGACCCGGACCAGGTGCAGTTGCTGGACACCGCCCTGGCCCGCTGGGCTCGGGCGGTCACCGAAGGCGGGGGCCGTGAGGCCGAGGCGGAGCCAGGTGCCGGCGCCGCTGGAGGGGTGGGCTTCGCGGCCCTCGCCGCCCTGGGGGCGCGGATGCGCCCCGGGGTCGAGGTCATCCTGGAGCTGGCGAGCTTCGCCGAGCAGCTCGCCGGGGCTCGCCTGGTGATCACCGGTGAGGGCTCGCTGGACGAGCAGACGCTGCACGGCAAGGCCCCAGCGGGCGTGGCGCAGCGCGCCCGCGCCGCCGGAGTTCCGGTGGTGGCCGTCGCGGGCGGCTGCGCGCTGCCGACCGAGCGGCTACGCGAGGCCGGGATCGCGGCCGCGTACACGCTGGCCAGCCTGGAACCCGACGTCGAGCGCAGTATGCGCGAGGCGGCGGTGCTGCTGGAGCAGCTCGGGGCACGGCTCGCCGAGGAGCAGCTCTAGCGGGAGCGTTGCTCACGCACCGGCCGTCTTCCAACGGCGGCGCCTATTTCGTATTATGAGAAGTATACTTCTCAATCCGAAAACAGTCCTTGCTGCCTTGCGCGTGCCGGCGCCCCCGGGAGCGCGGTCTTGCCGGATGAGCCGTACTTGACCGGGGCGCCGCGAGGTTCAACACTTTGTTGAAGACTATGCCGCTGGCAGCACGATCGACCTATCGGAGGTACGCGTTGGCCGCACCCGCCGCCGGACCGGCGACACCAGACCAGCCTGACCGGGTCGAGTCGTTCGACGTGGTGTTCCGCGCACCACGCCTGATCGGCCCGCAGGGAGAGAGTTCCGGCGCGGTCGGCATCCGAGACGGCCGTGTCGTCGCCATCGAGTCCCTCGACGCCCAACTCGACACTGGCCGGGTCGTCGACCTCGCCGACGACGAGGTCCTGCTCCCCGGTCTGGTGGACACGCACGTGCACGTCAACGACCCCGGACGTGCGGAGTGGGAAGGGTTCGCCACCGCGACCCGGGCCGCGGCGGCCGGCGGCATCACCACGCTCGTCGACATGCCGCTGAACAGCCTCCCGCCGACCATCGACGTCGACGCGCTGGAGATCAAGCGCAAGGCCGCCCGGGACCAGGTGCACATCGACGTCGGCTTCTGGGGCGGCGCGGTGCACGGCAACCTGGACAAGCTGCGCGGCCTGCACGAAGCCGGTGTTTACGGCTTCAAGTGCTTCCTGCTGCACTCCGGCGTGGACGAGTTCCCGCCGGTCAACCCCGACGAGTTAGCCGACGCGCTGCGTGAGCTGGCCGGTGTGGACGCGATGATGATCGTGCACGCCGAGGACTCCGACGCCATCGAGCACGCCCCGACCGCGCACGGCGAGAACTACCGCGACTTCCTCGCCTCCCGGCCGCGCGGTGCGGAGAACATGGCGATCGCCCAGGTCATCGAGCTTGCCCGGCGGAGTGGCGCGCGGGTGCACATCCTGCACCTGTCCTCGTCGGACGCGCTGCCGATGATCGCGTCCGCGCGGGCCGACGGCGTGCGGGTCACGGTCGAGACCTGCCCGCACTACCTGAGCTTCACCTCCGAGGAGATCCCCGACGGCGGGACGCAGTACAAGTGCTGCCCACCGATCCGGGAGGCGGCCAACCGGGAACTGCTGTGGCGCGGGCTGGCCGACGGCACGATCGACTGCATCGTCAGCGACCACTCGCCGTGCACCCCGGACCTCAAGCGGTTCGACATCGGTGACTTCGGCGTGGCCTGGGGCGGAGTCTCCAGCCTCCAGCTCGGGCTGTCCGCCGTGTGGTCGCAGGCCAGGCTGCGTGGCTTCGGCCTCACCGACGTCGTGCGGTGGATGGCGCAGAAACCCGCCGAACAGGTCGGGATGCGCCGCAAGGGCAGCATCGCCGTGGGCAACGACGCCGACCTGTGCGTGTTCGCCCCGGACGATGCGTTCGTCGTGGACGTCCAGCGGCTGCACCACCGCAACCCGGTTTCGCCTTACCACGGTCGTGCTCTCAGCGGTGTGGTGCGCAGCACCTGGCTGCGGGGCCGCCAGATCGCCGGTTCGGGCGCGGAATCCGTCGCGCCGCAAGGAAAGTTGCTGAGCAGAGGAGAAGCATGACCCAGACTCCAGCGGTGCCCGACCAGGCCGCCTCCCAGGACTCCGCCACGCGCTCGGCGCTTCCCGACCTGGCCTCGCGTGCGCTCGGCGGCGCGGTGCTGTACGCCAACGACGAGCTGTTCGCCGAGCGGGAGAACCTGATCAAGGCGGAGGAGCCGGTCTACCAGCCGTACACGTTCGGCCACAAAGGACAGATCTACGACGGTTGGGAAACCCGCCGCCGACGCGAGTCCGGTTACGACAGCGCCGTCATCCGGCTCGGTCTCGCCGGTGTGATCCGCCAGCTCGTCGTGGACACCGCGTTCTTCAAAGGCAACTACCCGCCAGAAGTCTCCGTGCAGGGCTGCGCGGTGGACGGCTACCCCACCCCGGACGAGCTCGAAGCCGCCGACTGGGAGGAGTTACTGCCGAAGGCACCGGTTCAGGGCGACACCCGCAACGTCTTCGACGTCGACGTGCAGCGCCGCTACACCCACGTGCGGTTATGCATGTACCCCGACGGCGGGATCGCGCGCCTGCGTGTGCACGGCGAACCCGTCGCCGACCCCCGGTGGATCTCCGGGCGGTTCGACCTCGCCGCGCTGGAGAACGGCAGCGCGGTCGTCGGCTGCAGCAACATGTTCTTCTCCTCGCCAGCGAACCTGTTCGCGCCCGGCCTGGCCCGGGTGATGGGCGAAGGCTGGGAGACGGCTCGGCGCCGTGACGACGGCAACGACTGGGTGTCGGTCCGCCTCGCCACGCCCGGAACCGTCCGCTGGGCCGAGCTGGACACCAGCCACTTCAAGGGCAATGCGCCCGGCTGGGCCACGCTGTCCGGCTGCGACGCACGGACCGCGGACCTGGACGACCCGCGCTCGTGGACCGAACTGCTGCCCAGGACGCGGTTGCAACCCGACACCCGCCATCGGTTCAAGCTCCCGGTCCGCGCCGAGGTGACCCATGTCCGCATGGACGTGTTCCCTGACGGCGGCATGGCGCGGCTGCGCCTGCACGGCGTCGCCAGCGACCAGGGGCGAGCGGAGCTCGCCCGCCGCTGGTTCAACCTGCTCCCCGAGCCGCACGCCCGCGCGGTGCTGACCGGCGAAGCCGGTCTCACCGCGCAGCGGGCGGCGGAGCTGGTGGCCGCGCGACCGCTCCCGGAGGCAGCGGAGCTGCCTCCTGAGCTTGGCGCGCTGCTCGCCGACTGAGCCGGCGCGCCGTGAGGGCGCCTTCGGCCGTCCTGCACGCCGTGGGCGCCCTCGTGCGTCAGGCTGCCCGATTCACCTTGTGTGTGCCCTGGAGATCGGGCCGGAGCTGACGTCGTTTATCACCTACGACAACGCTCTCGCGCGGGCAGCGGCAAACCACGGGTTCCCGGTGGAACAGCCTCAGTAGGCGTGCCGACTCGGCAACAGCTTCTCCCTCTCCAAGTCATGTGCTCTACCCTCGGTGCCCCTCCTGGGCAGTTCCATCACCTGGCGTAACCTGGAACATCGTGCTCGTCATTGCACTCGATACCTCGACCCCGGCCGTGACCGCCGGGATCGTCGCGCTGGATGGCGCCGCGCCCCGCGTGCTTGCCCAGCGAGTCACCGTCAACGCCCGAGCCCACGGCGAGCTGTTGATGCCGCACCTGCTGGAGGCGCTTGACGAGGCTGGCGCCGGCCTGGGTGACGCGGACGCCATCGTCGTCGGTGCGGGTCCCGGGCCGTTCACCGGCCTGCGCGTCGGCATGGTCACGGCCGCCGCGCTCGGCCATGCGACCGGCGCGCCAGTGCACCCGGTCTGCAGCCTCGACGCGATCGCGGCATCAGCGGAAACCGGTGAGCCGCTGCTGGTGGCCACCGACGCGCGCCGGAAGGAGACGTACTGGGCGGCTTACGGTGAGCCGGGCGCGGACGGTCACCGGCCGCGACTGGTTGGGCCGTACGTCCACCGTCCTGTCGAAGTCAGCGAACACCTGGATGGCGCTGCGGTGAGTGCGGCGGCAGGCGAGTTCGGACACCGGCACCACGAGGTGTTCGGCCTGGGCCCTGTCGACCCCAGCTACCCCACCCCGCACGGGTTGGTCACGGCGGCTGCGGACGAGCTGCGTTCCGGCCGTGAGCCGCAGCCGCTGGTGGCGCTGTACCTGCGGCGCCCGGACGCGGACGCCCCTGGGCCGCGCAAGTCCGTCCTGACCGGTCCCGCCAGCTCTGGAACGGACAGTCCCCGAGGCCAGCGACCGTGACCGACCACCGACCAGGCCCCCCGGCGCAGCCGGCGCCCGTACGGCTGGCCCTCCTGGACCGCGCCGACCTGCGGCGCTGCGCCGAGATCGAGCAGTACGCGTTCGCCGGTGACGACCCGTGGTCGGAGAAGGCTTTCGCCTCGGAACTTGACCACGGTGCCTACTACGTGGGTGCCTATGACAACGGGACGGGGAACCTGCTCGGGTACGCGGGCATCGCGGTGATCGGGCGATACCCGCGCGCCGAAGCCGAGGTGCACACGATCGCCGTCGATCCGCAGCACCGGGGTGCGGGGATCGGTCGCGCACTGTTGCGGGCGCTGCTCACGCGCGCGGACGAACAGGGTGCGACGACCTTCCTGGAGGTGCGCACCGACAACGACGTCGCGATCAAGCTCTACGAGCAGCACGGGTTCGAATTCGTCGGCCTGCGCAGGCGTTACTACCAGCCGTCCGGGGCGGATGCGCACACGATGCGCCGCGAACCCGGACACCGGGCGGAAAAGGATGGTGTGGCATGACCGTCGTGCTCGGCATCGAGACCTCGTGCGACGAGACGGGCGTCGGCCTGGTCCGGCTGCGCTCGGACGGAACCGTTCAGCTTCTCGCGGACGCCGTGGCGTCCAGTGTGGACGAACATGCTCGCTTCGGCGGCGTGGTACCGGAAATCGCCAGCCGCGCGCACCTGCAGGCGATGGAACCGACCGCGCGGCGGGCGTTCGACGAAGCCGGCCTAGGAATGTCCGATGTGGACGCGGTCGCGGTCACCGCCGGGCCTGGGCTGGCCGGCGCGCTGATGGTCGGTCTCGCCGCCGCCAAGGCGTATGCCTCGGCGCTGCACGTGCCGCTCTACGGCGTCAACCATCTCGCCGGCCATGTCGCGGTGGACACCCTCGAGCACGGGCCGCTCCCGTCGCCGTGCCTGGCGCTGCTGGTCTCCGGTGGGCACACCCAGTTGCTGCTGGTGGACGACATCGCCGGGAAGATCACCGAGATCGGCTCGACGATCGACGACGCCGCTGGCGAGGCTTACGACAAGGTCGCCCGGGTCCTCGATCTCCCCTACCCCGGCGGTCCGCCCATCGACCGGATGGCCAAGCAGGGCGACCCGGAAGCGATCGCGTTCCCGCGCGGGCTGACCGGTCCCCGCGACTCGAAGCACGACTTCTCCTTCTCCGGCTTGAAAACCGCGGTCGCGCGGTGGGTCGAGCAGCGCCAGCGGGCCGGGCAGGCGATCCCGGTCGCGGATGTCTGCGCCTCCTTCCAGGAGGCGGTCGCGGACGTGCTCACCGCGAAAGCCGTGCGCGCCGCACGCGAGCTGGGCGTGGGCACGATGGTGATCTCCGGTGGAGTGGCGGCGAATTCGCGGCTGTCCGAACTCGCGGCCAAGCGGTGTGCGGACGCCGGGATCACGCTGCGTGTTCCCCGGCCGAGGCTGTGCACCGACAACGGCGCGATGATCGCCGCGCTCGGCGCGCACGTCGTCGCCGCCAACGCCGAGGTGTCGCCGCTGGGCCTCGGTGCGAACCCGGGGCTGCCGGTGAGCACCGTCATCGCCCGTTAGCGGTCCGTCGCGGTAACCGCAGGTCGCCGGCGAAGGGCGCTTATCGGCGCCACCACCACCAGAACGCCTTGATCGTCGCGAGGACCTCCCGCCGGGAGCCCTTGGCGGCGACCCGCAGCAGGCCGTCCGCCGCCGCGTCGTGACCCACACCGTAGGCGTCGATTCCGGCGCGGCGGCATAGCGCGACCGCCCGTGGCAGGTGGAAGTCGCTGGTGACCACGGTGGCCCGGCGGATCTGGAAGTCGTGTACCGCGTTGCGGCACGACTGCCACGTGTCCACACCGAACTCGTCGGTGTCCACGTCTTCCTTCGAGACGCCGTGCGCGACGAGGTAATCCCGCATCACCCGCGGTTCGCTGTACCCGCGCGAATCCGAGCTGCCACTGACCAGGATGCGCAGCACCTTGCCGGCCGCATACAGCTGGCGTGCCACGTCCAACCGTCCCCGCAGCACCGGCGTCGGCTGACCGTCCCGCCGCACGCCTGCTCCCATCACCAGCGCGATGTCCGTGGCCGGCACGTCCTCTGGCCCCAGGATCCGGTCCGCGCTGTTCGACCGCGCCCACCGGGACGGGACCGCCACAGCGGCGACCGCCCCGCCCAGGCCGATCAGGACCACCCACCACCAGCGCTTGTCCACCGCAACAGTGTCCTCTCTCGGAGGTACGCACTTTCAGGGCACTCGGGCCTTGACGTCGCACTCCGTTTCCTGCCGTCACCGCCCCTGACGGTAGGAAAAACGATCGCCGAGTGTGGCCGGTTCAGGTAATCCCGATCAGATCCACGGGCCGCGCCCGTCCCGCCCGGGTTCGATGCCGCTGGTGGGCGCGATGATCGGCGGACGCGCCGAGACGTACCTGGTTGTTGAGCGTTGGCACTCGCATGAGTAGAGTGCTAGATGAACGGCGCCGGAGCGCCCCGGCACCCGCGACGGCGGGGAGCCACGGAGCCGTCGTGTAATCAACGAACGCTTCGAAGGCCCCAACGGAGGTCGTACCGTGGCGAGCATCAAGCCGCTCGAGGACAAAATCGTTGTCCAGGCGAGTGAGGCCGAGACGACGACTGCGTCCGGCATCGTCATCCCGGACACCGCGAAGGAAAAGCCCCAGGAGGGCAAGGTTCTGGCCGTCGGCCCGGGCCGTATCGACGACAAGGGCAACCGCATCCCGCTGGATGTCAAGGAGGGTGACGTCGTCATCTACTCCAAGTACGGCGGTACTGAGGTGAAGTACAACGGCGAGGAGTACCTGATTCTCTCCGCCCGCGACGTGCTGGCCGTCGTCAACTGACGATCCCAGATGTCGGTATGGCCGCCCCGGTGTGGTCCCCTCCCGGGGACGCCGGGGCGGTCGCATGTCCACCCGTTTCCTGACGGGCCTGAAGGGGCTGTTGAACAATGGCTAAGCAGATCGCTTTTGACGAGGAGGCACGCCGGGCGCTGGAGCGCGGCGTGAACAAGCTGGCCGACGCGGTGAAGGTCTCGCTCGGACCGCGCGGTCGGCATGTGGTGCTGGACAAGCAGTTCGGCGGACCGCAGATCACCAACGACGGCGTCACCATCGCACGCGAGATCGACCTGGACGAGCCGTTCGAGAACCTCGGCGCCCAGCTCGTGAAGAATGTCGCCACGAAGACCAACGACGTCGCCGGTGACGGCACCACCACCGCGACCGTGCTGGCTCAGGCGCTGGTGCGCGAGGGCCTGCGCAACCTCGCCGCGGGTGCCAACCCGACCGCGCTGGGCAACGGCATCCAGGCCGGCGCGGACGCGGTAATAGAGGCGCTCAAGGCCAAGGCGACCCCGGTCAAGGGCCGCGACAACATCGCCCAGATCGCCACCGTGTCCTCGCGGGACGAGAAGATCGGTGCGCTGGTCGGCGAGGCGATGGAGAAGGTCGGCGAGGACGGCGTCATCACCGTGGAGGAGTCGTCGACGCTGTCCACCGAGCTGGAGATCACCGAGGGTGTCCAGTTCGACAAGGGCTTCGTCTCCCCGTACTTCGTCACCGACTCGGAGCGCCAGGAAGCCGTCCTGGAGGACGCCCAGGTTCTGCTGCACCGGGAGAAGATCTCCAACATCCAGGACCTGCTCCCGTTGCTGGAGAAGATCGCCCAGAGCGGCAAGCCGCTGCTGATCGTCGCCGAGGACGTCGAGGGCGAGGCGCTGTCCACCCTGGTGGTCAACGCCGTGCGCAAGACGTTCAAGGTGGTCGCGGTCAAGGCGCCGTTCTTCGGTGACCGTCGCAAGGCGTTCATGGACGACTTGGCCGTGGTCACCGGCGCGCAGGTGATCGCCCCCGAGGTCGGCCTGAAGCTGTCCGAAGCCGGTCCCGAGGTGCTCGGCGGGGCTCGCCGGGTCACCGTGACCAAGGACAACACGACCATCGTGGACGGCCGCGGCAAGCAGTCGGATGTGGACGACCGGGCCGCGCAGCTGCGCAAGGAGATCGAGGCCAGCGACTCCGACTGGGACCGCGAGAAGCTGCAGGAGCGGCTGGCCAAGCTGGCCGGCGGCGTCGCGGTGCTCAAGGTCGGTGCGGCCACCGAGACCGAGCTCAAGGAGCGCAAGGCCCGCATCGAGGACGCCGTGGCGGCGGCCAAGGCGGCCGCGGAGGAAGGCAGCATCCCCGGCGGCGGTTCCAGCCTGATCCACGCCGCGAAGTCGCTGGAGGGCAACCTGGGCCTCAGCGGCGACGAGGCCACCGGTGTCGCCCTGGTGCGCCGCGCCTTGGAGGCGCCGCTGTTCTGGATCGCCAGCAACGCTGGGCAGGAAGGCGCCGTCGTGGTCTCCAAGGTCCGCGAGCAGGACTGGGGCAACGGCTTCAACGCCGCGACCCTGGTCTACGGCGACCTGGTGCAGCCGGGCATCGTGGACCCGCTGAAGGTGACGCGTTCCGCCGTCGCGAACGCGGCCTCGATCGCGCGGATGGTGCTGACCACGGAGAGCGCGGTCGTGGACAAGCCCGAGGAGGAGGAAGCCACCGAGGGTGGCGGCCACGGTCACGGGCACGGCCACCGGCACTGACGTCTGACCGACGCACTGGCAGCGGTAGGGGCGGCACCTGGATCAGGTGCCGCCCCTACCGTTCGTGCGGTTCCCGTGGAAGCCGCCGGTCCGCAGTCCGGGATAACGCCCCTCGTAGCCATCCCGGGCCGCGGCCCGGCCGCCTCCGCCGGTGGTACCGGGCGGGCTGGATCTCGGGTCAGCCAGCCACCCCGGCCACGCCGGCCATCCGGCGCTTCTGGGACTTGATGATCATCTCGCGCTCGGACTCCGAAAGGCCGCCCCAAATGCCGTAAGGCTCCTGCACGGTCAACGCATGCCTACGGCATTCCTCAAGCACGGGGCAGCGCTGGCAAACCTCCTTTGCCTTCGCCTCCCTCCGGGCGCGGGCCGGTCCACGCTCGCCATCCGGGTGGAAGAAGTACGCGCTGTCCATGCCTCGGCACAGACCACGTATCTGCCAATCCCAGATATCGGCGTTCGGCCCCGGAAGACGTCGAGTGTCTGCCATTGCGACAACCACCTCCCAGCCGGTGGAACCCCTCCCTGCCGTGATCGTGACCACGGCCTCGCGTGATTTACGGTAGAACCGCGCCAAAACTTGTTCAACACGTATCGCGTCAAAAGTTGTTCACCGTCAGGTGATCTGATGAGAAAGCTGAGTGCCTTGCCCTTCGTGTCACCCACCCGGAACATTGCGTTCGTGACAACCGGGTCGGGATCAGTGCAGGGGCGGCCGGAACCAGCGCTCGACAAAGAGCCCCGCCCGAGTGAAGATCGGGGGCACCCCGAATCCGCCGACCAGCCGAGACTGACCGTGGCCGCGGTCGCCCGCCGGCTGGGGGTCGCACCGGCGACGCTGCGGACGTGGGATCGCCGGTACGGGCTCGGCCCCAGCGACCACACCTCCGGCCGACACCGGCGCTACGACCCGGACGACGTCGCCCGCCTCGAACAGATGCAGCGCGCGCTGCTGCGCGGCGCCTCGCCGGCCGAAGCGGCGCGTTACGCGCGGTCGGTGACCGCGCCACTGGCGCAACCACCCGCGCCCGTGGTGGACGCTGCGGATGGGAAGCCCCCCGAGGACGGCGTGCTGCTGTCCGGTGTGCTGGGCAGCCCGCCGGACGAACCGGAGGTCCGCAACACCGGTGGGCGGGGGTTGCGGCTGACCGGCGCGGGACCCCGAGCCAGGGGCTTGGGACGCGCCGCGCTCGCGCTGGATTCGTGGTCCGCCCAGCACCTGCTGATCGAAGCCGTGGAGGCCGATGGCGTCGTAGAGACCTGGCGGGAGGTGCTGCAGCCGGTCCTGCAGGCGATCGTGGAACGCCGGCAACGGTCGGGTACCGGGACGGAGGTCCTCCAGTTGCTCCTCGACTGCGCTTCGACGGCGTTGCGGTCGGTGATCGCGAACGCGCCGGCGCCGCTGAATCCCCGGCCGGTCCTGCTGGCGTCGGTGCCGGGGGAGTCCCAGGAGCTGGAACTCGTCTCGGTCGCGGCAGCGCTGGCCACCCGCCAGGTCGGCCACCGGCTGTTCGGCGATGCGCTGCCGAAGGAGGGCCTCGACGCCGCGGTGCGCCGGGCGGCCCCGGCGGCGGTCGTGCTCTGGGCCTCACACACCCACAACGCGGCCCCGCATCTGATCAGCGACCTTCCGGGCACGCGTCAGCGGTTCCGCGCGTTCGCGGCGGGTCCGGGCTGGGTGGCTGATGCGCTGCCCCTGCACGTCGAACGGGTGCCGGCCGTCGCGGACGCCGTCGAGCGGGTCGTCGCGACGGTGCTCCGCTAGACCGGCGGGGA
This sequence comes from Pseudonocardiaceae bacterium, assembly GCA_051984675.1. Classification (GTDB taxonomy): domain Bacteria; phylum Actinomycetota; class Actinomycetes; order Mycobacteriales; family Pseudonocardiaceae; genus JBPYFK01. Next base: position 1,563 of record JBPYFK010000106.1, on the reverse strand, counting down.
GCCTTTCGACCGGGACGTCACGTCACCCATCCGTGTAATATGTAACAGAGATCACAATAACGGGGTTTAGGGTGCTGGTCCGGGATTCCACGGCTCGGTCGAATGATTTTCGTGTTGGTGCTTCCAGGTGATTTTTTCGCAGGTGAGCGTTCCGGCGTGCGCGGCGCTGAGCCGCCGTGGCGCTGCTCATCCTGGCCTTGCTCCGTTCCGGTGATCCCCGTGCTGTGGCATCCGGTGTGGGGAACTTGACGGATTAAGCACCGGATCGTGTCAAGGTTTGCCTACCTGCGTCCGATAGGGGAAGAGGAACGTCACTCGCCTGCAGGAAGGAGTTCCCGTGACGACGGTCCTGATTTGCGATGACCGGCGCAGCGTCCGGGAAGGGCTCACTCGTGTGATGTCGGCTGTCCCCGGAGTGAGCCGGATCGATTGTGTCGCACATGGCGACGAGCTACTGGGTCGGTACTCGCGCCAAGCCGTGGACGTCGTGCTGGTGGGTACCCAGCGCGCGGTCCCCAACGGGGTGGAGGCCACCCGGCGGCTTGTCTCGGCCCACCCGCAAGCGAACGTGATCGTCTTCGGGGCTCCCGATGACGCGGGCAGCATCGCTGCCGCGATCGCCGGCGGCGCGCGGGGGTACCTGCGCTGGGACGCGTCCAGACCAGAGTTGGTGGCGGCCCTGGCGCACACCCTGGCGAGCACGTCGGTGCCCGCTCCACGTCAGCCCTCGGACCCGGGCGTCCAGCTCACCGAGCGTGAGCTGCAGGTGCTGCGGGGCATGAGCCAGGGCAAGAGCAACGGCCAGATCGGCCGCGAGCTGTACCTGTCGGAGGACACCGTCAAGACCCATGCGAGGAGGTTGTTCCGCAAGCTCGGCGTCCGCGACCGGGCGCAGGCCGTGGCACACGGGTTCCGCCGCGGCTTGGTCGCGTAACCGACCTGACGCCCGACGTATCTCGGGAAATGACCCGACCTGCCTCGGGAGTGCCACTGAGCACCTTCTGTGATGCCCGTCGCACTACGCCGGGCACGGGGCTCTGAACCCTCTGTGGCGTGACGCCTTTCACGGCGGCGTTCGGGAACGCGGTGATGATCGGCTCGGTCCATGATCGTCCGATCGGATCAACGTGCGTTTCCGGGCGCCGCCGTCCCGCTCTCCCCGCCGCGATGGCCGAGCCGCCGGCACGCGGTCGCTCACCGACCGTTGTCGATCTTGTGAGTGACCTGGGAAAACGGCGGAGATTCGGGTTGCGGTGAGCTATCTGGTATCACTAGTAACGTGACGACGACTTCCCGCTCCCGCGACTCCCTGTTCAGGGGCGCTCGTTGGCCCGGTACGGTGAACCCGGTTCGGCGTGTGGAGCACGCCCGTGCCGCCGAAATCCGATTCGCTTGAACACGTAACACCAGGGCTGCTGTCTGCGATGACCAACGTGGGGGACGGGCTGGACGCTCTTGTAAGCGCCGCCGTCGACGGCGATCGTCAGTCGATCGAGCGCTTGCTAGCCGAAATCCGTCCTTTGGTGGTGCGGTACTGCCGCGCCAGAGTCGGGCGACACGAGC
>JBPYFK010000105.1:0-31721 GCA_051984675.1 Pseudonocardiaceae bacterium | reverse complement strand
GCATGAACGAGCTGTTCGGCCCCCCGTTCTTCCAGTACGCCCTGCTCGCGGGCACTGCCATCGCCGCCGCCACCGGCCTGGTGGGCTACTTCCTGGTGCTGCGCGCACAGGTTTTCACCGGAGACGCGCTCAGCCATGTCGCGTTCACCGCCGCGCTGGGCGCCCTGGCGTTCGGAATCGACCTCCGGCTCGGGCTGTTCGCCGGAACGATCGGGGTCGCGCTGCTCATGGGCGCCCTGGGACGGAAAGCCCGCGCCGATGACGTCGTGGTCGGCAGCATCTTCGCCTGGATTCTCGGGCTCGGCGTGTTCTTCCTGACGCTGTACACGACGTCGGGCAGCAGCACCAACGGCTCGGCCGGCACATCAGTCCTTTTTGGATCGATATACGGCCTCAGTTTCACGCAGGCGGCGATCGCGGCTGTGATCGCCGCGGCCGTGTGTGTCATCGTTGTGCTGGTCGCCCGACCGCTCCTGTTCTCCAGCATCGACGAGACCGTCGCGGCGGCGCGCGGTGTGCCGGTGCGGTTGCTCGGCTACGGCTTCCTCGTCCTGGTCGGGATATGCGCCGCCGAAGCGACCCAGGCGGTGGGCGCCCTCCTCCTGCTGGGGCTGCTCGCTGCCCCAGGCGCGACCGCTCACCGCCTGACCACGCGCCCCTACGTGGCACTGCTGCTGTCGGCCGGCTTGGCGGTTGCGGAGATGTGGCTGGGCCTGGCAGCCAGCTTGGCCCTCCCGCGCCTCCCGCCGAGTTTCGCGATTATTGCCGTCGCCACCGGCGTGTACGCCATCGCGCATGCCAGTGTCTACATCCGCCGCCGTCGCGCAGCCGCGTTACCGGCCCACTGAGCGACAACATCGAGTCACCGCAGCCCCAACCGAGCAGTTCCCGGCGGGCCGACGCCAGCGCCCGCCCAACGTACGGCTTCAGGGGCGGCGGGCGTGCACGAAGAAGCCCTGGCCGATGCCCGGTGTGCCACGGGGGACATGGGGATACGGCCACCGGCCCAGTCGCGTGCCGGCCGCGCTGATCAGCGTCACGTCCGGCTGCCACCCGCGCTCGGTGAGCAGGTCCTCGGGCTGATCGGTCCCGAACTGCCACGTCATGTCGCGTTCGGCGAAGAGGTCGAGCATCGGGCGGGTTTCGGGGCTGTCGAAGAAGGACTGCCCGACCATGTCGACGAGCAGATGGCTGCCCGTCGCGGCGAGCGCGCTGACCCGGTCAAGTAGCCGGTGGACGTCGGGTTCCGTCAGGTACGGCGTCAGTCCCTCGACCAGCCAACACGTTGGCCGTTCCGGCTCGAACCCCGCGTCCACCAGCGGCCCCGTCCAGTCGGCGGCGAGGTCCACACCGATCGGACGGCGGTCACAGCGGGGCTGGGGCGCGACATCGCGTGTCTGCCCGAGCAGTTGGTCCTTCAGCCGCAGCACCTCTGCCCGGTCCAACTCGAACAGCGTCCTGCCGGCGAGACAATCGAGCCGGTAGGCACGCGTGTCCATGCCGGCAGCCAGGATCACGATCTGGTCCACCCCGCTGATAGCGGCGACCGCGTCGTCGAAGAACCGGGTTCGCACCGCGATGACCACGTTGTCGCCGAAGACGTCCAGCAGGGCCTGCCCCTGCTCGCCAGCCAGCCGGGCGGCGAAGGGGTCGTCAAACAGCCGGTCGCGACGTTCAGACTCGCGGGCACGCATGGCCGCTGTCAGCCGGCCGGTCAGAGCGACCGGGTCCAGCCCGTCCTCGGTCGCGGCAGCTGCCGGCGATTCGACTCGTTCGTTCATCGCAAGCTCCTTGGGCGTTGTCGGGTGACGGCTCACAGTGTTGCGACGTTGTGGCGTGCCAGCCGCCGATTACGGCCACAGCTGACGAATTCCGAACCACCGTTAGGGTTTACTGGTGGATTCACTCACCCTGGATGGCCTTGATCGGCAACTGGTCCACGCCCTGACGATCGACGGCCGCGCACCGTTCAGCCACATCGCTGACGTACTGAACCGCTCGGACCGCACTGTCGCCCACCGGTACCGGCGGCTGCGGGCGGCCGGGTTGCGCGTGGTCGGCCAGGTCGACTGGTGGCGACTGGGCTGGGTGACCTGGCTGGTCCGGCTCCGGTGCGCCCCGGAGGGTGCGTCCCCGATCGCGGCGGCCCTGTCCCGCCGCGACGACACGGCATGGGTGGGCGTGGCTTCCGGGGGCACCGAGATCACCTGCATCACCCGGGCCCGCCACGGGCGTGATCATCTGCTGTTGGAGAAGCTCTCCCGCACCCGACGGATCAACGACGTCACCGCGCAATGCCTGCTGCGCCCGGTTGCCGGAACCGCCGGATGGCAGGGCCGAACGTCCGCGTTGGAATCAGAGCAGATCGAGCGCATGCGGACCGTTCGGGGACCGCAGCCAGCCGCGGACACCGGCGAGCCGGTGAACGTCGATCTCAGCGAGACCGACTGGGCGCTACTGCGCGCGCTGGCCACCGACGGTCGTACCGGATACCCCAGGTTGGCCGCTGTGACGGGCTGGTCAGAGTCCACGACCCGTCGACGCCTGACCGAGCTGCACGGCGATGGCATCCTCTCGTTCGACGTGGATATCCAGCCGCACCTGCTTGGCTACACCTGCCAGGCCGCGCTGTGGCTCACAGTGGCACCGGCCCAGCTGACCACAGTCACGCACGCGTTGGCGAAGCACCCGGAGATCGCCTATGCGGCGGCCACAACCGGTGTCACCAACGTGGTTGCCTTCGCGGTCTGCCAGACTCTCGACGCGCTGTACGACTATCTCGCCAACCGCATCGGCGGGCTCAGTGGTGTGCTCCAAGTGGAGACCTCACCCATCACCCGGCAGGTCAAACGCGCCGGTGCCGTGGACACATAACATACCACTGTAGACGGTCATGTTGGCGTCGACTAGTCCATTGTGGCCGATCACATCACCGAAATCGCCACACGGCAGGGTGAATCTTTGTTCGAAGAGCAACAGCACAAATCGCTTTCCCCGCAACCCCGTGATCGTCCATGCTCGTCGGCATGAACGCAGCACGCCCGCGGGTTCGAGTCGCGACCGCGGACGACTTCTCCGAAGTCCTCCGCCTCGCCGAGATCATGTACGAGTCAATCGGGATGGACACCGACACCCCCGGATGGCGGAACGCCGCCTACGCCATGCTCGCCGAGCGTCTCGGTCGGGACGCGGCGGTCTTCGTCGCCGATCACCCGGACGAACCTGGGCGATTGGTCGCGTCCGGTGCGGGATCGATCGCGACGCGGTTTCCGGGCCCGGCGAACCTCACCGGGCGCGTGGGCTATATCCAGTGGGTGGCCACCGAAGCGGCTTGGCGTCATCGTGGTCTGGCTCGGGCGATCATGACCGCACTTCTCGACTGGTACCGCGCTCTGGAGGTCACCATGATCGAGCTGCACGCCAGTTCCGACGGCGAGCCGCTGTACCGATCCCTCGGTTTCGACGAAGGCGCACAACCCGGATTTCGGTTCCGCCTCACGTGACAGCGGCGACTCGCGTGCGGGCGTGGCGGCGCCGGAGCGTACGAGACAAGTCCGAGGTGTCGGGCGCTTCCTCGTCGCGATGCATCCATCCGTTACCAGCAGTGACAGGTACTGCGAGAAGTACGGATGCACCGCGACGAGGTGCGGATCACGCGCCCTTCGGCTGCGGCGACCAGTAGTCGAGCATCGCCGCGAAGGTGTCGAAGGCCGGCTTCACCGGGCCGTACGGGGCCTCCAGGTGAATGCTGATCGGGAACCCGAGATCGTGCACACCGTCGATGACCCGCTTGTAGAGGTCGACCAGTTCCTGCTTGCGCTGCTCGAAGGACAGCCCGGCGAGCTTGGCGACGAACGCCTGCTCCTGCGCGACGGCTTCGTTGCCCGGGTCCTGGATGAGCCAGTCGATGAGCTTCACCCGGTCCTCGACGCTGGGGACGAAGCCGAACGACAGCAGGATCTCCGGCCGGTGCGAGGTCTGCTTGGCGAAGTCCCGCAGGAAGCCGACGATGGAGTCGGAGAACAGCAGCTGGGTCATGGCGAAGGTGGCGCCGCGGTCGCACTTGAAACCGAATCGCCCCTGCTCCCCGTCCCGGGTCGGGATGAGGATGGCCCCGCGGTTCGGGACGATGTCCTGGAACTGCGACAGCGCGTCGGTGGGCGGGATGCCCGGCCCCTCGCCGTCGGCCATGGTGCGCGGCACGCCGACGAAGGTGATGCCTTCCATCCCGGCGTCCCGGAGAGTGCGCAGACGCTCGGTGAGCTGCTGCTTGTCGTGGAACGCGGTGACCTGCGTACACAGGCCGCGGACGTCGTGACCCACCTCGGGCTGGACATGCCTCCAGAAGTCGAGCGTGTCCATCTTGGGCTTCATCTCGACCGGACGGTCCGGGTCCTCGGCGATCATGCCGGGGATCATCAGGTGCTGGATGCGGCCAGCCAAGCCGCAGGCCCGGGAGTGCTCGGCGACCTTGCGGCCTTCCTCAACTGCCCTCTCCGAACCGCGGTCGATGTCGGGAGGCACCAGTTCGAGCGCGATGGTGTTCATGTCGGCCTCAGGTTTCCCTTCTGTCGACGTGGCACCCGTCAAGGCAGACCGCACCGGTCGTGCGGACCAGCCTCGGTGCTGGCCTGCCGCTCGTTGAACAGGAACCATTGCTACTAACGAGTAACCTAGGTGGCTAACCTACCTGGCAATAGGTCCGAACGAAGCAGCAGTACTACCCCGTTCGTCGCAGTCGTCCGCCGCGCGGACGTACCTGAGATTCACCAAGCCACCCTTACTCGCGGTATGCACGGTGCGACGTGACGTGCGTGAATGTCGCGCCATGCGGCCGTGCGAACGATCCTAGCCAGTAGATGTTGCCCAAGGCAATGCCTCCAATGTAGACAGTGCACCATACGCAACAGCTGTCCACCACTCGATCTATCTACGCTGTGCGCGTACCCGATCTCGGAGCGTCACGGAGGCGGCTACCAACAAGGCCACCAGAAGCCCCATGACCAGGACGGACAGCGGAAGCGACAGCGGGCCGACGACGGCGGCGGTGAGCGTGATCAGCACCGCTGTACCGAAGACGAGCGGCAGGGCCGCCCGGTCCTCCCGGGTGTTCGTCGCTCGCAGGAGGGCGAGCACGACCAGGTAGACCGTGACCGGAATCGCTACGGCGAAGGACGCGGCCCGCGCGCCCGCGTGTGGCCCGTGCAGGGTCGTGTCGGTGGTCATTTGCAACCCGGCTCCGAGCGCCGCCCCAGCCGCGAATACCAGGTAGTGCCCGTAGCCCCACAGCAGCGCGGACCGCAGCGACTCGCGGAGTCGTTCCTCGTCCGCGTGCTTGAAATAGGCCCACCACAGCCCGAAGATCAGCAGCAGGCCGCCGGTCGCGATCTCCAGCAGTGACGGCGACAGCCCACCGGTGGTGCTGGCCGACTGCACGGCGGTCGTCGAAGCGAGCACGACCTCACCGAACACTATGATGGTGAACAGGCCGTAGCGTTCCGCGATGTGGCTGGGGTGCCACGAGGTGGTGCGCACGCGTTCGGCCCAGGCCGGAACGGCCAGCTCGGCCAGCACCAGGACGCCGAACCCGACCTCGCTCCAGGGGTGCGGGAGGGCCAGGCGGGCGAGCCATCCTGCCTGGCAGACGGCGATACCGCCGGCATAGCGCAGTGCCGCCGGCCGCCCGTCGGGATGCTCGAGGGCGGCGCGCAACCACTGCGCGATCAGCGCCACCCGCATCACGACGTACCCGATCGTGATCGTTGTGAAGTCGTAGTCACGGAAAGTGGCCGGTACGCCGGCGGCCAGGATCAGAACGCCAGCCATCTGCACCAGCGTCAACAGCCGGTAGGGCACGTCGTCGGTGTCGTAGGCGGACGCGAACCACGTGAAGTTCATCCACGCCCACCAGATGGCGAAGAACACCATCAGGTACCCGATCACCGCCGGCCCCGAGCGGCCTTCGACCAAGCCGCCGTGCAGTTGGGCGCCGGCCTGCGCGACGGCGACCACGAAGCACAGGTCGAACAGCAATTCCAGCGGCGTGGACGCGCGGTGCGGCTCGGACGGGTCACGGCCCGCCATCGGTCGCCGCCACTGTGTGGGGACTGAACTCATCAGTCGAAACCTAGCCCCACCTGGCGCGGAACTCACATGGAGCCCCGAAAGTCCAATGTGGACAAGGGCGCCCGGCTACAGCAGGCACGCACGGTGATGCAGGGTCTTTCGGCCCTGTCGTGCGGTACGGCAGTACGGACGATGGGACGGCGTAGGCGGCTCCCCGCACGACCGCAAGGGAGCGGATGATGGATGCCGAGATCGCGCTGCGCGTGGACGCCACGGATCACCGGTTGGTCGTGGACACGCGCACCACGCTGCTGGACGCCCTCCGCGAGCGGTTGCGGATCACGAGCCCGAAGAAGGGCTGCGACCACGGACAATGCGGCGCGTGCACCGTCCTGCTGGACGGCCGCCGGGTGTTGAGCTGCCTCGCACTGGCGGTGGCGTGCGAAGGTTCGGAGATCGTCACGGCGGACGGGCTGGCCGACGGTGGGCCACATCCGTTGCAACGTGCGTTCGTCGAACACGACGCCTTCCAGTGCGGGTACTGCACGCCCGGGCAGATCGTGTCGGCCGTGGGGATGGTGCGCGAGGCCGCCGAGGGCTGGCCGAGCGCGGTGAGCAAGGGCCCGGCGGCCGAAGGCCCAGCCGCTGAGGGCCCAGCCGCTGAGGGCCCAGCCGCTGAGGGCCAAGGCGCCGAGAGCCCAGAAGCCGAGGGCATCGTGCTCGACGACGAGGAGATTCGCGAGCGGATGGCCGGAAACCTGTGCCGGTGCGGCGCCTACGCGAACATCGTTCCCGCGATCGCGGAGGTGGCGCGGCGATGAAGCCCTTCCGGTACGAGCGCGCGGGCACCGTGTCGTCAGCCGTCGCGCTGCTGGCGGAGGAGCCGCACGGGGCGTTCCTGGCCGGCGGCACGAATCTGGTGGACCTGATGAAGCTGGAGGTGGCCACGCCGGAGGCCCTGGTGGACGTGCGGCGGGCGACCTCGGACCGCATCGAGGATCTGCCGGACGGCGGCCTGCGGATCGGCGCTGCCGTGACCAACAGTGATCTGGCCGCCGACCGAAGGGTTCGGCGACGGTATCCGATGCTGTCGCAGGCGGTGCTTGCCGGCGCGTCGGGACAGGTGCGCAACGTGGCCACCGCGGGTGGAAATCTGTTGCAACGGACCCGGTGTGTGTATTTCCAGGACAACACAACGCCCTGCAACAAGCGCGATCCCGGGTCGGGTTGTTCGGCGTGGGAAGGCTACCACCGGGAACTGGCCATCCTGGGCGGTTCTTCCGCTTGTGTGGCAACGAATCCGTCGGACATGGCGGTCGCCTTGGCCGCGCTCGACGCCGTCGTGCGGTTGCAGGGGCCGAACGGTGCGCGGGAGGTTCCGCTGACCGAGTTCCACCGGCTGCCCGGCGACGAGCCTGAACGCGACACGGTGATCGAGCACGGTGAGCTGATCACTGGGGTGGATGTTCCCCCAGCGGCGGTGACCGCTGATTCGACCTACCGCAAGGTGCGGGACCGGGCTTCCTACGCGTTCGCGCTCGTTTCCGTGGCCGCCGCGCTGGAGGTCGTGGACGGCGTCGTCGCGGCTGTGCGGCTCGCGCTGGGCGGTGTCGCGCACAAGCCGTGGCGGGCGTGGACCGCGGAAGAGGCACTACGTGGCGCACGTGCGAGTACCGAGAGCTTCCGCGCCGCCGCCGATGCCGAACTCGCGCAGGCCCGGCCACTGCCGGGCAACGCCTTCAAGATTCCGCTCGCCCGCAACGTCATCGTGCACACGTTGGGTGACCTGAGCCAAGGTTCGTGAGCTGGGGTTCCACAAGTTGAGGTTCCACAAGTTGGGTTGGACAAGTTGGGGTTTCACAAGTTGGGCGAGGAGCGACGTTGACCACCATCACCCCTACCCGTGCCGTCGGCGTGCCAATGCCCCGGGTGGAAGGCCCGGACAAGGTCAAGGGCCAGGCCCGCTACGCCTACGAGCAGCCGGTCGACCGGCCCGCGTACCTCTACCCGCTGCAGGCGCCCATCACAGCCGGTCGTCTCGGCGCCGTGGACGCCACGGAAGCGCTCCGCCAGCCGGGCGTGCTGACCGTGTTCACGCACCGGAACGCCCCGAGCCTGGCGTCCACTGAGGACGCCGAGTTGGCGATCCTGCAGTCCGATCAGATCGCTTTCCGGGGCCAACTGGTCGGCGGGGTCATCGCGGACAGCCCGGAAGCCGCGCGCCACGCCGCGGCCCTGGTGCGCCTGGACTGCACGGAAATCACGCACGACACCGAGTTCCGGCCCGACCACCCGCGGCTTTACGCCCCGGACCACGTCAACCCGTGGTTCGACACCGACACCGACCAAGGCGACGTCCTGACCGCGCTGACCTCGGCGTCGGTCACCCTCGACGCGACCTACTCGACACCGCGCGAGATCAACAACCCGCTGGAACCGCACGCCACCATCGCCGTCTGGACCGACGACGTGCTCACGCTGTATGACGCGACCCAGGGGGTCAGCTGGGTTCAGCAGACACTGGCGTCGCTGTTCGGCCTCGACCCACAGCGGGTGCGGGTGATCTGCCCGCACACCGGCGGCGGGTTCGGGTCCAAGGGGCTCCCGCACTCCAACGTGGTGCTCGCCGCCATGGCGGCCAAGCTGGTCACGCCGCGGCCGGTGAAGCTGGCCCTCACCCGGCAGCAGATGTTCGCCCTGGTCGGCTTCCGCACGCCCACCGTGCAGCACATCCGACTCGCGGCCGACCCGCAGGGCAGGCTGACCGCCATCAGCCACGACGTGATCGAGGAGACCGCGAAGCTCAAGGAGTTCGCCGAACAGACGGCCGTGTGCACGCGGATGATGTATGCCTGCCCCAACCGGCACACGGCACACCGGCTGGTGCCGCTGGACGTGCAGCCGCCAACGTTCATGCGGGCGCCGGGCGAGGCGCCCGGCATGTTCGCGCTGGAGTCGGCCATGGACGAGATGGCGTCGGCCTGCGGCCTTGACCCCGTCGAGTTCCGCATCCGCAACGAACCGGACCTCGACCCGGAGACAGGGCTGCCCTACTCCAGCCGCAACCTGGTGGCCTGCTTGCGCGAAGGCGCCCACCGGTTCGGCTGGCAGGACCGCGCCCCCAACCCACGGGCGCGCCGCGAGGGCGGGTGGCTGGTCGGCAGCGGAGTCGCCGCCTCGACGTATCCGGTGTTCCGGCTTCCCGGCTCCTCCGCGACGATCCAGGTCACGCCGGGCGGCAAGCACGTGGTGCGGATCGCCGCCATGGACATCGGCACCGGTACCTGGACCGCGCTACGGCAGATCGCCGCCGACGCGCTGGAAGTCCCCTTCGACGAGGTCGACATGCGCATCGGCGACACCGAGCTGCCGCCGGCAGCGATCGAGGGAGGAAGCACCGGCATCACGTGCTGGGGCTCCGCCATCGTGGCAGCCGCCCTGGCACTGCGGGAACGGCTGATGTCCGAACACGGGGGCGTGCTGCCGGCTGAGGGCCTTGAGGTCACCGCCGACGAACCGGACAACCCCTATACCCAGTACTACTCGATGCACAGTTTCGGTGCCCAGTTCGCCGAGGTGCGCGTTCACGAGCACACCGGCGAACTCCGGGTGTCCCGGCTGCTCGGGATCTTCGCCGCCGGACGGATCATCAACCCGACGACGGCACGCTCGCAGCTCATCGGTGGCATGACCTGGGGGCTGTCGATGGCGCTGCATGAGGACGGATTCCGCGATCCCCGCTTCGGGCATGTGGTCAACCAGGACTTCGCGGAGTACCACATCAGCACGCACGCGGACGTGCCCACCGTCGACGTGGACTGGTTGGACGAGGACGACCCCTACGTCAACCCGATGGGGTCCAAAGGCATCGGCGAACTCGGGATCGTCGGCACCGCCGCCGCGATCGCCAACGCCGCCTACCACGCCACCGGCATCCGCGTCCGCGATCTGCCGATCACGCTCGACAAGTTTCTTTCCTGACGGGGGAAGCCAAGTCCGCGACCGCGTTCCGGCGTGCCCCGTAGCCGCATCCTGAGGTACTGTTCGTTCGAACGAACAGTACTGGCGGAGGTGACCGATGTCCAGTTCCGCGCACTTACCCGAGGGGCTGGCTGAACAGGCTCGCGCCCTCGCGGAGGGGCACTGCTCGTCCCGCGCTCTGGTCGAACGCGCGCTCAACCGGATCGAGGCCACGCGTTCCACCGTGAACGCGTTCTGCCGGGTCCGCGCTGAGTCGGCGCTGGTCGAGGCCGACGCCGCCGATCGGCGACTGGCCGCCGGTGAACGGCTTGCTCTGCTGGGTGTGCCGGTCGCGGTCAAGGACGACACCGACGTGGCGGGCGAACCCACCGCCTTCGGCTGTGCTGGCGATTTCCCACCCAAGACCGCCGACGGGCACGCGGTGGCCCGGCTGCGTGCGGCCGGGGCGATCATCGTGGGCAAGACCAACGCGTGCGAACTCGGGCAATGGCCGTTCACCGAAGGGCGGGCGTGGGGCGACACCCGCAACCCGTGGCACCTCGACCACACGCCGGGCGGGTCGTCCGGCGGCGCAGCCGCTGCTGTCGCGGCGGGCCTCGTCCCGGCGGCGATGGGGTCCGACGGCGCCGGTTCGGTGCGGATTCCGGCGGCATGGACGCACCTGGTCGGCATCAAGCCGCAGCGCGGCCGGATCTCGACCTGGCCGGACGCCGAGTCGTTCCACGGTCTGACCGTGTTCGGCCCGCTGGCCCGCTCGGTCGCCGATGCCGCGCTGCTGCTGGAGGCCGCCGGCGGCAACCACCCCGGCGACCGGTACCAGCCTCCGGCCGTGCCGGTCCTGCCGGCGACCCGCAGGGACCCGGGACGGCTACGGATCGCCCTGTCGCTGCGCAGCGCGTTCACGGCGACGCCCCGGCCGCTGGACCCGACCGTCCGGTCGACGGTCGAGCGGCTGGCCCACGAGTTGGCCAGCCTCGGACACGACGTGTCCGAAAGCGACCCGAGCTACGGTCTGATCGGGCTGACGTTCGTCCCGCGCGCCTCGGCCGGTGTGCGGGACTGGTTGACGCGGGTGCCCGACGTGAGCCTGCTGGACCCGAGGACGCGGCACAACGCCCGCCAGGGCCGCCTCCTCGGCGGCAGCGTGCTCCGGTTGGCCCGTGCGGCCGAAACACCCTTACGCCGTCAGGTCGGAGCGATCTTCCGCCGATTCGACGTCGTCCTCACCCCCACCACGGCGACCCCACCGCCGCCGGTGGGCGCGATGGCCGGCCTGTCGAACTGGGAGACCGACAAGGCGATGATCGCGGCGTGCCCGTACGCCTGGCCGTGGAACGTGCTGGGCTGGCCAGCGGTCAACGTGCCGGCCGGATGCACCCCGACTGGTCTCCCGCTCGGGGCGCAGCTGCTCGGCCCGCCGCACAGCGAACCACTCCTCGTCTCGCTGGCGGCCCAGTTGGAAGCGGACCAGCGGTGGCACGACCGCTGGCCCACCGGCTCGCCTGCGGTGGGAGGATGATCCGCATGGCCAAGCCCGCCGACATCCGCCAGCGGATCATCCGCGCCGTGCTGCGGATCATCGGCGAGCACGGCGTCTCGGCGGTCACGAACCGCCGCATCGCCAAGGAAGCGGGAGTGTCGCTGGGCTCGGTCACCTACCACTTCGCCACGCAGCAGGAGCTGCTGCGGGAAAGCCTGCTGCATTTCGTCTCCGAGGAGACCCGGCGGTTCACCGATCTCGCGGAGCAGCAGCGGGCCAGCGGGATCTCGGTGGCCGACGCCAGCGCCCTGGTCGGTCAAGTGGCGGCCAACACCAGCTTCGACAGCGAACACATCGCGCCGTTCGAGCTCTACATCCAGGCCGGATGCGACCCGCAGCTGCGTCCAGCCGCCAGCGAGGCGTTCGCCGCCTACGACCATCTCGCCGCCACGATCCTGACCGCGCTCGGCGTGCCCGACGCCGAGCGGACCGCGCGGGCGGTCGTCGCGCTTGTCGTCGGGACGCAGCTGCGCCGGCTCGCCACGGGATCCACTGTGGACGATCTAGTGGACGCCCTGCTCCTCCTGACACGCGGGGCACAAGGCGTGCGGGAAGCAGAGGCTTAGCACGCGACAACCCGGGGTGGGCCCACCGGTGATCAGCGAGACACGTCCACACCCGAGCACATGGCCCGGGACCTCCACGCCCTGGCGTTGGGCGACGCGCTGGACCCGGCCGGCCAGCAGGTCGGCGACAAAGACGGGCTCCGGCACGCGCGGCCTGGTGGCGAAGACGCTTACCCCGACCGCGTGACCAGTGTGTCGTACCGTAGGGGGAGAAGGAGGACACGGCGTGTGGACGCCGGCCTCCACGGCGGGTGTTTCCGTCGCGTGCCGCGTCCGCCCGGTCAACGGGAGGTGAGCACCGATGGCCAGCATCAGTGGTCAGCATGCGGCGAGGGATGTGTGGCACGTGCCGCGCAGCCGCGGCGCCATCAGCGGATTCTTACTCGTGCTGTTGGGCATTTGGGGTGGTCTGGCTCCGTTCTGGGGACCCCAGTTCGGCTACGCGTACACCCCGGGCGCCGCGTGGACCTTCACCTGGCCACGCTTCTACCTGGAGATACTGCCGGCTGCGGCCTCGATCATCGGCGGGCTGGGACTGGTGTTGGCCCGCCACCGCGTCACCGGCCTCCTGTTCGGGTGGCTCGCTGCCGCGGGCGGCGCGTGGTTCATTGTCGGGCCTTCGCTGAGCTTGCTGTTCAGCTCCGGCCCCGGCACACCCGTCGCGCACAGCGTGCTGGGCGTCAGCGTTACCGAGGTCGGGCTGTTCTACGGCCTGGGTGCGGTGGTGCTGTTCCTGGCCGCGTTCGCGCTCGGCCGGTTCAGCGTGGGCGGAGCCGTACCGCGACGTGCCGTCAAGCCGACCACACCCGCCACATCCGCAACCGAGACCACCTCCAGCCCAGAGGAGTGAGCCGATCTTCTTGGAAGCCCGTGATCGGGTCAGCTGCGCGGGACAGCGGTGAGTAGCGGGCGCAGGCGGGTGTTTTCCATCGCCTCGACGGCGCGGGTGAGTGCGGTACGCAGGAGCAGCCAGCCGAGCAAGCTGATCGCGGCGCCGACGAGTAGCCCGGCGACGACGTCGTGCGGGTAGTGGACGGCGACGTAGACACGAGCGAAAGCCATCAGCAGCGCGGCCAGGACCGTGATCCACGCCAGCAGCCGGCGGGTGACCAGCAGCAGGCCGGCGGTGATCGCGCCGGCCATCACCGCGTGGTCACTCGGGAACGAGAAGTCGCTGGTGCAGGTGGCGAGGACCAGGACGCGCGGAAGCGCGGCGCATGGACGCACCTCGCCCACGGCGCTCGCGATCGGTTGGTTGATCGCGAGCGCAAGCAGCATCCCGATCGGCGCCCAGAGCGCCGCTGCCATTGCCGGCGGATATCCGCGTTCGCGGGCGACCCACAGGCCCGCCGCCAGCAACACCGCGAACAGCACGATCCCGTAGTTGGCGTAAGCCGCCAAGGGGCCGTGCAGCCACGGCGTGCGCACCGCGAAGTCGTTGATCGCGGAGAACAGGCTCGTATCGTTCACGACCATGGATCAGGTTCCGCCTTCCACATGCGCCATCAGCGCCCTACCCGACGTGCTACTACACTCTGCGTAGTAACAACACTCGGGCGATGTTACTACGATAAACGTAGTAGCGATGGGGAGTGGGGATCGGATGGCGGCGCGGCGAGCCCGTGGGAGCCTGGAACGCGACATCTGCGCCGCCCTCGCCGCCAGCGATGCGGCGATGACGCCGGCGCAGGTCCGCGAGGCGCTGGACGGGGACTTGGCGTACACCACCGTCATGACGGTGCTCACCCGCCTGCACGACAAAGGGGTAGTCACGCGCCGGCAGGCCGGCAAGGGCTACGTCTACTCGGTCATCCGGGACGCGGCCGAAGTGACAGCCCGGCGCATGCAGCGCGTGCTGGACGCCGACGACGACCGCACCGCGGCCTTGACCCACTTCGTCGGCACCCTCAGTGATGAGGACGAGCGCCTCCTGCGCAGCCTGCTTGACTCCGGGGAATCGCCATGACTCCAGCTGTCTGCGTGGTGGCTGTCTGCGTGGCGATCCTCGCCTGCCTCGGCTTCGCCGCCACCGCGCCGCGGCTGGGCCGGAGGCTTCCCCCGCGCGCCGCCGTCCGGCTTCTCGCGCCCGCCAGTCTTGGGATGGCCGGCTCCAGCGTGTTCGTCCTCGCGGTGCTGGCCGCCACGTGGGTGGGTCAGATTCCCGTGGTCGCCACGCTCGGCCGCTGGTCAGCGCCCAGCCTGCGGGCCGCCGATCCGGTGCCCGGGCCGGTGGCGGTCACCAGCGTCGTACTGCTGGCGGCTGTCACTGGTTGGGCGACGGTCATGATCGTACGACGAGTGCGCGCGCTTCTCGCCGCCTACCGGGGAGCGTCCGGCGTGGGATCGGCGAGCCCGGTCGTCGTGCTTGACAGCGCCCAGGTGGAGGCGTTCACCACCCCTGCCCCGGCTGGGCGTATGGTTGTCACCTCCGGCCTGCTGGAAGCCCTCGCCCCCGACGAGCGTCGGGTCGTGCTCGCCCATGAGCGGTCCCATCTGGATCACCGGCACATCTGGTGGACCCTGGCCGCCGATCTCGCCGCCGCCATCAATCCGCTGCTGCACCCCACGGCTGGGACGATCCGTCACGCCGTCGAGCGTTGGGCCGACGAAGACGCCGCCGACATCGTCGGTGACCGGCGCCTGGTCGCCCGCACGATCGCCCGCGTCGCGCTGCTCAAGCGCGACGGCGCTCGCGCGGGTGACGCCCTCGCTCCGGCCGCCACCGGCGGCGACGTCCCGCAGCGCGTGCGGGCGCTACTCGCGCCACCGCAGCCGCGCCGGCCGCTCGCCCAGACCGGCATGGCCACCCTGCTCGTCGCCGGCACCCTGGCCACCGCCGTCGTTCAGCACTCCGGTGACGAACTCTTCGACCGCGCCGCCGCACCCGGGACGCGGCACAGCATCGTCCAACTTGGACAGTGATGGTCGGATCTCGACCGCTGAGCAACTCGCCGCTGACTTGTAGGCTGACCAGCGCGAACCGGGTCGCTCATTCAACCATTCGCGGCCGTTCGCCGTGTGACCGCTCCCTAGTTCTTCCGGGCTAGCCCGACGTGGACTGGAACGGCCTTGTCAGCGGCGATGTCCTGGGTTCCCGGCCGCCAGTGGTGTACCTGGACCACACCCGGTTCCAGCATGTCGAGCCCGTCGAAGAAGCGGCCGACTTCGGCGGTGCTGCGCGGAATGACGGGGACAGGAAAGTCCTGGCTCATCGAGCGGCACGCGTCGACCATTTCGGGCAGGACGTCGCTGGCCAGATGAGCGATGGACAGGTGGCTCCCCGAAGGCATGCCTTCCATGAGCTGCCGCACGCGACCGTAGGCGTCCTCCGCTTCGAAGAAGTGCAGAATCCCGAGCATGCTCACCGCGATGGGCTGTTCGAGGTCCAGCGTCTTGGCGGCCTGCTCCAGGATGTTGCCGACGTCGTGCAGATCAGCATCGATGTATGCGGTGGCGCCCTCGCTTGTGCTGCTCAGAAGTGCTCGGGCGTGTACGAGGACGATCGGGTCGTTGTCGACATAGACCACCCGTGATTCGGGCGCCACGCGTTGCGCGACCTCATGCGTGTTGTTCACCGTGGGGATGCCCGTGCCGACGTCCAGGAACTGCCGAATACCGACGTCCTGAGCGAGGTGCCGCACACTGCGTTCGAGGTAGGCGCGCTGGGCGCGGGCGTGCTGGCGCACGCCTTCCACGCCACCGGGATAGCCTGCGTACGCACGCTCGGCGGCGTCGCGATCGACCTGGAAGTTGTCCTTGCCACCCAACAGGTAGTCGTAGAGTCTCGCTGGGTGCGCGACCCCCGTATTGATCCGTTCCAGTGCGCTGTCTGGCATTGCGCTCTCTCCTTCCGGCGCCGGCGAGCAAGATCACAGCGTAATGGCAGGTTCGCCATATTCGATACCCGGATGTCTCGGTGGGAAAAGTCCACAAAGTCCGTGCCAACTCCGACGGACCTGACCCCGTGCACGAGTCGACGAACTCACCCGCGCCCGCTCGTTGACCCGTTGGTCGCGGCTAGCCCGTTGGTCGCAGTGAACATCCCGAAGCGCGCTAGGCCATGCGGACCACTCGCCGTCGACATCAGCGGTATACGCGTAAACAGCCATTACGGATCATGCTCGAATGAGCACAGCAGACCAGTCTCTGGACGTCCTGCGACAGGCGGTTCAGGCCGCTCTGACGGCCGTCCTGGCCGAGTCTTCCGAGTCTTCCGCCGAGCACGGGCCGGACGACACGTCCGTGCGGCACGCACGCCACTACCTGGAGCAGGCATTGCGGGCTACGCAGCTGATCGGCGATCACCTCGGTGAGGGCGTCTCCGCGGATCTGGTCATCGATGCGCTCCGCCACGCCGAACAGCATCTTCACGCCGGGGACGCCCACCGGGCGAGAAGCCCCCTGATCGCCGCGCATTCACTCCTGATCGCCGATCACACCCGACTGGCCCGCTCAGCCTCCACCGACGGGTAGCACCTGTCGGGTGGGCGTCAGCGCCTGCCGACGTGGTGGGATGGGGCGGCGGCGATGATGCTGCGGCGCTGCCTGTGCCGCTGCTCGTACGAGGCCACGGCAGCCTGCTCGGCCGGCGCCGACGACCGCATGCGCGGCAGGATCTCGTCCACCGTCATCGCGTCGTAGCCGGACCAGGGCTCGTGGTCTCCGCGCAGCTCGTCGATGCGGTCAAGGACGGTCGTCCGGCTGCGGTGCCGCATTTCGTAGCGTTCGATCTGGTGCAGTTGATCGAGAGAGAGGCCGGGCAGCGCGTCGATCACGTCGGCTGCGTTGCGGCTGTCGAAGTCGGCGATCGGGAGGTCGGCTGCCTCGGTGACCTCTGCTCCCCGTCCCCCCGCTGGCGCTGCTCTGCTCACCTGGCGGGCGGTGTCGCCGACCTCGCGGAGCCGATGCGCCGTGGTACGCCGGGCGCGGCCGACCACGGTCTGACCGCGCTCGGCCAGCTCGGCATAGGTATCGCCAGCACGTCGCGCCCACTGGTCCCGCTGCCGCCAAGCGGTCTGGACGTGACCGGCGGTGTCGCGCAACCGGTCGACGACCCAGGTGGCGGCGCCGACCGCGGCATACAGCGACCGCTGGGTCTGTTTCGTGAACTCCATCGAAAGCCCCCCTTGAAGCACGTTCCGAGCAGGTCGATCCCGGTATCGACACCGAACACGACTTCGAGTGCCCACCACGCCGACGCGCAACGAACTGATGCCGGCACGCGGTCGCCTGTTCCGCTCAGGAACGATCCCCCTCGATTCGCCCTGGTTGCCACCGTACGTCGAAGCTCCCCGACCGGGAAACCACTCGCTCGGACCGTGCGGTCGATCCTCGATCACGCCACGGTGATGCGTGCGCCCGGGATGACCAGGTTCCCTCCGACGAGATCGGCGTTGAGCGCCACCGTGTTGGTGAAGGTGATCAACGGCAACTTCAGGAAGCTCAGGTCGATGCCGGGCAGGTTGAGCGCGTCCGCGGACAGCGTGACCGGCAACGCCGGGAATCCCCCGACCGCGAGGACTCCCGTGAGCCGCGTCGTGTACAGCTCGATCGGTCCTTCGGTGATGGTGGAGACGCTGCCCGCCGCCGCGGCGACCGTGAGGTCGCGGCCGTTGCCCAGCGCCGCACGCTGCACCAGGCTGGTGATCTCCAGTCTGTCCACTGTGAAGTGCAAGGCTGGGACTTGCTGACCGTCACCGACATCCCTGTTCACGACCCCGTCGAACCGCACGCCCGCGAGGGTGAGGCTGCTGGCGTTCAGGACCCACACCTGCCCCGGTCCGGGCTGGGGGTCGGCCGCGGTCTGCGCCGGAACGGGCGACGCCATGCCCATCCCGGACAGACCCATCCCGGACAGGGCGGCGAAGACGATCACGGAGCACACGACCGATACACCCCGGAGGTACCCGAGTCGGTCCGTCATGCTCCCGCTCCCCGACCGGCGCGCGCTCGGCTCCGTTGCCCGCGTCGTGGACGCGAGGCGGCCGGCACGGGAGCACGCGAGGGCCGCGCGCTCCGCCGATGCGCGCGTCTCGGGGGTTGCGGGGGCGACGGGGCCTCTGCGGGAGCCGCATCCTGGTCCGTGCGCGGCCACTCGAGGCCCGCGGCACGCCCCTCCTGCTCGCGCGCAGGTCTCCAGGCGAGAGCCAGTCCAGCGCCGATGATGCCGAGCATCGTTCCGATCAGGAAGACCCCGAGGTTCGCCGCCACGATCGCCGCCAGCGCGAACAACAGCGTCACGACGCCGGCGGCCACGCGCGATTGCGGCCTGGTCCACAGCATGCTCGCGCACGTCAGCATGACCACGCCGATGAGCAGCGACGACATCCCGCCCAGGGTGTTCAACGAGACCTCGATGTCGCCGAACCGCAACGACGCGTAAGGCGGGAACAGGATGATCAGTCCCGCCCCGAGAGTGAAGACACCCGCCCAGAACGGACGGAGCCGCCGCCAGTCCCGGAACCGCCGAACCATCTCCTTCACCGCAGGTCCGTAGCGTTTTCGTCGGCCGCGGTCAGGCATTTCCGCACCGTCCTTTCCGGGGTCGTCAGAAGCATTCATGGGTGCCCGCATCGACAGCGATGTTCACCTGATTCAGCTGCAGCGTGGACGCTGTGGTGGACCAGGCGACCTGGCGTAGACGCGCGATGCTCAGGGAATCCATTTGAATCCCAAAACCGCCGGGCTTTCCCTGTACCGGTCCCTTGTTGAGGGCACCGGCATCCCGACCGATCTCGACATTGTTGAATTTCAAATCACCGGCGACGTCCTGGACACCGAGCACCAGGTTCTGCGCGTTCATCCCGCCCGGCGCGGTGATGCGAACGGTCATGGCACCCACCACCGGTACGTCCGGGATGAGGATGGACTGGCAGAAGTTGTCCAGGTGTGCCTGCCGGAACCCGTTGACCAGCACCGGATGCGCGGCGTTCGCGCTCTGGTCGAGCGAGCCGAACTGCACCACACCCTGGGCGTTCAGATTGTCGGCAGTGGCCTTGTACGGGGTGCCCGCCACCGTGAACGACGCGGCCAGAACACCCCGCTGCAGGCTGACGAACATCAAGCCAATGCCAAGCACCCCGACGCCGAGGACAAGAAAGAACACACGCCAACGAGTTCCGCCAGTGGTCTTCGCGCGCGACATGACGTCACCCCCGTTTCCGATAATCGATACCATCAAAAGCCAGGAGTCGACGGAAATGTTTCGTTAGCATACGAAACCCCTTTGTTCGCGGATAAACCGGACACGCCGAACATCATGGTCAGCGTTTCCCCCGAGCGATGCCAGGGATCATGCTCCGGCCCGAAACACTCAGGCAACAAACAAAGGGAGAAAAACAAGATTATCATGCGCGCAAGGAAAAACGTGTTTGCCGAGCCGTTTTCGGAAAGTTGCACGATCTTCACATGCGGCGAACCCCGGGTCAGCGGCAAGCCAGTGGTGTCAAACAGCGAGTTATACCCTTGGGAGGTATACGCGGAGGTGGCCTTGTGCTGAAGGCGATCGGGGACGCGCTGGCGCTGGCCGGCGCCATGACGTGGGAAGTGCTGTGGGCGTTGATCCTGGGTTTCGCGCTTTCCGCGGTGGTGCAGGCGGCCGTTCCGAGGTCCACTGTGGTCAGTCTGCTCGGGGACGATCGGCCTGCTGCCCTCGCTCGGGCCGCCGGTCTCGGCGCGGCCTCCTCCTCGTGCTCCTACGCGGCCGTGGCGCTGGCACGGTCGTTGTTCCGCAAGGGCGCGAACTTCACCGCTGCGATGGTCTTCGAGATCGGCTCGACGAACCTGGTGGTCGAGCTGGGCATCATCATGGCTCTGCTGCTGGGCTGGCCGTTCACCGCCGCGGAGTTCGTCGGCGGCCCGATCATGATCGTGCTGCTGGCCGTGCTGCTCCGACTGTTCGTGCACCGACGGCTGCTGGAGGCCGCGCGGGAGCAGGCCGACAAGGGCCTGGCCGGGTCGATGGAAGGACACGCCGCCATGGACATGTCCGTGGCGGGGTCGGGGTCGTTCTGGAAACGGCTGACGTCGGCCGAAGGCTTCACGGCGGTGTCGCACGTCTTCGTCATGGAGTGGGCGGCGATCCTGCGCGACCTCGCGGGTGGGCTGCTCATCGCGGGCGCGATCGGTGCCTGGGTGCCCGAATCGTTCTGGCGCGGTTTCTTCCTCACCGACCATCCGGTCCTGTCCGCGTTGTGGGGACCGATCGTCGGGCCGCTCGTGTCGATCGCGAGCTTCGTCTGCTCGATCGGCAACGTGCCGCTGGCCGCCGTGCTGTGGAACGGCGGTATCAGCTTCGGCGGTGTGATCGCGTTCATCTACGCCGACCTGGTGATTCTGCCGATCCTGGCCATCTACCGGAAGTACTACGGCACGCGGATGATGCTGGTGCTGCTGGGCACGTTCTATGCCGCGATGGTCGGCGGTGGCTACATCGTTGAGTTGCTGTTCTCCGCCACCGGACTGGTGCCCGTGCAGCGCTCGGCGATCATTGGTCAGGAGACCGTGTCGTGGAACTACACCACATGGCTGAACATTGTCTTCCTGGTAGTAGCTGCCGTGTTCGTTGTGCGATTCGTGCGGACTGGCGGAATCGGCATGCTCCGCATGATGGGCTAACCGGCCCTCGATTCGATAATGACTAGCATCCGTGCTGGTCAGCGGCTCTTGCCCCTCGTCGTTACGACGATGATGGGGAGGCTCGCCCAGCCAAACCGCCGTTCGCCTGAACGAATTTCGCGCATTGTCCAATTATTGGTTTCGGTCGACCGAAAGACGGTTTTTCGCGCCCCCACTCCCGGATAGTTGGTTGTCTGGCCCACATCGCATTTTTGGGGCCGCTGAATGAGAGCTATTCTCGACAGTGACCGGGGAGAGACAGGCACCCGAAGCAGCGACGTAGGAACGGAATGAATCTCACGATTCTCGCCACCGTGTTCGGTGTCATCTTCGTCAGCGAACTGCCCGACAAGACGGTGCTGGCCAGCCTCATCCTGGGCACTCGCTACCGGCCCAGTCACGTCTTCGTCGGGGTCGCCGCCGCGTTTGCCGTGCACGTCCTGCTCGCTGTCGCGGCCGGCAGTCTCCTGGGGTTGTTGCCCCACCGGGCGATGGAGATGGTTGTCGCCGTTCTGTTCGCCGCCGGTGCGGTGCTGATGCTGCGCCGGCACGCGCAGGAGGACTCCGCTTCCGACCACCGTCCACCAGAACAGAGCACCGAGGACGAACGACAACCCGTCCCTGGAACCGTCGACACCCGAGCCGGGCTAGCGACCCGGGCTCGTCCCACCATCACCGCCGTCCCCGGGTTCGCACGCGTGGCCGCACGAAGCTTCCTGGTGCTGTTCGTCGCCGAGTTCGGCGACCTGACTCAGATCGTCACCGCCAACCTGGCGGCTCAGTACCACGCCCCTGTCACCGTCGGCATCGGTTCGGTTCTCGGTCTCTGGGCCGTGGGTGCCCTTGCGATCATCGGTGGTCGGCAGCTCCTGCGCTTTGTTCCCTTCCACTGGATCACGCGCACGGCCGCGGTCGTCATGGCTGTGCTTGCCGCGCTCAGCCTGATCAGCGCCGCACTGGGCTGACCGAATTCGTACTCCTCTTACCCCGTTGCGTGTCGCTCGCGTGTCAGGGCAGTCAGCCAAGCCAGGGTGACGGTTCCCGCGGCTTCCACGACGATCGTCGGAAGAACGAGCGGACTGCCGACATACTCGCGGAAACCGAACAGACCCACAGTCAGGCTGAGCATCAATGCGGCCAGGGTGCCTGCGGTGAACACGACGCCGAAGGCTGCGAAGATCGCCAGAGCACGGCCGGGCATGGCCAGCAGGATGGTCAGCAGACCGGACCCGACGACGTTGAGCAGAAACAGCACGCCGATGGCAGGGAGGTCGCGATACCCCTGCTGCCACAGGTACAGGTGGATGGCGCCCATGGCGATCACCAAGACGGCACTGGCAATGCGTAACGTAGCTATGAGCGCGCGGCGGGGCTCGGCCACGGGTCCCATCAGTACCCGTACCCACTCCCACCCCCGGTGGACGGCGGGGGTGCGGATGGCATCGGCGCCCCGCCACCGACGGTGACCTTGACGTCCATGCCCGCGTCCTTGTGCCCGTCCACGGGGCAGTAGAAGTCGTAGGTGCCGTTGCCCAGGGTCACCGTGACGGCGCCGGACTGGCCGGGTTGTAGCACGCCCGGGGTGCGCTCGCCTGCCACCCCCGGACCCTCGATGGCCAGGGCGTGCACCGTGTTCCCCCGGTTGGTAACCGTAAAGGTGTAGCTGCCAGGCACGAGATTCCGTGGCGGCATCTGGATCTGGAACTCGGTCAAGGTCACCGGCACGGCCATCCCGGCCTGGGTTGCTGGTGCCTGGCCAGTAGAGGCGGGCGGCGCTACCGGACGCGACATCGGACCGGCGCATGCGGCTGCCATGAGCGTGAGCGCGGCCATCACCACACCTGCGGCCGCCAACCGGACCGCCCACCCGCCACGGCGGGTGCGCGAGCGCGGGGTTGTGCGTCGTCTGGGCAGGTCGACGCTGTTGACCGGGCTGTTCACTGCGGAGGGCGTCATGCATCAGATACGAACGAACCCGCCAGTTGGATTGGGGGAGAGAATGAGCTGACCAACCTCCGGGAGGGAGGTGGCCAGCGTGGGGACAGTCCGCCGGAAGCCACCGAAGGCAATCCCTCCGACGTCCGCGTCCGTATCTGGTGGTATGGGCAGGGACACGGTTCCCGTGGAACGGCTTCCCGATGAGATGCTGCTGGCTGGTCTGGCGCTGGGCGATCCCGAGATCTCGGTGGCGTTCGTGCGCCGGTTCCAGCGGCTCGTGTTCGCCACCGCGCTTACGGTGGTCGGTGACATGCAGCTGGCCGAGGACATCGCCCAACAGACCTTCGAACGAGCGTGGCGCCACGCCCAGGTCTTCGACTCCCGCCGCGGCTCGGTACGAACCTGGCTACGCACCATCGCGCACAACCTCGCGATCGACACGGCACGTGCACAGCGTTTCGTGCCGGTGGCCACCGGCGATCTCCTGTCCATGATCCGCGGGATGACCGATGGTCCAGAGCCCGAGACCGTCGCTGGCGAAACCACGACCGTGTTGCGTCGCGCCTTGGCGGTCCTCCCACCGCAACAGGCGCGAGCACTGGTTCTGGCCGGCATCCATGGCATGACCGCCCGCGAGATCGCCGAGTTCGAGCAGATTCCCCTGGGCACCGCGAAGACCCGGATCAGGACCGCGATGCACAAGCTCCGCGACTCCCTAGAACTTCCGCGAGCCGACCATGACTGAGCGGCCGGACTGCGAGCGGTTCCGCGAACTCGCCAGCGAGCTCGCCCTCGGCGTTCTGACTGGCCGGGAGCGCGCCGCCGCCCTCGCGCACCGAGACCGGTGCCCCGCCTGCCGCGAGCACCTTGCCGAGCTGACCATGGTCAGCGACGGCCTGCTCGCCCTCGTTCCCGGCACCGAACCCCCGGTCGGTTTCGAAGGCCGAGTCCTGCGCCGCCTCGGGATCCGTCAGCGCGCGCAACGCCGCCGGCAGTGGCTGCTAGCCACCGCCGTGGCCATCGTGATCGCGGCGGTCGCCGGCCTCGGGGGCTGGACATTGGGTGTGCTCACCCAGAGCCACGTGCCCGCGTCGCCAGTCGCCTCCGCCGAGCACCGCCTGCGAACGGCCCAGCTCGTCGCCGACCACGTTCAGCCCGGCCAGAAGCCCGTGGGCCAAGTCTTCGCCTATACCGGCACGCCGCCGTGGATCTACATGACCGTCGACACCGACCGCGGCAACGACACGGTCTCCTGCCAACTTCAGACCGCCGACGGGCGGCTCGTTTCGATCGGACAGTTCCCGCTCACGCACGGCTACGGCTATTGGGGGGCACCAACCGGCCTGGACCCCGCCGCCCTCGTCGCCGCCCGACTTGTCGCCAACGATGGCACTGTCATCGCCACCGCCCGGTTCACCGGCTGACCCCTTCTGACGTCGACCCCTTCTGGCGCAGGTCCGTCGGCGGCCCGGATCAGCGCTGTGGCTCCCTCCAGAACGCACGCAGCTGCCCCGCGGCCGCCGCGACACCCAGACCGGCGGAGATGACCGCCCCTTTGAGACCGGTGAGCTTGTTCTCCCGCTTCAGCAACCGGTCCACGCTCAGCCACCCCGGCCCGCTGGCCGCCAGCGCGGTCGAGGCCGCCGCCAAGGTCAGCACGTATTCAAATCCTTCTTCCGTAATGAAGAACCCATTGCGCACGTGCACCGTGCGGGCGGCCACCGCCATGGTGCCCACGACCGCCGATGCCGCGAACGGCGTGCCGGCGCCCAGAAGCAATGCCGTTCCCGCGCCCACTTCGACCATCGCACTGAGCCGTGCCTGCAACATGGGCTCGCGGAAGCCGATGCTCTCGAACCAGCCGGCGGTGCCCTCCAGGGTGCGGCCATGCCGTAGGCCGTGCGCGACCATGGTTCCGCCGACGACGCTGCGGAGAAGCAGCGGCGCAACAGTGCTTTGGCTCATCCCGGCGTGTCCTTTCGGTTGTGGACGGGACCGAACGGCATCTCGACGCGCTGGTCCGGGCCTTGCGGATGATCATCGGTCCCGCGGACCCAGTTGGCAACCCGTCAGGTCTCAGGACGTTCCGAAGACGTAGGAGACTTTCCGGTCAGCGGCGTCTCGGGCTCGGGACAAGGTGAGTTGAGCGCCCTCAGGAGGTGCTGGACTTCCCGGGAGATGGCGTCGCGGCCGGCTCCGAGGTACTTGCGCGGGTCCACGACATCCGGGGCGTCGCTGAGGTACTGGCGAACGCTGTGGGTGAATGCCTTGTTCAGCTGAGTGCCAACGTTGATCTTGGTCATGCCCGCTTGGACGGCACGGCTGAGGTCCGCGTCGGGGACGCCCGAAGAGCCGTGTAGCACCAGTGGCACCGCCAGCTCGGTCCGCAGCCCCGCGATGAGGTCGAAATCAACGGCGGCGTCCCGCGTGAGCATGGCGTGCGAGGTACCTACCGCGACCGCGAGCGCGTCCACACCGGTGGCGCCGACGTAGTGGGCGGCTTCGGTCGGGTCGGTGCGCGCTTCTGGGGCGTGCACGCCGTCTTTGCCACCAACCTCTCCCAGCTCCGCTTCGACCCAGACACCGCGGCTGTGGCACCAAGCGACCATCGCGGCGGTCGCGCGGATGTTGTCGGCATACGGCCGGGTCGAGGCATCGAACATCACCGAGCCGAAACCCAGCTCCGCCGCTTCGTGCACCAACTCGGCTCGGGTCGCGTGGTCGAGGTGGACCGCTACCGGTGTCGTGGCGTTTCTCGCGACGGCGAGGGTGGCCGCGCCGATGGCGGGGAGACCGCCGTGGTACGCCACGCAGTTCTCGCTGATCTGCAGGATCACCGGCATGCCGGCGGCCTCGGAGCCGGCCGCGATCGCTTCGGCGTGTTCGAGCTGGATGACGTTGAACGAGCCGACGCCGGTACGCGTGTCTCGCGCGCTGCTGATGATCTCGCCGGTCGGGATGAGGGTCATACCTGTCACCTTTCGGGCCGATTCAAACACAAACAAAAATGCGGCCGGCGATCATCGCCATGGACACCCGAGCACATGGGATCGTCGCTGGCTGGCAGTCCGGCGAGGTCGCGGCGCAGGCCGTGGAACTGACCGGCCAGGTTCCGTTCGCGGGCTCGCCCGCAGCACTGCTGGCGTGGCTGCGGCAGTACGAGCCGGAGACGCTGACGCGGGCGCGCTGGTTGCTGTTCTGCAAGGACTGGCTCAGGGCGCGGCTGACCGGCGAGGTCAGCACCGACCCGACCGAGGCCAGCGCCTCGTTCACCGACGTGCGCACCCAGGACTACTCCGTCGCGGCACTGGACCTGTTCGGCTTGGCGGACCTGCGGGTGAAACTGCCCCCGATCCTGCCCAGCGAGCACATCGCGGGCCGGGTGACCGAGGAAGCGGGGGCGACGACCGGATTGGCGCCCGGCACGCCGGTCGTCACCGGAGCGCACGACGTGGACGCCACGGCGATCGGTATGGGCGCCACCGGGCCCGGGACGCTCTCGCTGGTCGCGGGCACGTTCAGTATCAACCAGATCGTCAGCGACCACGTCTGCGTCGACTCCCGGTGGCAGGCGCGCAACTTCGTCCGCTCCGGCCGGTGGATGAACATGGCCACCTCCCCGGCATCCGCGACCAACCTGGAGTGGTTCCTCGACTCCCTCGGTATCCCCGTCACTCCGGGCGAAGATCCTTACGCCGCCGCGACACGGGAGGTCGGCGAGCGGTTGTCCGGCCGATCGGAGATCCTCTACCATCCGTTTCTCTACGGCTCCCCGCATGGCGGGCACGCCAGCGCGGCCTTCATCGGTGTCCGCGGCTGGCACGACCGAGGAGATCTGCTCCGAGCGATGCTCGAAGGTGTCGTGCTCAACCACCGCGTCCACGTCGACGCGCTGCGCGACCGCTTCGACATCGCACCCGCCGTCCGGCTCGGCGGCGGGGCCGCGCGCAGCGACGTGTGGGCGCAGATGTTCGCCGACGCCCTGCACACCACGGTCGAGATCACCGATGCCAGCGAGGCAGGGGCTCGCGGTGCGGCCCTGCTCGCCGCGCTCGGCATCGGTGCCCTCGACACCCTCAAGCACGCCGCGTCGCTGGCGCACGTCGACCGCAGGCACATCCCCGATCCAGACCGCGGCGCGGTGCTCGACGAGGCTTACGCCGCCTACCTCGCCGCGATCGACGCGTTGGAACCCGTCTGGCGCAGGCTCGCCTGACCCGCCCCGCACACCTGCGATGCATGGCACGGAAAGGAACACATCCATGGCAACCGTGATCTACGACAAGACAACCCGGCACTTCCAGGGCACGGAACGCCCGGCGGTGGACACCCTGGACCTGGAAATCGCCGACAGCGAGTTCCTCGTTCTGGTCGGCCCTCCGGCTGCGGAAAGTCCACCTCGCTGCGGATGCTCGCCGGGCTGGAAGAGGTCGACTCCGGGGCGATCCACATCGGCGGTCGCGATGTCACCGCGCTCTCGCCGAAGGAACGCGACATCGCGATGGTGTTCCAAAGCTACGCCCTGTACCCGCACATGACCGTGGCGGACAACATGGGATTCGCCCTGAAGATCGCCGGCACCGCCAAGGACGAGATCCGCCGCAGGGTGGGCGAAGCCGCGAAACTGCTGGACCTGGAACCGTTCCTGGAGCGCAAACCCAAGGCGCTCTCCGGTGGGCAACGGCAGCGCGTCGCCATGGGCCGGGCCATCGTGCGCGAGCCGCAAGTGTTCCTCATGGACGAACCACTGTCCAATTTGGACGCCAAGCTGCGGGTGTCCACGCGCACCCAGATCGCCGCTCTGCAACGCCGTCTGGGCACCACCACGGTCTACGTCACCCACGATCAAGTGGAAGCCATGACCATGGGCGACCGCGTCGCCGTGCTCCGCGACGGCGTGCTGCAACAATGTGACAGGCCCCGCGCGCTCTACGAACAGCCGGCGAACGTGTTCGTGGCCGGGTTCATCGGCGCGCCCGCGATGAACCTCTCCAGCGTGCGGTTGCGCGCCGACGGCGTCGAACTCGCCGGCACCCGCATCCCCCTGCCACGAACCGCGATGGCCGCCGCAACCAACGACGGCAGCGACACCGTCACGCTGGGCTTCCGGCCGGAGTCGCTGGAACTCGTCGGCGAAGCCGACGAGGGACTGCCCATGACCGTGAACCTCGTCGAGGAGCTGGGCTCGGACGCCTACTGCTACGTCACCCTGGCCGAGCATGATCCGGCGCACGGCGACGTGGACGTCATCGCCCGCGTCGACCCCCGCGACCCGCCAGCCAAGGGTGAGCGCATCCGGGCACGCATCCGCCCCGGCGAGGCCCACCTGTTCTCCGGGACCACCGGGCAACGCCTGGGATAAGAGCGCGACCTGGTCAGACAGCGAGCCAGATCGCGGTGTCGGTCGGCAGTTGGTCGCCGTCGAGCGGGCCGCTGGCCAGCAGGACGCGGTCGTACTCCGGCAGCCGGTACGGGTGGTCGGAGAGGTTGACGATGCAGGCGAAGCCGGGGGCGCGGGTAAAGGACAGCACACCCTCGCCCGCGTCGTTCCACACCAGGTCGCCTTCGCCGAGGGCCGGGTGCTCGCGGCGAATCCGCAGCGCCGCCCGGTACAGCTCCAGCATCGAGCCCGGGTCGCCGTCCTGTGCCTCGGCGGTGAGGGCCTTCCACGCCTCGGGCTGTGGCAGCCACGCCTCGGCCGTAGCACTGATGGGAGTGAACCCGAACGTTGGTGCCTCCCCCGACCAGGGCAGCGGAACCCGGCAGCCGTCCCGGCCGCGGGCGGCATGGTTCGTGCGTTCCCAGATCGGGTCTTGCAGCAGTGCCTCGGGGATGTCCTCGACTTCCCAGAGACCGAGTTCTTCTCCCTGGTAGACGTAGGCGCCGCCGGGTAGGGACAGCGACAGCAACGCCGCGGCTCTCGCGCGCCGGGTACCGAGTTCGAGGTCGACCGGACTGCCGTAACCCTGCATGCGGTCGCCGTGCGTGTGCCCGGTTTCGGCACGTCCGTAGCGGGTGACGTGGCGGACCACGTCGTGGTTGGACAGCACCCAGGTCGCCGGGGCGCCCTCCGCGCCGAGGCTCGTCAGGGTGGTGTCGATGACGTCCCGCAGCTGTCGAGCGTCCCAGGGGCACTGCAGGAAGTCGAAGTTGAACGCGGTGTGCAGACCATCCGGCCGCAGGTACCTGGCCAACCGTTCCGGCGGCCGCACCCAGGCTTCGGCGACGAACTTCCGGTGACCGGCGTATTCGTCGGCGATGCGCCGCCAGCCCCGGTAGATGTCGTGCACCTCATCGCGATCCCGGTACGGGTGCTCACCGCCCCAATGGGGACCGCCGTCCTCCACGACATCAGGCAGGTCGGGATGCTTCACGAGGCCGTGTGCGACATCGATACGGAAACCGTCCACGCCCCGGTCGAACCAGAACCGCAGGATCGACTCGAACTCCTCGCGCACCTCTGGATGCGCCCAGTTCAGATCCGGCTGCTCCGGGGCGAAAAGGTGCAGGTACCACTCGCCTGGACTGCCGTCGGACTCGGTCACCCGGGTCCATGCGGGACCCCCGAAGCGGGACTGCCAGTTGTTCGGCGGCTGGGCACCATCCGGCCCCTTGCCCGGGCGGAAGAGGTAGCGCTCCCGCTGCGGACTGCCCGGACCGGCGGCCAGCGCGGCCTGGAACCACGCGTGCTGGTCCGAGGTGTGGTTCGGCACGATATCCGGGATCACCCGAATCCCGTTCCTATGCGCCTCGACGATCAACTGCTCGGCCTCGGCCACCGTCCCGAACATCGGATCGATGTCACGGAAGTCAGCGACGTCGTAGCCGGCGTCAGCCTGCGGTGACGGGTACCAGGGGTTGATCCAGATCGCATCCACCCCCAGATCCCGCAGATACGGCAATCTCGCGCGGATTCCCGCGATGTCACCCATCCCGTCACCGTTACCGTCGGCGAAACTGCGGATGTAGACCTGGTAGATCACCGCCTCCCGCCACCACGGCACGTCTCGCCGGGCAGCGCTGTGAGCGGTGCTTTCCTGTGTCACACGTCCTCCCTCTGTGCTGGGGTGCGTTTCAGGATGCGGTACCGGGCCCTCTTCGAGGTCTCGACCGAACGAGAAAGCTCATGGAGACCGCCGGGTCTCGGTTCAGGGCAGGGGGTGTGGTGCAGCGGTCTGGTCACATGGCCGGTCCGACTAGTGGCGCCTTCGTGCCGGCGCTGCCGCTGGTAGTGAGGCGGGCGCGAACGAGACGGCCCTGCTCACCGGTTGTTCCAGCCGTGTCGAACGGCGTGCCGAGGATCAGGGCGGCGGCGCCTTGGGTCCAGGCTTGGTCGTCCCAGCTGTCGATTTCGACGGGGATGTGCTTGCGGGTCGCGGGGAGGTGGGCGCGCAGGACCGGGTCAAAGCCCGGTCGCCAGTGCTGCCAGACGCTCGCGCCCTCACCGAAGACGACGACCATCTCAGGATCACTCAGGTTGACCAGGCCGGCGACAGCGCGGCCGAGGCTTTCCCCGGCATTGCGGAAGAGGTCCTGCGCCGCCTCGTTGCCCTCGTCCGCGGCGGAACGCAGATCGGCGATGTCCTGATCGGCGGTGAGAATGCCGTCGCTCCGTGCGGCGGCGACGAGCGCGCGATCACCGATGACAGCTTCGAGGCAGCCCCGGTTGCCGCACACGCACAGTGGGCCGTCCGAATCCACCGGGATGTGGCCGAGTTCGCCCGCATCGCCATGCGCGCCCCGGTAGACAGTCCCGTTGGCGATGATGCCGGCACCGATACCGATACCGATCGTGACGATGACGAAGTCATGATGTTGCTGGCCCCGACCGTAGAGGCGCTCGGCGAAAGCCAGCGCGTTGACGTCGTTGTCGACCAGGACGGGCAGGCCGAGGCTGGCGCGCAGGCGCCGGCCCAACGGCAGACCGCGCCATCCCAGGATGTCGGCGTTGACCACGCCCTCCGCCTGGTCGCTGACCCCGCCGGGCACGCCCAGCCCGATGCCCAGCAGCGATCGCGGATCTCCCGCCATGCCGTCGAGGGAGCTGGTCAACAGGTCGGTCAAGTCGCCCAGCGCGTCGACGGCCGTGGAATCGAAGGCGTGGACGGAGATGTCCCTGACGGTGCCCTCCAATCCGACATCGGCGATCGCGACATGGTCCGGCGTGACCTTGACGCCGAGCGCGTGCGGGGTGGAACCCCTCAAGCCCAGCAGCTGAGCGGGCCGTCCGCCTCGGGAGGGGGCGAAGGCCAACTCTTCGAGAAAGCCGTGCCCGATGAGGTCCTTGGTCAGTTGCGTGACCGTCGCGGGGCTGAGCTCCAGCCGTTGCGCGATCTCGGATCGGCTCAGCGAGCCGGACCTCCCCACCAGCGCGAGGATGGCCGCTCGATGGAGGTCGGCCGACTGCGACGCCACGGGACACTCGCTTTCATCAGGGCTAAACAAAGCCTTAGCCTAACGACGCCAGCCCTGCCGGTCAACGCCAGGGCATGTTCCCTACCTGCCCATTTGGCCATTCTGGAACGATTTGAGCACGTTAGAAGACTTGTTCGATGGTTTCCGCGAACCGATCTCTTGACGTGTCGCCGGTCACCCTCTATGTTGCTTTCCGCGCACTTCAATTAATCATAAAGAAACATCTCATCGCTGGGACCGGCGAGTAGCCCGCCCCCTGCGATGGGGCGGACGGCCACATGACGTGGCCTTCGGTCGTCTTTTCCAGTCCCTAGTTTCCAGTCCCTAGTTTCCAGTCCCTAGTGTTTCCAGTCGTCGTATCAAGGAAGATCGGCATGAAATACCGACGGATCAAAGCTGTATCGATTCTCTTCGCAGCTGGGGCACTGGTCGCCGCATGCGGTGATGGGCAACAGGCCAGTTCGACTGGGCGTTGAGGAGAGAGCTGTTGCAGTACCGCACCCTGGGACACAGTGGATGCGCGGTGTCCACGTTCGCGCTGGGCACCATGACCTTCGGCCAGGAGACCGACGAGGAGGGCTCCCACGCCCAACTCGACC
>JBPYFK010000104.1:0-38177 GCA_051984675.1 Pseudonocardiaceae bacterium | reverse complement strand
CGACGACCTCACCCAGGAAACCTACCTGCGGGTGCTGACCAGCCTCCGACGCTTCCGTGGCCGCTCCTCGGTGCGCACCTGGCTGCTGTCCATCGCCCGCCGGGTCGTAGCCGACCACATCCGAAGCAAACGGCGACGCCCCCGCACCACCGTGAGGGTGGAGGACATCGACCCGGCTGATGAGCAGCGTTACGCCAAGGCGGCGGGGTTCGAGGACGTCGTCGAGGTGAACCTGATGCTGCAGGGCCTGGACAAGAACCGTCGAGAAGCGCTGCTGCTCACGCAAGTGCTGGGCTTGTCCTACGAAGAAACCGCTGAAGTTTGTGGCTGCGCGCTGGGCACCGTGCGTTCCCGCGTGGCCCGCGCCCGTGAGCAACTACTCGACCAGGGCACCCAGCCATCAGAAGAAACAGGATGAATCGCCGCGGCAACGATCTCGTGTCGAGCCGGCATCCCCGATCGTGCACGCGTTTTGCGGCTGCCTACCGAAAATGGCCGACACGGCCGCACTCGCGCTTCCCAGCCGGCGCTCCTGTTCCTCGCCCGGATCGCAATGAATCGTACATCTGTCCGTTGCGTGCAGGAGCGAGAAGAAATGCCTGGTAATTCGATAGCGCGAGCCCAAGGTAACGGAGCGTCGCGGTCAGTTACTCGTGTCGCGCATTGCTTCATCGGAGGGCTTCATTTACCTCACCTGAAATTCACCTTCACCTGGCTGAGTGACGTTGTCTTCTCGGCCGCGTGAGGTGTTCGGCCTCGCGTTCGATCGCTTGGCGAAAGGAATAACAGGATGTCTACATCGATCCGGCGGGTGGGCCTGTCGGGCGCTGCTGCGCTGCTGGTCGGGCTTGGCCTGGGTGTGCCGGCCGTGACCGCCTTCGCCGCTGACTCGATCACGGTGCCCTCTGGGTTCACTGCTACGACCTTTGCTTCCGGCGGGTCGTTGAGCAACCCGGATGACATCACCGTGCTGGGCGGCAACGTCTATGTGGCGTACCAGAACGGTGTTGGTTCCAAGGGTGAGCCGTCGCCGAGTGGCCAGACCGCCAGCACTGTTGTCGAGTACAACCCCCAGGGCCAGCAGGTCGCGACATGGAAGGTCACCGGCAAGGTCGACGGCATGACCGCGAACGCTGGTGCGAACAACCTCGTGGCCACGGTCAACGAGGACGGCAACAGCAGCCTCTACACGATCACCCCGAGCGCCCCAGCCGCGCAGCAGCTCAAGCACTACACCTACAGCCCCAGCCCACTGCCACACGGTGGCGGCACCGACAGCATCGCCGTCTCCAACGGCGCGCTGTACATCTCCGCGTCCAACCCGTCGCCCAATTCCGACGGCAAGACCTACACCAAACCCGCCCTGTACAAGGTGACCTTGTCTGGCACGACCGCCACGGCGACGCCGGTTTTGGGCGACAACTCCACGGCCACCGACGCCAACAGCGGACAGCAGACGACGCTCAACCTGTCCGATCCTGACTCGAACGTGGTCATGCCTGCGTCGGCGCCGCGCTTTGGCGGTGACGTGATGCTGGACAGCCAGGGCGATGGGGAGCAGATCTTCCTGCACAACGCGGGCAGCTCGAACCAGAGTGCCACAGTGTTGAAGCTCAACACCCAGGTCGATGACACCGCCGTGGCCACGGGCTCCAAGGGCACGCTGTATGTCACCGACACTGCGGCAAACAAGGTTGTCGCGGTGAAGGGCTCGTTTACTGCCGGGGACGTGTTCACCGCGGTGCCCAGTGACTCCAAGGCGCTGGCTGGCACCTTGGGCAAGCTGGACCTCAAGACCGGGACGGTGAGCCCGTTCGGTAAGGGCTTCACTAGCCCGCACGGCGTGCTGTTCGTCCCCAGCAACTAACAACGCCGAGTAGTTCGTCAAATTCGTTTGTCCAGGTGCCCCGCGATTCCACTCCGCAGATCGCGGGGCACTGGGTGACATCGGCGGCACATAACATCGACACGTACGCACGGATCTCACGCTTGATGTACGTATGGCGACGCTCGGTAGGCAGGTACGGTTCGCCGGCAAGACGGGCCATGCAGTACGGGGAGGATCGATGAGTGGGGACTGGTCGGGCCGCGGGAGGGGTGGCTGGTCACCGCGACAGCGCCCCGGTAACCCGAATGAGAATCCGGGATACACGCCGCCACGTCGGCCGCCGGGGCCTCCGACCAGGGGCGCGCCGCCGTACGGTGCGGGTGGAACACCACCACCGCCCGGCTCGCGGGGTGCGGCAGTTGGCGGGCGCGGTCCGCGCCGGTGGGGACGCAGTGTGCGCCGTGTCGCGGTCGTCGCGTTGGTGCTGGTGCTCGTGCTGGCCGGGTACGACCTGGTCCAGTTCGAGAGCATGTCCCAGACGATGGCGTCGTCCCACGCGTTGGATGGCGCCCCGACGTCCTCCGACGGCGGCACGAACATCCTGTTGATGGGTCTGGACACCCGTAAAGATCAAAACGGCCAGCAGCTTCCTAAGGAGATCCTCGATCAACTGCACGCCGGGGACGGCTCTGAGGGCGGCTACAACACCAACACTCTGATCCTGATGCACCTTCCCGCCAATGGTGGGAAGGTGCAGGCGTTTTCCATCCCCCGCGATGACGCGGTCAGCGTTCCTGGATATGGCCAGCACAAGATCAAAGAAGCCTACGGCGAGGCCAAAGCCGACGCTGAGGAGGCCGCAGCCAAGCAGGGCGTGACCGACCCACACCAGCGTGAGACCGTTGGTCGGGAAGCTGGCCGCAAGCTCGAGATCCAAGCTGTTGCAAGCCTCACCGGGCAGCCGATCGACCACTTCGCGGAGATCAGCCTCGCTGGTTTCTACGACCTGGCCAACGCCCTCGATGGCGTGCAGGTGTGCCTGAACAACCCGGTCAATGACGCGGCCTTTTCCGGCGCGGTGTTTCCCGCCGGCGAGCAGACCCTGGGCGGTGCGCAGGCGTTGGCCTTTGTGCGGCAACGGCACGGGCTCACCAACGGCGACCTGGATCGTACCCATCGCCAGCAGGCGTTCTTGTCCTCGGCCTCGCACAACATTCGCAGTCTGGGCACGATCGGAAACCCGTTCAAGACGACGAACCTCATGGACGCGGCGAAAAACGACATCGTCATCGACGACAACTGGGGCGCGCTGTCGATGGGAACGCAGTTGCAGAACCTCACCGGGGGCAACACGGTCTTTCAGACCCTGCCGATCATCGGTTTCACCACGGTCAACGGGGAGAGTGCCAACAAGATCGATTCCGGCGAGATCCGCCGGCTCATCCAGTCCACGTTCGCCGGCAGCAACAACGGCACCGCGCCAGGGGCCAACAGCATGGTCACGCCCGCGTCCTTTGCCGGATCCTCGGCACTGACTCAGGGGCCACCCAACGGCGCACCCGTGCAGGGCAACTCCGACAATGGCATCCCCTGCGTCAACTAAACCCTGCCAACACACCCACGTCCCGCACCCTCCTAGAAGGTTGATCCTGGCACCGCTGGCCAGCCCAGCGACCTGAGCCCGAGCGCGCACCGTCCTCTGCGGGGCCGGCAGAGACGAGCGGCCGGGAGCGTTCATCATGGCTGGTGGGCGTCGGTACGGGAAGTACAGGAACGCCAGCTGGCCGGCCCAGCCCGCTCTCTTCCCGATCGCCACCGCGCCTGCGGTGTGACTGCTCTGCTGGCTCGTCTTGCCGTTGGAACGTGGGTGGGGCCGACGTTCGTTAGGGGGCCGGGTCGCCGGGCTCCTGGCAGCCAGATCCCCCACTCATGCTCGCTGACACGGTGGCACCGGATCACGGGTGAAGACGCGTTCTAGGCGCTAAATCCCAGATCACTGTTTAGGTGGCTTCTAGTTCAGAGGCCGCCGAATTCGGCCTGATCTCTCTGCAAGTCGGCTATAGCAGGGTGTTGACCCCTTGGGACCACGACGTCATTCAGCTCATTTGGCTCATTTCCGCAGGTCCTGCGGACGAACCAGCGAATAGGCAAACTAATTTCACTCTCGCGACCTCATCCGCTGGCTCATCCGTGGCGCCCAGTGGATGAGGTGCGCCTGACCGGCCCACTGGCCGGGCGCAGGAACAACGGCGTTGCAGTGGATCAGTGGACGAGGGCGGAAGCCATGCGGCCAGCGGCTACGAGACGGGTGAGCACGCTCGGGGTGCGAGCCACTCCGGGGCCAACCGCAAATGCGCCCGCCTGTCGCACCTACGCATCAGTGATTAACGCCGGGCAATCGCACCCCCTTCGGGGGCTGCGCGCCTGCTACCCGGAACGCCACCCAGAGCCGTGCCGTCTATGCCCACCAGGAGGTGGACTCGATGGCTCATTCCTTGCCGCCACACTGCCCCGTGTGCGGACACCGCAACTGTCTGCACTGGCCGAGCTGCCCACCGGACCCGGAAAACGACGACACAGAAACCGACGACTAATTGTGAAGTCTGTAGTAAGAGGCGAATGTCAAGCGAACTGCCGCCACCTGATCAACTATCGGCCGGGTGGGCACCAGCACGGGTTCAGGCGACGAAGACGGAGGCTACGACGTAACCGGCGTATAGCAGCAGAAGCGCGGCCCCCTGCGGGCGGCTGACCCCGCCTCGCCAGAGGAAGAACGTGGCTAGCCAGGTGCTCGCGACCAGGAAAGGCCAGTCCAACACGCCCACCCGCGTCGGCACCGCAACCGGACTCACGAGCGCGATCAGGCCAAGGTTGAACAGCACGAAGTACAGCAGTGTGCCCACCAGGTTGCCCGCACTGACATCGGGGCGTCCCTGCTTCGCCGGGATCGCTTGGCGGATGACCTCCTCGGCTTCGATCGCAGCGGGAGTCACGATCATCCCGATCAGCGCGGCAGGCACCGCAAAGCTGCGGATGATGCCCTCGGCGCCAAAGGTCACCAGCTCAGCGCCGGCCGTGATCGCTACCAATCCGACAAGGGTGAGACCCACCGGCCACCACCAACGCCTGCTCTGCTGGGCGGCTTCCGCCACCTCGCCTGAGTCGACCAGGAACTGATGGCCGC
Source organism: Pseudonocardiaceae bacterium (assembly GCA_051984675.1). Taxonomy (GTDB): domain Bacteria; phylum Actinomycetota; class Actinomycetes; order Mycobacteriales; family Pseudonocardiaceae; genus JBPYFK01. The sequence continues at coordinate 33,165 of JBPYFK010000104.1, read as the reverse complement.
GACAGGCGCGAACCAGATAGCCGATGCCCGCAACGAAGGCCACCAGCAACAACGCTCCCGACCACCGCGTGGTACTCCCGCCCACTAACGCGAGGCCACCCAGCACCGGAGTTGCCGCCAGCAGCATCAAGATTCCGCGCGGCAACCGGACCTGGAGGGGAAACAGCAATGCGCCCAAACCGAGCGCCACGCACACTAGGAAGCTACCGCCACCGAAGCACGTGCCCAGCGCGATCTCGTTGGCACCACTGCGGCCGGCGGTCACACCCACCGCGACGTTCTCCGCTTCCAGGCCCGAGAACACCCCAGCGATCACGAACGGCGCAAGTCGCAGCAGCCCCGCCAACCCCACCAGGCCGTGCAACAGGCGCTCCGTGGCCCACACCACGATCGCCACGCCGACCAGGAACGCAAGTACGGCAAGCACATCGCTGGGAATCACAACACGCTCCCGCTTACTCCACGCCGTCGGTCGGCTGCTCCTGACGCCTGCAGGAGCAAGAACGCCCAGCTTCTACTCGGAGTCTGACCGGTAACTCCCTACGAGCCCTACCCGGCGCCCACAGGTCGTCGCAGACCCTAACCGGTCTGTTCGACTCCAATGGAGGTAAGGAAGCGCCACAGCCCGCCCAGCTTCAGCTATGCGCCATGGTCGGTCGTCGGTGCCTTGGGGGAGAGGCGCCGTGCACCGTGCTCAATTAAGTGCTCAGTTCGGGCCCGTTCAGGCCGTGCTCCACAGTTCCAACCGTGCCATTGACCAGTAAAAACGCACTCGGTGTACCTGGCTGAACCGCAGCTCGTCCAACTCGTAATGCGTAGGTCAAGGGTTCGGCTCCCTTAGGCGGCTCAAGGCATGACCAGGGCGCTTCCGCATAGCGGAAGCGCCCTGATTGCTTCAGTGTCCAACGGAGTGTCCAACGCGCCAAGTCTGATCTTGTGAGAACTTTCTGTGCGGCTTCAGGCCGGCCCTGAACGGGCCGGACGCGCGGGGCCGGCCCCGTTGCTCAGTCGCGTTGGGGCCGGCCGCCGGCCTGCCCAAGTTCGGCATCTCCAATTGCCCTCTTGGCCTGGTCTGATCGGGCTCAGGTCAGGTCGACAGGATGAGGGCAGCCCTCCCTCGTGCTCTGGGTGAGCCCCTTCATCGATTGATGAACTCTCCGACCAGTACCTTCCCCCCCAACCAACGGGGCCTAACGTGAGTACGTGGAGGGTGAACAGCCTCGGGACGAGGTCGACCGGCCAACAGAGGTCGATCAATCGACCGAAGATCACAAAGAGCGGTTTGAGCGGTGGCAAGAGCTGATCGAGGCACGCGAGCGGGCCGCCGACGAACGTGATGTTATCGCGAACGAGCGGGAACGAGCCGCCGACCAGCGTGAAGCCGAAGCCGACCAGCGCGAACGAACAGCCGATGCGCGCGACGCCACCGCAGATAAGCGGGAGAGCCGGATTGATGACCTGGAGGCACGTGCGGATGAGCGTGCTCGCAAGTTCGGTCTCGACCGTGCACACATCCAGCAGCGAGCATCTGAATCGATCGAGCTTGGGTATGCGCTCCGGGATGCGAGTCGGGAAGCCCGGGAGCGCAGCGAGGAGGCAGTGCAGCGTGCGCAGGAGGGTAAGCGTCGTCACCGTGAAGCGAAGGAGCGGCACTCGGCCGCGAGTGAGCGGGACGTTCTGCGAGACGCTGCACAAGAGGAAGGGCAGGTCGCCGAAGACAACCTGGCCCCGCCCGACACATAGTCGCCATCAGAACTACCGGAACCCGAAATCCTGGAGAACATCCGGGCGTACAGCAGCGAAGTACAGCAACACCCTTTCTGACCTCGATCGCGACCAATAACGACCTCCATGTCGACAGTTCGCATCGAGAAGGTCCCGTCTCCTCCCGCCTCTCGGAGGTTGGTCCCCGGCATGGCGGGCATCGACGGCGATAACTGTCCATAGTGGATGACCGGGTTGCAGTTCGGGTTGCAGTTCCAGTCCGTACCGCCCCATGTAGATCAGTACAACGGTGCAGGTCAGCCATGGTTTGGTACGCGGCGGAACGACGACAAACAGCCAGGGGACAACCTGGTAATGCGGAGGTCAAGGGTAAGGGTTCGACTCCCTCAGGCCGCTCCAGGCAGGACCAGGGAGCTCTTTGGACGTCCCAAACCCATCCCGGCCACGCTCAAACCGAGCGAAACGTCGGAAGCACCACCCGTCCAGCTTCTTGCTTGCCACGTCCCAGCCGCCGGGCGCAGCCTAAGGACATGGAGGCCCAGCCAGGGCACAACCGGGGACGAGCAGGCACGTCGTGAGCAGCGCGAAGTGAACGCAGAGGAAGAGCGCGCACAAGAAGAGGAGAAACAAGGACTCTTCGGACAGGCGCACGTCGTCGAGATCGCGCCGAACGTCGTCCCGCACGATGATGCGGTGTCTACGCGCCAGCGTGTGCGGCAGGCGATCCACGTCTCACGGGAAACCACCAAGACCAGCAAGAGGCTCCGGGAAGAAGCTCGAGTCTCCGTGGGCCGCGCACAGGAGATACGCCTGACATTTGTGGAGTGCCGGTGTTCGGTCGGCTTACGGGCCTGGCGGGTGTGCCGACGCAGTGACTTGATCGCCGGCCAGGCTCAATGCCGCGCGTTCGTCGGAGGGCGGCTTACTTACGGGCGCGGGGTGGGCCGGTGAGGTGGTGTCGGATCGTGTTGCTCGTTCCACACGGCTCGCAACGCGGCGCCGACAGTGCTGCTGCCGTATTGGCGCACGAGGGCTTGCATCTCGGATTCGGCTGCGTCGAGATCGTCTCGCGAGGTCTCTTGGATGAGGTGCCGCAACGCGTCGATCAAGGCGTCGGTAGGGGATTCCGTCATGGCTGCCCCTTTCGCGTGCTCTAAGCGTAGCCAGGGACTTGCCTTCGCCGAGCCGGCCAAAGGGCCTGGGCCCGAGGTCCGCCACGGCGGCAGCCGTCCGTGAGCGGGGGTGGGTATCACGCTTGGCATGGGTCGCTGGGGTTGCTCGCGAGGACATCGTGGGCGTGATGGGGGTCGGCGGTGATGCGGCCAGCGAGTTCGGTGAGCCGCAGGTGGTGGGTGCACGCGTAGGCGCGCAGGACGGTCAACGTGTCCTGGATCGGGAGGTTTCCTTTCTCCGCGAGGATGCCTTGGGCCTGGTGGAGGGTGATCCGGTTGTTGAGGGCGATGTGGAGCTGTTCGGTGAGGTAGCCGTGTTGGGTCAGGCAGTGCTGCTGGTACAGGCTGATCACGGCGAGGTCCGCCTGCAGTCCAGCGAGCGCCAGGTCACGGGTGGTCAGTGGGCGGGCCTGGGTATCGAGGAGGGTGAGCACGCCCATGGTCTGGGTGTTCAGTCGCATGGGGATCGCATGGGCGGCACGGAATCCCAAGGCGAGGGCTGCGGTGGAGAAGCTGGGCCATCCAGCGGCTGGGGTGCGCAAGGTCGCTGAGGTGACGTGTCCGGTGTTCAGGCACTGCACGCAGGGTCCGTGTTGGTAGATCTCCAGGCGCAGCAATCCGAGTGTGTCGGCGTGCTCGTCCGAGCAGGCGACGAGGAACAGGGCCCTGGAAGGAGAGGCCAGCATGATGGCGGCCACGGACACCTCCAGGAGCGGGGCGGTGTCCGTGGCGAGGTCATGCAGGGATTCGAGTGTGTCGAAGTCGTCGACCAACATCCCGGTGGCCCGGGCCAGGGCCTGCACGAGGGGACGGTCCGGGGAGTCAGGGGCGGGCGGTGTGGTCACGGTGGTGATTGCTCACGAGTGTCGGGGGGAACTTGTTCGGACCAGCGCAGCAGGTCCGCGGCACGGCGGTAGTCGGTGACGACATCCCAGGCCAGGGATGAGAGCCGCAGGTGGTGCGCGCGAGCGTAGCCGCGTAGCACGCCGAAGGCGGTGTCCACGGCCAGCCGGCCGCGGTCGGCGAGCACGCCTTTGGCCTGCTCGATCGCCACGCGACTGTTCAGCGCGCCTTGCAACTGCTCGATGAGGACATCGCGGCGGGCGATGGCCCGGTGTTGCAGGATCGCGATGGTGGCCACGTCCGCCAGGGCTTGGCCCAAGGTCAGCCCGTGGGTGTCCAGCGCGGTCGGTTCGATGCGGAAGAGGTTCAGCGCGCCGATGGCCTCCGTACGCAGCCGCATCGGCAGCGCGTGCACGGTGTGGAAGCCCTGCCGTTGGGCTTCGGCGGCGAAGTCAGGCCACGTGGCGGCGTGCTGCGCCAGATCTACCGCGGTCACCGGCGCTGCGGTGTGGAAGCAGTCGGTGCACGGGCTCGCGTGTTGGGTTTCGATTTGGAACAGCTCGACAAGGTGCGCCTGCTCGTTGGAGGAGGCCAACAGCCGCAGGTGCCCGGACTCGTCGGTGAGCAGCAGCCCCGCGGCGGCGACATCCAGCAGCGCCACACAGTGCCCGGCCAGGGTGTGAAGCAGATCCAACACGTCGAAGTCGTTGACCAAACTGTCGGCCAGCTCCACGAACGCCGCGGTCACAGCGGGTTCGTGTTCGGCTGAGCGCGCCATCATCATCAGACTCCTCGAACGTGCGGCGGCCTCGCCGCCACACCGGTCATAGGGTGTCGTCCTCGTGAGGGACACGCACGCGGCGGGCCAGCACCTCGACGGCGACCTCATGTACCGGTCGCCCCTGCCGGAAGGCATACGCACGCAGCCGTGCCAGCGCCGCCGCGGTCGGCAGCTCCAGCTGGGAGGCGAGCATGCCGGTGGCCTGGTGCACGGCGGCGTGATCCCGCCAGGACACATCGGCCAGCTCCGGACGAGTCTGCCCCGGGGACAGGGCGCGGAGCTGGTAATCCAGCAGCACGGTGGTCACCGCCGTGGCCACGGCCAACGCGTCGGCGAGTTCGGCGAGTTCTCCAGCCCTCCGGCGATGGCAGTCCAGCACACCGATGCCGATCGCACCGACCTGCAGCGGAAACGCGAACAGCCCCCGCACGTCGAGGGCGGCGACCTCGTCGGCGAACACGGGCCACTGCGCCCGTGCCTCCCGTGTGGTCACATCGGGGACCAACACCGGGCGTGCCTGGCTAAACGCGGTCACACACGGACCTTCTCCCAGACTGAACTGCAGTTCCTCGATCTGGAAGCCGACCTCATCCGTGGCCCCGAGCAGCATGCGGCCGCCGGGCTCGCTGGTCATCAACGACAACCCCACCCCGTCCACGGGCAGCGCCGTCACACACTCTCGGCACAGCCGCGCGGGCCAATCCTCTGGCGCGGGCCCGTCCGAGACGATCGCGGCCAGAGCCTGCGCCAGCCGAATGCGATCAACCATCACAACCACCCGCCTCGCGGGCGGATCGGGCACGCCAGACGGGTCCAGGTTGAACGCATCCGACCCTGTCTACACCTTCACTACAGAGTGTGATGGCCAAACAGATGTTTCGCGAAGGTACAAAGTCCCGCCCAGCCGGGGTAGCCACACGCGAGGGGCACCAAGTCTAGGGGTCGAAGTAGCGGCGGGGGTGCTGTGTTTCGCGCATTGTCCGTAGAGCCCACTACAGGGCCGGTCGCAGCCGATAGTTCAACGATGGTGTCCGTTCGGATGCCGTCCCCGTGGGGGCGTGGCACGTTGCGTTGGGTTGGCCGTGTTGTCGGCGGCCTCGTGGCGGGGTTCGGGTTCACGGCGGCGCCAGTTGTCGGGCACGGTGGCGTCCAGGGTGTCGTCCACAGTGATCACGCCGATGAGCTGGTCCTGGTCGTTGACCACAGGCAGGTTCATGAGGTTGTAGTCGGTCATCAGTAGGGCAACCGTGTTGAGGTCAGCGGCTGGAGTGACCCGGACAGGATTGGTGTCGGCGAACTCGGAGACCGGCGTGGTGGGATCGGTCTGGAGCACGGCGATGAGGGTGGCCGCGCCCCGCAAGTAATGCTCGCCGTCCACTGTGTAGATGGTGGTCAGTGTTTCGGGTGGCAGGGTGTAGGCGATCCGCGCGTAGTCCAGGACCTGCTCGGCAGTAGTGTCCGGTGGCACGGTGAGGTAGTCCGTGGTCATCAGCCCGCCCGCGGTGGTCGGGTTGTAGCCCAGCAGCGTGCGGACCTTGGCCCGTTGTGCGGGTGGCAACAGTTCGAGCACCGGTTGACGGCGTTCCTGTGGAAGATCAAACAGGGCGTCGGCGGCGTCATCCGTCTTCATCCGCGCCAGTACACCCGCGATCTCGGTGTCGCTGCGATCACGCAGCAAGCGGGACTGCTGGCCATCGTTGAGTTCCTCGAAGACGTCGGCTTCCAGTTCCGGGTCAGTGTGGACCTGGTCGAGAAGCTCGGTCTGTTCCTCCGGGGAGGCTTCTTCGAGCAGGTCCGCGATCTGAGGCGGCTTCAGCCGCCGCAGCCGCGCGATCGGGTGGCGAGCCAGCGCTGAGGGCTGGTGGCCGATGAGCGCTTCGAACGTCTTCCAGTCCCGGTAGCCGGTTCGCTCCTGCTTCTGATCGGGGCTGCCCTCACCAGTGAGCCAGCGCAGCAATCGGTGCCACCAGCTAGTGATATCAACCCCGGAGAGCACCCACCCCGATTCGGTGCTGGCGAGTTGCAGGTCGTAGGCGCGCACCAGGCGGCTGTGGGGGAGGTCAATGAGCCGGTGGTCGAGGATGTCGGCTGAGAGCAGCACCTCACCGGAACGGCGTTCGAACTCCCGCAGGTCAAGCCTGGAGGTGGCCAGCTGGATCTCTTCGGTGTGCCAGTCAGTGATCGCCTCGGAAGGGACAAACACGCCACGCCCGCCGACGTCCGCGACGATGCCCGTGACCAGGGGATACCCGCCTTCCCGTAGGCGGACAATCACATCCGACACGTGCCCGAGCCGTCGCCCCTTGGCGCCGAGCACCGCGCGTTTGAGCAGCGCGGTCAACGACAGCGTCCGTCCGAGTGGTGCGGTCTGCCGACCGGCGACCGGAATGTCAGGGCTGTTGCCGTGGGTGGGGACCATGATCAGTCTCCCTTCCTGTGGCCTGTCCCGAGCATCAGCGTGCGGGCGCATTCCGGGACGAGGTCATGACCATCCTGGCGTGTTGGCGGCCTGCACGGCGAGATCCCCGGCACGTCCACGTGCTTGTTCGGGTGGCCCGACATCACGTACCGACAGCCAGCTGAACGAGGCGGACGACGACGATGCCGACGGCCAGGACGAGGTAGGCACGCAACACCATCAGTCCCAGCCGTCGTCCCATACTCAGCTTGGGGCGGGACAGCAGGGCCAGCGGGGGCATGCGCCAGGTGGGGCGCAGATCGCGGTCGTAGGCGGTGGCCTTGGTTTCGGCCGCCTGCGGGCGCAGCCGCCGGTAGATGCTGAGGAACACTCCGCTCAAGATCGCCAAGGCGGTGCCCGTGCCGAAGATGACCAGGATCGCCGTGGTCGTGATCGTGGAATACACCACGCTGGCGGTGAGGATGATCGAGAGCATCACCAGCACGGCGATCACGGCCGAGGTGAACATGTTGAGTTTGCGGCCGTTGACCCATGGACCGAGGACCTCCCGGTCGTTGCACAGCAACAGCAGGAACACAGTCGCTGAAGGCAGCAGCACCCCGGCCAGGATCTGCACGCCTTCGGTCAGCAGCCCAAGCGGGCTGCCCGGGAGCACCACGATGACCGCGGAGGCAACCAGCAACCCGGCGAAGACAGCGTAGAAGCCCTTCGCTTCGCGGGGGCTGCGGTGCAGCGAGTGCCGTAGACCGAGCACGTCGCCGATGGCGTATGCGGTGGCCAGACTAACCGCGGACGCACCGATAATGCTCGCGTCGATCAACCCGATCGCAAACAGCACCCCGGCCACCGGGCTGACATATCGGTGCAGCCCATCGGCGACCCCGCCGGCATCAGTGAAGTTCCCGAACTCCGGGTGACCGGAAAACGCCGTGGTCGTGAAGGCCATCATCGCCGCGGCGCCGATGACCACGATCACGATCCCGATCCACAGGTCGGCTTTCTCGTACTGGATGAACCGGGGTGTGATCCGCTTGTCGATGATGTAGGACTGCTGGAAGAACAGCTGCCACGGGGCGACCGTAGTGCCGACGATCGCGATGATCAGTAGCAACACCGTGGACAGTTCGGAGTTCGCCGGCATGCCGGGGACGAAGAAGTCGTGGGTCATCTGGCCCAGCGGCGGATGGGCCATGACCACGATCGGGATCAACAGCAGGCTGCCGGCCACCAGCGCCAGGCAGACCTGCTCAAACCGGCGGAATGACCCGGTGCTGGCCGCCGCCACCACGGCGACCGCCGCCAAGAGCACCCCCGGCACTCTGGGTAACCCGAGATATGACAAGCCGAGGGTAATCCCGACGAACTCGGTGATGATCGTCAGCGCGTTGAGCAGGAACAGGTCAATAACACTGAACGCGCCCCAGAACTTCCCAAAACGCTCCAGGATCAGCCGGGCATGCCCCACACCGGTGACGGCACCCAGGCGTACCACCATCTCCTGATTGACATACAGCACCGGGATCAACAGCAACAGCGTCCACAACAGACGGGTGCCGTAGTTCTGGCCCGCCTGGGTGTAGGTGCTAAACGCCCCCGCGTCGTTGTCGCCGACCATCACGATCAACCCCGGGCCGATGATCGCGACCAGGGTCTTCACCCTTGCCCCCAGCCTACGAGGTGCCCCCTCCTCACCGTGGGGGATCGTGCCCAGGGCACCGCGGATATCGCCAACGTGTGCCTCGTCCAGCACAGCCGACGGCGCACGCGCTTCCGGCGGCCTAGCGGGCGTGGGTGGTTGGGTCGCGGGTGTGCTCGGCGGCGGCGCGTTCTCCGGGCTCGGCGGCGGTGTGTCCTCGCCCCGTATGGCAGCCTCTCCGCCCGATCCTGCCGCGCACTCGTCTGCTGGGGTGGGCCTACTGCTCCGCGTGCCGGCGCCGCCGTCCCGGCCGCGACTGTCAATGACGTGGTCGCTGTCGGCGTCGGTATCGGTGCTGTGCACGCTGCCGCTGTCGTGCGTGCTGTCGTCAGTGCTCATCGGTGTGGTCCTTTCCCGCAGGCGCACGCCGAGGTACGCAGGGCGTCAGCTGGGGTCAGTCCGACACAGCAGGGGGCAATCGACGATCACGAGCCAGTAGCCGGCCAGCCAGCGCGGAGGTCACTGCCTGATCACCGTGGGCGGGATGCGGATTGATCGCAAGCTTACCGACCCGGGCACCCCTCTAACCAGCACGTGTCGGACAAGACGGTGGGCATGGCGCACACTCCCGTCTCACATGCGCCCGCCTGCACGTCACGTCAAGTCGAGGACCGCAGATCAGCCGGAACGCGGCGGCGGGCACGACTGAGCGGCGCAGCGAGCGCGAGGCCAACGACCGAGACAGGACTTCGATAATCGTCAGGACTCATCACTCACCTCCTCACCGCCAGAGACCACGTGCCACCGGTCACGTTCCCGCGGGAGGTGCCCACACGGTCATGATCTTGTAGACACCCCTCGTCAGCTTGTAGCACTCCGCGGCAGTCCCGGACAAGGGCCAGGACGCCATTTGAGATCACCCCTTAGCCCGGGGAGACCCGTCAGGACTCGGAACGTCTCTCGAGGTCATAAACTCAATCGCACCTATCCAAATAGGCGCCTCACCGATTAGGCACCCCACCACACAACCTGTCAACAAGCATCGACTTCTGTGCCTGGCGCGTCCGCCAGCCGGTCGCCTGATGCCGCCGGACACTCGAAGCGGGTCAGGATGCTTCCTGACCTTCGTCGGCTTGGAACAGGCCCATGAGGGGCCGGTCCGACCTGCGTCCGTCGGAGGGCTCGCGCGCCGCTCGTCCTGGACGCCGGACAGCGTCGAAGCGCGCGCGCCCGTGCACGAGGCTGCGGGACGGTGGTGGACCTGGTCGGTTTAGTTCACGCAGGGGATGCCATTGTCGGAGTTGCCCTGCACCGGTGCGCCGTTGGGTGGCCCCTGAGTCGGTGCCGAGGATCCGGCAAAGGACACCCCTCCCGCGGCCCGACCAGTCCCCGCCCATCGGTCCTCCCCGTGTTGCGGCCATCGCCTTGGCAGCGAACCGTACCTGCCTACCGAGCGTCGCCGTCCGTACATCAAGCGTGACGACAGATCCGCGACGACGATGGAGGGACCAGCCACACACCTCCGCCATTGACTGTGTGGAGTGTTCTACACGATCGCGAAAATCGTGTGTGCCATCGTGGTCGGTCCACCTCAGACAGTCCGAGTAAACCTGCTCGGGTGTGTCCTCCATGCAATCGCGTGTATTTGCTACGTCCGAAGCGTCGCGCCGCCACAGGCCAATACCCACCAACAGCGTCAGGAGCGGCCTGGGTGAGCATTGAGGTTGTGGCAGGCTCGGCCGGTCAGCCGAGCAGAAGGAAGGGAAGTGACCATGTCGGTGTGGACCGATCTGTGGCAGGTGCAGATACCGCTGATCGAGAAGGTGCTGCGCACTGTGCTCGTCTACGGCGGCTTGGCGGTTTTGCTCCGTCTGGGTGGCAAACGTGACCTAGCTCAGCTCAACAGCTTCGACCTCGTTGTGATGTTGCTGCTATCCAACGTGGTGCAAAACGCAGTGATCGGCAACGACAACAGCCTCTCCGGCGGTCTGCTCGGCGCGGCTGTACTGATCGCGATAAATGCGGGCGTGGTGCGCCTGAGCAATCGCTACCCACGTCTCACCCACGTCTTCGAGGGTTCCCCAACCGTCTTGGTCAAGGATGGCCAACTCGTGACCGGCGTGTTGCGTCGGCTCGGGCTTCGCCGGGGCGATGTCGTGGCCGCGTGCCGCCAACAAGGTGCCGATCACATCAGCGAGATCAAGGAAGCGACCCTGAGTCCCGGCGGCAGCATCGTCGTCACCCTCAACGACGACTCCCGCGATGTCACCATCCGTGACCTGCGTGCGGAGAACGCTCGGCTCGTTGAACAACTCCGCGCCGAATTCGCTCACGCCCTCGCCCACAAGCCAGCGAACTCGACAGCCCAGACCGGCGTCGAGCAGTCCCCGGACGGACACAGCTCGTAGGTCAGTCGCAGACAAGCTGGGCCTGACAGACCTTTGATCAAAGCGCCAAAGATCAGATTTGAGGCCCCAACTCCGACGTGATGGGCCGCTGTGCCATATCAAATACCTTGAACGTGCCTCCAGATTTCCCCTGATTCGCGCGAACTCAGCAATGATCTTCGCACGGACTTGTGGCGTCGCCCATCGTTGACTTCCCTACTGGTCCGTCCGGATAAGCCTCGCGGTCAGCGCGACTTGGGTTATCCGGCCGTGGCGTCGTCCATCACTACGGCGTCCAGTTCGATTTCGACGAGCCACTCGGGGTCGATGAACCTGGAGACCTCGACGAACGTGCAGGCGGGCTGGATGCCAGCGAACCGCTCGCCGTGCGCCCGAGCTGCTTCCTCCCAGCGGGTCGCGTCCGTGAGCATGACGCGCGTGCGAATGACGTCGGTGATCGACGCATCAGCTGCCCGCAGAGCCTGCTCGGCGATGTCGAGGCACCGCACCGTCTGGGCGTACACGTCGCCGGGGCCGACGACGGAACCGTCGTCGCCGATCGCGGCGGTGCCCGCCACGGCGACGTGTCGCCCCACCCGCGCCGCGCGCGAGAAACCGATCCGAGATTCGAAGGGCGACCCGGAACTCACAACCTGGCGTGCTTGATCCATAAGGCCAACGCTAGCTCGCGTCACAGTGCCCCCTTCGGCGATCCAGGTCTGCGGGCTTGCTCAGGTAAGGGAGAGGAGGCTGACGGCGACGGCGGCGGTGGTCAGGCCCCGGACTTCGTTCACGGGGCCACGGAGTCCAGCGTGCGGTAGCCGGGGTGAACGCCCGGAGTCAGTTCGTGGTGGGCGGCGATCCGGGCCAGCAGCGTGTGAAGTTGCTGGCATTCGGCGTCGTCGAGCGGTGCGAGCAGGTCGCGTCCGTGGGCGCTGGCGGTGCGGCCGAGTTGCCCGAGGAATCGCTGGCCCGCATCGGTGAGGTGGAGGGCGTGCAGGCGCCGATCCTGGGGGTTGCGGCGCCGCTCGATGAGGTCGCGCTGCTGCAGTGAGTCAAGCAACGCGACCAGCCGCGTCGCGGGCGTGCCGAGCTGGGTGGCCAGCGCCTGCTGACTGCGGCCTGGCTCGGCGGCGATGGCCCGCAGCACGCCGGCCTGGGGCGGCGTCAGGTCCAAGTCGCTGATGCGCTCCGTGAACCGTTCGGCGGCATGTGCCCCGATCTGCGCGAGCAGGAACGCCGTCTGCCCCACCGGCGCCTTCGTGTCCCTCTCCTCCATGGGCGACACGATATACGTTGACAAATCATTACAGCAAGTAAATCATATCTGTCAGGTAATGGATTAGCCGGTAATGAATTGCTCCTACCTCGGAGGTCCTGATGACCACACCCACCGCTCCCGCTGAGACCTCGCGCCCCACCCGCCGCGCACCGCAGGGCGGCCCACCGCTCTCGGTGCTGGCGCTGGTCTATGCCGCCTTGATGCTGGCCGGAGTCGTGACCTCGGCAGGTACGCCGCAGCCATCGGCTGCGGCGGAAGCGGTCCTCGCCTACCAGCGCAGCCACTCCGGTGCCTTGCAGCTCGCGTCGTTCTTCTGGTTCGGCTCCGCGGTGCCGCTGGCGCTCTGGGCCGCCACCGCCTACCGGCGCCTGCGCCAACTGGGCGTGACGGCCCCGGGGACCGCGATCGGCTTTGCCGGGGGCCTGCTGGCAGCCGGCTCGGTGTCCCTACTGGGATTGCTCACCTGGGTGCGGTCGCAGACCGCCGAACTGACCGACCCGGCGCTGGCCCGGGTGCTCGCCGACCTCGGGTTCGCCTTGGGTGCGGCGGGCTATGCGGTGCCGTTCGCGCTGCTCATGGCAGGTGTGGCCGTGCCGTCGCTGATCCTGCGGTTCCTGCCGCGACCGCTGGCCTGGACCGGACTCGTCGTCGCCGCGATCGGCATGCTGTCCACGGCCACCCTGCTCACGCCGGCCCTGGACGTGACGCTGCCCGTCCTTCGCTTCGGCGGAGTCCTGTGGCTCATCGTGGCGAGCTTCCTGCTGCCCCGTACGCGGCCCCGCCGAGTCACACCAAACCCGGCGGCGTGAGCACTGAACCCCGCGCGGGTCTCGCGCGTACGGACGAGTGAGACGCGAGCCGCAAACCGGCTCGGCTCGATCATCGACGAGAGAGGGCGCGCACGATGCGGACGAACACGATGTCGGTGGTGGTGTCTGTCGGGGCCCTGCTCGCATTGACCGGGTGTTCGGGGCCCGCTTCGTCCGAGCACTCGCATACCTCCGCTGCCGCGTCGGGACACTCGCATTCCTTCCCGCCCGCCTTCGGCGCGCCAGTACCGGCCGTTGCTCCGGCGGTGACGGACCCCTTGGCGGTCACCAAGTTCCAGCAGGCACCCTGCCTCGCGCTCAACGAGGACAAGTTGCATCAGCTCAACGTGGGTGTGCCCGGGCAGCCGTCTTCGCGCGGGCAACAGCTGGACTGCGTATGGCGCGACCGGGAGGGCCCCTCGAAGATGTTCTTGACCCTGACGTTCAACCGAGGTCGGGGGCTCGCCGACATCTTCGATCACAAGAGCAACTTCGGGTATCTGCGGGCGCTGCCTGACATCGAGGGCTATCCGGCCGTCAACGCGATACCCGAGGATCAGCGGGATCATGGCTTCTGCTCGGTCGCGGTGGGCGTCGCCAACGACACGGTCCTCAACGTCAACGTGGCGTTGGCGGGCGGCATGGGGGCTGGTGCGATCAGCGCAGCCCCGGACCATTCGGACCCGTGCCCACGCGCGCAGACGGTCGCTGCCGCCGTCATTCAGACCGTCAAGGCCGGTTAGGAGGAGTTCCTGACCGCATTGCTGACTACCATTTTCGGATGTTGCGTAGCAATACTCCGACGGCGATCAACAGCAGCACTACCTGGAGTGCGATGCCACCCGCGACCAGCAGCGTGACGCTGTCCCAGATGCCCCTGGTCCCCGAGCCAGTGGACTGTCCTCCGCTGGCCGCGCCGGGGCTGGGAGAGCGGGACTGCACGCTGAAGAAGTAGCCGCCATCGGCCGGATGCCCGTCGTTGGTGGTCACGGTGTAGCGGGCCAGGTAGACGCCGGGTTCGAGTGGCCGGATACGCGCGGTGAGCCTGTTGTCGGCGATCACGATGTCGCTGGCGACGATGCGGTGGTTGTTCTGGCTGTCAACAACGTCGACCTGGCTCGGCCCGGAGCGCAGCAGGGGCGTGGTGAATTCCATCTCAAGACGGTCAACACCGGGTTGGGCAGCATCCCCGGGGCCGGGGGTGGCCCGCAGGATGCTGCCGTGCCCGTACGCGGTTCCCTGCGCAGCGACCGCGATCAGAACCGCGCAGGCGGTGCTGATCAGAAATCGGCGCATGCGATCCGGTTGTCCGGCGCGATCTCCGGGTGCACCACAATGGACTTGGCGCCGTCGGCGGCCTGCTGATTGGTGACGGTCATGAAGCCGTGCCCGGTCTGGTCCGCGGTGAAGGCGAGGTGCACCTCGTTCGGGGGCATTGCCGGCCCGTGGGGGTCGAACTTGAAGTGCGGTCCGCCGTTGTCTTGGGAGCAGGGCTGGGCGTGCAGGTGAACGCGGTAGTTGTCGCCCGGCTTGAGCCCCACCATCTCGACGGTGACCGTGGTGCCACCAGGATGCGTGGCCAACCACGCGGTTCCGGCCGCGTCGTCGAGGCCCGGTGGGCGGGTCTTCAGCAGGGTGAGGCGGCCCGTCCGCAGCCGCGCACCAGCCACTTTGTACGCGGGCGGGGCGGAAGGATCACCCATGCTCATCCCGGGCATGGTGTTCATGTTCATGCCGGACGTGTCGTCGTGCGCCGCACACGCGCCGAGCGTCAGGGCTGTGAGCAGGCTCGCTGTGAAACAGAACGCGTGCGTTCCGATATTACGCATGCGGAAAGCGTAGACGGGCTACGTCACGAGCAGCTCACGCCTCGAACAAGGGTTGGTGGTCGTGAGCTCCGCTCGCTCCATGCGCACGGCGTTGGCGCTGAGCCCGCGTCTCGTGGTCAGGCGGTGCGGGCACGCTGCATCAGACTGGCGATCGCGCTCACCACGGCCGCGTCGTGGTCGGCAAGCCACGTGAGCACCGCGTGGTCGTTGTCATCGAGTTCGAGGCCGCTCAGAGGCTTGCGCAGCACTTCCAGGTGCTCGCGCACCCGATCTGCCCTCTGGTCGGTGTGCTCGGGCAGCATGGAATTCAATCCGTCATACGTGTGACAGATCTTCCACCGGACCCAGTCCTGTACCTCCGCGCGAAAAAGATCATCTTCGAGTTCAGAAGACGAGTCCATCGCGATCGCGCCCCTCCCGGTGCGGGTAGTGGTACCGAGCAGCAGCCGGGGTCTGGGACCGCTTACTTGAACATACGACCATCCGCCTGGATGGGAAAGCCCGGCACCCGAGTCGGGATTATGGAACGGCGACCGGGGCGAAAGCCTCTGGCCGCAGGGGCGGTCAGGCAGCCTAGCCTGGTCCCAGTACGCCGTACTGGGCGTTGATGCTGGTGACGACTCCAGCAGTTCGTTTCCTGACAGTCCCTGGACCTTGGACGTAAGGGAGCCCGAGCACGATGAATGGCACTCCTGAACCCCGGGTGGAAACGCCCGGGCGGTCCGTGAGCACGTTGGCCCTCGACAATGTCCTGCAAACGTTGGGTTTCCTGACGCGGGACATTGAGCGACTCGCTGCCGTCGTCGGCTCCGATGGCCAGTTTTCCGCGCACAGCGAACGGGTGATCGTTGCTACGCTGAACGCGCTGGACTCGATCCTCATCGACGCGAACCGGAACGTGCGACACTGCTTGGGTCTGTATCAGCAGAGTGCCTGAGTCCGTTGCGGCAGCGCTGCTCAATCGTCCTCCTGCCTCCGCTTCACCCCGTGTAACGAAGCCAGACCCGGATACGGAACTCCGGGATTCACATGTTGCCACGCACGCTGGCGGCATTGCGGGCAGCTCGGTGCGTATTCGTCTTCCTTCGCGAACTGGCCAGTAGGGAGATCCCCGAAGAGGACGCCGCACAGCGCTTCCACATACTCGCCGTGGGCTCCAGAGGTGAGGTCGTAGGCGTGACGGACTGCCGTGCTGCTTGCCTGTGCGGGGCGCTGCACCGCCCAACGGATGGTGTGGTCCACGGACCCTTCCCTCGGTGTGTGTCAGTCACGTCGGTGAGGGCGGGGTCTGGGCCCACGTAACGGAGACAAGACGCTACGCGGCGCATCCGGACATCGGCTAGATCGCGCAGCAGGATTCACCCGACCGGGACAAGATCGGGCCTGGCAAGGCGGCTTCATACTGGCTGTTTCGTGGTTCCATGAAGACATGGCCAGCTGCAGCGGATTATGATCTGACTACGTACTGTGACGAAACGATGAGTGCGAACCCGCCGCCGTCACCTGCACCGCTGATCGAGGTCGTGGCGAACAGCCCGGAACTGTTGGCGGCGGACCTCGACTCGGCCGATGCCCTGCACGTGGTGGCCAACCAGGCGGCTGCGCTGCTCGATGTCGCCGTGGCGGGATTGGTGCTGATCGACGAGTCGCGCCACGCGCGCCTGGCCGCGTCTTCCTCCGAAGAGGAGTCGTTCGTCGAGTTGCTCTACCTCCAGATCTACCGGCCGGGGCCGTGTACGGAGTGCCTCGAAACGGGCGAGCCGATCACGGTGAGCGACCTTGGTTCGTATGCGTCCCGGTGGCCAGCGTTCGTCGTTGCGGCCGAGATGTTGGGGGTCCGTGTCGTACACGCGTTCCCGGTACGGCTGCGTGCCTCGACGGTCGGTGTGCTCACCGTGTTGCGTGAGCTGCCCGAACAGTTGACGGCCAACGGGATCGCGCTGGCCCAGGCTCTGGCTGATGTTGCCGCGCTGCGCCTGGACCAGCAGTCGACGGCGCTGGATGAATCGCGTGCTGAGCGGGTGCGTGCCGCCGTCGACGGTCGGATGGTCATCGAGCAGGCGAAAGGGGTACTGTCCCGAACCGGAAATTTCGCCTCCGACGAGGCGTTCGGCGTGTTGCGTGCCTACGCCAGGGCACACCAGCGGGGCCTGACGGACCTTGCCCGGGAGGTGGTTGCCGCTCCAGCGCGTGCGGTCCACGTGGTGAACTGGTCGACGAACTGAAGTCGCCCGAGAAGGTCGACTGGCGCCCTGGACATCGTCGCGGTCAGGGTGGCCGTGACCTAGCATGAGGGTGGTGGGGTCGAAATCATGAAGGCTGGGCCACCCAAATCGCGTCAACGTGCCATCGCCACGGCATGTGCGGACGTACTTGGCACGTTAGTCGTCGATCAAGACGTGTCAGCAGGTCTGGAGCGCTTGTGTTGGCACAGTGTCGGGCTCTTCCCCGTCACGGTGGCTGGGGTGTTGGTGGGCTTCGAGCAGTGGCCCTGGCAGGTGGCTGCGACTTCGGATGACTCCGCCCGCCGGGTGTTCGACGTGTTCGCGAGGGAACTCCGAGACGGTGAAGGTCCCGGTGCGACGCTTGTTGACTCCGGCCGATCCGTCACGCTTCCTGACCTGACCACGACTGAGGGTGCGGGCGATCGATTCTTGGCAGCAGCCCGTGGCCAGGGCTATTCGAGCGCGTATGCGTTGCCGATGCGGTTACGCACCGAGACCCATGGCGTGCTTGCCTTGTTCGGAACCGAGCCTGAGGCGCTTTCGGCTGATGACGTCGCGAGCGGGGAGGCGCTGGCGGAGGTGGTCACGGCTGGCGTCGTCCAGCTGGGAGCCCTCCGGTCCGCCGATACCCGTGTCGATCAACTGCAGACCGCCCTGGACAGCCGGGTAGTCATTGAACAGGCCAAGGGTGTCTTGACGGCGCGGGGCGGCATCGATATTGACCAAGCGTTCGTCGCGCTACGCGCCTACGCGCGGTCTCACAACGAGCCGTTGCATCGCCTGGCCGGCCGGATCGTCACCGATGACCAGCTCGCCGACGCGGTCCTTCACCTCCACAGCGGCCTGTCGGGAACTTGATCCCAACGCCGTAGATC
The DNA here is from genome assembly GCA_051984675.1 of Pseudonocardiaceae bacterium. Classification (GTDB taxonomy): domain Bacteria; phylum Actinomycetota; class Actinomycetes; order Mycobacteriales; family Pseudonocardiaceae; genus JBPYFK01. The sequence continues at coordinate 15,182 of JBPYFK010000104.1, read as the reverse complement.
ATCCCGCTTCCGCGCGGCACAGCGACGCCCTGTCCGGGACCTTGTGCCCTTACCCGCGGACCAGGCCGGGGGCAAGATCAGTTCGTGGGATCTGACCAGGACGAGCACGGAGACCAAGTGCCAGAACACAGCGACGTGCCAGAACACAGCGACGTGGTCGCGCACGCGCGTGAGGTCGAGCGGGATCACGATGGCACCGAGTGGCAGCAGAGGTTGACCGCCGCTGGGGAGAGCACCACGGAGCTGGCGGCGCGCATGTTGGATGCGATCACGCGGGGCCGTGAACTGCTTGCCAGCAGCGAAGAGGTACTGGCCCGCGCCACCGCCGCGATGCAGGGCACCAGGGTACGCACCGACCGAGCCTGGCGTGACCTTCAGAATGCCACGACCTGTGTGGAGCACGGTCAAGCAATGCCCTTCGCACCGCGTTCCGGTGACGGAGGCCGCTAAGACCGAACAGCAGCCCGTCGCAAGCCCTGCCGGGTCATGCCAGTCAGGTCATGGCAGTGTGAGCGCCCCGTCGACCACATCGCTTGCCACGTCAGCAACGGATCGGCTTTCCGCAAGGGCGTGGGCGCGTATCAGTGTCAGTGCCGTGTCGATACCGCAACCGCTGGCTCCGTGGATCCGACCGGCGGCCTGGTGCAGGACGGGTTGGAAGCTCTCGTCTTCGAACAGGCTGAGCGAGGGCAACCCGTCGTTGCTGTTGACCGCGTCGGGGGCAAGCAGCACGCTGTCGACCACAGCGCTGGCGATGCTCGCCAACCGGTACTTGCCGGTCGTTGCCAGCACGGGGGGCGAAGGGTCGTAGACGGCCAGGGAGCCCAGGCAGCCTGCGGGCGGCGCGCGCAGACCCACAGCGGCAACCGTCTGGACGCCCAGGTCCTGCAGCTCTGGGCCACAGTTCGGCCAACGCACCGACATCTCGTTTCCCGTGGCGACTACTGGCGTGGATTGGAGCATCGCCTCCCGGGTCGGCCCTTCGGCGAAGGTCAGCTCCAGGTCGTGCGCTGCCTGTGACGTCGCGTCGGACGCGGCCACGAACGCTTCGCTGTTGCCAGATCCGAGCAGGATCAGCGTGGCGCATTGCGATCCCGCTGTGGCGGCGACGGCATCCATGAAGCCGGGTTGGGGCGTAGTGATGGCGCCGCGTCGAGCCCATGCTTCGAGACGTTGCGCATGTGCGCGGTGAATTCGGGCGGCCACGAGGTGCCGTTCCTCCGTGCGGCGATGTGCGGCGGCCATATTGGCGTGAAAATCGGCCATCGTCGACCGCACACGCGGCTCCGTGAGGCGGCTCTCATGGCGTGCGGCCAGTTCGGCGACCTTCGCCGCCCGCTCCAGCTCCATCTCGGCGCGCCGGTGTGCCTGCTCGATCGCCGCCGGTGTGCCGTCGTTTGCCGTCACAGTAAGTCACACTACGCGGTGCCCGGCGTGAGTTCACGTGGTTCGGATTCCTCCATCAGCAGTACCAAACCCTCGCCCTGGCCGTTGAGCGGTGAACAGATAATCGAACACCCGATCGAGCGCCCCTTGCGGTTGATCGCGTTGATCGTGATAGGGCCGACGCGTTCACCCGACTCCACGCAACGCTGGAGACTCTCCACCAGCTCGGCGGTCGGCAGTCCGAAGTCCAGTCGCAGGAAGCTCTGCTGATATACCTCATCCGCTCGCAGCCCCCACAGCTCTTCCGCGCCACGATTCCAACTGCGGACCCGCAGGGCGGCGTCCAACACGACGACACCGGCGGCGATGCTGGAGAGCACACCTTCGAGGAAGAACCGCGTCTCCTCCAACTCCGTGCTCCGTATCCGCAGCTCCTCATTCATGGTCTCCAGCTCCTCGTTGCCGGACTGGAGCTCTTCGTTGGTGGTCTCCAACTCCTCGTTCGTCGATTGGAGCTCTTCGTTGGTGGTCTCCAGCTCCTCAATGCTGGATTGGAGCTCTTCGTTGGTGGTCTCCAACTCCTCGTTGGTGGACTGCAGCTCCTCGTAGGCGGTTTCCAAGTCCTCGCGGTTGCTCTTGATCTCGCGCTGCAGGCGGGTCACCACAGTGGTGTCGGTGAACGTTACCGTGACTACGAACGCATCTGATCCGTTGGCCCACAGCGGCTGCACGATGACATCGAAAAACTGGGTTTCGCTGTTCACGTGGCGTTCGATGCCGCTGACCTTGATTGTTCGGTGCTCTTTGCGCGCCTGGTCGATCAGCGATCTCAGTTCGATGGGACGGTAGGACACCTCCAAGTCCCTGAACTGCTTTCCGATATCGTAGGTCGTCAGGTCGAACTGCGCTCTCGCCTGCGCGTTGGCCAACAGCACGGTGCCGTCCATGCCGACACAGATGATGGAGTCCGCCGCGGACTCGAGGACGAGATCACGCAGAAGGCGATCACGACCAGGCTGCAGGTGTCCCGCTGGCGCCGGTTCAAGCGCCATTCGTGCTGGCTGGTGCGGTGGCGTTGCCACCCCGGGCCGCCGCCGGAAGATGCGTGGCCGCATGTTGATCAGTTCGAAGCGCTCGGAGTCAGCCAGTAGCATCTCGGCTTTGCCGAGGAACAGGTAGCCGTTCTCCCGGAGTGCGAAATGGAATCGATCGACGATCTGCGACTGGGTTTCGGCATTGAAGTACATCAGCGTGTTCCGGCACGACAGCAGATGCAACCGCGAGATGGGAGCATCCCGAGTGATGTCGTGTCGACCGAAAATCACCCGTCGCCGCAGATCGGAGCGGAAGGAGACCTTGCTTCCGGTACTTTCGAAATACTTGTCCCGCAACTCCGGCGACAGTGAACTCACCGACTCCTGCGGATACACGCCGGACCGAGCGACGTGCAGGGCCTCGTCATCCACGTCGGTTCCGTAGATCTTGACTCGCCGCGAGCATTCCTCGACCCCCAGGGTCTCGGCGAACGCGATCGCCAGAGAATAGGCTTCCTCGCCACTGGAACACCCCACGCTCCAGATCCGAATCTCCTCGTCGGGGTCCGCCTCGGAAAGCAAGGTCGGCAGCACCTCGCGTTGCAGGTACTTCCATGCGTCGGCGTCCCGGAAGAAGCTGGTCACGTTGATCAGGATCGTGTTGAACAGCTGGGTGAACTCGTCCGCATTGGTCTCCAGCAAGTCGCGGTAGTCCAGATAATCGCTGATCTGAACCTCGTTCATCCGCTTACGGATCCGCCGACCCAACGTGGAGCGCTTGTACCCGGTGAAGTCGAAACTGCGCGACTCTTTGATGAACCGGAGCAGCTCTTCCAGATTCGCGGAGCCGTCGTCCGCGGCCATCACGACCTCCTCGCCTCGACGAGGCGGCAGATGACCGGAGCGATCTCGCTCAGCGGCAGCACGAAGTCCACCGCACCAGTGCCCACAGCCGCCTCAGGCATTCCCTTGAACTCGGCCGACTCGGGGTCCTGCGCGATCACCGTCCCGCCGCGGGCCTTGATCGCACTGACGCCCATCGCCCCGTCGCTTCCGGTCCCGGTCAGCACGCAGGCGATCACGGACGGGCCGTAGGCGCCCGCCGCCGACTCCAACAGCAGATCCGCCGACGGGCGCAGGAAATGCACCAAGTCGCTGTCGGAGAGCGTGAGCGTGCCGTCCGCCCCAATGAGCAGATGCCGGTTCGGCGGCGCAACGTACACCGTCCCGGCCTTCGCCTGCTCCTCGTGTGCCGCAAGCTTCACCGGGAGCATGCTACGTCGCCCCAGCACCTCCGCGATCACCGTCTCATGCCGAGGGTCCAGGTGCTGCACGATCACCACGGGCACGGGAAATTCCTGAGGAAGCCCGCTGAGCAGGAGCGACACCGCACGAATGCCGCCTGCTGAGCACCCGACAGCCACCAGTTCGTATGGTACCGCCGACCCTGACGGCGCGGGTCCGGTTCCCGGGGTAGCCATGCTCAAAGCCTAATCAGTCCATCGACAAAAAGCGCCCAGTCCGCGTCTCGTGCCATCGGCAACCGTCTGAGCGCTGTGCTTATGTAAGTACATATTTCGGTCGGGTTGGTGGAGCAGTACGAGTACCCCCGTCGTGGGGTCCCTGGCGGTGGTGCCGGACGTGCCGGTGGAAGTAGCCGTCGACCATAGTCGGCGCTCGCTAGCATGGTTGCGGCGGTGCGATCTCGATGGGAGACCGGGTGATGCGCGAAACACGAGCCGCGTCGGGGACCGCCCGCGCTGTGGCCGTGTTCGCGATGCTGGCCGGACTCTTTTTCATGCACGGTTTGCCGTCCCAGGGATGTCCCGGCGATGCCGGGATGCCCGCGATGTCGGCCTCAGCGGCACCTGCGTCGTCTGCTGGCGATGGTGGGGCGGTACCGGCCATGACCGCTCCCGCGCCATCTCCTGCGCCATCTGGGGCGACCTCCCCGGCCGTGCCGATGGATCAGGTCAACGCTGGCGGTCACGGCGGGTTGTGCGTGTCCACACCCGCGCCGCAAGGACCAACGGCGCTGGTGCTCCTGGGCTTGGCAGCACTTGCCATGGTGCTGCTTTCGGTGGCGTCACCCGGTATGTCGGTCCGAGCCCGGGGACTTGGCACGCGACCGCCCCCGATACCCGGATCGATCCGGCTCACCAGGCTGTGCGTCTCCCGGACGTGACAGGCATTCGCGAACCACGCCAGGGCGTGGCTCGACACGATGACCTGTCCACCGCACGCGTGTTCACGCGTGTTGTCCAGAAAGACGCATTCTCGCCATGCAGACACACAAGTCCCTGCGCTATGCCCTCGCCGTCCTCGGCGTGACCGTCACCGTCGCCGCGACCGCTGCCGCGTGCGGCGGCGATTCCGGGATGTCCGGCATGCCCGGCATGAGTCACCCGCCGATGTCCGACGGGATGCCCGGCATGCCGGGCATGGATGACATGCCCTCCGGTGACGGGCTGACCGACCAAGCATCTGGACTGCGGCTCGCGATCGACTCGACTTCCCTGCCAGCGGGGCAACCGGCCGCGACGCGGTTTCGGATCACCCGCGCCGACGGCACGCCGGTGACGACCTACGCGCCGGACCAGACCAAGCTCATGCACTTCTACCTGGTCCGCTTCGATCTGACCGGGTTCCAGCACCTGCACCCGACCATGGGCCCGGACGGCACCTGGACCGCACCGGTCGAGCCCGCACAGCCGGGCGCCTACCGGGCGTATGCCCAGTTCATCGCCTCCGACGGCGGCAGGAAGGTACCCGTCGTGCTCAGCCAGCAGGTGACGGTGCCCGGGAGCGCCGCGGACACACCGTTGCCGCCGCCGTCCACGACGACCCAGGTGGATGGATACACCCTGACCCTGGAAGGCCAGCCGATGGCGGGGATGGGGCACCCGCTGGCGGTCACCGTGAGTAAGGACGGTCAGCCGGTCACCGACCTGGAGCCCTACCTGGACACGTACGCGCACCTGACCGCCTTCCACGAAGGCGATCTGGCCTTCGCTCACCTGCACCCGCAGGGGGCGGTGAACGGGGATCATGGTGGTCCACGCCTGGAATTCGAAGCCATGCTGCCCAAACCGGGTAACTGGCGGCTGTTCCTGCAGTTCCAAACCAACGGCGTGCTCCACACCGCGGCCGTGACCCTGCCCGTCCGGTAGCCACCCTTTCCAGCGGGTCCGCCAGCGGCGTACGAGCGGTGGCGGACCCGCTGGCTGGCGGCAACCGCCGAACCGTTGCTCGCTGGTTCTGGTCAGTGGTCGGCCGGGTCGGCCACTGACGTCGTGATCAGGTCGGTCAGCTGGGCTGGAGCATCGAGCGGCACGAACGTCCGTGAGTCCGGGATCAGTTCCAGCCGCGCCCGCGGAATGTCCCGCACCAACCGTCGCGCGAAGCTCGGCGGGAAGAACCGATCGTCCTGCCCCCAGGCCAGCAGGACAGGGCGGTCGAAGTCGCGCAGTTTTCGCACCGCATCAAGGGTGTAGCTGGGGTGGATTCCGCGCAGCGCCTTCGTCACGTCGCGCCGGACGCCGGGATCAGCGCATGCTGGTGCGCACCAGCTGTCCTCGATCGCGCGTGGTGCGCGGCGCTTCGACAGCCCGCCATACCCGATCGGCAGGCCGCGAACCAGCGGGAACCGCGTGGCTTGGGCGATGGCCCGGACTCCGCCTGGAACGCGCGCCAGCCACTGCAGGTAGCGGAACGCCGGTGGCGGGAAATTCTCGTAGGCATCGCAGTTGGTCAGCACCAGCCGTGCGAGCCGGTCGGGGTGATCCGCGGCTACCAGCTGGCAGATCGCGCCACCGGTGTCGTTGCCCACGAGGGTGACTTCGGACAGGTCGAGCGCGGTGAGGAACTCCGCCACGAGCCGAGCGAGACCTGCTGGGCTCACATCGGCGTCCGGCCGCACAGGGGTGGGGTGCGAGCCGAGCGGCAGGTCGAGCGTCACGACCCGGAACCGCCGGGCCAGCGCTGGCACCACGTCGTGCCACAGCGAGGAGTTGACGAACAGGCCATGGACGAGCACAACCGGTGGCCCGCTGCCCTGCTCCTGATAGTGGATGGTCCCGGCGGACAGGTCGACCCGTGCCATAGCACCCTCCCATTTCACATACAAGCTGTATCTGAGTCAGGAGTTAACCTACAGGCTGTATGTCAAAGAGGGAAGCGCAGGCGCAGACCACCCGTGAAACGTTGCTGCGGGTCGGCCATCGACTGTTCGCCGAACACGGGTACGCGGCGGTGGGTACGGAGATGCTCGTGGAGCGGGCCGGACTCACCCGCGGCGCGCTCTACCACCACTTCCGTGACAAGCGGGAACTGTTCGCCGCCGTGCACGAGGAACTGGAGCAGCGACTGAGCGCGGAGGTCGGCACCGCGATCGCGGACCTCGACGACCCGGTCGCCTTGATGCGGACCGGGGTGCGCGCGTTTCTCGACGCCTGCACGGCGCCCGATGTCGTGCAGATCGCGCTGGTCGACGCGCCGACCGTGCTGGGGTGGGCCACCTGGCGGGAGGTGAGCGAGCGATTCGGCCTCGGGCTGATCACCGCGGGTCTGCAACTCGCGATCGAGGCCGGAGCACTGCGCCCGCAACCGGTCCGTCCGCTCGCTCACCTCATTCTCGGCGCGCTGGGCGAAGCCGCGCTGCTCATCGCGAACGCCGAGGATCGCGCCCGCGCCCGCGACGAGATGGAACCCGCGTTGCTGGCTCTGCTGGACGGGCTCATGCATCCGGCTGGCGGTCTAGGCGATTGAAAAGCAACTGCGTCTTCTGGATTTTTTGATGTGGCGGTCAGTTCTTACATCTTCCGCATCGAACTGCGCCTACGAAAACCAATGTACCGGTTGAGAGCACTATAGTCTCGTCATCATGACGGCCCCAAGTGTCCCCGTAGAGCGGTTCCCGGCCCCAGCAAGGAGTTCTTCCCGCAGCTGGCGCAAAGCGTTCCAAGACATCACCGATGGCGCTCGAAACAGGCAGCTGTGGGCGCATCTCGGCTGGCAGGACATCAAGCAGCGCTACCGCCGTAGTGTGTTCGGTCCACTGTGGATCACTTTCGCGATGGCGGTCACGGCGGCCGGGCTCGGCCTGCTGTACGCGGTCATTCTGCACCAGGACATCAACTTCTTCATCCCGTACATGACGACGGGATTCATGATCTGGTACTTCATCTCCGGGTGCCTGACCGGTGGCGCGGAGGTGTTCATCCAGAACGAGGGCCTGATCAAGCAGCTACCCTGCCCGATCAGCGTGCACGTGTTTCGCACTGTGTGGCGGGAGTTCCTGTTCTTGCTGCACAACATGATCGTCTATTTCCTGCTCCTGGTGATCTTCGAGCCGCCCATTACCTGGACGATCATCATGGCGATTCCGGCGTTGGCGCTGCTGGTCCTCAACGCTGGATGGGTGGTCCTGCTCTTCGGAATCGTCAGCACGCGGCTGCGGGACATTCCGGCCATGGTGAACAGCTTCATGCAGTTGATCTTCTTCGCTTCGCCGATCGTGTGGCCGGAGCAGAGCCTGACCGGGTCGCGCGCCTGGTTGGCGCAGATCAATCCCGTCTACCACTTCGTCGACATCGTGCGGGCGCCCATGCTGGGCGAACCGCAGGAGCTGCACCACTGGGTGATCGTCGGATCGTTCACCGTCGCCGGCTGGGTCGCCGCGCTGCTGGTCATGCGCAACTACCGGGCACGGGTGTCCTACTGGGTCTGACGCGGCGGATTCGGTGGCATGGCCGGCTTCCGTCCCCGGTCACCCGGGCGGGGCTTCGACGAGCGGCGACGCCGACCGCGGCACATACTCGTCGGTATTCCGTGCTGACCAGCGGTTCTCTGGGGTTTGGGCTGGTCGCCAACGCCGAGCGAGGTGGTCACCGTGTTCACACCTGTCCCACGCAGGTTGCTGGCCAAGCTGGTCGCGGCCGGCGCGGCGTTTGTCGCCACGGGCACTGCCGTCCGAGCCGGTGCGGCGGAGCGGGCGGACGGCACTTCGTCGTCGCACATACCCCTTTCCGGCGTGCCCACGGTCGCCGCCGACGACGGGGGAACGGTGCGCGCGGTGCACAGTGCCAACCCGTTCACGATGTTCGGATTCACCTGGCGAGGCGCACCGCCGGACCGCCTCGTGGTGCGGCACGCCGTCGCGGGCGGCTGGAGTCCGTGGCTCGACCTCGAACAGCTGGTGCCACCGGTGGAACCGGCCGGCGTCCACGGCAGCAATCCGGTGTGGACCGGCGGTACGCAAGACGCCCAGATCCGCGCGGAGCGTGGTGGTCGCGATGTCGGCGCCGAGCTCGAATTCGTCGCGATCATGACGGACCGGCGGCCTGAATCGGCGAACCCGCAGGAGCCGGACGCGCTGCGTCCCGACGTCCCGCACCTGGACAAGGCGCCCATGCCGAAGGTCGTCACCCGCGCGCAGTGGGGGGCCGACGAGAGCGTGATGACCTGGCCGCCGCAGTACATGCAAACCACGAAGGCCGCGACGGTGCACCACACCGCGGACGGGGAGAACATCCCGTGCAGCCGCTCCGCCGAGGCCGTCCGTGGGATCTACCGCTATCACGCCGTTGACCTGCAGTGGGGCGACATCGGCTACCACGCGGTGGTGGACAGCTGCGGCACGATCTTCGAAGGCCGCACGAACGGCCTGCAACGTAACGTCATCGGTGGTCACGCGGCTGGTTTCAACCAGGACACGTTCGGGATCGCGATTCTCGGCAACTACGACAACCAGATGCCCACCTCGAAGACCCTGCAGGCGGTGGCCGCGCTGGCGGCCTGGAAGCTCGACGCCAACGGTGTCCACGCGGACGGCAAGACCCGCCTGGTGTCCCAAGGTGGGAACACGTGCCTGTATCCGGCGGGAACAGCGGTCACGCTACCGGTGATCTTCGGGCATCGCGACGTGTGCGGTACCCACTGCCCGGGCGAGCACGCCTATACGCAGCTCGCCGGTATCCGGCAAAGCGCCACGCGCCTGCAGAACGCCGCCGGATAGCAGGCACGGCAACAGCGTCCATAGTGGAAATCTGGTATCGCTCGCTACTATTACTGGCCGAGCTTCACGCCCGGTTCGCTCCGCTCGTAACCGAGCGGCTGCATCGGGATCGCCCCAGGCCGGTTCGGGGTCGTGCGCGTGCCCATTGGCAGCACCACGCGACCCCAGGTGCACTGCAGCATCATCGCGCTCGCCGTGTAGTAGGCCAGTACGGCGGAGGCCACGAGCACGATCGCACCGATGGTCACCAGCGCCGCCACCCCGGCGGCAAACCCGATGGCCAGCAGTGTCGCGCCGGCCGCCAGAGTCAGCAGCACCAGGCTCAGGCTCAGGTTCTGGGCGGAGGCGGCCACGAAGCACACCCAGGTGATCGCGGCGAGCACGATGAACCAATAGCCGAAGGCCACCCGTGCCACCGGAGAGGCCGTTGGGGCGGGCAACGCCCCGCTGGCCACCATGAACATGTACAGGCCGTAGGCCAGCCAGAATGATCCCCACGTGCCGTGGACCGCAGTGGCCAGCGCGTCTCGGGCGCGGTACGACCACATGGCGGCCATGAACTGGGCCAGCCCGCCGAAGGTCATCGCCAGGGGGAACACGACCAGCGGTGACCCCGGGTTTCCGAACCAGCCCGCGAGGTTCGCCGCCACCATGAACGTGGACGCGGCGAAGCCGTACAGCCCCAGGATCGACGGGGCGGCGACCGGGGTCAGCGAGATCCGCGTGTGATCGCGCCAGAAACCCGCCTCACGTGCGGCTTCCTCTTCCGTCTGCGCCGTTCCGACTCTCCAGCTGGAGCCGCCGGTCTCGACGGATGGGGTACTGGCGGGCGGGGTATTGGCGGATGGCTGCGACATGGCACACCTCCAACACGATTAGCTAAAGAAGACCCCATGGCGGTGACACCCGTCGTAGCGATGACACCCGTCCGGGAGTACCCACCAAACGCCATCCCATACGCCCCACGTCATTCTTCGATGACGTGTGCGAGTCTGGTCGGCGTCGCCCGGCTTCCACGGAGGTGTTCGATGCCAGCGCTGAACTACGACGCGATCATGGCCGAGAGCGTGACGATCAGCGGCCACGCCGGCGATGAGATCGAGGCGTATCTCGCCCGCCCGCTGCGGCCGGGACCGGCCGGGGGTGTGGTCGTCATCCACCACATGCCCGGTTACGACTTCGCGACGAAGGAGATCACCCGGACGTTCGCCACGATGGGCTACGCGGCGCTGTGTCCGAACCTCTACTTCCGGGAGGCGCCCGGCGCCAGTCCTGACGATGCCGCGGCGACGGCACGCGCCCAGGGCGGGGTCCCAGACGAACGGCTGGTCGGGGACGTGGACGGCGCCGCGCGGTACCTGCGCGGGCTGAGCTCGTCCAACGGGAAGGTGGGCACCATCGGGTACTGCTCCGGTGGGCGCCAGGCCGTGCTTGCCGCCTGCAGCCTCCCACTGGACGCGGCGGTCGACTGCTATGGCGCGTTCGTCGTCGGCACGCCGCCGGAAGGGTTTCCGCTGCAGGTCAGTCCGCTGACGGACAAGTTGGGGCAGTTGCGTTGCCCGCTGCTGGGCCTGTTCGGTGCGGAGGACAAGTACCCGTCACCGGAACAGGTCGACGAGCTGGGCGCGCTGCTGAAGCAGCACGGCAAGACGTTCGAGCCCCACCTGTACGACAACGCCGGGCACGCGTTCTTCGCGGTCGACCGGCCCAGTTACCGGTATGAGGCCGCGGCGGAGGGCTGGGCGCGCATCAGCGACTTCTTCGCCCAGCACCTGTCCTGAACACCAGCGCGCCGACAAGGATCGACCTATGTGTACCTACGCCACCGAGAACATCGACATTTCCGGCAGCGGAAAGGGACGGGACGGCTGGTTCTCCCTCCGCAACGCGACCGTCTATTTCGACCATCCGGTTCATGCCCAGGAGGAGCACACGCTCAACATCGACTTCCGCAACCCGGAGCGGGGGCCGTCCGCGCGGGTCGCGGTCGAGCTGAACGCGGCATCGGCGCGTGCGCTCGTCGACGCCATCCAGAAGGCGCTCGCGTCCGCGCCGGAGGAACTAACTCGCTGAGTACGGGGAGGCGAGCCGCCGCTTCCCGACGCCCGTTCCCGTGAATATGTGATCACTCACCGTACGATCTTGACCTGCTGTTATCACTCTCGTAGTACAGCACTGCTCCGAACGATGGACGTATCGTTCACCCTGCTAGCCGATTGTCGATTCCCCGGTTGAGGCAGTTCGATCGGCAGTGGTCGATCACACTGGTCCGGCTGGAGGGAACCGCGGCATGGCGGGGAAAGACGCCCGGACGGGCATCGTCGCATCCGGGGTGATCTCCGACGATGCGCCTGCGGGGCAGACGGGCGATGGGCACCTGGACGACAAGCTCATCGACGCGTCGGAACGGGTCTACCGGCAGCGGCTGGTGCGGCGATTGCTCGCGACATGGGCATTTCCGGGAAACCTGCTCCTGGTGGTGCTGTGTTCGGTGTTCGTGACCAGCGGGTCTCCAGCTTGGCTGCTGGGATGCGCGGTCGTGGTCACGGTTGCCTCCCTCGCTGGTTCGACTGTTCTGTGCTATCGGCAGCACTTCCGGGTGCGTGCGGATGAGGTCGCGCGTCAGCGATTGCGGGAGACCCGGAACAAGCAGCTGCTTCGCGAGATCGACGCGCTCAACGACGATCCGCTCGCGGTGTACAAGCGCTACCGCGAAGAGCTTCCTCCCCTCATCGCGGAATACCGCGGTGAGGCCGAGACGTACCGCCGGATGCACCACGCCTTCCAGGGTTTCATCATCGCGGGTTCGGTCGCGGTGTCCACAATGGTCGCCTTGTCGGTCGCGGTGCCGACACTGCAGTTGGTAGCGGTCGTGCTGAGCCTGCTCGTGGCCGTCGCGGCGGCAATGGCCGGGTACTTCAAGTTCCGCGAGCGCGCTGTCAGCCTCCAGCTCAGCGCCGACGACATCGAGCGGCAGTACCGCTCGGTGGCGTTGCGGGTGGGCAGGTACCGCCGGTTCACCGAAGAGCGGGAGGTCTACGAGGAGTTCGCGCACGAGGTAGAGGCCCTGCGCGCGGAACAGAACCGGAGGCAACTCGACCTCCAGCAGCGGAGGTCGCCTGGCGATCTCCGCTGGGACGCCTAGCGTCGTGGGCATACCGTAACTGCCGATGAACGATATTGCCTGAACGGGCGTCCCTGACTGTCGGGATTAGACACTCCCCGTGTGGATTTTCCGGTGCCGTGATCGCTGAATCGTGTTGGGTGATGTTTCCGTAACCTCGGCCCCCGCGCAGGAGAGTCCCTGTGCACACGAGAGGAGCACACGGCGATGAAACGCACCCTGACCGCAGCGGCTCTACTGGCCAGCAGCGCGGGCGCGATGGCCCTGTCCGGCACTGCCAACGCAGCCACCACCCCCGAGCTTCCGGTCAACCTGCCGAACACCGACAACTCGTTGGCCGACACCACCTACCACGGCGCCGCCACGCTGGCGTCGGCTCGGAAGGTCGTCGGCGATGTCGTCCCGGCAGAAGAGGTCACCGATCCGGCTCCAGCTCCGGCCTCGGCCGCGAACGGCGGTCGTGCCGGCGGTTCGGCCAACGTCCTGCCCGGGATTCCCGGCGGAACGCCGCAGCACGAGCTGCCCAAGCCGCCGGTCGGCGACCCGGTGCAAGCGCTCACCGGTAGCAGCCTGAGCGACACGCTCAAGAGTGACGCCCCCGCCAGGACTGACGCCCCCGCCGGCCGGTCGGCCACGGACGGGCTGACCCGCCCGGTCTCCGACCCACTCGGTGCCCTGCCCGGCGATCCGGTCGGGGACCTCGCGGGCGGGCGCAGCGGCCAGAGCCCGGTGGGTGGCCTGACGGGCGACAACAACCTCCAGGGCGGCCCGTTTGGCACGCTGGGCGGCGTGCTCAACGGCGTGCATCCGTTGAGTGGCATGAAGCCGCAAGGCCCCCAGGGTGGGAACGCAGGAAACCCGTTGCAGGGCCTGACCGGCGGTCGCAGCACCCCCGGTAACGCGTTGGAGCCCCTGATCGGCGACAACAATGTCGCCCCCAGGACCGGCTCGCTCAACGGGCTCCCGATCGGTGATCTGGGCAGCAAGGGTCTGCTCGGTGGTGGCCACTGACCCCTGACCACCGACTCCCGCGCTACCCGAAGACCCCCGGCACGTCCACGTGGACGTGCCGGGGGTCATCCCTGTCCGCGGGCTTTCCGCCGGATTCCGCCGGGAACTCGGTTGCCGTGATCGCACGCGGTCGGCAGGCTTGATCGGCAACTGGTGGGAGCACACTTACTTCTGGGGACTAGTCGATGTCGCACGCCATGGCGGCCGAAAACGAGTTACGTGGGCGGAGACCGCTGTACCTGATCGCGATCTCGGGGTTCCTGATCGGCTCGGTGCTCTGCGGGGCAGCGAACTCGTAGAACGACGCGACCCGGCATGACATGGGCGTCGCCACCGCGTCGGTCAATCTGTTGCGGCAGACCGGTGGGAGCGTGGGCGCGGCGGTATTCCTGTCGGTCCTGTTCTCGCTCGTCGGTGAGCGGATCGCCAGCACCATGGCGTCCGCGCGGACCGACCCTCGGTTCCTGGCGGCGTTGGGTGATCCCGCGGTCGTCGCCGCACCGGCCAACCGGACATTCGTGCGAGCACTGCACGGTGGGGGCGGGCTGGATCTGAACGACACGTCGTTCCTGTACGGGCTGGACGCCCGGCTGGCGAGGCCGGTGCTGGACGGTTTCTCCAGCGCGATGGACACGGTGTTCCTGACCGGCGGCTGCGTGGTGCTGGTGGCCTTCGGCCTCTCCTGGCTGCTAAGGGATGTCCGGCTGCCGGAGACCTCGGCCGCACCGTCCGCCGAACCGTGAAGCGGCGGGGCCGGAGCGAGACGGCAGACAGCCGGCTGCTGCCAGGCTCTCTGCCGTCTCGCCGGCTTCAGTGCGGCTGGTCCTTCGCGCGCTTGTAGGAGCGCTCGATCTCGGCCTCCGCCTCGGTGCGGCCGACCCACGTCGCGCCCTCGACGCTCTTACCGGGCTCCAGGTCCTTGTAGACCTCGAAGAAGTGCTGGATCTCCAGGCGGTCGAACTTCGAGACGTGGTTGATGTCGCGCAGGTGCTCGAGGCGCGGGTCGGTGGCCGGCACGCACAGCACCTTGTCGTCGCCGCCGGCCTCGTCGGTCATGCGGAACATGCCGATCGCCCGGCAGCGGATCAGGCAGCCGGGGAACGTCGGCTCCTGCAGCAGCACCATGGCGTCGAGGGGGTCGCCGGCGAGGCCGAGGGTGTGCTCGATGTAGCCGTAGTCGGCGGGGTACTGCGTCGCGGTGAACAGCGTCCGGTCGAGACGGATCCGGCCTGACTCGTGGTCCACCTCGTACTTGTTGCGCTGGCCCTTCGGGATCTCCACGAGTACGTCGAACTCCACAGCTGCGCCTCCATGTCGGCCATGTCCACGGCGGGCGGGAACCCTGCCCTCGGCTAGTGTCCCGCACGACGTAGTACACGAGAGCCACACCCTCCCGAAGGGAGTGACGTGACCCCACGGGACGGCCGACGCCTCCGGCGCAGCACTGCCGGCCTGGTGCTGCTCGTGCTGGTGGCCGCGCTCGCGTCGTACCAGTTCGACCTCGGCAGCCGCTGGTTCGGGCTGGGCGCCCCCTCCCCGGTCACGGAGCCCGCGAAGGTGCTGCCCCCACCGGGGCTGAAGCTGCCCACCGGCCGCCAGGCAGCCCTCGTGG
>JBPYFK010000103.1:0-10426 GCA_051984675.1 Pseudonocardiaceae bacterium | reverse complement strand
ATCCTGCGGTACTGCGCTTCCGCAGGATCCCGTTACACGTGCTCGTGCCCACCGAACAGTCCGGTGTTGTGCGACGTTCCGGGGTGGTGTTGCCCACCAGGTAGCCGCGGCCGGTTCGCTCAATGGTATGGAAGGGATCCACTGCGGAACGAGGGCGAGGGCCTGCCGCGTCTCCTTTTGCGTTCCCAGTGTCAACGGCATCTGAATCTTGACCACTTTCCGGCACGTGAATGTTGACCCCCTTGGCCGGTGAGTTGGTGGTTACTCTTCGGTTGTGCCGGCTGCTGGGACGCGGCCGAGGTCGCGGTCTTTGAGCCGGTAGCTGTCGCCTTTGAGGGCGATGACCTCGGCGTGGTGGACGAGCCGTCCCCGCAGGGCGTCCGACCGTGGGGATTGCTGGGAATGCAGCCGTTTCCTAACCGGGGCGAAATCATCACCGAGTGGAGCTACGACCACGAAGCCCGGGTTGCGCTGGACGCCGAAGGGCGACCGTTGAACGAGCTTCGCATGGACCCAACCGCGAACAGGTCACCAACAACGACGGTGACGAAGGCCCGTGCGAGCACTTCACGTACGACTTCGCACCTGAGCAGCCGTTTCCGGCATGACGGTTCCCATCCTCGCCCGCGATCTCGACGCGACCGCTGATCAGATGGTCACTGCTTGAGGAGCGGGGTTCGCAGTCTTGAATCGTTTGGCCGGCGACCTGGGATAACAGCCGTGCAGGTCCACGTGTGGAGCGGCTTTGTCCACACGCGCCACCCACAGAACGACGGCCACGGCACCTACACCAGGCATCGATGCGGCACCTCCGGGCCGTGGCCTGATCGTGGTGCGGGCGAGGGCTGTACTTGCGTGACGCGGCGTTTGATCTTGCTGTGCCTGAAGGTTTCCGGTACGCACGGGTTCCCCTAATGCTTAGATTAGGGCGCCGCTAGGGCTTGCACCTAGTTGAAGTGGGACTACCCGCGAGTAGCGTCTCGCGCCACGAGGAAGCCAATCTTCCCCGTCCGACCCAGATGCGTCGGAGTGCGCGAGGAGGTCACCGACGATGCTGTCCTCTGACCAGGAACCGTCCTCGGGGCACGGCGACGCTCCGTCATCGCCCGCGCCGGAGCCGTCCGCATCCGAAGGTCAACCCGGGGTCGAGGGCGAGCAGCCTGCACCACTGTCGCTACACGAGTTTCTGAGCAAGCTCATGACCAGCGCGGAAACCAGGTCGGCGTTCGAGGCTGATCCCCACGCCACGCTGGAGGACGCCGGGCTCGGTGACGTCCATGCGACTGACATCCTTCACGCCACCTCGCTGATGCTCGATTACGCGCCGGTCGACGTGGTGCGCGACTACGACCGCTCGATGCACGACAGCTTCGAGAAGTTCGCCGCCATCAGCAGCGGCGCCGTCCCGATCAGCGAACTGACTTCCTCAAGTCCGCAACACAACAACATGATGGAGCTGAGCATGCTCAACAAAGGCTGGGACCACGAGCCTGATCACCAGGGTTCCCCACAACCGGCCCCGCCCCCAGCGCACCACGATGATCAGCGAGTCAACATTGTGGAGAAGGACTCGTACAACGGCATCGACATCCACGACAACCATTTACTCAGCGGCAACGGCCTGAACGTCCTCAGCAAAGACGCAGACGACGATCACGATCACAAAGGTCCACGGCCGGATCACGGGCATCACCACAAGCACGACCACGACGACGATCAGGTCAACATTGTGGAGAAGGACTCGCACAACGGCATCGACATCCACGACAACCATTTACTCAGCGGCAACAGCGTGAACATTCTGAGCGGCGACGACCCGGATACCAGCAGCGTCAGCTCAGCGATCAGCAGCGTCACTGCCGCGTTCAGTAACGGGCCCGAGCAGCTACACGAGCTCGCCTCTCACCTGCCGGCCTCGGGCGGTCTGCCCAACCCGGCCGAGGGGCCTGCCGCGATCGGTGGCGCGTTGGAGAACGGTGCTCAGCAGTTTGCTGCTGCGACGTCGGGCGTTCCGGTCGTCGGCCAGGTGACCGCTTCTATGGCCAGTGGCGCCGAAACCCTCAACGCCGCCCTGAGCCAGGCCGCCTCCGGTGGCCTGCCCTCGCCATCCGAGGCACCGACGGCCATCGCTGGCGCGATGGAAAACGGCGCTCAGCAGCTTGCTGCCGCCACCTCCGGCGTCCCGGTCGTCGGTCAGGTGACGGCCACCATGGCCAGCGGTAGTGAGACCTTCGCCGGCACGCTGTCTGGTCTGGCCTCGGGTGGTTTGCCCAACCCGGCCGACGGGCCTGCCGCGATCGGTGGCGCGTTGGAGAACGGTGCTCAGCAGTTTGCTGCTGCGACGTCGGGTGTTCCGGTCGTCGGCCAGGTGACCGCTTCTATGGCCAGTGGCGCCGAGACCCTGAACGCCGCTTTGTCCGGGGCGGCTTCCGGTAGCCTGCCCAATCCCACCGACGGTCCCGCGGCCATCACCGACGCTTTGAGCGGCGCCGCCTCCGGTCACCTGCCCGCGCCCAGCGAAGTGCCGGTCGTGGGCAGCGTGGGAGGCAACCTGCCCGGCGCCGGCGACCCGCCCGCGGGCGTGCACACCCTGCCGGCCGTACCCGGCGACCTCCCGGCCGCGGGCAACCTGCCGACAGGCGCCATCACCGGTGCGTTCGACCACGTGACCGAGCACCTGGACGCGGCGAGCCCCCAGGTGGACGCCGTGACGTCGCACCTGCCGGTGCACGAGGTCACCTCGCACCTGCCCGTCGGTGAGGTCACCAGCCACGTGCCGAGCTCGGACACGGTGCTGGACGCCCTGCCGACCCACCAGGCGCCGCTGAACGTGGTCGCCCAGCCAGCCGAGGATGGCCTGCACCACGTCGAGGCCGTCGGCGGGCATGACCTGGGCCTGGACCTGCACTGACGACAGTTGCACCCTGGCAGCAGTCCGAAATGGGGCCACTGACATGCCGGCGGCGGTCAGTGGCCCCTTTCTTAACTCATCACCGCCGCCACCGACGCCCTCGGACTGACCGGGCGCTCAAGGGCCGGCCCTAGACCGGGCGCCGCTCACCGAGTCGCCGTCACCAAGGTGGCACTCCGCTGCGCGAACGCCTCGCACTGCTACGCGCGATCGGGGACACCATCACCTTGCAGACCCTGGTGCGGCCCGACGAAATCCGCACCCCCGAGCTCCCCACTTGGCCACAGCCGACCAAGGTCAGGCACAACCGCCGACCCAGGAATACGAGACCCTCCTGCGGGGACTCTGGCAGGAGGAACTCGGGCGCACCGGAGAGGATCACGCGGGCGGTCAAGTTCCGCCGTCCCGCCAGCGAGCTCGCAGACTGCGGATTTCCGACAGTAAGGATGACGATCCAGGTGAGGGGATCCGCGGCCACGTGTCGGCGTCCGGCGACACCGCTGTGTCCACTGTGGCGTTCATCGCCGATAACTGATCCTTGACCAGATTAAGGAAGGCGTCGACTTCATGCGTGTCGTAGCCACCTGTGCCAGCTGGCAGTTCGGTGAACCGGACTTCACGCACGTCCTTGGGTGTCAGCCAGTCGCTGCCACGCAGTGTTGCTTCGATGCGGTCAAGAAAGTCGTCCACCTCGTGCGGTTCGTAACCCGGCTCGACTGACGAGGAGCTGGCAAATGCGACGTCGCGCACTTCCGTCGCAGTGAGCGTCACCGTCTGGATGACGTGTGGCGAATGCGGTGGCTGCGACTGACGGCCTGTGGACATTCCCGGCCACATGGGCGACTGTGCCGGGCTGCGTCGGGACAGCAGCTTCAGGCCTGCCGCTACCTGGACCAGCAATGCATCAACGGTCGCCTCGTTGTAGCCACGACCGCCCGGCGGCTGCGGAGGGAATCGCGTGGTCAGTACCTCTGCTGACGTGAGGGTGTCCGCACCGCGCAGTGTCGCTTCTACGCGAGACAGGAACACGTCCACCTGGTTCGCGTCGTATGCTGGCTGGTCAGCCAGCGGACTTTGCAGCGCTGAGCTGTTCGGTACTTCCGTGACGACCGCGGTTTGTGGCTGGGGTGTCATCGAATCCGCCTGCTGCGCCTGTCGCTGCGTGACGTGGTGAACCACTTGGCGAGCCAGCCGCTGGACCGTGTGCTGCCGATGCGAATGTCGTGCTGCCTCGCGTTGTTTCAGGGCAATCACGATGCGTTCCTGGAACGCATCCACCGCGTGTACTTCGTAGCCACGGCCCCGTTTGTGCGCCCGGTTGAATCTGGTGGTTGCCGCTTCTTTTGCCGTGAATGTGCCCTCACTGCGCAGGGCTGCCTCGACACGGTCCAGAAAATCGTCAACTTCGCATTCGGCGTAGCCGGACTCGCCGCGTGGCGCAGTGGGAAACGTCACCTCGTGCACGTCGTCCGGCGTGAGCGTCACCGATGCCTCCCGGGAGCTGGCGCGGTCCGCGAGCACGTCGCGTGTGCTCGCATGTCCGCCGTGCCCCCGACCGCCCGTTCTTCGATCGCTGGGCAAGCTACCTTGCCCAATCCCAAGCGTCAGATCAAGAGGCTGCAAGCCCCCGGGAAATTTCACAACAGTGCGTGACGACTGATGTACGGTACGAGACGCGTAACACGGTTGATCGTCCAGTGTGATACATGGACCGAGTCCATGGTGGCCTGTGTGGTCGAACCGCATGGAACACCACGGATTTCCGTGACGTGAATCGCGTCGATCAGCACCACCGGGTAGACACCGCCCACGCTCCAGTGGCGGGGATTGCCATTCGGTCATCTCGTCGATCACTTTATCGGTGATCGACGAGATCAACTCGCGAGAGACTTCCACATCGTAGATTTCCGACAGGTGCTTCTGGATCTCGCCAGTCGTCAAGCCTTTGGCGTACAGCGAGATAATGAACTCGTCGAATCCTTCGATACGGCGAGCGTGTTTCGGGACGATGCGTGGCTCAGATTCACTTCTGCGGTCACGGGGCACCTCGATCCGCACCGACCCCACATCGGTGTGCACCGTCTTTTGTGACCGGCCGTTGCGGTGATTCCCGGCTCCCCGGCCGGCCGGATCACCTTTTTCGTACCCGAGGTAGTCGTCCAATTCCGCGTTCAGCGCCGACTCCAGGACGGTTTTCGTGATCTGTGATAACACACCACCCGCACCGGCCAACGACACGCCTTCCTTACGGGCCTTGGCCAGCAATTCCTGCGCGAGGTCCTACGCAGCCCGGGCGTCCCCGGCCTCCGGGACCGACGACCCCGAGGCCGCCGACGTCGACTTCTCCGACACGATGATCCTTTCCACCGAGGCATGGGTGCCTCAGCTTGTCGGATCACCACCCCGCCCACAAGATCGCTGACAGGCCCGATCTGGTCAGGAACATGCGGTCGAAGTGCCGAGGATTGACCATGATCCGCCGGCGTAGGTGCCGGGTGGTCGCTGTTCTTCGGGTTTGTCGTGCACGCTGTCGTCCTTCTGCCCGTCTTTCCTTTACTTGTCCTTGGTGGCGTCCGGGACGGTGGACGGCATCGGGCGCAGCGCCTGCTCAGTCAGGTTGACTGACCGCCCGTCATCGCTCGTGCCAATCAGGTCACCGTTCTCGCTCTCGTGGAGGTGCCAGGAGCCGATGCGCATGGCGTCCGTACCCGCGCTGCCGAGGAGTGCAGTGTTGACGGAGCGGACGAGGGGGGTCTGCTGGCCGTCCTTGTTCAGGGTGTCCTGCCGTGCCGCGTTGGGAGGTCCTCCTGCGGAGTCGTACAGCGACACGAGGACTGCCTTGGTGTTGTTGACCTTGTCGATGGCTGCTTCCAGGGTCTGCTGGCGGGTGCGGTGTTGGGATTCGCCCACGAACTTGGCGATCTTGATGAGGGTGTAGATGCGGGCGGCCCAGTTCAACAGCGTGATCATGGCGGGATCGGTTCCTTTCTTCGGGCGGAGGTTCGTCGTGGTTTGGTGATGATCGTGTGGGGGTTATCCAGCTGGGGAGCCGCCGACGCAGGTGCACGGACGGCCGCAGACGTTGGGGCCTGGGCACTGACCCGGGTCTAGTTCACCCCGTGCAGGGTATGAATCCATTCGGGGTTGAATCCCAGGAGCACGGCAGCGGCGGCACCGAGCGCGATCATGAGGCAGATGACGCCTGTAATGAGTGGATGTCGGTACCACGCGCGGTTGTTGTCCAATGCGATCCGGCCGGGACCGGTGAACATCAGCCCCAGCGCTGCCACAACGAGCACTCCTTCCAGTTCAAACCCGCCCTGACTGGCGAACAGTCCGTGGCCGGACTTCAGCAAGACGACGATGACCATCTCGCCGAGCACGCCCGCAGCGCCCAGCGGCGTGAACAGTCCGAGCACCAGCAAGACACCCGCGCCGAACTCAGTTCCGCCGGCAACCTGCGCGAGCACGGAACTCTGCTGGAACCCCATCTGCTGCAACATCTGCGCGAAGCCTTGGTGTCCGAGGCCACCCGGCAGTCCGAAGAGTTTCTGCGCACCGTGCAGGAGGAACAGACCCCCCAGGCCGAGTCGCAAGATGAGCAGGCCGAAGTCGGCACCACCGTGGGCCGGCAGCCTTCCTTTACGGTCCGTTTCGGCCTGAAACTCGTGGGAGGAACCGGGGTAGTCGTCACGCTTACGGTGCTCGCCACCGTGGTCGAGATCGTCGTGGCTGCGGCTCGCATCGCGGAGGCGGTCGTAGTAAGTCGTCACGGCGACGGAGGGTAGGGCGGAATCACCCGTTTGAGCGATGGTCAGCTTCCCGCTGAGCTCAAGAGTGATGGTTTCGCAACTCAATCGGTGTCCGTAATGTGATGTCTAGGATGTAACGAGAACCGAAAGGTCCAGTACAACTGCCTGGTCTCACGTGGCGTTTACGCACTGCCACGCTGCGGCTTCGGCGTCACAGCCGAGGACCGCCTGGACACGCTGGCGTGTGGGATGACGACCACCACGCCGGCCGAACGGTACCTGCATCACCTGCACAGCGGGTTTGTCCCGCCCTGCAGGGGGAGCAGCGTCAGGTGCCCGCCTGGCGCGCGCAAGGGATGAGTGTCCGCGGCCGCACGCATGCGTGCAGTGTCGCCGGTCATGGCGATCGACACCCTGTCGGTCCAAGCCACGCCAGAGTCTGTTCTGGACCGCCACCAGCGTGCCAAGCACATCCACAGACAGACGCTTCTCCTCACCGACACCGTCATGTCCTGGAGTGGCCAGCGAAAAGAAACGCATGTCGGCGGCGTGGACGATGTATCCCCAGGAAGCCGCAGTGCCGTCAATGTCACCGGAGTTCGCAACCTCGTCAGGCCACAATGGACGAACCGGAATCCAAGGATTGCAGCGGTGCCGAACTCTCCCCCTGCACAGCAATCCTGCGGCACTGGGCTTCCACTTTTCCGACCCCCACGGGGTTGCTCGACGCGGTCAGCCCAGCATTGGTGCGACAGGGGCGCCTAGGGGCCATAACAGAGCCTGTCATCCCGGCCAAGCGTCGTTTGAAGGGATGAGTGAGCACGATTGCTGACACAGTCCACCGGACTCGACGGCAGACCGATCTACGCCCGGCTACGGGAAATCAGGCTAACGGCGAAATTCCGTTAACCGCTTCAGCAATCGAGGCCACCTCAACGCAGCCAGTTACTCAATCGTGTGAATCCTGTCTGGAGCGAGCCTCGAAACACCCCTGGACCACGTTCCACGTGCCATAACGGACCGCCGCCCTGGCCTGCCAGCACCCACGAACGGCTGGAAATGATCACAAATAGCGCGGGAACCCCTCCACGCCGACCCACTCATCCTCGCTGGTCAGCGCATTTCACCACTAGCCCAAATCGAAGAGCAGTGGCCTTCGTCAAAACCGATCAGGGGTAACCTGACGATTCAGCGAGGCATACCGGTTGCTCGTCGCCCAGTCAAGCGATGAAATCGATCGAGTGAACCACGAGGGTGTATCGCGACCCCGCCCTTACGAGGGGCACAAGGGCAAGGCCGCGCCGGGACACAAACCAACCCGCAACACCAAGGCTGGCCACGGCCCGTATCACCGTCGAAATCACGCGAACGCGATTGCGTTTGTCGCTCCTTGGTGCCGTCCTCAACTAGACACCTAGGCCGTTACGGCGAGCGTTTCCTCCTCGATCGGGTGAATGATCAGGTGTGTCAGCAGACGGCCGATTTCGGTAAGAATGAGGCGGGCGAGCCCAGTGACGGGATCTGCGGCCACGTGTCGGCGTCCGGCGACACCGTCGGGTCCACTGTGGAGTGCGCTGCCACTAACTGATCCTTGACCAGGTTAAGGAAGGCATCGACCTCTTGCGTGTCGTAGCCAGCTGTGCCAGCCGGCAGTACGGTGAACCGAATTTCACGGACGTCCGCGGGTGCCAGCCAATCGCGGCCACGTAGGGTTGCTTCGACGCGGTCAACAAAGTCGTCCACCTCGTCCGGTTCATAACCCGGCTCACCCAATGGAGCGCTGGCGAATGCGACGTCACGCACTTCCCGCGCAGTGAGGGTCACTGTCGGGATGGCGGGTGGTGGTTGCTGTGGCGGCGGCTGGCGAGTTGGGGACATCCCTGGCCACATAGCCGGTTTTGCCATGCTGCGTCCGGACAGTTGCTTCAGGCTGGCCGCTATCTGGACCAGCAGTGCATCAACACTGGCCTCGTGGTAACCACGACCACCCGGTGGTTGCGGAGGGAATCGCGTGGTCAGTACCTCACCTGACGTGAGGGTGTCCACGCCACGCAGTGTCGCTTCCACGCGAGCCAGGAACGCATCCACCTGGTTCGCGTCGTACGCTGCCTGACCAGCCAGCGGGCTTTGCAGCGCCGGGCGGTGCGGTACTCCTGTGACGCCCTCAGTTTGTGGCTGGGATATAGCCGAATCCCCCTGCTGTTGGACGACGTGGTGAACCACGTGGCGAGCCAACCGCTGGACCGTGTGCTGTCGACCCGAACGTCTTGCTGCTTCGCGTTCCTTCAGGGTAATCAGGATGCGTTCCTGGAACGCCTCCACCGCCTGTGCTTCGTAGCCGCGGCCCCGTTTGTCCGCCCGCTTGAATCTAGTGGTCGACGCTTCCTCTGCCGTGAGCGTGCCTTCACCGCGAAGGGCTGCCTCCACGCGGTCCAGAAAATCGTCAACCTCGCGTTCGTCGTAGCCAGATTTGCCGCGTGACGTGGTGGGAAACGTCACTGCGTGCACGTCGTCGGGCGTGAGCGTCACCGATGCCTCCCGGGTGCTAACGCGGTCCACGAACACGTCCCGTGTGCTCGCGTGTCCGCCGGGCCCCCGACCGCCCGTTCTTCGATGGCTGGGCAGCTACCTTGCCCAATCCGCGGCATCAGATCAAGAGGCTGCAGCTGCCCCGAGAGTTTCACAACAGCGGGTGATGAATGATGCACGGAAAGAGACGCGTAACGCGGTTGATCGTCCAGTGCGATACACGGACCGAGTCCGTGGTGGCCTGTGTGGTCGAACCGCGTGGAACACCACGGATTTCGGTGCATTGGCGCGCCACACGGAGACCTTGTCCCCCAGCCGCAGGATTCACCCATGAGCAGCCACGACGATCAGACCCTGACGTATCTCTACAAAAGGTTCAGCATGGCCCGCAGCATGATGACTGACCCGGCGCGCAGCCGGGAACGTCGCCGTGACTGGGCGATGCGCGCCGAGGAGCTGCGCCAGTGCCTTCGGCAAATGGAAGTGTGGCGGGAGGAACAAACAGGCGCTCGCTACCAAAATGAGGACGTCACCAGCATAGAAATCCTGCCGCCAAGAGACCTCCAGTACTCCAGCAGTCAGTGACCTTGATCCACCAGGCTTTTGATCTTGTGTTGGTGGATGAGGACGTGCAGTTCAACAGCATGTCGATCAGGTGCGGGTTATCTCCTGCGACTATGTGTAGAACGAGCCGGCCTTTGACACAAAACACAGCTCCGGGTCTCCCGTTCTCGTGGCGAGGTTTGAGATGCCCGGCCAACGTCCGTTGTGGACATCGTGGCGACTCCCCCAGTGGTTTCTACCGGGAGTGCTCATCTACCACACAACTACGGCTTTTGCCATAGTTGATCAGGGCATCTGCCTCACTCAGCGATCACATGATCCATTGTTACGATGCGCCCGCTCCGCGCGGAACTCCGTGGTCTCAGGCGAGCAGCGAGTGCCGCACCGCGGGCCACAACCTCTCGAAGGGCGGAAGCGGTGCCCGAGCACGCGCACAGTGTCGATCACGAAAGCCGGTGGCTCTCCCGCGCCGCGTTGATATTCGTGGCGCTAGCGGCGATCATGGGCTGGGCAGCGTCCTTCGTCGGGCTGCAGGATTACGGACTGCACAAGATGAACGGATTCACCCCCGTCACAGCGTGGTTCATCCCCGGCGCATTCGACGGTGCCGCGTTCGGCACCTCCCTGATCACCTATCGAGCCTCGATCAACGGACGCAGCGCACTGCGTG
>JBPYFK010000102.1:0-88640 GCA_051984675.1 Pseudonocardiaceae bacterium | reverse complement strand
CGAAGATGATGAACGACGACAATGACCGGAGGACTGAGCCGAGCGTGCGGGCGCGCTGCCGGCGGCGCTCGTTGAGCACTGGGCCTTTGAGTTCGTTCGCCCGTTCCCGCAGTGGGCGCAGCAGTTTCGGGGTCTTGCCGTCACCGTTGCCGCGGGTGAGCCCGTTGATCGCGTGGTGGACGAAGTAGCGCACGATGATCGCTACCAGCACGATCACCACGATTTTCAGTGGAATCGCGATCAGCACCTGCGAGTAGTCGGCCAGCCACGCGTTGTGCGTCCAGTCGTAGACCATGGTGCATAACGTGCCCGGTGCGTTGACGCAATGGGGTTGCATGAAGATCGGAAGGGTCATGTGCTCGGGGACTTCCATGTCGGGGGTTTCATGATTCGGGGCATGCGGGACATACCGGGCAGGTATGGCCCGCAGAATGATTCAGCGTTATTCGGAATCATCAAGCGCTATTCGGGTGGAACTGCCGCGCTCTCCGCGCCGAGGGAATCGGCGCTCAGCGGTGCTGGGTCATGGGCGCCCCGCCGCCCATGACGAAGCCAGCATCCTGTTGAAGGTAGCGGCAGGGTCACGGTAGCGACAGTCCCGTTGCTTCCGCGAGGAAGACGAACGTGTCAGTCGCCAGCCCCACCGTACGGGACACTGAGCGGGCGGAGTGTCCGACTTCTGTCTCCCTGCGCAGCAACACGGGCCGCTTGGCCGGTGTCGAGCTGGTCGCGTGCTGGAGTGCCGCGCACATCTTGCGCGCGTGATTCGGGTCCACGCGGGTGTCCGACTCGAACACCGTGAACATCACGGACGGGTAGTCCACCTGTTCGATGACGTGGTGGTATGGCGAGTACGACAGCAACCAGCCGAGTTCCTCGGGATCATCGGCGGTGCCGTACTCCTCGTTCCACGTTCGGCCCAGCAGGAACTTCTCGTAGCGAACCATGTCCAGCAGCGGCGCGGAACACACGACCGCCCGATACAGGTCTGGACGCTGGGTCAGGGCCGCGCCGACCAGCAGCCCGCCGTTCGAACCGCCGGAGATGCCGAGCTGGTCACTGCTGGTCCACCCCTGCTCGATGAGATACCCGGCGGCGGCATGGAAGTCGTCGAAAACGTTCTGCTTGCTCTCCCGCATACCGGTGCGATGCCATTGCTCGCCTTCCTCAGCGCCACCGCGCAGCGCCGGCCGTGCCCACACGCCGCCCGCGGCGACCCACGCCAGCGCGGTCGGCGCGTATGCGGGCTCCAAGGACAGCGAGAACCCCCCGTAACCCGTCAACAGAGCAGCGCGCGAGCGGTCCGGGCTCGGCTCGGGACTGAGCACGAACATGCGTACCGGGGTACCGTCCGCCGACCGGTAGGTGACCTGCTGGGTGTGTACCGGCGGCAGTTCGGGTGTCCCCGGGGCGGCGTTCACCAGTTCGGTTCGCTGCGTGCGCTGGGAGTACATGTGTACGCAGGGCGGTGTCGTGAAATCGGTCCAGCCGATCCACAGGCGGTCCTGGCTGTGCGTGGTGCGTTCGTCGACGGTCGTCAGTGACGTGACCTGCCCGGTTCCGGGCAGGGGAATGTCGCCCGTGCGCGCACCAGTGGCGGGATCGTGCAGGCTCAGTTCGGAGACGGCGTGCCGCGTGCGCAGCACCGCCAGCTGGGCGGGTCTACCGTCACCCGGGTCGAACCAGCGCGCTGCCTCGAGCACCGAGTCGGGGTCCTCCGCGATCAGCTCGACCCAGTTCTCCGGCTCGGGTTGATTCGGGTCCGCCACACACAGCCGCCAGCGCGGGGCGTCCTGCGTCGTGAGGACGTAGAGCCGGCCGTCCCGTTCGACCCACGCGCCCGCCCGAACCCCGTCGGAGCTGTCCAGGACCTGGCGCAGCTCGGGCACGCCCGTAGCCGTGGTGGACGCGTCCTGGAGATCACCGATCCAGATCGAGTCCCGTCGCGCTGTGCCGGGACTGCCGTCAATGACCAGCCACCGGCCGTCCGGGGTGATACGCACGTCGTAGTAGAAGGTGTGGTGGAGACCTTCACCATGCAGCAACAGGTCCTGCTCGGGGGACGTCCCGATGCGGTGCCGCCAGACCCGGCGGTGGAACTGTTCCTCTCCCGCGGGCACGGCCTCGGGCGGGAGCCGCCGGACATAGCAGAACTCCTTGCCTCCCGGCAGCCACGCGATGGAGGAATACCGGCACCGGTCGATCGGGCCGTCCAGCACCTCGCCGGTGTCCACGTCGATCACGCGCAGCAGTGACTCCTCGTCGCCACCAACGGACACCTGGTAGGCAAGCCTGGTGCCTTCCAGGCTGGGTGACCATCGATCGAGGGTTGTCAGTCCGGACGAGTCGAGGAGGGTGACGTCGAGGAGCACCCGTTCGGAGCCGTCCGGTTCGCGCACCATCAACACCGGGAACTCCTGGTCCGGCTCGCGCCGGGTGAAGAACGCGCGACCGGATCGCCAGATCGGGGCCGAGACGGAGCCGGCGCTGAGCAGCGAGCGGATTCGCTCGCTCACCGCCTCCCGACCGGGCAGGCTGTCCAGCCAGGCGCGGGCCAGGTCGTCCTGAGCCGCCGACCACTCCTGAGTACGCGGGTCATGGGGGTCTTCCAACCAGCGGTAGGGGTCGTGAATGCGGTGTCCGTGCAGTTCTTCGACGAGGTCACACCGTTCGGCTTCGGGATAGCCGAGGGCTTCGGGCTGAGCATCGGTCACGCTTGTCGACGATACGTGCGCTCGCCCGGCGGTTCGACTCCTCGAGCGCGAACACACCCCCGCCGACGATCCGCGGTCACCGATGCGTCATCCTGCGGTTTCAGGCGTACCGGGACGACGTGGCGAATCACACGTGCGGCGAATCACGGTTTTGTGGTCGACTATTGCCCGGTACCGGTGGAGGTGGTCGAGTGCCCGACCGACAACCGACTCCGAGCGGCGCTGTGCAGGGACCGGCGCCGCGAACTGGGCTGCGCCAGCAGCTTGGGGGACTGGCCTGCCAGCCTGACGGGGCGAAGGCCACCACCGATGGTTCACCGTCGTGGAGAAAGCGGCGGGTGCTGCTGCTGAACACCACCTTCGAGCCCCTCACGGCGCTGCCCCTGCGACGGGCGATCGTGCTGGTGGTGTGCGGGAAAGCCGAGATTGTCCACGGCGATCCCGCCGGGCTGATGCTGCGTTCCGCCACAACGAGTCTCGTCATCCCCTCGGTGATCAGGTTGAGTTACTTCGTTCGTGTTCCCCACCGGGGTCGAGCGCCGTTGACGCGGTCCGCGCTGATGCACCGGGACGGCCACCGTTGTGTGTACTGCGGAGCCCGCGCGGAAACCATCGACCACGTCGTTCCGCGGAGCAAGGGTGGCACGCACGCCTGGGAGAACTGCGTCGCCTGCTGCACGAAGTGCAACCACCGCAAAGCGGACAAGACGCTGAACGAGCTTGGCTGGCAGTTGCCGATGGCACCGAAGGCTCCCCGCGGACGTCATTGGAGGCTGCTGGCGGGCTTGTCCGAAGCCGATCCGTTGTGGTTGCCCTACCTTGGTGAGCCGCTGGTCTGATCACGCGGCTGCGGCCGTCATCGGGGCACCCTCACCCGTACCGCTGATACGCACCCCGTGAGCCCGTCCGCTGATGCGCACGCCTCGGTGGTGCCCGCTGATGCGGACCCCGCGTTCTTGACCGCTAATCCGCACGCCTTCGTGTCCGCTGATGCGCACACCTCGCTGGTGCCCGCTGATGCGAACCCCGCGCTCTTGACCGCTGATACGGACTCCCCGAGCGTGCCCACTGATGCGCACACCGTGACGCTCGCCACTGATGCGGACTCCTCGCTGCCGTCCGCTGATGCGCACACCGCGCTTGTTCTTGCTGGTCTGGAGGCTGCTGATGCGAACACCCTCGGCCACCGGCAGGCGATCATCCGTCCGAACGTCACCCTCGTGATCACTGATCCGAACGCAACGGCGCAGTCCCGTGTGCATACTGTGTTCAAAGGGACGATTGTTAGCGTTCAAACGAGTGACGGAGGTAACCCGAGCGGACGTAATGTTGATCGACATCTGTGCCTCCTGTGCACAAAAGTAGGCGTTGAACGTGTTCGGTCGAAGTTTCAAGACCCAGACAGGTGAAAAACTAAGAGCGAGCCACGTTCGGAACAAGCCGCCAACCCGCCTGCCCGTTGCAGCCTTCTGGTCCGACTCCATTCAGACGTTGACGCTAATCCAAACGCGTGATCAGCGATGAGAAACGTCACACAACCGTCCCAGGACGGAAGAATCTCGGGCTCATCGTCAAGTTCGGGCAACTTTTCAGGCTCGATCCGGCTCGATCCGGCTCGATCCGGCGAAAGATCACCGAGCCTGCCAAGGCAGGCGCGCCGCTGCCGCGTCGCCTCGTGAATGCCCAGCACGTCGTGGCCCGTGTGCCGAACAGATCAGTTACCGTACTGGCCGTGACTGTCGTGCAGACTGTGCTCATCCTGGCGGTGGTGCCGGCCGCGATCTACGGCCTGGTCATGCTCATCGTGCTGTGGCCGAGGATCGCCAAGGTCCGCTACCGCGCGGGACAAGAGTGGGACTACCCCGCCGTGTTCTGGGTCGCCGACCCTGCGGGCGTGAGTACCACCAGTGCGCCGGTAGCGGGCGATTCGACAGCTGAGAACCTCCAACCCAGTACGGCACGGGGAGGCGCGCGTGGCAAATGGTGAGATCGCCGGGGCCACAGGGCATGGGGCCGAAGACCTGGAGGCTGGCGAGGTCCTCACCCAGACCGGTCGGCTGTCGATCGCTCGGCGGGTCCAGCCGGAGCGGCCGAAACTCCCGTTCAGCCCGGGCCAGCTCGCTCGGCTGGACGAGGCCCTCACGCTGTCCACCCGGTCCACCGGTCTGGAGTTCGCGATTTACCTCGGTGAGCTGGGGGAAGACACGCGCGAACGCGCCGAGCAGTTGCATTCGAACCTGGGCGCGCGGGCCGGTGAGGGAGTGCTGCTGGCCGTCTCCCCAGGGCAACGCCAGGTCGAGATCGTCACGGGCGAGGAGTCCCACCGCCGTGTCTCCGACCGGTCCTGCAACCTGGCGGTGATGAGCATGGTGGCGTCCTTCAAGGAGGGCGACCTCGTCGGCGGATTGATCAGCGGCCTGCGGATGCTCTCGGATGCCGCCGGCGTCCGGTACCGGTCGTCCGACGAGGCGTCGGCGAGCCACTAACCCACGAGTCCACTAACCCGCACAGGCATCCCTGCTCGGCAGGGATCCCTGTGCGGGTTGTGGCAGCCCAAAGTCGTCAGCCAGGCGCGGCGGGATGGTCACCCGCCGATGTTGATCACGAACGATCGAACTCGCGGGCTGCCAGGGCGCGCACGATCCCGGCCCGACCTTCGGACACCAGCCGGCGCAGGGCGGCCGGGTGATCGCCCGCCAGCCACGCGTCGGCAGCCGACACCGTGTCGTGCTCCACCGACCAGGACGGGAACATCCCGATCACGGTCGGCTGTGCCCGCTCGCTGGAACGCCGGCCCCACACGTCCTCGATCTCCTCGAAGTACCGGCGGACGAACGGAGCAAGCAGCTCACGCTGCGCGGGGTGCTGGAAGCCGGAGATGATCGCCTCGTTGATCGCGTTCGGCACTTGGTCGTCGTATAGGGCGCGCTGCCAGGCCAGTTCCTTCGACTCGCGGGTGGGGATGAGCGCGCGGGCACGCTCGGCACGCCTTCGGCCGGTCGCAGTGCGGTCCTTGGCGAACTCGTCGTCGATCTCTGCCTCGGTGGCGGCGCCGTGCGCGACCAGGGCGTGCAACAGCTGCCAGCGCAGGTCCGTGTCCACGCGTAGGCCCTCCAGGGGGGCGCTGCCGTCAAGCCAGCCGCGAACCGCGGTGAGGTGCTCGTCCGCGAGCACCGATCCGGCCAGGGTGTTCACAAACGCGAGCTGATGATCCGATCCAGGTTCGGCCGTGTGCGCCAGTTCCAGCATCCGGGAGGCGAAACGCTGCCATCCCTGCGCCGACCACGACGGGTCCGCGTACGACGACAGCGCGGTCTGCGTCTGCAACAGCACTCGCTGCACCACGCCGATCTCGGTCTCGGCGCCGATGCCCGTGGTCGGGGACTGGCCCAGGACCAGGCCGATGAAGTCGCGGGCCTTCAGCTCGGCTTCGCGAGTCATTTCCCAGGACGTGGACCAGCACAGCGCGCGGGGCAGCGACTGATCGATGTCGCTGATCCGGTCGACGAGCACCGCCAGCGAACCCGGGTCGAGACGCTGCGTGCAGTAGGTGAGGTCGTCGTCGTTGACCAGCACCAGCTTTCCCCGATGGACCCCGACCAGATCTGGAACCTCGGTCTGCTCGCCGGACACGTCGAGTTCGGTGCGGTACACCCGGACCAGCTTGCCGGTCTCCGGGGAGTCGTCGTACACGCCGATCGCAAGCCGGTGCGTTCGGTATTCACCCTCGCCGGGGCGTGCCGGGCTCTGCAGGACGCTGAACTCGGTGAAGTGCCCAGCGTCGTCGGTGGCGAACCTCGGCCGCAACATGTTCAGGCCCGTCGTCTCCAGCCACTGGTTGCTCCACCACGACAGATCCCTCCCGGACGCTTCCTCCAGCGCGGTCAGGAGGTCGTTGAGGGTGGCGTTGGACCAGGCGTGCCGCTGGAAGTAGACCTTCAGCCCGGCCAGGAAGTTCTCCAACCCGACATAGGAGACGAGCTGCTTGAGCACCGAAGCGCCCTTCGCGTAGGTGATGCCGTCGAAGTTGACCTCGACCGCCTGCAGGTCCGGGATGTCCGCGGCCACCGGGTGGGTCGACGGCAACTGGTCCTGCCGGTAGGCCCATGACTTCTCGACGCTGGCGAACGTGGTCCAGGCGTGCGAGTACTGGGTGGCCGACGCCTGCGCGAGCACACTGGCCCAGGTGGCGAAGGACTCGTTGAGCCACAGGTCGTTCCACCAGCGCATGGTGACCAGGTCGCCGAACCACATGTGCGCCATCTCGTGCAGCACTGTTTCGCAGCGCCGCTCGTACAGGTAGCTGGTGACCCGGGAGCGGAAGACATAGTCCTCCAGGAACGTCACGCACCCGGCGTTCTCCATCGCCCCCGCGTTGAATTCCGGAACGAAGCACTGGTCGTACTTCTCGAACGGGTAGGCCACCCCGAACGCGCTCTGGAAGAACGAGAATCCCTGTTTCGTCTCGGTGAACAGGCGATCGACGTCGAGATGCTCGGCAAGGGAGGCGCGGCAGTAGATGCCCAGCGGAATGTCGGCTTGGCCGTCCTCGCCGCGGTATACCTCGCGCCACTCGGCGTAGGGGCCGGCGACCAGCGCCACCAGGTAGGTGGACATCGGTTTGGTGGTCGCGAAGACGTGCCGCCTGCCGCCCTCCGGCGACGCGGCGATCTCGGCGGGCGTGTTGGAGATGACCTTCCACTCCGCCGGGGCGAGCACCGTCAACTGGTAGGTGGCCTTCAGGTCAGGCTGGTCGAAGCAGGCGAACATCCGTTTCGCGTCCGCCGTCTCGAACTGGCTGTACAGGTAGGCGGCGCCATCCACCGGGTCGATGAACCGGTGCAGGCCCTCGCCGGTATTGGTGTACTGGCATTCGGCGTGCACCACGAGTTGGTTCTCGTCAGCCAGGTTGGGCAGTGCGATGCCGGTTGCCTCGTCGTAGGCCGAGACGTCGAGTTCGACGCCGTTCAATCGCGCGCTGTGCACCCTGGTCGCGACCAGGTCTATCCACGTCGTCGCCCCGGTCTGATCGCTACGGAACCGCACCGTGGTCGTGGAATCGAAGGTTTCCACGTCCGGCCCACCGGCGCCGTCGGAGAGGTCCAACTCAACGACATAGGAATGGACCTCAAGCAGTGCTGCGCGCTGCTCGGCCTGCTCTCTGGTGAGGTTCGGAGGGGCCACGGATCACCTCGTCGCTCGTTCACTGGTGCCGGTTCATCGGCAGTTCACTTTCGGTGGATAAAGGAATCAAATCACGTTGGCCAACCGGTGTCCTCCGTGGCAGTGAATGACACGCGGGGGAGTGTCAGCTGGAGGTCGGGAAGACATCCCGGAGCAAACTTGTTGACGACATTGAGCGCTGGCCCGCGAGCAGCCTGCCGCCGCCCGGGCCACTACCCGCAACCCTCGATTGGGGAGGTTCCACCATGGCCACGACGACTGTGTCCGCTTCGGACGACCAACAGCGGACCAAGGTCGACTTCTGGTTCGACCCGCTGTGCCCATTCGCCTGGATCACCTCACGGTGGATTCTGGAGGTGCAGAACGTCCGCGACATCGACCTCAGGTTTCATGTGATGAGCCTCTCAGTTCTCAATGAGGGACGCGACCTGCCGGAGCAGTACCAGGAGCTGATGGCCAAGGGATGGGGACCGGTGCGGGTCGCGATCGCCGCCGCCAAGCACCACGGCGAGGAGGTGCTCGCTCCGCTCTACACCGCGATGGGCACCAGGCTGCACAACAAGGGCAACAAGGACTTCGACCAGGTGATCGCGGAATCGTTGGAGGAGGTCGGACTCCCGGCCTCGTTGGCCGAGGCCGCGTCCAGCACCGAGTACGACGAGGAACTTCGCGCCAGCCACCACGCGGGCATGGACCCGGTGGGCATGGACGTGGGTACCCCGACGATCCACGTGGACGGAACCGCCTACTTCGGACCCGTACTGACCAGGATTCCGCGTGGTGAGGAAGCCGGCCGGATCTTCGATGGTGCGCGGTTACTCGCCGAGTACCCCTACTTCTTCGAGTTGAAGCGCACTCGCAGCGAGGACCCGCAATTCGACTGAACGAATGGGTGTCCACAACGGACGTTAATCGCCACTGCCGTTGGTGTCGCGGTGGGTTCGGGCCAAGGCCGAGCGTGTGACGTCGGCGGGATAGGGCGAGCTGAGCAGAGCTTCGGTCGTGTGCAGTTCGCCACTCGTCACCGCGCGGCACAGCTCGGCGACCACGCGCAGCTCGTCCCGTTGCGCGGCCACGAACGCGGCGTCGACGACGTCGCCGTGGCCGGGGACGATCGTCCCGCGGCTCACGGCGAGCAGATGATCCACAGTGGTCGGCCACTCGGTCGGGTAGGAGTCCTCAAACGACGGTGGCGCGCCGTGCTCGACGAGGTCGCCGGCAAACGTCACGTCGGCGTCCGGCACGACCACGACAAGATCATGGTCGGTGTGCCCGAGCCCCGGGTGTAGGAGCCGCACGTGTCGTGCGCCCAGGTCGAGGTCGACCCGCCGGCGGATCAGTGCGTTGGGTATTACCGGCTCGGTGGTCGCGAGCGCGCTCGCGATCTCGGTGCGCCCGCTCGCTCGGTAGTGCTCCACCCATTCGCGACGCTGATCCTCGGCGGTCCTGCCCAGGAAGGCAGGGCAGCCTGCATGTGCCCATACCGTCGCCTGCGGGAACGCGCTGGTACCGAAACAGTGATCGAAATGGCCGTGTGTGATCGCGACCTGGCACGGTAGTGATGTGACGTGACGTACCGCCGTGGCAAGCTCGATCCCCTGCCTGTGGTCGCCGCGGGTGTCGACTACCAGCGCCTTCTCAGCACCGAGGACCAACCCTACGCAGAGATCCAGTTCGGCGTAGCGGCGTACCAGTACGCCGTCTCCTACCTCCACCCAGTGCGCGTTCATGAGCACAGCATCCTGACGTCCGATCACTCGGCGTGAAAGGTGACCGGGGTGTACGGCCCGTGTACCCCATTTGGCAGACTGCCAGCGTGCGCGTCTACGTAGGTTCTGACCACGCAGGATTCGAACTCAAAAACCACCTGGTCAAGCGGCTGAGTGAGCTCGGCCACGAGGTGACCGATGTCGGCCCGGAGGTGTACGACGCCCAGGACGACTACCCGCCGTTCTGTGTCGAAGCGGCGCGTCGGGTCGTGGCCGACGAGGGAAGCCTGGGCATCGTGATCGGCGGGTCCGGCAACGGCGAGCAGATCGCCGCGAACAAGGTGCCGGGCGCCCGCGCCGCGCTGACCTGGAGCGTCGAGACCGCGAAGCTCGCGCGGCAGCACAACAATGCGCTGCTGGCGGGTGTCGGTGCGCGGATGCACTCGGTCGAGGACGCCGAGCAGATCGTCGACGCCTTTCTGAGCACGGAGTTCGAGGGCGGCAGGCACCAGCGCCGGATCGACCTGTTGACCGAGTACGAGCGGACCGGCGAGCCGCCGGCTCTGCCGACCGCCTGACGGTCGGTCGGCCAAGCTCGTATCCGAGCGGTTGGCCCGGCTGACCCGCCACACGTCGTGCGCGAGTGGCGAGCAGTCGGGCGCTCGGATCTCTGGTCATGCCCGAAGGTCACACCCTCCACCGCCTTGCGCGGTTGCACCAGCGCCGGTACGCGGGAACCGAAGTCCAGGTCCTCAGCCCGCAAGGGCGATTCGCCTCGAACGCGTCCAAAGTAGACGGACGCGTGCTGGAATGGGCTGAGGCGCACGGTAAGCATCTGTTTCACTGGTACGGACCGGACTTGGTGGTGCACGTTCATCTCGGTCTTTACGGCACGTTCACCGAGTTCGAGCTGCCTGCCACCCAGCCGCGCGGCCAGGTGCGGATGCGGATGCTGGGCAAGACGCACGGAACCGACCTGCGCGGCCCCAACGCGTGCGAGCTGCTCACCAGCGTCGAAGTGGACGCGGTGCGGTCACGCCTCGGCCCCGACCCGTTGCGAGCGGACGCCGATCCGGGGCGGGCGTGGGAGCGCATCTCCCGGTCGCGCACGAACATCGCCGCGCTACTGATGGACCAGAAGGTGCTCGCAGGCGCGGGCAACGTCTACCGCGCGGAGGTGCTCTTCCGCCACGGCATCCCACCGCACACCCCGGGGAGCGCGCTGGAGCGCGAGCAGTGGGATGCGCTCTGGCATGACCTGGTCGAGTTGATGCACGTCGGCGTTCGCCGCGGCCGAATCGACACCGTGAGACCGGAGCACGAGCCAGAGGTCACCGGTCGGGCACCACGGCAGGACCGCCACGGCGGGGAGGTGTACGTCTACCGGCGAGCAGGCCAGCCGTGCCTGGTGTGCGGGACCGTGGTCGCCACCGCCGAACTCGCTGGCCGCAAGCTCTACTGGTGCCCCAGCTGCCAGCAGCGCGGCTGACAGCATGGGAATCTTCCTCTCATCTCGCACGCATGAAGCGATGGGGGCGCTCGCGGGGACTGGCTCAGTCGCGCCGCCTTCCGCGACCCGTCTCCCGCGCCTCTGCGATCGCTCAGGTTGAACACAGCACCACCGGTGACAGGAAGGTTCCCATGCTGTCACCTCGACCATCGCCGGACCCGTGCGGTTTTGGGGCGAGGGCCGTGGGCCCGGTGGTCAGAAGAAGCCGCCGTCGTTGCCACCGAAGTCGAAACCGTCGCCGCCGAAATCTCCGAAGTCGCCCAGACCTCCGAAGTCGCCGACGTTGTCGAACCCGCCCCCGTCGGAGCCCCCTGCATCAAAGCCGTCGAAACCCTGCCCGTCGTGCAGCATCCCGTCATGAACGCCCTCCGCGTACGCGTCCGACGGCACGCCACTCATGCCCCCGAACAGCGCCTCGGTGAGGGCAAAGGCCCCGACACCCCAGGCGCCGCCGATCAGGGCGGACTTCCACCAGGGCTCGCTGTACCAGCCTTGGGGAACCGGGCGCCCGGCGATTCGCCCACCGGGGTAGTAGTGCGGAGTCTCCGCACTCGGGTTGGGTGACGCGGCGTACTCCTTGCCGTCGACGTCGACCTGGCGAGCCTCGGTTACCTTGCCCGCGTTTTGGCTGCCGGACGGGTCGGGCACGGCCGGTCCCGGGTCCATGTCCATCGCCACGCGAGCGGCCCGCACGTAGTGCAGCCCCTCGATGGCGGTTTCCTTGACCAACCGGGCTTGCTCGACCGAGTTGGCCTGATCCAACTGGGACACGGCGGCCCCATGCCGCTCGGAGGCGTCCACCAGCGCCTGCTTCGCAGCGTCATTGGAGCCGACGAGGTTGAAGACCTGGCCCCCGAGCCGCTCGGTCCACCGCCGTGCCTCGGCCTTGGCGTCGTCGAGTTCCCGGCGCTGAGCCGCCGCGCGCTGCTTCGACGACCACAGAAGCGCACCGATGATCACGGCGGCGGCCAGGATGAGGAAGATAAGGGGTCCCACGGAACCTCCGGGAAACGCTCGCTGCCGTGAGAATGCGTTCTCGACCGGCCGATGATACGGACCCTGTCGACCGTACCGCTTCTCCGAGACCCGCTTGAGCAGGTGTTCATGCACCTGTGATGAGAAGTTCTCCGGCCACCCCCGGAAGGACCCTCACCCGCCGAACGGCACCCGCGCGACCGTCTCCCACTCGTTGGTGGAGTGATCGCGGTTCAGCCGAACGAGCGAAACGGCCGGAACCTCGACGACGGTGGGCTCAGCCTCAGCCGTACTGAGAACGGCACTGGCGAACGCCGACGGTCCCTCCGAGGTCGACATCGCCAGGTTGACGTGCGTGTCGATCTCGGCTGGCTCCGCGGGCAGCATCGAACTCCCCACCACGCTCGCGCTGGCCTGGCGCAACGCCGACCGCAGCTGGGGCACGGCCGCCGCCGGCTCGGCGGGCAGCGCCAGCGACTCGGACAGCACCTTCGCGGCGTGGAAGGTCAACTCCAGCGGAGAGACTCCCTGCAGGTGCTTCTGCGCTGCCTGCAGGAGATCACCGATGCTCTCCGGCGGGACCGCGTCGGTGAAACCGACTTCCTGGACGACGATGTGCAGCCACTCCAGCGGCACGAGATCGAAGCCAGGAAGTTCTCGCAGGGCGTACTGGTAACTGTTCACCAGCCGTCGCATACCCTGCTGGTCCCCGAACGGAAGCAGCCATGCGTAGCTGGAGCGCCCTGAGCTCCAGCCAGACGGCCAGCGCGCGTGCTGGTGGACTCGGTCCGTGTGCGGCATGTGTGTCACCTTCCAGATGGTGCACCGCCGCGCGAGCGGCTGGGGTGACCTTCACCGTGCTCACGTGGGTGATGTCGGTGCGGTGGGCACCACCGTGCCCTTCCACCCGCAAGGCCGCCAACCCGTCGACGGGCCACTTCGAAAGCCGGCAAGTCCCTCTACTCTGGACGGTCATGTCCGGCTCTGACCAGGGCGTTTGTCGCGTAGAGCGGGTGACGGGAATCGAACCCGCGTGACCAGCTTGGAAGGCTGGGGCTCTACCATTGAGCTACACCCGCATGTGCCTGTTGGGCACGTGAAGGGAGTCTAACGGGTCGCGATAAGCTACGTGCAAGCACCGGTTGATGTTGGTTCGGCCGGTGCTGGTGTGCGGGGTGTGGCGCAGTTTGGTAGCGCACTCGCTTTGGGTGCGAGGGGCCGTGGGTTCAAATCCCGCCACCCCGACTCCGCAAGCGAAGCGCCCTGTGTCCGTGCAGGGCGCTTCGTTCTAGGCCCTGGGCTGCCGCTGGCGTTCGTTGAGACAAAGATCACCTTCGGGTGCGGGTGGTCGCGTGTGGCCCCGCCGTCGCTTCTGAACCTGACCGGTCACGGAACGCGTGCGGATCGTTGTTCAGCGCGTGACGCGGCGCCGAGCTGCCCGGACCGCGCCATTGCGGAACCCGGCGCCGCATCGATCCGGTAGAAGCAATAGACTCGGAGGTCAGCCCGGCGCCGATGGTGCAGCCGGCCCACGTGCGTCAACCCACCGTTGTCAGCAGGCCCGGCACTGGCGATCGGCACCGCCGGGAGTCCTAGCACGTTCGCACGAGGAGATCACGTGAAGAGCACCGTCGAGCACCTGAGCCCGACGCGCGTCCGTATCAACGTCGAGGTGCCGTTCGACGAGCTCAAGCCGAACTTCGACCGCGCGTACCGGGAACTGGGTAGCCAGGTCCGCATCCCGGGGTTCCGGCCGGGCAAGGTGCCGGCCCGGGTGCTGGAAAGTCGCATCGGTCGTGGCCCTGTGCTGGATCAGGTCGTCAACGACGCGGTCCCGGCCAAGTACCTGGAGGCCGTCAACACCAACGAGGTCAGGACCCTGGGTCGGCCCGACATCGAGGTCACCAAGGTCGAGGACGGTGAGCAGGTCGAATTCACCGCCGAGGTGGACGTCCGGCCAGAGATCACGGTGCCCGCTTTCGGTGAGCTCGCCGTGACGGTGGACGACGTCGAGGTCACCGACGACGACATCCAGCAGCAGCTCGACGAGCTGCGTGCCCGGTTCGGCACCCTGACCGGGGTCGAGCGCCCGGCCGCGCAGGGAGACTTCGTCAACATCGACCTCTCCGCGACGGTCGATGGGCAGGAGGTCGAGGAAGCGCAGACCAGCGGCCTGTCGTACGAGATCGGCTCGGGCCAGCTCGTCGAAGGCATCGACGACGCCCTGATCGGCGCGAGTGAAGGCGAGACCAGGACGTTCACCACCGAGCTGGTCGCTGGGGACTACGCCGGCCGGGAGGCAGAGGTCGCCGTCAAGGTCAACTCGGTCAAGGAGCGGCACCTGCCGGAAGCCGACGACGAGTTCGCGCAGATGGCCAGCGAGTTCGACACGGCCGAGGAGTTGCTCGCTGACCTGCGGGAGCGGTTGCTGCGGGTCAAGAGGATGCAGCAGGGCATGCAGGCGCGGGACAAGGTGCTGGACGCGCTGCTGGACAGCGTGGAGACACCGTTGCCGGAAGCGGTCGTGGAATCCGAGGTCGAGTCACGCAAGCACGACGCGATCCATCCCTTTGACCACGACGAGGACCGCTTCGGCGAGTGGTTGGAGCAGCAGGACAAGACCCGCGAGCAGTTCGACACCGAGACCCGTGAGGAAGCGGAGAAGACGGTGAAGACCCAGCTCGTGCTGGACACCGTGGCCGACGCCGAGGGCGTGTCGGTGTCCGACAGCGAGCTCACCGAACGCCTGATCTACCAGGCTCAGCGGTTCGGCATGAGCCCGGACCAGTTCGTGCAGCAGGCGCAGCAGTCCGGCCAGCTCGGCGCGATCTACGCCGACGCGCGCCGGGGCAAGGCGCTGTTCTCGATCGTTCGCCAGGCCACGGTGCAGGACGAGTCCGGCAACACCCTGGACATGGACGAGCTGTTCGGGGAGCAGGAAGCTGGTGCCGAGGACACGCCGGTGGAGGAGGCCGGGACGACCGGCGACGAGTCGGCCACCGCGGAAGCCACGGAGACCGTGGATACTGCTCAGTGAGCCAGTCGTCATGAATACCGGCGCCTTCGGCACGGGCGCCATTCCGCTCACCGCGAACACGGGTGGAGTGAGCTGTTAGCGAACGCGGGCGGCACCGGGAAGCTGGTGCCGCCCGCGTTCGCTAGGGTCGGTTGTAGGGGATCACGAGCACATCGCAAGTCGACCCGAGACGGGTCCATTGTGGAAGAAGGCAGGCAGACGTGACGCAGCATCTGACTGCTCCGGCGGCCGGCGCGACGACGCCGCAGATGCGGGGCAACACCGGTCTCTCGCTCAACGACTCGGTTTACGAGCGGTTGCTGCGGGAGCGCATCATCATCCTCGGTGACGAGGTCGACAACGCTATCGCCAACCAGATCTGCTCGCAGCTGGTGCTGCTGGCCGCGGAGGACCCAGAGCGGGACATCTCGCTGTACATCAACTCACCTGGTGGCTCCGTCACCGCGGGCATGGCCATCTACGACACCATGCAGTTGATCAAGCCGGATGTGTCCACGGTAGCCATGGGGTTCGCCGCGTCCATGGGGCAGTTCCTGCTGTGCGCGGGAGCAGCGGGCAAGCGGTTCGCGCTGCCGCACGCGCGGGTCATGATGCACCAGCCGTCGGCTGGGCTCGGCGGTACCGCGTCGGACATCGCGATCAGCGCCGAGGTCTTCGTCAAGCACAAGCGCGAGATGGCGGAGCTGACCGCGCAGCACACCGGCCAGCCCGTGGAGAAGATCATCACCGACTCCGACCGCGACCGGTGGTTCACCGCGGAGGAAGCCCGCGAGTACGGCTTCGTGGACCACATCGCCAACCGCGCCAATCTGGCGAGCGTCTGAGGCGCTCGCGGACTAGTCACGAGGAGTCATTCACGTGAGCG
Source organism: Pseudonocardiaceae bacterium (assembly GCA_051984675.1). Lineage (GTDB taxonomy): Bacteria > Actinomycetota > Actinomycetes > Mycobacteriales > Pseudonocardiaceae > JBPYFK01. The sequence continues at coordinate 72,646 of JBPYFK010000102.1, read as the reverse complement.
CATTTCAGCCCCTCCAGTCCCGGTATGTGCTTCCGTCCTTCGTGGAGCGGACCAGCTACGGGGTCAAGGAGTCCAACCCATACAACAAGCTCTTCGAAGAGCGGATCGTCTTCCTCGGGGTCCAGGTCGACGACGCGTCGGCCAACGACGTCATGGCGCAGCTGCTGCACCTGGAGTCGGACGACCCCGACCGGGAGATCACGATCTACATCAACTCGCCCGGTGGATCGTTCACCGCGCTGATGGCGATTTACGACACGATGCAGTACGTGCGCCCAGACGTGCGTACGGTCTGCCTGGGCCAGGCGGCCTCGGCGGCGGCGGTGCTGCTGGCCGCGGGTACCCCGGGTAAGCGGATGGCCTTGCCGAACTCCCGGGTGCTGATTCACCAGCCCGCGACCGAGGGCATCTATGGTCAGGTCTCGGACCTGGAGATCCAGGCCAACGAGGTGCAGCGGATGCGTGAGCTGCTGGAGTCCACGCTGTCCAAGCACACCGGCAAGCCGGCGGACGAGATCCGCAAGGACATCGAACGCGACAAGATCTTGACCGCCGACCAGGCCAAGGAGTACGGCTTCGTGGACGAGGTCCTTCCGTATCGGAAGCTCTCGACCCAGTGAGGTCTCCGCGACACGCCGAGCACGGTGGGATGCCGCCGTGCCCGGCGTGACCGGAGGCACGCTGAATCTCCCCGAAGCCGGGGAACGGCAGGTACTGTCGGAGACAAGTACACGGCAGGCGCGTCACCGTGGCGTGCCGGAGGGGAACAGGATCAGCAGATATGGCACGTATCGGTGACGGTGGCGACCTGCTGAAGTGTTCGTTCTGCGGCAAGAGTCAAAAGCAGGTAAAGAAGCTCATCGCCGGCCCCGGCGTGTACATCTGCGACGAGTGCATCGATCTCTGTAACGAGATCATCGAGGAGGAGCTGGCCGAGGCCGGCGACGTCAAGCTCGACGAACTGCCGAAACCGGCCGAGATCCACGAGTTCCTCGACCAGTACGTGATCGGCCAGGACCCTGCCAAGCGCAATCTGTCCGTGGCGGTCTACAACCACTACAAGCGCATTCAGGCGGGCGAGCGGACCTCCTCCCGGGAGCGGGACGGCGAGAACGTTGAGCTGGCCAAGTCGAACATCCTGATGCTGGGGCCGACCGGGTGCGGCAAGACCTACCTCGCGCAGACCCTGGCGAAAATGCTGAACGTTCCGTTCGCTATCGCGGACGCCACCGCGCTCACCGAGGCCGGCTACGTGGGCGAGGACGTCGAGAACATCCTGCTGAAGTTGATCCAGGCGGCCGACTACGACGTCAAGCGCGCCGAGACCGGGATCATCTACATCGACGAGGTCGACAAGATCGCTCGCAAGAGCGAGAACCCCTCCATCACCAGGGACGTTTCCGGCGAGGGCGTGCAGCAGGCACTGCTGAAGATCCTGGAGGGCACGACCGCGAGCGTGCCGCCGCAGGGTGGTCGCAAGCACCCGCACCAGGAGTTCATCCAGATCGACACGACAAACGTGCTGTTCGTCGTGGCTGGGGCGTTCGCTGGGTTGGAGAAGATCGTCCAGGAGCGGATCGGCAAGCACAGCGTCGGCTTCGGTGCCGAGCTGCGCTCCAAGGCCGACGTCGACGCCACGGACAACTTCGGCGAGGTCATGCCGGAAGACCTGATCAAGTACGGTTTGATCCCGGAGTTCATTGGCCGTCTGCCCACGGTGGCCAGCGTGACGAACCTGGACAAGGTGTCGCTGGTCAAGATCCTCACCGAACCCCGCAATGCGCTGGTCAAGCAGTACAAGCGGCTGTTCGAGATGGACGGGGTGGAGCTGGAGTTCACCCGGACCGCGTTGGAGGCGGTCGCGGACCAGGCCCTGCTGCGGGGCACCGGTGCGCGGGGGTTGCGGGCGATTCTGGAGGAAGTCCTGCTTCCGGTGATGTATGACACTCCCAGCCGTGGGGATGTCGCCAAGGTCGTCATCACCGAGCAGACCGTCCGAGAGAACGTCAATCCGACGATCGTCGCACGTCAGGCGACCCGCAGGGAGCGCCGCGAGAAGTCGGCCTGACAGGTGTGACGGCTCGTCGATCGCCAGCCAGAGGTGGTGCGATCACAGGCACCGGCGTGTTGTGCGGAATTAGCGCGCTTAGATGATCATTGAGCCGAGCGGCCGACGATCGACTCATGATTTCCGGGGAGCACGCCATGACCGACACGCATGTCTTGCTGCTGCATGGGTTCACCGGTTCGGGGCCTTGGCATTGGCAGAACTGGTTGCTGGGACAACTATCCGACCGCGGGGTGCGAGCGGAGTTGCCGGCATTACCGCACCCGGACCGGCCGGTCCTGGATGCCTGGTTGGATGTGCTGCGCGATCGGTTGCGCGAAGTACCCGCCCATGCGGAACTGGTGGTGGCCGCGCACTCGTGCGGGGCGGCGCTGTGGCTGCACCACGCGGCGACAATCGCGCCCCACGGACGTCGGGCGGATCGTGTGCTGCTCGTGGCTCCCCCGGACTCCACCTGGCAACATCCGCGGGTGCACGGCTTGGTTCCCTACCCGGTTGACGCCCGGGCGTTGCGGCGGGCAGCGGGTGTGACGCGCTTGGTGGCCGGAACCGGCGACCCGTACCTGCCGGTGCGCGGGGCACACGAGCTCGCGGACGCGCTGCAAGTAGAACTCGACGTGCTCGCCGATGGTGGGCACCTCAACACCGACTCCGGCTACGGTCCGTGGCCGGCAGTCTTGCGGTGGTCGCTGTACGGGACCGTTCCGATACTCGACCGCTCGGAGGGTGAGCCCAGCACCGCCGAGTACTCCATCAGCCGGTTGCGACCGGCGTGAGGGTGGCGTGGGAGGAAGGTTCCCATGCTGTCACCAGTGACAGCATGGGAACCTTCCTCCCATCACAGCCCCGGCTACTCCGGGGAGCGCCCGGGCTACGTCGAAAACGGGAGGTGCTGGCCGAGGAAGTGGATCGCTTCGGGCAGCGCGTGACGGTAGTAGTTCGTGGTGTGCCCACCGGGCGTGGTGGAAGCGACCTGCGGATGGGCCAGTGCGATGAACTTCCGGGTGCCCGTGATGAAGCTGTCATTGGTGCCGCACCACACGCCCACCGGCAGGTCGCCCAGGGTGTCGATATGCCGCATGGGGTCGAGAGATGCCCACTCCTGCTGGTCGACGAAGGCGTGCCGCTTGTTCATCTCCGGCCAGTTGGTGATCAGTGCCGGGGAGATGACCGCGCAGGCGTTCAGCGGCTGGCCAAGATCGCGACGTCGTCGTGCGTACAGCAGCGCACCGAAGCCCCCCATGGACACTCCGGAGACGGCGAACGGCAGCCCGTTGGCGTCACGGCCCAGACCGCGCTGCGCCAGCCACTGGGGCACCTCGGTTAACAGCATCGCCATCGGATCGTCGCCGGGGTGGCTGTGCCAGTAGCTGTTGCCGCCCCCGTCCACCGCGACCATCGCGTACGGGGGAATCTCGTGGCGTGCGACCGCCTGGGTCAACCAGTCCGGGATACCGCCGGCGGACTTGCGTGCGTCACCGAAACGGCCGTGCAGCATGAGGCAGACCGGAAGGCCCCTTCGCGGTACCCCTTTGGGGAACATCGACACCACGTTGACGACCCGGTTGCGGCAGCGTGAGTACACCTGTTCCACCCAGAGGTCGGCCTGGTTCGCGACCGGATAGACGGGCCGTGCCCGGGGAGGGGGAGGCGGGAGCTCCTCGTCACTGTTAGTGAGCAGGCCGATCGCTGACAGCGCCGCCGCCGCGGAAGCCCCGGTCAGGAACGCGCGGCGTCCCAAGCGGTGTCGCTTGTTCGCGTCGCGTTCCATGGAGCCTCCTGCGCCTCAGCTGGGTGAGGCGCGGCGGATGTCGTCCTGTGTTCTTGTCTTGCTATCGGGTGATCCGCCACTGGTCAGCTAGATCGAGCACGGTTCGAATACTAAGGCGCAGGGTTACAGCGGAACGCTTTTTACCAGCAGGGGTGGTATGGGTCACGCCTGTGCTGCGGGTTCGACGACGTCGATGCGCTCGGCGTCGGTGTAGACGTTCATCGACCGACCGCGAAGGAACCCGACCAAGGTGATCCCCTGTTCGGCGGCTAGCTCGACGGCCAGTGACGAGGGAGCCGAGACCGCGGCCAACACCGGGATGCCCGCCATCGCGGCCTTTTGAACCAGCTCGAACGAGGCCCGCCCGGAAACCAGCAGGCCGCACCCCCGCAGCGGCAACCGGCCGTCAAGCAAGGCCCACCCGAGCACCTTGTCCACGGCGTTGTGCCGGCCGACGTCTTCGCGTACGACCAGCAGTTCGCCTGCCGCGTCGAACAGGCTGGCCGCGTGCAGCCCGCCAGTGGACGCGAAGACGCGCTGGGCCGCGCGTAACCGGTCAGGCAGTTCGGACAGGGTTTCCGGTGTCATACGGACGGTGTCGGCGGCCGGCGGATAGTGGGTGCTGAGGCGCACGGCGTCCAGTGCCGCTTTGCCGCACACACCGCACGAGGATGTGGTGTAGAAGTTGCGTTCCACGCTGGTATCCGGCGGCGCGACCCCGGACGCGAGCCGGACATCGAGCACGTTGTACGTGTTACGCCCGTCGGGACCCGGACTGTCGCAGTAACGGGCGGTGGCCACCTGGTCTCTGTCGGTGATCACGCCCTCGGTCAGCAGGAAGCCGTGCGTGAGTTCCACGTCGTGCCCAGGGGTGCGCATAGTGACGGTGAGCGCCTGGGAGTTGACACGGATTTCCAGCGGTTCTTCGGCGGCCAACGTGTCCGGTCGCTGCCGCGTACCGTCCGCGTTCACCCGAAGGACTGGACGTCGTACCGTGACGCGTCCCATCACGCACCCCCTGAGATCCGGCTTCACGCCGTCGTGCTCGCTGGCTGGAAGTCTCGCAGGCTGACGCCGCTATCCGCCAGAGAGGCGATCAGAGGTGACCCCCGTTACCCCGCAAGACGGGGCACAGCGCCGCTCGGTTTGGTCCTGCTGATCACGGGGGTCGTCCTGTCAGTCTTGGGTCATCACCGACCGTCGACACTGGTTGCGTCTACGACGAAATGGTTCGGAACAGCTGGAGAACTCGTCGTTGGGCTGGCTGGTCTCGTCGCACTTGCAAGTATGGGAACCTTCCTGCCACCCAGTGACAGGAAGGTACCCATACTGCCGAACCCCATCGACTCAGCCTCGCCTCGTCGATACACCGCGTCGGTCAGTGCTTTTCAAGGCGGATGACGACGGCCTTGGACGCGGGCGTGTTCGACTTCTCCGCGACGTTGTCGAGCGGGACCAGCGCGTTCGCCTCCGGGAAGTACGCGGCCGCACAACCCTTCGGTGTCGGGTAGGAGACGATCCTGAACTGCTTCGCGCGGCGCTCGCTGATCCCCCCGTCGTCGCTGGCCCATTCGGAGATCAGGTCCACCATGTCCCCGTCCTGGAAGCCGAGCTCGGCGATGTCCGCGGAGCTGACCAGCACCACTCGACGCCCGTTCTCCACCCCGCGGTAGCGGTCGGACAGGCCGTAGATCGTGGTGTTGAACTGGTCGTGGCTGCGCAGTGTCTGCAGCAGCAGCCGCCCGGCCGGTACGTCGATGGGTTCCGGGGTGTTCACGGTGAAGTTGGCCAGCCCGGTGGAGGTCGGGAACGAGCGGGCGTCCCGCGGCGGATGGGGAAGCACGAACCCGTCGCGGGAGCGCACGCGCTGGTTGTAGTCGGTGCAGCCGGGAACCACCCGTGCGATCCGCTCGCGGATGGTGTCGTAGTCGCGCTCGAATTCCTCCCACGGCACTGGGTGATCGGCGCCGAGCAGTTCACGGGCGAGCCGGCAGATGATCGCGACCTCGGACAGCAGATGGTCCGAGGCGGGATCGAGCCGGCCGCGCGAGCGGTGCACGACCGACATCGAGTCCTCGACCGTGACGAACTGCTCCCCGGAGGACTTCACGTCCCGTTCGCTGCGTCCCAGCGTTGGCAGGATCAGCGCGGTGCGTCCATGCACCACGTGTGAGCGGTTCAGCTTGGTCGACACCTGCACCGTCAACTCGCACCCGCGCAACGCCTGCTCGGTCATCTCGGTGTCCGGCGTGGCCGCGACGAAGTTGCCGCCCAGAGCGAAGAACGCCTTGGCCCGACCGTCACGCATCGCGCGCAGCGCGTCCACCGTGTCCCACCCGTGGTGGCGGGGAATCGGGACACCGAACTCGTTCTCCAACGCGGCCAGGAACGACTCCGGCATCTTCTCCCAGATGCCCATGGTGCGATCGCCCTGGACGTTGGAGTGCCCGCGCACAGGGCACACGCCGGCTCCCGGCTTGCCGATCATGCCCCGCAGCAGCAGCACGTTGACGATCTCGCGGATCGTTGGAACCGCCTGCTTGTGCTGTGTGAGCCCCATCGCCCAGCACACGATCGTGCGCTTGGACTCGATGAGCATCCGGGAGATCCTGGTGATCTGCTCCCGCGAGAGCCCGGTCGCGGCGACGGCCTCCTCCCAGCTGTACTGCCGGGCCTGCGCGGCGAACGCGTCGAAGTCGTGCGTGCTGGAGTCCACGAACTCGCGGTCCAGCACGGTGCCCGGTGCGGCGTCCTCGGCTTCCAGCACCAACCTGGCCAGGATCTTGAACAGCGCCAGATCGCCACCGACCTTGATCTGGGCGAACTCATCCGCCAGCGGCGTGCCGGACCCGATGACACCGCGAGCGGTCTGCGGGTTCTTGAACCGGATCAGCCCGGTCTCCGGCAGGGGGTTGACCGCCACGATCTTGCCGCCGGCCCGCTTGGCCTTCTCCAGCGAGGTCAGCATCCGCGGGTGGTTGGTCCCCGGGTTCTGACCCACCACCAGGATGAGGTCGGCGGTTTCCATGTCGGACAGCGACACCGAGCCCTTGCCGACACCGATGCTCTCCTTCAACGCCGTCCCGGACGACTCGTGGCACATGTTCGAGCAGTCCGGCAGGTTGTTGGTCCCAAAGGAGCGCACCAACAGCTGGTAGAGGAACGCGGCCTCGTTGCTGGTGCGGCCCGAGGTGTAGAAGGCCGCCTCGTCCGGGCTGGACAGGCCCTGGAGCTTCTCAGCGATCACGGTGAAGGCCGCTTCCCAGGAGATCGACCGGTAATGCGTGTCACCCTCACGCAGGATCACCGGGTGGGTCAGCCGCCCCTGCTGGCCCAACCAGTAGTCGCTCTTGTCGGCCAGTTCCATGACCGAATGGCGGGCGAAGAAGTCCGGGTCCACCTGCCGAGCGGTGGCCTCCTCGGCGACCGCCTTCGCGCCGTTCTCGCAGAACTCGGTGCGGCTGCGCTTGTCGCCTTCCTCGCCGCGCGGGTCCGGCCACGCGCAGCCGGGACAGTCGAACCCCTCGCTCTGGTTCAACCGCAACCAAGTGCGCAGCGTCCGGGACAGCCCCATCTGTTCCCAACTCCGCTTGAGCCCCACGAGTGCCCCCGTGACCCCAGCGGCAGCCGTCCCGGGTTCACGAATCTTGAGGTTCGCTTCGTTGATGTCGTCTTCGGGAGCGTTACGCGTCATTGCTACAGGGTGGATCTCTCGCTCGTGCCGGACAAGATTCATCTGCGTCAAAGTCCACTCGAAGTCAGATAGTGAGTCGATCGGGGTCTCCCGCACCCCCTCGGCAGCCGCTGGAGGTACCAGCGAAAAGGGGCGCCGGTCGCCTTCGTAGAATTCGGGTGTGCCTGACACCCAAGCGATGACGCAGCCCCGTGAACTTCCGTCGACCTGGAACCCGGCCGACGTAGAGGCCGAGCTGTATCAGCGCTGGGTAGACGCCGGCTACTTCACGGTCGACCCGCACAGTGACAAGCCCGCGTTCTCGATCGTCATCCCGCCACCGAACGTCACCGGAAGTCTGCACATCGGTCACGCCTTCGAGCACACTCTCATGGATCTGCTCACCCGGCGCCGCCGGATGCAGGGCTATGAGGCGCTCTGGCTGCCAGGCATGGACCACGCGAGCATCGCGGTCCAGGCGCTCGTGGAGCGGCAGCTGCGGGACCAGGGCATCGACCACCGCGAACTCGGGCGCGAGAAGTTCGTCGAGCGCGTGTGGCAGTGGAAGGAAGAGCACGGTGGTGCGATCCTGTCGCAGATGCGCCGGCTCGGCGACGGTGTCGACTGGACGCGCGAGCGCTTCACCATGGACGCCGGGCTTTCCCGCGCCGTCCAGACGATGTTCAAGCGGCTCTACGACGACGGCCTGATCTACCGGGCCGAGCGGCTGGTGAACTGGTCGCCGGATATGCGCTCGGCGATCTCCGACATCGAGGTCGAGTACCAGGAGGTCGAAGGCGAGCTCGTCACCATGCGCTACGGCGACGGGGACCGCTCGCTGGACGTGGCCACCACCCGGGTGGAGACGATGCTCGGGGACACCGCCGTGGCCGTGCACCCCGAGGACGCGCGTTACCAGCACCTGATCGGTACCGAGATCGAGCTGCCACTGACCGGCCGCGGGATTCCGGTGGTCGCGGACGAGCACGTGGACCCGGAGTTCGGTACCGGCGCGGTCAAGGTGACCCCGGCGCATGACCCGAACGACTTCGAGATCGGCCAGCGGCACAGCCTGCCGATGCTGACGATCATGGACGAGCAGGGCCGGATCGCCGGCAGCGATACCGAGTTCGACGGCATGGACCGGTTCGAGGCGCGCGTCGCCGTGCGGGAGGCGCTGCGCGCGCAGGGCCGCATCATCGCCGAGAAACGACCGTACGTGCACAGCGTCGGTCACAGCTCGCGGTCCAAGGAGCCGATCGAGCCTCGACTGTCGTTGCAGTGGTTCGTCAAGGTCGGCCCGCTGGCCCGCGCAGCCGGGGACGCCGTCCGCGACGGCCGGGTGCAGGTGCACCCGCCCGAGATGGCCAAGCGCTACTTCGACTGGGTGGACAACCTGCACGACTGGGCGATCTCCCGGCAGTTGTGGTGGGGCCACCGCATCCCGATCTGGTACGGGCCGAACGGCGAGGTCGTCTGCGTCGGCCCGGACGAGCAGCCGCCGACCGGCGAGGGCTGGCGTCAGGACGAGGACGTGCTGGACACCTGGTTCTCCTCGGGCCTGTGGCCGTTCTCCACAATGGGTTGGCCGGACGACACGCCGGAACTGCACAAGTTCTACCCGACCAGCGTGCTCGTCACCGGCTACGACATCCTGTTCTTCTGGGTCGCCCGGATGATGATGTTCGGGCTGTACGCGATGGCTGATCGTGGTCCGCGGGAGTCCGTGCCGTTCAACGTCATCGCCCTGCACGGCATGGTCCGGGACAAGTACGGCAAGAAGATGTCGAAGTCCGCGGGCAACACGGTCGACCCGTTGCAGTGGATGGACGACTACGGCACCGACGCGCTGCGCTTCACGCTGGCCCGGGGCGCCAACCCCGGTACCGACGTGCCGATCAGCGACGAGTGGGTGGCCGGCTCCCGGAGCTTCACCACCAAGCTGTGGAACGCCACCCGGTTCGCGCTCAGCAAGGGCGCGAACGTGTCCGGGACGCTGCCCGCGCGTCGCGAGCTCACCGACGCCGACCGGTGGATCCTCGACCGCGCGGACGCGCTGGTGACCGAAGTGGACGAACTGCTGGAGGACTTCCAGTTCGCCAAGTCCACCGAGGCGCTCTACCACTTCACCTGGGACGAGTTCTGCGATTGGTACGTCGAGCTGTCCAAGGTCCAGATCGACGAAGGCGATCAGCGCGCCGAACATACCCGCGCGGTGCTCGGGCATGTGCTCGACGTCCTGCTCCGGCTTCTGCACCCGACGATTCCGTTCGTCACCGAGAAGCTGTGGACCACGCTCACCGGCGGTGAGTCGCTGGTGGTGGCACAGTGGCCGAAGTCGAGCGGTGCGCAACCGGACGAGGAGGCCGCGCAGCGCATCCTGGCGGTTCAGAAGCTGGTCACCGAGATCCGCCGGTTCCGCTCCGACCAGGGGCTCAAGCCTGGGCAGAAGGTCGCGGCCAAGCTCGTCGGCGCGACGGCCGCGGGGTTGGGCGTCCACGAGCCGGCGGTCCGCACGCTGACCAGGATCACCGAACCGGGCGAGTCGTTCACGCCGTCCGCGTCGATCGAGGTGGGCCTGCCCGCCGGTGACACCGTTACCGTGGAGCTGGACCTCTCTGGTGCGATCGACGTGGACGCCGAGCGCAAGCGGCTGACCAAGGACCTCGCGGCGGCGGAGAAGGAACTGGCCGGGGTGGACAAGAAGCTGTCCAACCCGGCGTTCACCGACAAGGCCCCGGCCGAGGTGGTCGACAAGATCAAGCAGCGGAGGGAGACGGCGGTTGCCGACATCGAACGCATCAACGCGCGGTTGGCGTCCCTGCCGGCTCGGTGACGACGGTTGACAGCATGGGAACCTTCCTACCACCGGTGACAGGAAGGTTCCCATACTGCCACCACCACAAGCGCCAGCTCACCGGGCCGTAGACTTCTACTAAGACATCTGCCGTCACGGAACGTGGGAGTGAGTAGTTGCCCGGCACGGACCCCGGTGCGTTGGACGAGCTTCGCGTGGTCGAGGCGGAGCTCAACGAGCGCTGGCCGGAAACCAAGATCGAGCCGTCGCTGGAGCGGATCAAGGCGCTGACCGACCTGCTCGCCGAGCCGCAGCGGCACTACCCGGTGCTGCATGTAGCGGGGACGAACGGGAAGTCGTCCACGTCCCGGATGCTTGACGCCCTGCTCAGCAGGGTGGGGCTGCGCGTAGGCCGTTACACCAGCCCGCACCTGCAGCTGGCGACCGAGCGGATCAGCATCGACGGTGCTCCGATCAGCCCGGCCGGCTACGTCGAGGCCTACCGGGACGTGGCACCCTACGTGTCCATTGTGGACTCCAACCATGACGTGCCGATGAGCAAGTTCGAGGTGCTCACCGGGATGGCGTTCGCCGCCTTCGCCGAGGCCCCAGTGGAAGCGGCGGTGCTGGAGGTCGGACTTGGCGGGAGTTGGGATGCCACCAACGTCGCCGACGCTCAGGTCGCCGTGGTCTGCCCGGTCTCGCTGGACCACGCCGAGTACCTGGGCAGCGACATCGCTGGCATCGCCGCCGAGAAGGCCGGCGTCATCAAAGCGGGGTCGGTGGTCGTGCTGGCCGCGCAGGTCCCGGAAGCCGAGCAGGCGATCATGCGTCGAGTGGCCGAGGTGGACGCGACGGTGGCCCGTGAGGGCCACGAGTTCGGCGTGCTGGAGCGGACCGTGGCGGTCGGCGGTCAGATGCTGCGGCTGCAAGGGCTCGGCGCCGTCTACGACGAGGTCTTTCTTCCGCTGCACGGCGAACACCAGGCCCGCAACGCGGCGCTGGCGCTGGCGGCGGCGGAGGCGTTCTTCGGTGCCGGAGCGGAGCACCAGCTCCAGGCCGACACGGTCCGCGAGGCGTTCGCCGGGGTGGTCACGCCCGGGCGGCTGGAGCGGGTGCGTACTGCGCCCACGGTGCTGCTGGACTCGGCGCACAATCCGCACGGCGCGCGTGCGCTCGCCGACGCCCTGAGCTCGGAGTTCTCCTTCCGCCGGCTGATCGGCGTGGTGTCGGTGCTCGCGGACAAGGACGCCGGTGGCATCCTGGCCGAGCTGGAGCCGGTGCTGGAGGAACTCGTGGTGACCACGAACTCGTCCTCGCGCGCGATGGACGCGGATGCCCTGGCGTCGCTGGCGAAGGACATCTTCGGTCCGGACCGCATCGTGGTGGAGTCCCGGCTGGACGACGCCGTGGAAACGGCGATCCAGCTGGCCGAGGAGACCACCGAACCGGCGGAGGGTGTGGCCGGCGGCGGAGTGGTGATCACCGGCTCGGTCGTGACAGCAGGAGAGGCGCGCGCGTTGTTCGGCAAGGAGCCGCTATGAGTCGCCCGGAAGACACCCCGGCGGGACGTCTGGAGGCGAATCCCGGCGGTGAGCAGGCAGAAAGCGCCGGGGCCACCGGGGCGGCCGAGACCGCTGAGAGTTCGGAGACGGCGGAGAGCCGCAGGCCGGCAGCGGAGGCCGGGCTTCCGGTCCCACCGCCGAACGTGCGGGACCCGTGGAAGGGCTTGCGCGGGGTGATGGCGGGGACCCTGGTGCTGGAGTCCATCGTGTTCGCTCTGGCCCTGCTCGTGGTTTCGGGAGGCATCGTTGTCACGGCCGTTGCCGTGCTGGCGGTGTTGATGTTGCTGGCGGCGTTCGTGCAACGACGGCGTTGGGGGCTTGGGGCCGCGCTCGCGCTCCAAGTCGTTGCCGTGGCGTGTCTTGTGGTCAGTCTCGCGGTCGGGGCGATGGGCGTGGTGTTCGCCGCGATCTGGGGCTACATCCTTTACGTTCGCCGCGACGTCGCGAAGCGCATGCGCGAGGGCCTTCTGGCGGACCAGCTCGGCCACCCACCCGGCTACCCCCCTGCGGAGTGAGTCGCGCCCGGTCGCCGCACAGGGGTGCATGGATCACGGCGACCGCGCTGGGCCGCCCGATCATGACGGGCGGATGTCGACGACCGCGCGGCCGACGACCTCACCCTTGCGGAGCGCGTCGTACGCGTCCTGGACCTGCTCGAACGGGTAATGGCGGCTCACGGTGTCCTGCGGTCGCAGCCGGCCCCGTGCGATCAGATCGAGCAGCACGGGCATGTCCCGTTGGGGCTTGGCGCCGTACGAGCCTTTGATCTGGAGTTTGCGCTTGGCGAGCCCTGCGAGGTCGATCTCGCCGGTGGTGCCGGCCGGTGCGATGCCGACCATGACGACCTGCCCACCCTCGACAACGGAATCACGGGCTACGGCGAAGGTGGTCGCGTTCCCGAGCGCCTCGAAGGCCACATCGACCCCACGACCATCGGTGATCTCGCGAATCGCCGCTGGTGCGTCGACCGCCGCGGAGTTCACCGTGTGCGTCGCGCCGAGTTGCCGCGCGTTCGCGAGTTTGCCGTCGTCGATGTCCACCGCCACGATCACTGACGCCCCGAACACCGCCGCGAGCTGCACCAACGCCAGCCCGACTCCGCCGGTCGCGACCACGGCAACGGCGTCACCGACTCGGACGTCCGCGGCGTTGCGCAGCGCGCCGTAGGCGGTCATCGTGGAGCAGCCCACGGACGCGACCTCGGCTAGCTCGACCCCCTCGGGGACCGGGTACACCGACGTCGCCGGGGTCACGGCCCGCTCCGCCAACCCGCCCATCGAGTACATCCACACGGGTTCGCCGCCCGGGCGGAAGAGTCTGGTCTGCCCGTCGTAGAGCTGGCCGGCGCCGCGGTTGTAGGCGAAGAAGTTCACGCAGAGGTCCTCGTTGCCGCCACGGCATTGCCGGCACCGGCCGCAGGGCATGATGAAGCTGGTGACGACCCGCTCGCCGACGGCCACATGATCGACGCCAGCACCGATCTCGGCCACCACCCCGGCGACCTCATGCCCGAGTACTGCGGGCACCGGGAACGGCAGTTCGCCCTTGAGGACGTGCAGGTCGGTGTGGCAGGCGCCGCAGGAGACCACGTCGATGGCGACCTCGCCGGCCTTCGGCACCGGTTCGGCGAGTTCCTCGACTACCAGCGGCTTTCCCGGACCGGTGTGCACTGCAGCGCGCATGGGCGGCGCTCCTTACGTCGTGAGCGCGATCAAGACCGGCTGGTCGGTACGCCAGACGCTAGTACGGATCACCCCCTCCACGCCAGGCGAAGCATTGATCGGAACGACCGTGTGCGCTGTTTCGCGGGAACCCCGCAACCAGGGTTGGTGCGCTGGATCGATACCCTGGCAGCAAACGAGGCGACGCACTGTGGACGGTTCGGACGCAGGCAGGGGAAGCAGAGCCGACGACCCCCGCGATCGTCGCCATGGCACGCGAAGGAGAACCCGCCTGTGAGCGAGCGCACCCTGGTCTTGGTGAAGCCGGACGGCGTTGAGCGCGGACTGATCGGTGAGGTGATCAGCCGCATCGAGCGCAAGGGGCTCCGGCTGGTCGCGCTGGACATGCGCCAGGTCGCGAAGGAACTCGCCGAGCAGCACTACGCCGAGCACGACGGCAAGCCGTTCTACAACTCCCTGGTCGAGTTCATCACCTCCGGCCCGGTCGTCGCCGCCGTGGTCGAAGGTCCGCGGGCGATCGCCGCGTTCCGGCAGATCGCCGGTGGCACCGACCCCGTCGACAAGGCCGCCCCGGGCAGCGTCCGCGGTGACTTCGGCCTGGAGGTGCAGTACAACCTGGTGCACGGCTCGGACTCCCCGGAGTCGGCCGCCCGCGAGATCAAACTGTGGTTCCCGGAGCTGTGAACGCGAGCCCCGACGAGACAACGGCGTCAAATGACGCCCGTGGTTCGGAGGTTCTCACCACCGGGCCGCACCGGGTGGAAGAGCCGCCCGCAGGGCTGGTCGACAGCCTCACCGAGTTGTGGCGGCGGGTGACCGATGCCGGTGGCGCGGTCGGGTTTAGGCCGGCCGATCCGGTGGACGACGTCCGTGCGGCTGCCGCGGAGGTAGTCGACGACATCACCAACAAGCGTGCCCGGCTGCTGACGATCGGCCAGGAACACGTCCCGGTCGGCGTGGCCGTGCTCACCCCTGGCAAGCGTCCGGCCCAGCGGCACACCGGGCAGTTGACGTGGCTGATGGTTGACCCCGGCCTGCAACGTCAGGGCTGGGGCAGGACGCTGCACGAGGCGGTGCTGGTGCAGGGGCGGGCGCTTGGCCTGGAGAAGCTGGAGCTGATCACACGCAGCGGTCATGATCTGGAACGGTTCTACGAGGGACTGGGCTGGGTCGAGCGCGGGCGCTGGCCGGGTGCGCTTCGGCTGGCCGACGACGACGTACGCGACAAGATCTGGTTCACCCGGGACCTGTGAGCCCCCAGCCAGCCGGGGTCCACGCACACGGACCCCGGCTGACGCGTGTCCACCGGCCATGAGCCGTGAGGTGGCGTTACCCGGGGGTGAGGAAACCCGTCAGTAGTCTGGAGGTCGTGAGCGTGGAGTCCGTGTTCGACCGGCTGGAACCACTGTTGCCGAAGGTGTCCAAGCCCGTTCAGTACGTCGGCGGTGAGCTCAACGCCACCGTCAAAGGCTGGGACGCGGCAGCGGTCCGCTGGTGCCTGATGTACCCGGACGCGTATGAGGTGGGCCAGCCCAACCAGGGATTGATGATCCTCTACGAGATCCTCAACGAGCAGCACGACGTGCTCGCTGAGCGCACCTACTCGGTGTGGCCGGATCTCGAAGCGTTGCTGCGCGAGCACGGCATCCCGCAGTTCACCGTGGACAGCCACCGGCCGGTGGGCGCCTTCGACGTCATCGGCGTCAGCTTCGCCACCGAACTGGGCTACACCAACCTGCTCACTGCCCTCGATCTGGCGGGTATCCCGCTGCGCGCGACGGAGCGCACCGGCGATCACCCGATCGTGCTGGCGGGTGGGCATGCCGCGTTCAATCCCGAGCCGATCGCGGACTACCTGGACGCGGTGGTGCTGGGCGATGGGGAGGAAGCGGTCCTGGAGATCACCTCGATCATCCGCGAGTGGAAGGCGGCGGGCTCGCCGGGCGGCCGGGACGAACTGCTGTTGCGGCTGGTAGCCGGCGGTGGGGTGTACGTGCCCAAGTTCTACGACGTGAGCTACCTGCCGGACGGCCGGATCGAGGAAGTGGTGCCCAACCGCGAAGGGGTGCCGTTCCGGGTCTTCAAGCGGACGACGATGGAACTCGACCAGTGGCCGTACCCGAAGCAGCCGCTGGTGCCCCTGGCGGAGAGTGTGCACGAGCGGATGAGCGTGGAGATCTTCCGCGGCTGCACCCGGGGATGCCGGTTCTGCCAGGCCGGCATGATCACGCGCCCGGTGCGCGAGCGCTCCATCGAAGGCATCGGGGAGATGGTGCAGCGCGGGCTGAAGAACACCGGGTTCGAGGAAGTCGGCCTACTGTCGTTGAGCTCCGCGGACCACTCCGAGATCGGCGAGATCACCAAGGGGCTCGCGGACCGGTACGAGGGCACGAGCACCAGCCTGTCGCTGCCCTCGACCCGGGTGGACGCGTTCAACGTCGATCTGGCCAATGAGCTGTCCCGCAACGGTCGGCGTTCCGGGCTGACCTTCGCCCCGGAAGGGGGCAGCGAGCGGATTCGCAAGGTCATCAACAAGATGGTGTCCGAGGAGGACCTCGTTCGGACCGTCTCCGCCGCGTTCAGCCAGGGCTGGCGACAGGTGAAGCTCTACTTCATGTGCGGCCTGCCCACCGAGACCGACGAGGACGTGCTGCAGATCGCCGAGATGGCCAAGGAGGTCATCCGGGCCGGACGGGAAGCGGCGGGTCGCAAGGACATCCGGTGCACGATCTCCATCGGTGGGTTCGTCCCCAAGCCGCACACACCGTTCCAATGGGCGTCGCAATGTGACCCGGAGACGATCGACCAGCGGCTGCGCAGGCTCCGTGCGGCGATCAATGCGGACCGTAGCCTGGGGCGCAGCATCGGGATGCGGTACCACGACGGCCAACCCTCGCTGGTCGAGGGCTTGCTGTCCCGTGGCGACCGCAGGCTCGCGAACGTGATCGAGTCCGTCTGGCGTGCCGGCGGGCGGTTCGACGGCTGGAACGAGCACTTCTCGTTCCAGCGGTGGATGGACTGCGCCCGCGACCAGTTGGAGCCCCTGGGCGTGAGTGTGGACTGGTTCACCACCCGCGAGCGGGAGGAGGACGAGGTCCTGCCCTGGGACCACCTCGACTCGGGCCTGGACAAGGAATGGCTGTGGGCCGACTGGCAGGACGCCCTCAGCGCACAGGAGCAGGACGACTGCCGGTGGACGCCGTGTTTCGACTGCGGGGTGTGCCCGACGATGGGTACGGACATCGAGATCGGCCCCAGCGGGCGCGGGCTACTCCCGATCAGCCCAGTGGGGCGCGGGACGCCGGTGAGCAATCCGGCACTGGGCGAACGCTGATCATCCGATCCTGGGCCGCAGCGGGTGCTCCCGGCTATGGCCGGCGAGGCGGTTTGGGAGCGGGCAGGGTGGTCCCGGTGGCAGCATGGGAACCTCACTTGCACCTGTGACAGGAAGGTTCCCATCCTGTCAACCCGCCCTCCCCCAGCGGCTGACCTGCGCCGGAAGGGAAGTCGCGGGCCGACGGGAAGCTGCCGGAAGCCGGTGAGAAGTTGGGACCAGTACCGCACCACCTGGCGCGGTACGGTCCTTGTGGCCGACGGAAGTCGTCGGCCCTGTCGGTCCTCGATCGTGGGTCATCGAGTGTTGTTCGGGAGGCGATGGGTGAACCGCCAGCACGAGCCCAACCCGTCCGCGCCGCCGGTGCAGAAGCTCCGGTTGCGCTATGCCAAGCGGGGGCGGCTGCGATTCACCTCACACCGCGACATCGCTCGCGCGTTCGAGCGCGCACTGCGGCGTGCCGGTGTGCCGATGGCCTACTCCCAGGGGTTCAGCCCGCATCCGAAAATCTCGTGGTCGGGGGCGGTGCCCACGGGGGTGGCCAGCGAGGCCGAGTACGTCGAGCTGCAACTCGTCGAGAAGGTCGACCCGGAAGTGCTGCGGGTCGAGTTGGACGCGGCGTTGCCGCACGGAATCGACCTCCTCGAAGCCGTCGAGGCACGATCGGGGGGCTTAGCCGAGCGCCTGGAACTCAGCCGCTGGCGGATTGCGCTACCGGGAGTGACAGACCGGGAGTTGCGGGCGGCAGTCGCGGAGTTCCTGGCTTCCGATCGGGTGGAAGTCGAGCGCATGACCAAAGACGGTCGACGCACGATCGATGCTCGAACAGCTGTGGTGAGCGCACACGTTGTCGCAGGTCACGGCACTTCGGCGGAGAGCACGAAGGTGGTCGCTGAGGGTGACGAGATTGCCGGTTCGACTTCTCGTGCGGACGATTGGCCGAAAACATCCGAACCGTATGGGATACTTGAGTTGGTCGTGCGGCAGACAACACCAGTCGTGCGGCCCGACGACGTACTGAGTGCCCTGCGTGTCGTCGCCGGACTGGCGCTACCGGTACCGAAAGCGACTCGGCTGGCGCAAGGCCGGCTCGACGATGCCGGAGCGCTTGCCGATCCGTTGGCCCCGGACCGGGCTGCGGCCGGCATCCGGCGAAGGCAGCCCACCGTCGGGTAGCGGACGTCGTCGGACCCGCCGTGTGGCTTCCCGGGGGCAGACTCGGGGATACGAAGGATTGCTGTCGCCCGTGGGCGACGGAGAACGCAAGATCGGAATGCCCCTGCGCGGCCGCGTCTGACAGGACGCGCCCGGGGGCGGAGGAGCTGGATGTTGAACATGGACACGCCCGCTGGAAGCGCCAGCGGGCCATCGCCCACACCTAGTGACGGTAGGGAGAACTCCCAGGGCACTATCGAGGTGCCTGCCAAACTCCGGGTGCACGCGCTGGCGAAACTTCTCGGCTCCAGTAGTCGCGAGGTCATCACCGCCTTGGAAGAGATGGGTGAGCCAGTGCGCAGCGCGCAGTCGAACATCGCCCGGGAAGTGGCGCTTCGCGTGGTGCGTACGCTGCGGCCGGAGCAACTCGCGGAGTTCGACGAAGCGTCGGCCGCTGCGGCCGCACAAGCTGGGGATGACGACGTGGCGGAGCAGGACACCGAGCAACCAGCCGAGAAGGTCGCCTCGGCCCAGTCCGGTGGCACCAGTGCCGCGGCGGGGTCCCACCAACCGGCTGGGGCCGCCCAACCACCCGAGCAGGTGCCCGCCGGAACCGGTGGAGCGCAGCAGTTCGCAGCTGCCGGGGTCGGTGCCTTCTCCCACGGCCAGAATGTCCCTGGCGGTGCGTCCGAGACCGGCTCGCCCCGGAGCGGCGGTGCGGAGTCGTTGCAGTCGGGTGCCGTGACGCCGGTCTTCGCGCCGCCACAGGCCATGTTCCTGGAGCCGGAAGCGCGGGTTCAGCCGCCGTCGAAACCTGCTGACGACAAGGCCGAGACGACCAGCGCCACCGCGACCGGCACGGCCGAACCGGAGGAGGATGAGCCGGCTGACTCTGACCAGGATTCCGACCTGGACTCTGACCAGGGGCGTCGCCGGCGCCGCCGTCGGGGTCGCCGGGGTCGCGGGCGCGGCCGGGGAGGCGACGGTGAGCCGTCCGAGGAGTCGGAGGACACGCAGGAGAGGGACGCCGTGAACGGCTCAGCAGCGGCGTCGGGCCAGCGGACGACCGGCGGCAAGAAGGACGGTGCCGCGAAGAGCGCCGAGAAGGCGGACGAGAAGCCTGCGGAGACCGCTGCGGAGGGGGGCGCAGGTAGCGGCACTGACAGCACCGCGCCACCCAGCGACGAAGAAGACGCGGCCGGCGGCGCGAGCCGGCGCCGGCGCCGTCGCCGCCGTAAGAGCACTTCGGACGACGAGTCGGCCAACCGGGAAGACGACCCGCCGAACACCGTCGTGCATGTCCGCGACGGGCGGCCGGAGGGCACCCGCGAAAGCGAGGACGAGGTCCGCGCCGTCAAGGGCTCGACCCGGCTGGAAGCCAAGCGGCAGCGCCGCCGGGATGGTCGCGAGGCGGGCCGCCGTCGCGCGCCGGTGCTGTCGGAGGCGGAGTTCCTGGCGCGGCGCGAGTCGGTGGACCGCCAGATGGTGGTCCGGGAACAAGGCGACCGCACACAGATCGCGGTGATGGAGGACGGCGTGCTCGTCGAGCACTTCGTCACCTCGCAGGGCAGCGGCTCACTGGTCGGCAACGTCTACCTGGGCCGGGTCCAGAACGTGCTGCCGAGCATGGAGGCGGCCTTCGTCGACATCGGCCGTGGCCGCAACGCCGTCCTCTACGCCGGTGAGGTGGACTGGGACGCGGCTGGCCTGGAGGGCAAGGCCCGCCGGATCGAGCAGGCGCTGTCCACCGGGGACAGCGTGCTGGTGCAGGTCACCAAGGACCCCGTGGGGCACAAGGGTGCGCGGCTGACCACCCAGATCAGCCTGCCGGGCCGCTTCCTGGTGTACGTGCCCGGCGGTGGCGCGACCGGTATCAGCCGCAAGTTGCCGGACAGCGAACGCAAGCGGCTCAAGGAGATCCTGAAGCGGATCGTCCCGGAGGACGCGGGCGTGATCATTCGAACCGCGTCCGAGGGCACCAGCGAGGACGCGCTGGACCGCGATGTCCGCAGGTTGCAGGCCCAATGGGAGGTCATCAAGGAGAAGGCCGAGGCGCCGAAGGCGCAGGCCCCGCAGTTGCTCTACGAAGAGCCGGACCTCCTGATCAAGGTGATTCGGGATCTGTTCACCGAGGACTTCTCGTCGCTGGCGGTTCAGGGCGACGAGGCATGGGACACGATCGAGGCGTACGTCCAGCACGTCGCACCGGACCTGCTCTCGCGCTTGAGCAAGCACATCGGCAAGAACGACGTGTTCATCGAGCACCGGGTCAACGAGCAGATCGCCAAGGCCCTGGACCGCAAGGTGTGGTTGCCCTCGGGTGGCTACCTGGTCGTTGACCGGACCGAGGCCATGACCGTGATCGACGTCAACACCGGCAAGTTCACCGGTTCCGGGGGAAACCTGGAGGAGACGGTCACCCGCAACAACCTGGAGGCGGCCGAAGAGATCGTCCGCCAGCTACGGCTGCGGGACATCGGCGGGATCATCGTGATCGACTTCATCGACATGGTCCTGGAGTCGAACCGAGACCTGGTGTTGCGCCGGCTCACCGAATGCCTCGGGCGGGACCGCACCCGCCACCAGGTGGCCGAAGTGACGTCGCTCGGACTGGTGCAGATGACCCGCAAGCGGGTGGGTACCGGTCTGCTGGAGGCATACAGCAGCACGTGCGAACACTGCCGTGGTCGTGGGCTCGTCGTGTCGACCGAGCCGACCGCTGTGGCCACCGGCGGTCCCAGTCAGGCAGCGGCGGCAGGCGGCAACGGTGGATCCTCGCGCCGGTCGCGTCACCGCGGGCGTGGTGGCCAGGCCGCGACAGTCGGCAGCGTGACGGAAGCGGCCGAATCCACCGCACCAGCCGAGGCACCAGCGGTGGCCGAGGCGCCAGCGGTGGCCGAGCCACCCGTAGAAGCTGCGCCTGTAGAAACGGCGCCCGTAGAAGCGACGCCGCCTGCGGCGGAGGTCGCGGAGACCGTGGCGCCGGAGCCGACCGAAGCCCCGGCCGCGAGCGCCACGCCACCGGCACCGGTTGCCGATGAGCCGCCCTCGACAGCTGCGGAGGCGCCTGCGGCGGAGCCGGCAGCCCCGCCGAGTGCGGGCGCGCAGCGCGGACCCGACGAAGCACCGCGTGAGCGGGAAGCGGCAGGCGAGGCCGCTCCGGTGGCCGGCGCCGCCGGTGTCGACGGCGGCAGGTCCCGGCGACGCCGGGCGAGCCGCCCTGCGGGCAGTTCGACACCGGTCACTCCGCAGCCGGAACCGGCGGTCGCGGCCACGACACCGCCCCCGGCGCAGCCGGAGGTGTCGGCCGCGCGGAGCGGATTGAGCAACGGCCTGGCCGGTGGGGCAGCCCGCCGGGTTCGGCGGGCCACCGGACGCCCGGCGGGCCCGCCGGTGACCGCTCAAGAGGAGCCGTCACCAAGCACCGCTGGTCCGGTCGATACGGCTGGGGCGGTTGATACGGCTGGGGCGGTTGATACGGCTGGTCCGGTTGAAACGGCTGGTCCGGTTGAAACCGCTGATGCCACCGTTACCACCGAAGCGGTCGAAACGGCGGGTACCGCAGAGACGAGCGCGGATCTGTGGGCGGAAGAGTCCACCGATTCGCCGCAGGAGACCTGAGCCGCTGACCGGATTTGACAGTGCCCCTGGATCTCGTTGAGAGATCCGGGGGCACTGTTGTTCGTTAGCCCCGTTTATGAGCGTGATGCCCCCGCCAGATCGTCTCGGCCGTAACACCTGTTCACTCACGGTAATTAGCATCGCTTAGATGTGGTTCTTTTCCAGGTTTGTGTAACCCGTATAGGCGTATTTTTCGAGGATGTAGACACAACTGGTAATCATGGACTAGCGTTCGATACCCCGTAAGAGTGAATCAGATCACTGTGACAGTTACTGCATTTGGACCTATCGTTACCGACAGGTAATCAAAGTTACCGGCAAGTAGGAGCGTGTGATCACTCCCCGTTACGGCTCCTTCTCGCCGCGACCTCCGTTCCCCGAATCAGCGAGAGGTTTACGTCATGGAAAACGACAGGGTGACCGGCCGGACCCGCTGGCGCGTGTTCAGCCTCGTGCTCGGCGCGGGCCTGCTCGGTACCGGGCTCATGTTCGCTGGCCTGCAGCAGGGTGCTCTAGCGGCGTCCTTCGCAGTGTCCGGTACCAGCTACAAGGCCACCGCCGACAACCTGAGCGCTCAGGGCGTGGTGCAGTACGGGTCGGTGGACCAGAGCGCGAACCAGGCACACCCCGTGCTGGTCAACGGCTTCCGTAAGGCGAAGCTGGACAACTTCTGCCAGTCCATCCTCGTGCCCGGCATTCCGGTCATAGGTGACCTCAGCATCCGCATCAACGCACCCGGTGGCATGGCCGCTGACAACCTCGTGCTTGGTGTCCAGGACGTCACCGGTGACCTGACCCTGAACAACGTGGAGATCGGTCGGGACGCCGGAAGCTTCACCAAGGGGCCGTCGCAGGGCCCAGCGGGCGCGTTCGGCATCCAGGCGGATTCCATGAACCTCGCGCACGTGAAGCAGACCGCATGGTCGACCACGGCGTCCACGCTCCGCCTCAACCAGGTGCACATCAGCGCCACCCCAGGCCGCAACGAATGCTTCTGACCCTTCCGCAAGACCTTCTCCTGCGGGGCAACGCCAAGGACGGTGATCGAGGATGACGGCCGAGCATGCAATGCAGGGAGCGAAGTCGACCGCGACGCCACGCCGGACGTTTCGGGACTTACGGCGGGGGCGCCCATTCTGGGCGGGCGTGTTCACCATGCTTTCCGGGATGATCATCATCTTCCCGCCGTACGCCTCCCTGAAGTTCGGCGACATCGTGATCTCGTTGAACACGATCGGTGGGATGTCGTCGCTGCTCATCGGGGTCGTTCTGGTGATGTGTGGGATCACGATGTGGACCCGGCCGGAGTTCCGGCGCGCCGCCGGGATCGTGACGCTGCTGCTGGCGCTGACCGCGATCGTCGCGGCGAACCTGGGTGTGTTCATGATTGGGACCCTGCTCGGGCTGATCGGCGCTGGCCTGGCGATCGCCTGGTCGCCGCTATCGAAGCCGACCCGGCGTTCTCAGCCGACCGGTGAGAGCATGGGAACCTTCCTGTCACACGACGACCCGTCGGCGAACGCGGACGCCACCGTCCTGACTGCACAGGGGGGCGCTGGCCGGGACTGGCCACAGGCCGATCCCGACGATGGCCCCGCCCCCACTGGGCCGGTGGAACGTGTGGGGGCTGCGGAGCGGTCGGCGGAGCGGCCTCGAAGCGGGGGACCCTCTGCGTTTCAGTCCCAGCGCAGCGACCCGCGCGCGAGGCACGGCGTTGACCCGTGGCACGCGGACCGGTCCACCATGGATTCCGCCGCGACTGGCTCCAGCGTCGAGCGTGGTCGGGGAGGAGCAGAGTGAAGCACCCGAACGCTGGTGCATCGGCACGGCGGAAGGGGTTCCAGAACCGGAGAATGCAGGGTCGTGGCTGGCGGGCCACCATGTGGCTGGCCGGTACCGTCGGAGCCGCTGCCTTCGGCATCGGCACGGCGCCGAACGCGGTCGCGGACGGCATCCTGCCGCCGGTCCCGCCGCTGCTGGGCCAGCCCGCAGCGGCGTCGCCGGCTCCGGCCCCCGCCCCACCGCCGGCTCCGGCTTCGGCGCCAGCCAGCGCTCCGCCGCCCTCGGCGCAGCCAGCGTCGGCCCCAGTGCCGGCCCCGGCCCCGGCCCCCGCCTCGGCAGGGCCTGCGCCTTTGGCGGCTCCGGTCCCAGTCCCAGCCCCAGTGCCGGCTCCGGTTCCGGTTCCGGTCCCGCAGAACCTGCCGACCGGGCCTGCGGCCGGTGTTCAGCCCGGTCCCGGCCGGGAATGGACGCTCACCGCGAGCACCCTGACCCTCAACGGTGTGCAGTACCACGGGTACGCGGACCAGCAGGTAGCGGGCCAGACCGTGAAGACCCTGCACTTCACCGTGGACAGCTTGCAGATCACCGACCTGGTGCAGCGCGGGGCGCTCGGTAACGGTCGGAACGTGCGGGCGGCGGGGGCGCCGGGCAGCGTTTCGACCGTCACGCGCGGCCCGATCGAGCTCTACACGGTGGAACTCAGCGGGACGCTGGCGGTTGCCGGCTTTCCGCTTGTGCCGGTCACGCTGTCGCCGGATTCGCTGCTGGCACCGAACCTGGATCTCAGCTTCCTGAAGCTGCCCACCATCACGTTCAAGAACGCCGTGGTGCGCAACGTCGATCTCAACGGCGGGACGCTGCTCATCCCGGGGGCCCACGTCAGCCTGGAATGAGGCCAACCGGCTAGAATGATCCGGCTGCCCACGCGGGCGCACAGATCACCGCCCCGGCAACGGGTGCGTACCGCCGGAATGTATGATGGTCGGCGGACTTCTCGCAGCCGGCGCTGGCGGCGAGATTATTACCTGTCAGGGCGCTGGCCGTGGGTCGGCTCACCGCCCGCGGCAGGGCCACCGAGATAACCGGTGGAGCGGGCATGGTAAGAATTTCCGGCTCCCGGTCGGGAAATCACCGCCGACCCAGCGCACCAGGGACACCGAGCACAGGAGACTTCTAGACTTATGTACGCGATCGTCAAGACCGGCGGCAAGCAGTACAAGGTGGCTGTCGGAGACGTCGTCGAGGTCGAGAAGCTCGAGGGCGAGTCGGGTGCCGAGATCTCCTTCCCGGCGCTGCTTGTCGTGGACGGCAGCGACGTCACGGCCTCCGCCGACGCGCTGGGGAAGGTTTCGGTCACCGGCCGGATCGTCGAGCAGACCAAGGGTCCGAAGATCCGCATTCACAAGTTCAAGAACAAGACCGGCTACCACAAGCGCCAGGGTCACCGCCAGAAGCTGACCCGGGTCGAGGTCACCGGCATCAACAAGTGAGGACCTGAGTAGTCATGGCACACAAGAAGGGCGCGTCCAGCTCTCGTAACGGCCGCGACTCGAATCCCAAGTACCTTGGGGTCAAGCGCTACGGCGGCCAGGTCGTCAAAGCCGGTGAGATCCTGATCCGGCAGCGCGGCACCAGGTTCCACCCTGGCCTGAACGTCGGCCGGGGCAAGGACGACACCCTGTTCGCGCTGTCCGCGGGGTCGGTCGAGTTCGGCCAGCGTCGTGGCCGCAAGATCGTGAACATCGTGCCGGCCGAGGTCTGACCCGGCTCTCGGCGCGTACTGATCCCAGCGAGGGGCGGGTCCGGTGGCTACCGACCCGCCCCTCGTTTTTGTGCCCTTCGCGGCACGGGGGTTCACTCGGCAGCAGGCTTACCACCACAAGGTTCCTAGGAGGTGTGGCGTGTCGCGGTTCATCGACCGCGTGACGATCCACGTCGCGGCGGGCGACGGCGGCAACGGCTGCGCCTCGGTGCATCGGGAGAAGTTCAAGCCGCTCGGTGGCCCGGACGGGGGAAACGGGGGCAAGGGCGGCGACGTGCGCCTTGTCGTTGACCCCGGCGTGCACACGCTGCTGGACTTCCACTACCACCCGAACGCTCGTGCGAGCAGTGGTAAGCCAGGCCGTGGCAGCCTGCGCTACGGCGCCGTCGGTGAGGACCTGGACCTCGCCGTGCCGGAAGGCACGGTGGTCCTGACCCCCGAGGGGGAGGTGCTCGCGGACCTGGTGGGTGCTGGCAGCACGTTCGTCGCCGCTCATGGCGGTCGCGGGGGGCTCGGAAACGCCGCCTTGGCGTCCCGTGCGCGCAAGGCGCCCGGCTTCGCCCTGCTCGGTGAGCCGGGTGAAGAGACGGAGCTGGTGCTGGAGCTGAAGTCGATGGCCGACGTCGGCCTGCTCGGCTTCCCGTCCGCCGGCAAGTCCTCGCTGGTCTCGGTACTCTCCGCGGCCCGCCCGAAGATCGCGGAGTACCCGTTCACCACGCTCGTGCCCAACCTCGGGGTGGTGACCGCCGGAGACACGAC
This sequence comes from Pseudonocardiaceae bacterium, assembly GCA_051984675.1. GTDB lineage: Bacteria > Actinomycetota > Actinomycetes > Mycobacteriales > Pseudonocardiaceae > JBPYFK01. The sequence continues at coordinate 46,677 of JBPYFK010000102.1, read as the reverse complement.
GTTCACCGTGGCTGACGTCCCCGGGCTGATCCCCGGCGCGAGCGAGGGCCGCGGGCTGGGCTTGGACTTCCTCAGGCACATCGAGCGATGCGCCGTGCTGGTCCACGTCGTGGACTGCGCGACGTACGAGACGCAGCGCGACCCGCTCAGCGATATCGACGCGTTGGAGGCCGAACTTGCCCGCTACACCCCGGCGTTGAGTGCCGAGCACGGTGTCGGCGACCTCGCCTCGCGCCCACGGATGGTGGTCCTGAACAAGATCGACGTGCCTGAGGCGCGAGAGCTGGCTGAACTGGTCCGCGGTGACCTGGAACGTCGCGGGATGCGGGTGTTCGAGGTGTCGACGGTCAGCCACGAAGGCTTGCGGGACCTGTCGTTCGCGCTCGGGGCGGAGGTGGAGCGGTACCGGGCGACCTTGCCGCCGGCCGAGCCGCCCCGGACCGTGCTTCGACCGAAAGCCGTCGGCGAGGTCGGGTTCATCGTCGAAGCCGACCCCGACTACGACGACGCGTTCATCGTGCGAGGTGACCGCCCGCAGCGGTGGGTGCGCCAGACCGATTTCAGTAACGACGAGGCGGTCGGCTACCTCGCGGACCGCCTTGCCCGCCTGGGCGTGGAGGAAGAGCTGGCCAAGCAGGGGGCTCGACCGGGTAGCCAGGTGACGATCGGCGGCGTCACCTTCGACTGGGAACCGTCCACCCCGGCCGGAATCGCGCACCTGCTCACCGGTCGTGGCACTGACGTGCGCCTCGACCAGAGTGGGCGGGTCGGCGCGGCCGAGCGCAAGGCCGCGAAGAAGGCGCGGCGGGCGCCTTCCGAGGACGGCGAAGACTCCGGCGATCATGCGACCGGGGAGGGGGACGACCAGTGAACGGGGTAGCGGCCGGCTCGGCCGCCCGTTCCTCAACACGGCAGGCCATCGCGAGCGCGCAGCGTGTCGTGGTGAAGGTGGGGTCGTCTTCGCTGACCACGGCCAAAGGCGGGCTCGACGTCCAGCGCCTGCACGCGCTGGTGGACACCATCGCGGGCCGGGTCCACGCCGGATCCCAGGTCGTGCTGGTGTCTTCCGGCGCGATCGCGGCGGGTGTCGCGCCGCTGCGGCTGCGTCGCCGCCCGAAGGACCTCGCAACGCAGCAGGCCGCGGCCAGCGTCGGACAGCAGTCTTTGGCGCACGCCTATGCCGAGTCGTTCGCGCGCCACAAACTCACGGTCGGCCAGGTGCTGCTGACCGCCGACGACGTCGTACGCCGCGCGCACTACCGCAACGCGCAGCGAACCCTGGGGCGGCTGCTCACGCTGGACGCGGTACCCGTGGTCAACGAGAACGACACGGTTGCGACCGACGAGATCCGGTTCGGTGACAACGACCGGCTCGCGGCGCTGGTGGCGCATCTGGTCGGCGCCAGCGCGCTGTTTCTTCTGTCCGATGTGGACGCTCTGTATGACGGTGACCCCCGGCGTCCCGAGGCGAAGCCGATTCTGGAGGTCGCCGGCCCTGCCGACGTCGAGGGGGTGCAGGCCGGTCGCGACGGCTCGTCCGGGCTGGGGACCGGTGGCATGGCCTCGAAGTTGCAGGCGGCGAGAGTCGCCAGTTCCGCGGGTATCCCGGTGCTGCTGGCCTCCTCGACGCAGGCTGATCGTGCGCTCGGCCAGGCCGACGTGGGTACGGCTTTCGCCGCGACCGGGTCGCGGCTGTCGGCACGGCGCTTCTGGCTCGCGCACGCGGCGGGCGTGCGTGGCCGGTTACTGCTCGACGAGGGTGCCGTGCACGCTGTCGTGCGGCGGCGGCGTTCCCTGCTGGCTGCTGGAATCACCGGCGTCGACGGGGATTTCGAGGGTGGCGATGTCGTCGATCTGGTGGACCCGCACGGTGCCGTTGTGGCACGCGGGGTGGTCGCCTTTGACGCCGACGAGCTGCCGGATCTCATTGGCAGGTCCAGCCACGAGTTGCCCGCCGAGCAGCGCCGCGAGGTCGTCCACGCCGATGACCTTGTCCCGCTGCGGTAGGGGTCCGGGGCTCGCGCCCCGGAACGTCGCGGGAAGCTGCTGGTCAGGACGCCGGTGACAGCATGGGAACCTTCCTGTCACCCGCCGCGCCTGCGCCGAACACGAGTGCCGAACACGAGTCTGCGGAGCCGAGACAATCACCGAGTCGCCCGCTCACGAGTAGAGCGGCCCGCTGCGAGCCCGCCGTCACCCGATCGTGGCGAGGGTGAGCGGGAGGACGGCGGGGGCGCCCGCTCGCCGGAGGAGCCGGGCGGTCACGGCGCCGGTCCAACCGGTGTCGGTGTAGTCGTCGATGGTCAACACTGGACCGTCTACTGTAGACACACGTTGTGCGAGTTCTTCCGGGATCGCGAACTGGTTCCACAACGCCGCGACGCGCTGGACGCTGTTGGTCGCCGGTTTCGGCGGCGTCCGGGACTCGGTCGCGATCTCCCCGAGCAGCGGCAATCGGCCAATGCTCGCGATCCGCGAAGCCAGGTCCCGGATCAGTGTCGGCCGCCGGCGCGATCCCACGGCCACCACTCCCACCGGCCGCTGTTCCCAGTCCCATGCGGCCAGGACACGTACGCATGCCTGGAACAGGTCGTCGGGGACTGCCTGATCCTGCGCGCGCGTGTTGAACAGCTCACGCAGTCGGTTACCCCAACCGATGTCGGTGAGCCGGCCGACAGCGCGTCCCTCCTCACCGCGCTCGGCAGGGGGGATCTTGCCTGACACGTCGATCCCGAGCGTGTCCAAGCCGCTCGGCCACATCTTGCGCGGAGCCAGGGTGACGCCGGGTCGTTGCAGCCGCTCCCGCGCCTGCTGCAACGTCCCGTCATCGACGGCCGTCGAGTGGGATTCGCCGGTGCAGTTGTCGCACCGGCCGCACGGCTGTGCGTGCGGATCGTCCAGTTGCCGCCGGAGGAACTCCATCCGGCAGGCGTCGGTGTCGAGGTAGTCCCGAATGGCCTGCTGCTCGACGCGCCGCTGGGTGGCGATGCGCTCGTACCGGTCGGCGTCGTAGGTCCACGACTGCCCGGTAGCTTCCCAACCCCCCTTGACTCGGCGGACCGCGCCATCCACATCGAGGACCTTGAGCACCATCTCCAGCCTGCCGCGGCCCAGTTCGACGTGCGGTTCCAGCGCGGACGTGGACAGGGGTCGCCCCGCACTTGCGAGCGTGTCGAGCACGGTACGAACGACCTGTTCCGGCGGGAACGCCAGCGAGGCGAAGTAGTTCCAGATGTCCTGGTCCTCGGGCCCGGGCAGGAGGAGCACCTCCGCCCGCCGGACACCGCGTCCCGCACGGCCGATCTGCTGGTAATAGGAGATCGGTGAAGGCGGGGCACCGAGGTGCACGACGAAGCCCAGGTCCGGCTTGTCGAAGCCCATGCCCAGCGCTGATGTCGCGACAAGCGCCTTGACCCGGTTCGCGAGCAGGTCGTTCTCGGCCGCCGCGCGCTCGGCGGGATCGGTGCGCCCGGAATAGGCGGCTACCTGGTATCCGTGCTCGCGCAGGTAGGCGGCGACGTCGTCAGCGGTGGCCACGGTCAGCGTGTAGATGATCCCGGAACCGGGAAGATCCTGAAGGTACTGCGCCAGCCACGCGAGCCGGGCCTGCGCGGTCGGCAGCTTCACCACGCCCAGCCGCAGGCTTTCACGCTCCAAGGTTCCGCGCAGCACCAGGGTTTCCGAGGGTTCGACAGCGCCGGCGAATCCCGGGTCTTCCTCGGCTGCGCCGGCGAGCAACTGCTCGGAGACGTCCTGGACAACACGGTCATTGGCGGTGGCCGTTGTCGCGAGCACCGGAACGCCGGGCGGCAGCTCGGTGAGCAGAGTGCGCAACCGACGGTAGTCGGGACGGAAGTCGTGGCCCCAGTCCGAAATGCAGTGCGCCTCGTCGACGACCAGCAGACCGGCACATTCGGTCAGCTCGGGAAGGACGTTGTCCCGGAAATCGGGGTTGTTCAACCGTTCCGGGCTCACGAGCAGGACGTCCACGTCCCCGAGGGCGACCTGTTCCTCGATCGACGCCCACTCTTGCGGGTTCGCCGAGTTGATCGTCGCCGCGTGCACGCCGGCCGCTGCCGCCGCCTCCACTTGGTTGCGCATCAAAGCCAGCAGTGGCGAGACGATCACGGCCGGTCCCTCGCCGAGTTCGCGCAACAGCGCGGTCGCCACGAAGTACACCGCTGACTTTCCCCAGCCGGTGCGCTGGACGACCAGGCACCGGCGGCGATCGAGTACAAGCGCGCGGATCGCGGTCCACTGGTCCTCGCGCAGTTCGGCTTCCGGGCCGGCAAGCGCGCGCAGCCGTTGCTCAGCCAGCTCTCGAAGGGCGTCTTCGTCCACGCTGTGATTCCTACCGGATCCGCCAGCGGTCGGGTGACCGGGTCCGTGCCTGCTGGCTGCTGCCGCAAAACCGGCTTGCCGGCGGCGACTACCCTGGGGTCGTGACGACGACTTCCACGGCCACGACGACGACCGTTCCCGCAGCTCAGGATGCCTCTGCTGAGGACCTCCGGGAGCAGGTGCGAGAGGCGGCGCGCCGGGCCAAGCGGGCCTCGACCGAACTCGCACTCGCCACCCGGGACGTCAAGGACGCCCTGCTGCGCGCGATGGCTGACGCGCTGGTTCAGCGGGGGCCGGAGATCCTCGCCGCCAATGAACGTGACCTTGCCGCTGGGCGCGAAGCCGGATTTTCCGACGCCTTTCTCGACCGGTTGGCACTGACCACGGCCCGGATCGGCAGCGTCGCGGAGGGGCTGCGCACCGTGGCGGGCTTGCCCGACCCTGTGGGTGAGGTGGTGCGGGGCAGCGTGTTGCCGAACGGGATGCAGCTACAGCAGCTTCGGGTTCCGCTCGGCGTGGTCGGGATCGTCTACGAGGGACGGCCGAACGTGACCGTCGATGCCGCCGGCCTGACGCTGAAGGCCGGTAACGCGGTGCTGCTGCGCGGTTCGTCGTCGGCGACGAACTCCAACGCCGCGCTCGTGGGCATCATGTCCGACGTCCTGCGCGAGCGGGGCCTGCCTTCGGACGCTGTGCAACTCCTGCCGTCGCACGATCGTGCGTCGGTGCAGCACCTGATCACCGCGCGTGGACTGGTCGACGTGGTCATTCCGCGGGGAGGCGCCGGGTTGATCTCCGCCGTGGTCGAGAACGCCACGGTTCCCGCCATTGAGACCGGGGTGGGCAACTGCCACGTGTACGTCGACGCGAGCGCCGACGTTGACACAGCCGTGCGCATCCTGGTCAACTCCAAGGCACGCCGGCCGAGCGTGTGCAACGCGGCCGAGACCGTGCTGGTGCACCGCGACATCGCCGCCGAGTTCCTGCCACGCGCGCTAGCCGAGCTGCGGGACGTGGGTGTCACGGTGCACGGAGACGATCGCGTGCTAGAGACCAGCTCGTCAGCGTCGAACGTGGTAGCGGCCAGTGACGAGGACTGGGACACCGAGTACCTCTCGCTGGACATCGCCGCGGCGGTCGTGGATTCCCTGGACAACGCGCTGGAGCACATCGCCGCCCACGGTTCCGGGCACACCGAGGCGATCGTGACCTCCGACCTGCGCAGCGCCCGCGCGTTCACGGCCCGCGTGGACGCGGCGGCGGTCATGGTGAACGCGGCCACGGCGTTCACCGACGGTGGCGAGTTCGGGATGGGTGCGGAGATCGGCATCTCGACCCAGAAGCTGCACGCGCGTGGGCCGATGGGGCTGCCGGAGCTGACGACCACGAAGTGGGTGGCCACGGGTGACGGCCACATCCGCCCGGCTGGCTGAGCACCGTGTGCCTCGAGATGGTCACGTTGAGTAGTAATCGCGGGTTTCGCGGGCATCGGAGATAGGCCGGAAATGGGCTCCTAGGCTGTATGGCTATGTCCCGCCGTATCGGTGTCATGGGCGGCACCTTCGATCCCATCCACCACGGGCACCTCGTGGCGGCCAGCGAGGTGCAAGCCGAGTTCGGCCTGGAGCAGGTGATCTTCGTGCCGACCGGGCAGCCGTACCAGAAGGGAGACAAGGAGGTCAGCCCGGCCGAGGACCGGTACCTGATGACCGTGATCGCGACGGTGTCCAATCCTCGGTTCTCGGTCAGCAGGGCGGACATCGACCGCGGTGGTCCCACCTACACCCTCGATACGCTCACCGACCTGAAGCAGCACTATCCCGACGCGGAGCTGCACTTCATCACTGGAGCGGACGCGCTCGAACAGATTCTTTCCTGGCACCGGGCGGACAAGCTGTTCGAACTCGCCCACTTCATCGGCGTGACCCGCCCCGGCTACTCGCTGGATGGCGCGCACCTGCCGAAAGGCTCGGTGTCGCTGGTGGAGATCCCGGCGATGGCGATCTCCTCGACCGGGTGCCGGGAGCGCGTGGCGGCGGGCCTGCCGGTCTGGTATCTGGTGCCGGACGGCATCGTGCGCTACATCGACAAGCGGGGCTTGTACCGGCGGTCGAGGTCGGAGTGGGGGCCGACCCCCGAGTAGGTGGTCGCCTCCGTCATTGTGTGGCAGGCGCTCGGCTCCCAGCCGGCCCACGTATCCTCGAATCGCGATCCGTGGAGAGGAGAGACGTGACAGCCACCGAGGACGCCCGCAGGCTGGCTCTGGTCGCGGCACAGGCAGCCGCCGACAAGAAGGCCAACGACGTGGTTCTGCTCGACGTGTCCGAGCGGCTTGTCATCACCGACTGCTTCGTGCTCGCCTCCGCACCGAACGAGCGGCAGGTGGGGGCGATCGTGGACGCGGTCGAGGAGAAGATGCGTGCGGCGGGGAGCAAGCCGGTACGCCGCGAGGGCACCCGCGAGGGACGGTGGGTGCTGCTCGACTTCGTCGACGTCGTCGTGCACGTCCAGCACGCCGAGGAGCGCGCGTTCTACGGCCTCGAACGGTTGTGGAAGGACTGCCCGCGGATCGAGTTCTCGGACGCCGGCGCCCCGTCCAGCGACGCCGCCGAGGCGGAAGCGACCCACGACACCGGTGTGCACGATGAGGCCGATGTGGTGGACGGGCGGGTAGCTGACGAGCGGGGCAGCCTCGCGTGACGCTGGAACGTCTCGTGCTGTGGCGGCACGGTGAAACCGACTACAACGCCGCCGGACGGATACAAGGGCATCTGGACAGCGAACTCACCTCCACCGGGCAGCAGCAGGCCAAGCAGGCGGCACCGGTGATCGCCGGCTTTCACCCGAACGTGGCCATCAGTTCCGACCTGCGCCGGGCCAGTGCTACGGCCGCCGCCTTTACCGAGGTGGCAGGCATGTCCGTACGTCTCGACAAGCGGCTGCGCGAGACCCACCTGGGCGAGTGGCAGGGCCTCAGCGGGGCCGAGGTCGAGCACGGTTGGCCGGGCGCGATGAACACCTGGCGAATGGACCCGACGTGGGCACCGCCCGGCGGAGAGTCCCGCGTGGAAGTCTCGTCCCGGGCAGTGGAAGTCGTCGAGGAGCTGGACGCGCAAGCGCACCGCACCGCGTTGCTCTGCGCGCATGGTGGGGTGATCGCGGCGCTCACCGCCAAGCTGCTGCGGCTGCCGCTGGAGTGCTGGCCGGGAATCGGTGGCGTGGGCAACTGCAACTGGGTGGTGTTGAGTCGGCGGACCACAGCGCCGTCGACCTGGCGGTTGATCACGTTCAACGGCGGGCTGACCGCGTGAGCAACGCCTCACACGAGGCGGTGAGTTGTACGGGGCTTTCCGCCGCATAGGGTAAGGCCGTGTCCATCACTGTGGTGACTGACTCGACCGCCTACCTGCCGGACCAGCTCGCTGAACGGTTGCCCGTTCGGAGCGTGCCGTTGCATGTCAGCGTGGATGGCCTGCCGGCCGTCGACGAAGCCTCGTTCGGTCCCACAGAGCTGGCGGCGGCGTTCGCCCGCAAACACCGCGTGACCACGTCCGGGGCCACTGTCGCCGAGCTGGCGGCCACGTACCGCACAGCGCTGGAGTCGGGTGCTGACGGGGTTGTGTCGGTGCACCTGTCTCGCCGCCTTTCGAGCACCTGGGAGGCCGCCCGGTTGGCCGCCGAGCAGGTCGATCCCGACCGGGTTCGGGTGGTCGATTCCCGATCTGCCGCGATGGGCCTGGGTTTCCCGGTGTTGACCGCCGCGGCCGCCGCGACCTCGGGCGCTGATCTGTCGGCTGTCGAGCATTCTGCGGTGACCGCGGCGGGTCGGGCCACTGTGCTGTTCTCTGTCGAGACTCTGGATTACCTGCGGCGCGGCGGCAGGATTGGCGCGGCGACGGCGGTGCTGGGGACAGCGCTGTCCATCAAGCCGCTTCTGCATGTGCGGGAAGGTCGTATCGAGCCGTTGGAGAAGGTGCGGACCACCGGTCGCGCGATGGCGCGACTGCTGGAGATTTCCATGCGGTCCGCGGGTACCGGACCGGTGGGGATCACGGTCCACCACCTGGCTGCCGCGGAGAGAGCGCACGAGCTTGCCGAGCGGATTCAGCGACACCTGCCGAACTGTTCGGAGTGCATGGTTTCCGAAGTGGGCGCGGTGATCGGTGCGCACATCGGCCCCGGGGCGGTGGGAGTCGTGCTGGCGCCGGGCGGCTTCCCCGACGCGTGATTCAGCGTCTGGAATTTTATTACCCTGTGGCACCGAAATTCACCCGCATGAATGCGTAATCGGGTGAAGGAAACGGGCCGATGCGGCCCGAATTATCCACAGGGGACGCGGTTGTCCACAATTTTCTGATCGACACTGTCGGGCTCTTGGTGATCGACCTAACCTCGATCGCATGACTGGGTTGCTCGATTTCTCTTCGCATGGCAGCGAATCATCGTCAAGCCTTACGGAATTTGGTGTGCGCGCGAAGAAAGCGCAGCCGCGCGCACGTCTGCTCGCGTTGATGGACCAAGCGCGGGTCAGCGCCGCGAACTCCGACACCCACACGAAGCCGGATGAACAACAGCATTCTGGTGAACCATCCAATGAGGTGTTGCCGCAGCGACATCCACCACCATTGACATCGCTCGGACGCTGGATACCCGAGAAGTTCCGCTTGTCCAAAGTGGACCCTGGGCGTAAGGGGTTTCTGGCACTGGCGGCCGCGGCGTTGTTTGCCGCGGTCGTCATGGCGGTCGTGGTGTGGTTCGACCGGCCCGTGATCGAGGAACCACTCGCGTTGCCGGCGTCGCCACCGCTGCCTGCGGTGGCCTCGCCGGTGGTTCGAGTCGGACAACAGGCGTCCGCCCCGCCGCGGGAGGAACTCTTGGTCATCAGCGTGGTCGGCCGGGTGAGCCGGCCCGGATTGGTGCACGTCGCGGCGGGCTCGCGGGTCGCGCATGCCCTGGACGCCGCAGGCGGCCCCCTACCCGGCACGGACATCACGTCCTTGAACCTGGCGCGGAGGCTGGCGGACGGGGAGCAGCTCTACGTTGGAGTACCCGCACCCGCCGTCGCGAGCGACGCGGGATCGCCGTCGCAGCGCGGCGAGGCGGCGGATTCCGCCGGTACGGGTAGTGCGGGTGGTGGTCGGGACAAACTGGATCTCAATGCCGCGACGGCGCAACAGCTCGATTCGTTGCCCGGCGTCGGTCCGGTCATGGCCGAGCGGATTGTGCGGTGGCGGACGGAGAATGGCCGGTTCACTTCAGTCGACCAGTTGCGGAACGTCCCCGGGATTGGGGAGGCCAAGTTTTCCAGGCTGCGGGACGCGGTACGGACATGAACGGGAGGAAGGTTTGGGAGCAAGGCGAGCGGGCGGAACAGCCCAGCAGCGTTGAAGCGCTCGACCTGCGGCTCGTCCCGGGGGCACTCGCGGTGTGGGCAGCGACTCTCGTCGCCCTGCTGGCGGGCGGGGAAACCGCGGCCGTCGTCGCGGCGGTCGCGTGCGGCGGTTTGGCAGCTGTGTGGACAGCCGCCGGTTCACGGCGCTGGGCGGCCGGGGCTCTTGCCGTGCTCGTCATGGCCGCGGTGGCGAGTAGCGGGGTCGCGTTACGCACGCACGAGTTGCGGGTGAACCCCGTGCGGGAGGCCGCTCAACGAGGGACGTCGGTGTCCCTTCGGGTGGCCGTTGCGGAGGCGCCCGCGCCGTTGCGGGGCTCCGCGTACGGCGCTCGACCGGCGGGCGAGCGTTCGCTGGTGCGGGCCGAACTGCGGTCAGCCGCCATCGCGGGCCGTTCGGTTCGTAGTGGGGGCGAAGTACTGATGCTGGTGCCGACCGGCCCATGGCGGCAGGTGATACCGGGGGAGGAACTCACGGTCGTCGGCAAGTTGGTCGCTCCTCAGCACGATGACCTGATCGTCGCCGTGCTCCAGGTGTCGACCCCACCGGCTGGCGTGGCCGAAGCACCGGCTTGGCAGCGCGTCGCGGAAACGATGCGCGATGCCCTCCGCCAATCCGCAGGCTCCGTTCTCAGCCCCGCGGCAGCCGCCCTGCTGCCCGGTCTGGTGTTCGGCGACACTCGCGGACTCCCGACAGAGGTGATCCATGAGTTCAACAAGTCCGGGCTCGCGCACCTGACGGCCGTCTCCGGCGCCAACCTGGCGATCGTCTGTGGCGCGGTTCTGGCGCTGTGCCGGCTGGCGCGCGCTGGTCCGGTCGTCGCGGCCGCGGTGGCGGGCGGGGCGCTGGCCGGGTTCGTGGTGCTTGCCGGTGCCGAGCCAAGCGTCCTGCGCGCGGCGGTGATGGGTGCTGTGGCGTTGCTGGCGTTGGCGATGGGGCGGGAACGCTCGGCGCTTCCGGCGCTGGCAGTCGCGGTCATGGGCCTGTTGCTGGTGTACCCGGAACTCGCGGTGTCCGTTGGCTTCGCGCTGTCGGTGCTGGCGACGGCGGGTCTGGTCGTGCTCGCTCCGGGATGGACCCAGGGACTGCATGCCAGGGGTGTTCCGGCTTGGGTCGCCGAAGCGCTCGCGGCGGCGCTGGCAGCCCATCTGCTCACCGAACCGCTGATCGCCGCGATGTCGGGAGAGGTCAGCCTCGTCGCGGTCGTGGCGAACCTGCTGGCCGAACCCGTGGTCGCGCCAGCGACGGTCCTCGGTGTCGCGGCCACCGTGATCGCGCCGCTTGCTCCGTGGCTTGGTCACGCGCTGGCCTGGCTCACCGCACCCGAGTTGGAATGGATCTTGGCGATCGCCCGGTACGCCGTCGCGGTACCAGGAGCGACATTCGAGTGGCCGATGGGCGTCGGGGGCGGGCTGCTGCTTGCCTGCGTGTCCCTGGTCGCCTTGCTCGTCCTGCGCAGCCGACGGGGCCGCAGACTCGCCCTGGCGGCGGTCATCGGGGTGTGCGTTGTCCTGCTCCCGGTGCGGACGTTCGACCCGGGTTGGCCCGTCCAAGGCTGGCAGGCCGTTGCGTGCGATGTCGGCCAGGGCGATGGTCTCGTGCTGGCCACCGGGGAGCCAGGCCAGGCGGTGGTGGTCGACACGGGCGGGGACCCGGCGTTGATGGCCGACTGCGTTCACCGGTTGGGAGTGCACAACGTTCCCCTGATCGTATTGAGTCACTTGCATGCGGATCACGTTGGTGGCCTGAGTTCGGTACTGGCCGGGGTTTCCGCGGGTGCGGTGGCCGTCGGTCCGTTGCATGAGCCGTCGTGGGCCTGGGCCGAGATCCGGCGGGACGCGCGACGCGCCGGCGTGCCAGTGGTCGAACTCTCGGTCGGGGGGCGCCTGCGGTGGCCGGTTCTCACGCTCGACGTCTTGGGCCCGGCGGGCTCGCTGGCGCACGCGCGCTCCGAGAAGCAGGCCAACGACGCCTCGCTGGTGCTGATGGCCACCACGGCCGCGGGCCGGGTTCTGCTTGCCGGGGACGTGGAACTGCTCGGCCAGTCCGAGTTGCTGGCCTCACGAGCGGACCTGCACGCCGACGTGCTGAAGGTGCCGCACCATGGCTCCCGCTACACGACGCCCCGATTCCTCGCCGCGGTACGTCCCCGAATCGCCGTGATCAGCGTGGGCCACGGCAACAAGTACGGCCACCCCAGCCCTCTGGTGGTCGGCGCGCTGACGCGGTCTGGTGCCCGGGTGCTTCGCACTGACCAAGCCGGTGACGTCGCGGTTCTCGGCGGCGGTGGGTTGCGCGTGGCCAGTCGTGGCAGCCCGGTGAGACCGCACGAGTGACCATGTGCCTTAAACGACCTTGACGAACGTTCACCGCCGCTGGAGCTTTGAGGAGGTGGACACGCGGACCCAACTACTCCTGACCGCGGAGAAACTCTTCGCTGAGCATGGCCTTGACGCGGTTTCGCTGCGGCAGATCGCCGCGGAAGCCGGTCAACGCAACGTCGCCGCGACGCACTACCACTTCGGTGACCGGCAGACGCTCATCAGCGCGATCTTTGAATACCGGCTGCCCCTCATCGATGAGCGCCGGGAGCAGATGCTCGACGCAGTGCGTTCGCGGGGTCTGGACCACGATCTGTGGTATCTCACGGAGCTTCTCGTGCGCCCGTTCGCCGAGCAGGGCGCACGGTCCGGCAGCTATTACGTCCGCTTCGTCGCCCGGCTGTATGAGCAGCTCGGACGCAGAGTCGACGAACTGTCCGCACGCGGCCTCGCGGGCAGCATCGTGCAGGCGACCAAACTGGTGCAGCAGCGCCTGATCGAGGACCTGCCCGTCGAAGTTGCGCGACATCGCCTCGAACTCGGGGGCCACCTGCTCATCACTGGTGCCGCTGACCTGGAAGCACGCTGGCAACAAGGCGCAACCGACAACGAACTGCACTTGACCCGGCTCGTCGACGCGGTCGCCGGTCTCTTCGGCGCTCCTATGTCCACCGGTGCGCAAGATCAGCACTGACCGTACCGCTAGAGCCCGAACAACCAGTCAAACAGCGATGCCGTGTCGTCGTAGGACGTCCCCGGGTAGGGCATCATCCCGCCCCGGTGACCCGGGGAGTACGAGGAGCACGATGCCGAGGAGTGGCGCCCGCCTCGGCATCGGTCTGGCTGGTCGTCCTGGTCCGCATCCTGTGGACTCGTTCGCTCTTCCGGCTGGGTGGTAACCGGTGGCGGCGGCCCGTCAGGTTGCGGGGCTGCGGTGGGCGCTTGCGGATACGGGGTGGCTGGCGGCGGCAAAGGCGTTGGTCCCGGCGGGCGGGACACTGATCCGGGGGGTGGCTGAGGCGTCTCGAGCGGTCTGCTGACCGATCGGCTCGATGGTGGCTGGATGTGGCCAGTCCCCGCTGGACGGCTGGGTGTGGGAACGCCGCAGGCGAGTGCGCTGCCGGCCAGCAGCAGTCCGCTCAGGCCCAGCAGGAAATCCCGCCGGATACGTCGGTCGTTCAGCCGGTTTCCGCTGGGTAATCGCTGGCTCATGGTGACCCTCCCGCGCACCGTGACTCACGGCTCAAGAAAACCTCCTTCGGCTGCTGAAGCTATAGCACCGAGGATGGACGGAACCTACCGACTCGATCACCGGAGTCAAGGCGCTGAGCGCGAACTCGGGAACAAACACACTTGTTACCAGCCAGTACAGACTTGGTGTGATATACATCACAGTTACCAGAGTAAAGCGGATAGATTACTAAACAGTGGAACTCGACTGCGTCGATTGGCTTAATGGCGACTGGGCGCTCGGGCTACAGTCTTCCTGCCGCGTTCCGCTGCCTTCGCATGGGAACTGCCCTCCCGGCAAGGAAAGATGAGGATTTCTCGCGCTGTTCGTTCCTGTCGACTCGGAGACGGGGCAGCAGTTCTTCACGCGCGTGTTCCCGACTTTTGATCTTTGTTTATGGGGTTTCGTATTTTATTGCCTCCCGTTGCGCGGTCAGCGATCTGAATTCCGTGATCGCGTTTCGAGGAATCTACCGTTCAAGCACATTTCGTACTCAACCTGCGATTCCGAAGACGTATTCTCATGATCAAAGGCGGTAGGACTCCGCGTTCAGCGCGCTCGCTTGGTTCCTGCATTGCATGGGCGATCAGGGCAGGACCGTGGAGCACGCCGGGGCGGAACTTCGACATCGCGCGGTCCCAGCCGACCCGCAGAAAGACAGAATGCCGCGCACGCGGAAGCTGGCGGGGGGAGCAAGAATGACGTGAAAACGCGTTCGCGGCGGGGCCGTCGTGCAACGAGCCCGCAGACCAGTCCTGACGGCCATACCGCTGAGACTGTCCTGATCCTTTCCTGAAGGCGAACCGGGCCAGGCTCGTGAGCACGAGCCTGGCCCGGCCGACGCGTTCAGAGAGCGGTCACAGTCCGAGGGCGCCGGCGACGGCGTCCGTCGTGGGCGCGATGGTGGCCTTCGGGCCGACGTAGTCCTGCACGGCGTCCAGGGTCTTCAAGCCGTCGCCGGTGATCAGCAGCACGGTCTCCGAGTCCGGGTCCAGCTGGCCGGCTTCCAGGAGCTTCTTCGCGGTCGCGACGGTCACGCCGCCAGCCGTTTCGGCGAAGATCCCCTCGGTGCGGGCCAGCAGCCGGATCGCGTCGACGACCTCCTCGTCGCTGACGTCCTCGATCGCGCCACCAGTCCGGCGCACCACGTCGAGCACGTACGGACCGTCGGCGGGTGCACCAATGGCCAGTGAGCGCGCGATCGTGTCCGGCTTCACGGGCTGGATGACGTCCTGCTCGGCCTTGAACGCCGCCGACACTGGCGAGCACCCGGTGGCCTGGGCGCCGAAGACCCGGTACGGCGTCGGCTCGACCAGACCGACCTCGCCCAGTTCGCGGAAGCCCTTGTCCACCTTGGTCAACTGCGAGCCGGAGGCGATGGGTACGACGATCTGCTCGGGCAGCCGCCAGCCGAGCTGCTCGGCGACCTCGAACCCGAGAGTCTTGGAGCCCTCGGAGTAGTAGGGCCGCACGTTGACGTTGACGAACGCCCAGTCCTCGTGCTCGGCGGCGAGTTCGGTGGCCAGTCGGTTGACGTCGTCGTAGTTGCCGTCCACCGCCAGCAGCGAACCGTCGTAGACGGCCGACATCAGGACCTTGGCGCGCTCCAAAGTGGACGGTACGAGCACCACCGAGTCCCAGCCGGCGCGCGCCGCCGCGGCGGCCACCGCGTTGGCGAGGTTTCCGGTGGACGGGCAGGCCAGCACCCGAAAGCCGAACTCCCGGGCGGCGGCCAACGCCACAGCCACCACACGGTCCTTGAACGAGTGCGTCGGGTTGCCGGTGTCGTCCTTGATCCAGATCCGCTTGACACCGAGCGCCTTGGCGAGGCCGTCCGCGCGGATCAGCCTGGTACAGCCGGGCTCGGTGTTCGGGTATTCCTCCACATTGGACGGAACCGGAAGCAGGCTCTTGTAGCGCCAGATCGAACGCGGACCGGCTTCGATGTCCTCACGGCGCACGCGGCCGAAGTCGTATGCCACTTCCAGCGGCGAGAAGTCCTCCAGCGAGACGAACTCCGGGGCCAGTGGCTGGCGGTGCCCTTCTTCTTTGGAGACCAGTTCGGCGGCTGGGCCAAGGTCCAGCTTCCTGGTCGAGCCGTCGGTCTGGACGTGGGCAGCGGCAGTCATCGCGAGGTCCTCTCTCCTCATCTGTCCCGCGGACGGGTCGGAATTGGCACCTTGCAGCCGGCGCCCTCGCGATCATGATCACGAAATGCGGCCGACGTCGGTTGCCGGGGCGTCATCGGGCCGGTCCCTCTACCCCTCTGGATGAGCTATTTAGCTATGCGGCCACGCTAGAACACGCGACCGCGTTCTGGCCACTGAGGTCCAACATCCGAGACTTCGCGAGCCCGTCAGACCGGAGTGCGACGATGTCCCCGTGAGCGCACCGACGGTGGCACCGGACCCGCTGCAACTCGTCCTCGGAGAGGAAGAACTGCTGGTCGAGCGCGCAGTACGCGCTGCGGTGTCCGCCGCGCGGTCGGCCGATCCCGAAGCCGAACTCCGGCGGGTGAAGGTGAGCGAACTCACCCCGCCCGAACTGGACGAAATGCTCAGCCCGTCGCTGTTCGCGGAGGGGCGCGTGGTGGCGCTGGAGGCCGCCGAAACCGCGAACAAGGAGATCGCCGACGCCGTGCTGGCGCACGCCCGCGAGCCCGCCGAGGGCGTGACCCTCGTCGTCGTGCACACCGGTGGCGGGCGGAGCAAGCCCGCCAAGGAGCTGCCGTCGGCGCTGAAGAAGCTGGGCGCCCGGGTCACGGAATGCGCCAAGATCACCAAGCCGGCGGACCGGGAAGCGTTCGTGCGCGACGAGGTACGCCGCGCCGGGGGACGGATCGACGCGGGCGGGGTCAGCGCCCTGCTGGAAACCGTGGGCAACGACCTGCGCGAGCTGTCGTCCGCGGCGTCGCAGCTCGTCGCCGACACCGGCGGCAAGCTGGACGAGACCGCGGTACGCCGTTATCACCGCGGCCGGGCCGAGGTGACCGGCTTCGTCGTCGCGGAGAAGGCCGTGACCGGGGATCGGGCGGGTGCGCTGGAGGCGCTTCGGTGGGCGCTGGTTCTCGGCGTGCCGCATGTGCTGATCGCCGACGCCCTCGCCGACGCGGTACGCACGATCGGCCGGGTCGCCTCCGCCGGCCGTGCCGACCCCTACCGGTTGGCCGGTGAACTGGGCATGCCCGCCTGGAAGATCAAGAAGGCGCTGTCCCAGTCCCGAGGCTGGAACAGCGCAGGAGTCGCGGAAGCGATGCAGGTCGTGGCTGGGGTGAACGCCGACGTCAAAGGCGTGGCGGCGGATGCTGACTACGCGCTGGAACGAGCGGTTCTCCGCCTGATCGAGCTCCGCGCGGGCCGCTAGTAAACGCGGGCCGGTAATGAATCAGGCGCCCGAACGAATCGGGCGCCTGAGTGACGAGCCGTCGCGTCGCCGGGCGACGTCAGAGCTGGTTGGCCCGCTGAGCCATGGCCGACTTCTTGTTGGCGGCCTGGTTCTTGTGGATCACGCCCTTGCTGGCGGCCTTGTCCAGGGCGCGGGCGGCGGCGCGCTGCAGCTCGACGGCCTTCTCCTGCTCGCCGGCGTCAGCGGCCTCACGGAACTTGCGGATCGCGGTCTTCACGCTGCTCTTCACGGCCTTGTTGCGTTGCCGGTTGCGCTCGTTGGTCTTGATCCGCTTCATCTGGGACTTGATGTTGGCCACGCCAAACGCCTCTCTAGGTCGTCGATCTGCCTGATGCGTGCCGCACTTGTCATGGCACCGCGGTCGGTCCGAGGCCGACCGGCGGCTTTCCTCCCTGGCGGAATGCCGTACGGCACGACCGCTCATGCTATCAATCGCCCGAATGAGCGTGCTCGGCCGCCGGCCCGCGTGACGTGTGTCTCGCAGGCCGGCGCGGGTGGGAATCTTCATCGGCTGTTCGCCGTGAAGTAACCTCGCCCGTGGCTGTGCCTAGGGTTCCGCTCCTGCCCCGGACGCTGACCGCACGGGTCTGGAGGTCTGGTCCGAGCGGCACCGGCGGCCACCGACAGGAGATGGTCGTACATCTGACGGGGCAAAAGCCTGGAGGAACCCTTTGACCGCGCGCCCGCGCGGTACGGAGAGGTCGTCATGGGCGCAGCCATCCTGCTCGTTGTCGCCGCCGCCTTCGCTCACGCCGGGTGGAACTTCTTCGCCAAGCGCGCCGGGGCTGGTGGGGCGGCGTTCGTCTGGCTGAACTCCGCGTGCGCGGCACTGCTGTACCTGCCAGCGGCGGCGTTTTCGCTGGTGATCAGCGGTCCTCCCGCATTGGGTGGGGCGCTGCTCGGCGTGCTCGTCAGCGCGTCGCTGCACCTCTGCTACTTCGTCCTGCTGCAACGTGGCTATGCCAGCGGCGACATGTCGGTGGTGTATCCGCTGGCCCGGGGCACCGGACCATTACTGACGGTGATCATCGCGGTGACTCTGCTCGGGGAGCGACCGCACCCGCTGGGGTTGCTGGGCGCCGTCCTCGTGATCGTCGGAGTGTTCGTGATCGGGTTCTCCGATGGATTGCCTCGCTGGTCGACCAATGAACTCGCGGCAGTCGGATTCGGGCTGCTGACCGGGTCGGTGATCGCGCTGTACACGGTGTGGGACTCCCGTGCGGTGACCGCGCTGGCACTGTCGCCCGTGCTGTTCGAATGGGCCAATGACGCCACACGCGCTGCACTCTTCACGCCGTACGCGGTGCGCAGGCGTGCTCGCGTCATTGGTATTTGGAAGGCGCACCGTCGCGAGGTGCTCGCAGTCGCGTTGCTCTCACCACTGGCATACACGTTGGCGTTGTTCGCGATGCGGCTCGCACCGGTGAGCCTGGTCGCACCGGCGCGCGAACTGAGCATCGTGCTCGCCGGCCTGCTCGCGTGGCGGGTGTTAGGGGAGCCCCAGCCGGGACGCCGGTTGACCGGCGCGGCGGTTGTGCTGGCGGGGGTGGCGCTGATCAGCGTGTCCTGATCAGTCTGCCGGTGCCGGTCCAGTCTTAGGCGGTTCAGTCGGGTCGGATGTAGAAAAGGGCTCATGGAGGTCTTGAGCAGTCGGGTGCTCCTACGCCCCAGCGACCGGCAGCGGTCCGTGGCGTTCTATCGGGACACCCTGGGTTTGGCGATCTACCGGGAGTTTCCCGGCGGAACCGTGTTCTTCCTCGGCGGGGGGTTCCTGGAGCTGTCCGGGCAGGCGGAGCAGGGGCCGAGCCCGGACCAGTTGCTCTGGCTTCAGGTTCGGGACCTGCGCGCGGAGTTCGCGTCCCTGCGCGATCTGGGCGTCACGGTCCTCGCGGAACCGGCTCGCCAGCCGTGGGGGCTGGATGAGGCGCGCATCGCGGACCCGGACGGGACGCCCATCGTGCTCGTGGAGATCCCGGATGGGCACCCCTTGCGCGTGGACGTGCGCGACCACTGACCGCAGGTGGTGACAGCATGGGAACCTTCCTGTCACCGCTCACCCGCCAGGGCGACGAGCACGCAACTGCGCGGCCGGGAACGACCAGCGGTGGGGCGGTTGCCAGGTCCAGCACTGGACCTCGATGAACCCCGCATCGCGCACGTCGTCCAAGAGCCCGACCACCCCGCCGGGCAGCCATCGCTCGTGCGCGGACAGCAGCACCCGCCCGTCCGGGCGCAGTATTCGACGCAGCTCGGCGAGAGCCGCTGCCCGGTTCGGCCAGAGCTGGACGTTGTTCACGGCCGTCACCGCGTCAACCGACTGGTCCGGGAATCCGGTGTCCTCCGCGGTGCCGTCACGCACCTCGACGGTGCCCGCGCGGATCAGCGGCGCGCACCTCCTGCGTGCCACCGACCGCATCTCGGCGGACGGGTCGATGCCGACGGCCAGCCCGGCGTTCTCGCCGGCCGCCAGCAGCCCGACGCCGGGGCCGCAGCCGACGACCACCACCAGGTCCGCACCAGTGATCTCCGTGAGGCGGACCGCCTCGCGCTCGGTAGCGCGGTTGGCGGACACCATCAGCGCACCGCCGAGACGTCCGAGCAGCCCGCGCGGGTGACCGAACGCGGCGTCCAGCAGCCGGTCCAGCAAGCGACGGCCCGAAGCGCCCATGTCACGAGGACACCACGGCCGAACGCCCGGGGCATAGTGGAACCGGCGACCTTCCTCGCTCAAGCCCGGAGTTGGGCGCCGGGCACGCCAGATGCCATGGGACGATGGAGTGCCACGTGGCGTTCATCAGCGCACGCGAGGAAACCGACACCGCGAGGACAAACTTCAGTGAGCACGTTCGCCGACACCACGTTCACGTCGCCCGAGCACATCCGCAACTTCTGCATCATCGCCCACATCGACCACGGCAAGTCGACGCTGGCCGACCGCATGCTGCAGCTGACCGGGGTACTCGACGAGCGCGCCTACCGGGACCAGTACCTGGACCGGATGGACATCGAGCGGGAGCGCGGCATCACCATCAAGGCGCAGAGCGTGCGGCTGCCCTGGGGCGTCAATGGCAGCGACCACGTGCTGCACATGATCGACACCCCCGGTCACGTGGACTTCACCTACGAGGTCAGCCGGTCGCTGGCCGCCTGCGAGGGCGCGATCCTGCTGGTCGACGCGGCCCAGGGCATCGAGGCCCAGACGCTGGCGAACCTGTACCTGGCGATGGAGCACGACCTGCAGATCATCCCGGTGCTCAACAAGATCGACCTGCCGGCCGCCGAGCCGGACAAGTACGCCGCCGAACTCGCGCACATCATCGGGTGCGAGGAGTCCGACGTGCTGCGCGTGTCGGCGAAGACCGGTGACGGCGTGCCGCGTGTGCTCGACGAGATCGTCCGGCAGGTGCCGGCGCCGACGGGCGAAGCGAATGCGCCCGCCCGGGCGATGATCTTTGACTCGGTGTACGACACGTACCGCGGTGTGGTGACCTACATCCGTGTGGTGGATGGCGCGATCAATCCCCGGCAGCGCATTCGGATGATGTCCACCGGTGCCACGCACGAGCTGCTGGAAGTCGGCATCATCTCGCCGGAGCCCAAGCCGTCGAAGGGTCTCGGCGTGGGCGAGGTCGGCTACCTGATCACCGGGGTGAAGGACGTCCGGCAGTCCCGGGTGGGTGACACGGTGACCACCGAGAAGCACGGCGCCGACGCTCCGCTCAGCGGGTACCGCGACCCGAAGCCGATGGTGTATGCGGGCCTGTACCCGGTGGAGGGGTCGGATTACCCGGTGCTGCGGGAGGCTCTGGACAAGCTGCGGCTCAACGACGCGGCACTGACCTACGAGCCGGAGACCTCGGGCGCCCTCGGGTTCGGATTCCGCTGCGGGTTCCTTGGCCTGCTGCACCTGGAGATCACCCGCGCCCGCCTGGAGCGGGAGTTCAACCTCAACCTGATCTCCACCGCGCCGAACGTGGTCTACGACGTCTACCTGGATGACGGCAGCGAGCAGCAGGTGACCAACCCGTCCGACTGGCCCGCTGGCAAGATCGCCGAGGTTCACGAGCCGATCGCCAAGTGCACGGTGATCGCGCCGTCCGAGTTCGTCGGCACGATCATGGAGTTGTGCCAGAGCCGGCGCGGCCAGCTGGAAGGGATGGACTACCTGTCCGAAAGCCGCGTCGAGCTGCGCTACACGCTTCCGCTGGCCGAGATCGTCTTCGACTTCTTTGACCAGCTCAAATCGCGAACCCGCGGCTACGCGTCGATGGATTACGAGGAGGCCGGAACGCAGGAGTCCAACCTGGTCAAGGTCGACATCCTGCTGCAGGGGGAACCGGTGGACGCGTTCAGCGCGATCGTGCACAAGGACTCCGCGTACACCTACGGCACCAAGATGACCAGCAAGTTGCGCGAGCTGATCCCGCGCCAGCAGTTCGAGATCCCGATCCAGGCCGCGATCGGTTCGCGGGTGATCGCACGCGAGACCATCCGTGCGTTGCGCAAGGACGTGCTGTCCAAGTGCTACGGCGGTGACATCAGCCGTAAGCGCAAGCTGCTGGAGAAGCAGAAGGAAGGCAAGAAGCGGATGAAGACCGTGGGGCGGGTCGAGGTTCCGCAGGAGGCCTTCGTCGCGGCGCTGTCCACGGAGGACTCCGGCAAGGAGGAGAAGGCGAAGGGCGGGAAGAAGTAGCCGCCTGATCCGGTGCGGCACCTTCGTTTTCGGAGTGTGGACGCCTTCCCCGACGTCGGAAACATTGTTACTCTCCGGTAGCTACTAGCGGTAGCTTATGGACGGCTGCCCACGTCGAAGGAGTGACGTCATGTCCAGTGCCGCCGCGACGGCCGTGAACCCGGGGCTTGACACCGCGCTCGTTGCGCGGTTGACCGCTACCGTCACCGCCACCTCCGGCTCGGTGACCACGACCGCGCCGTTCACCGGAAAACCGCTGGCTGAGTTACCGCAGTCGTCCACTGAGGATGTCGCGCACGCGTTCAAATGCGCTCGCCTGGCGCAGAGCTCGTGGGCGGCCACCGGCCCGCGCCAGCGGGCCGCTGTGCTCACCAGGTTCCACGACCTGTTGCTGCGCCGGCAGTCCGAGATCCTGGACATCATCCAGTGGGAGACCGGCAAGTCCCGGTCGAACGCGTTCGAAGAGGTGCTGGAGGCCGCGTCAGCGGCGCTGTACGTCGGACGGCGTGCTCCCCGCCTGTTGCGTGATCGCCGCAGGTCGGGGGCGTTTCCGGGCGCGACGCGGGCCGTCGAGTCGCGCCGTCCCAAGGGCGTGGTCACCGTGATCACCCCGTGGAACTACCCGCTGGCGCTGACCGACGACGTGTTTCCCGCGTTCGCCGCGGGCAACGCGGTCGTGCAGAAGCCCGACACCCAGACGGCGCTGACCGCCCTGTGGACCCGCGAGCTGATGATCGAGGCCGGTCTGCCCGCCGAGCTGTGGCAGGTGGTGGCGGGCGATCCAGCGATCATCGGTGATCCGCTGATCGAGCACGCCGACTATGTCGCGTTCACCGGCTCGACCGGCTCGGGACGCAAGATCGCCGAGAACACCGCGCGCCGCCTGATCGGCTGTTCGCTGGAACTGGGCGGGAAGAACCCGATGATCGTGCTGCCCGACGCCGACCTCGACCGCGCGGCGGCCGGAGCCGTGCGTGCCTGCTTCGCCAACGCCGGACAGCTGTGCGTGTCGATCGAGCGGCTGTACGTCCACGAGAGTGTGCGGCAGGAATTCACCGACCGGTTGGTGAAGCGAGTCGAGAGCCTGCGTCTGGGAAGCGCGCTCGACTTCAGCAGCGATGTGGGATCACTGACCAGCCAGCGCCAGCTGGAGACGGTGACCGCGCACGTCAACGACGCCGTCGCCAAGGGCGCGAAGGTCCTCGTCGGGGGACGTGCCCGACCCGACCTCGGTCCGCTGTTCTACGAGCCCACTGTGCTCGCAGGTGTCACGGACGGGATGACGCTCTGCCGCAACGAAACCTTCGGTCCGGTGGTGTCGCTTTACCCGTTCCAGGACGAGGATGAGGCCGTCCGGCTGGCCAATGACACGCCCTACGGCCTGAACGCGAGTGTCTGGAGCCGCAACGTCCGGCATGCGCGGGCAGTGGCCGCCCGCATCCAGGCGGGCACCGTCAACATCAACGAGGGGTACGCGGCCACCTATGGCTCACAGGGTGCTCCTATGGGCGGGATGAAACAGTCCGGCCTCGGTCGCAGGCACGCGGACGAGGGCGTGCTGAAGCTCACCGAGCCGCAGAACGTCGCCAGCCAGCACATCGTCGGTTTCGACCCGCCGTTCGGGCTCAGCACCGAACGCTATGCCGCGCTGCTGACGCGCTCGCTCGGCCTGATGAAGAAGTTCCGCGTGCGCTAGATCAGGTACCTACGCACAGCGCCCCATGGAAGCAGGCAGTTCCATGGGGCGCTGTCTTCGGTCACACGCCCCTCAGTCGGCGTGCGAGTCCAGGAACGCGTACACGTCCGCCTCATCCACGCCCGGGAAGGCGTCGGACGGCAGGGCGGCAAGGACGTGGGAGTGCGCGCGGGCGGACGGCCACACCATGCCCTGCCACCGGCTGGCCAGCTCGGTCGGAGGCCGCTGGCAGCATTCGCCGCGTGGGCAGTTCGACTTCGCGTGGTTGGTCGTCTCCCGTCCGCGGAACCAGCGCGACTCCGCATACGGGACGCCGACGGTGATCGCGAAGTCGCGGCCCCGGCTGGCGTCAACGTGGGCCACGCACCAGTGCGTCGCCCCCGGCTTGTCGGTGTACTGGTAATAGGTCGAGTACCGGTCGGGGGAGGCGAACACCTGCCGACCGGACCAGTACCGGCACATCCGCTGGCCCTCGATCGCGCCGGTCGGGTCACTGGGGAACTCCAGACCGTCGTTCTCATAACCCTTGTAGATGATGCCGGTCTCATCGTTGCGCACGAAGTGGCAGACCAGGTCGAGGTACTGGGTGGCGAGGTTGGTGAACCGGTGCGCGGCCATCTCGTACGACACCGAGAACACGTCCCGCAGGTCCTCGACGGCGAGATCGCGTTCGGTCTTCGCGGCCTGCAGGAACGGCACCGCCGTGCGCTCGGGCACGAGCACGGCCCCCGCGAAGTAGTTCGCCTCGACACGCTGGCGCAGGAAGTCAGCGAAGTCACGGGGCTGCCGGTGTCCGAGTGTGAGGTGGCCGAGGGTCTGCAGCAGGATCGTGCGGGGACTGTGCATGCCCATGGACTCGCGTCGCAGGTAGATCACCCGGTTCTTGAGGTCCGCGACGGTGCGCACGGACCTCGGCAGGTCGGCGACGAACCGCAGGCCGTAGCCCATGTGAGCCGCGATGGACGTGATCACGCCCTCGGAGAGCGCGCCGCCGTGGTAGGGCACCTTGTCCAGGATTTCCGACGCGGCCTTCTCGATCTCCGGAAAGTAGTTGCCGTGCTCACGCATGGTGCGGCGCAGCTCGGCGTTGGCCTTCCGGGCCTCCTCCGGCGTGGCGACCTGCTTGGTTTCGCGCCGTTTGATCTCCTCGTACAGCCCGAGCACGTGTTCGAGTGCCTCGGTCGGCATGCGCTTGCCCACCTTGAGCGGCGGCAGTCCCAACCGCTGGTAGACCGGATCGAGCTGGGCGTGCTCCACCGCGATCTCCAGTTCGGCACGACGGTTCGGTGCCTTCTTGGACAGCAGCTCGTCCACCGTCGTACCCAGGGCGTCGGCCAGGGTGCGCAGCAGGGACAGCTTCGGCTCCCGGTGCCCGTTCTCCAGCAGTGACAGCTGGGACGGCGCACGCCCGACGCGTTCGCCCAGGTCGACAAGCGTCAGGCCGGCGGCCTTGCGCAGGTGACGCAGCCGCTGACCAAAGACCAGCAGGTCTTGGTCGGTAGAAAAATTACGGTCTTCTTCTTCAGTGAAGGCCACCATGCCGTCACGATAACAGAAAAATTTGGAAAGTTCTTCCTGGATTCTTCTCGTTTTTTGCTTGCGCCCGACCAAGACTGTGTGCAGACGCCGCAAGCGATCGAAAGGTAACGACCATGAGCCTTCAGAGTGGAAGCAGGGAGCAGGCGCTCAAGGATGCCGCCGAGCTGAAGCGGGACTGGGACACCAACCCGCGGTGGAAGGGCATTGAGCGCACCTACTCCGCCGACGATGTCGTCCGCCTGCGGGGCTCCGTGCAGGAGGAGCACACGCTGGCCCGCCAGGGTGCGGAGCGCCTGTGGAAGCTGCTGCACGAAGAGGAGTACGTCCACGCCCTCGGCGCGCTGACCGGTAACCAGGCGGTTCAGCAGATCCGCGCTGGGCTCCAGGCCATCTACCTGTCCGGCTGGCAGGTCGCCGCCGACGCCAACCTCTCCGGCCACACCTACCCGGACCAGAGCCTCTACCCGGCCAACTCGGTTCCGCAGGTGGTCCGCCGGATCAACAACGCTCTCCTGCGCGCTGACCAGATCAGCTGGTCGGAGGCTCTCGACCCGGAGACCAAGGAGACCGAAGGCGAGCCGACGCACTGGCTGGCCCCGATCGTGGCTGACGCCGAAGCGGGCTTCGGCGGTGTGCTCAACGCCTACGAGCTGATGAAGGGCATGATCTCCGCCGGTGCCGCCGGTGTGCACTGGGAGGACCAGCTCGCTTCCGAGAAGAAGTGCGGTCACCTCGGTGGCAAGGTGCTCATCCCCACCAGCCAGCACGTCAAGACGCTGAACTCCGCCCGGCTGGCCGCCGACGTCGCCGGCGTCCCGTCGATCGTCGTCGCCCGCACCGACGCGCAGGCCGCGACGCTGCTGACCAGCGACGTTGACGAGCGCGACCGGCAGTACCTGACCGGTGAGCGCACCAGCGAAGGCTTCTACAAGGTGCGCAACGGCATCGAGCCGTGCATCACCCGCGCGCTGGCCTACGCGCCGCACTCCGACCTGATCTGGATGGAGACCTCCACCCCCGACCTGGAGGTCGCCCGGCAGTTCGCCGAGGCGGTCAAGGCGCAGTACCCGGACCAGATGCTGGCCTACAACTGCTCCCCGTCGTTCAACTGGCGCAAGAACCTGGACGACAGCACCATCGCCAAGTTCCAGCGTGAACTCGGCCACATGGGCTACAAGTTCCAGTTCATCACCCTGGCCGGCTTCCACGCGCTGAACCACAGCATGTTCGACCTGGCCAAGGGCTACCACACGAACGACATGAGCGCCTACGTGGAGCTGCAGGAGCGCGAGTTCGCGGCCGAGAGCGACGGTTACACCGCCACGCGCCACCAGCGCGAGGTCGGCACCGGCTACTTCGACCTGATCAGCACGGCCGTCGACCCGTCGGCGTCCACCACGGCGTTGTCCGGTTCCACCGAGGCGGCCCAGTTCCACTGAGCCGGTAGGTGACTGAGTTTCTGGGTGCCCCGTAACCCCGGCTCCACGGGGCACCCAGGCCAGACGCACCAGAGACCCTGTGGCGGGGTGCATCCGATGGTGCGAGCGGGTGGGAGTCCTCGGCGTCGGACTCCCGCCCGCTGTCTGGGTCCGGTCGCACCGGACCTGCCTTTTCGACGCCGTGAGTATCTCCTGCGACAGGCGCCTCCGATCACTCCGCGGTCGGAGGCGCCTTCTCAATCCTGCTTGCGGTGCCTGCCTGTTAGCGGTGATATCCGCGGTCCTGGGCCAGTCAAGGCGGGCCTGAGGTGCCGACCAACTCGTGTGCCCTCGCGTCACAGGTCGAGCAGGTTGGCCACAGCCAGGCGTATTTGGTGGGTTCGGCGACGATCACCGTGGAACCGCACAGGGTCTCAAGCTCACGGGCGGCCACCCAGCGGCCGAACGCGCGTAACTGGGTGGTGGCATGTCGCTGGCCCTCTCCGGGAAACCAGCGAAACGGATGCATGAATGACCCTCCGTTCCCGTCGCTCCAAGGCGCCTGGGCTGATCTGGTCGAAGTCACGGTCGTTCAGCGCGTCCGCGCAGGAAACTCTGGACGTCGTCCGGACGGTCGAGATCGTTTCCGGCTCAATGGTCAGATGCTGGCCGCGATCGGACAATGCCACTTCTGGGTGTAGTCGGTGCCCGCGCTTGCGGCGTGGTAGCGGGTACCAGGGGGTCCAGTTCCCGAGCGCCGCGTAATAGCCTGCGGAGAATGATCGAAACCTTGCGGGTACCGGTGATCGCGGCGCCGATGGCGGGCGGGATCTCGACCCCCGAACTCGTCGCGGCGGTGTCTGACGCGGGCGGCCTGGGGTTCCTGGCGGCGGGTTACCTCTCCGAAGAGGCGGTGGATACGCGGCTTTCCCAGGTCCGGGAACTGACCTCGGAGCCGTTCGGGTTGAACCTGTTCGTTCCAGGAGCACGCTCGGACGCGGATCTCCGCGAGTACCGGGCCCGGATCGAGATCGAGGCCGCCCGGTACGGAGTTCGCCCAGGCGAGGCGCACTGGGACGACGACCTGTACCACGCGAAGGTTGAGCTGGCGCTCGCACGGCGGGTGCCGGTGGTTTCGTTCACCTTCGGTTGCCCCGAGAAGTCCACTGTGGATCGGCTGCGTGCGGTGGGTAGCACGGTCGTGGTTACCGTGACCACGCCTGAGGAAGCACGGCGTGCTGCCGACACCGGCGTGGACGTGCTGTGCGTGCAGGGCGCCGAGGCAGGTGGGCACCGTGCGGTTTTCACCGACGACGGCACCTCACCTGGCGGTGGCCCGCTGTACGGTTTGCTGGCGTCGTTGCGGCTGATCACGGCCGAGGTGGACCTGCCACTGATCGCCGCGGGTGGTTTGGTCCATGGCGCCGACGTGGCGGCGGTGCTCGCGGCAGGGGCGGTCGCCGCGCAGTTGGGAACGGCGTTCCTGGTGTGTGATGAGGCTGGAACCCCGCGGCCCCAGCGGGACGAGGTCGCCGCCGGACGGCGGGAGACGGCATTGACCCGCGCGTTCAGCGGCCGACCCGCACGCGGTCTGGTGAACCGATTCCTCACCGAGAACACGCCGCACGCGCCCGCCGCCTACCCGCAGCTGCACCACCTCACCAGCCCGGTGCGCAGGGCCGCGAATTCCGCCGGTGATTCGGCGGCGATGTCGCTGTGGGCAGGGCAGACGTACTCCTTGGCCCGCCCGATGCCGGCCGGTGAGCTCGTCGGCCGGCTGAACTCGGAGGCCAGGCAAGCACTGGCCGCGCTGCGCGCCCGGCTGGGCTGAGCCTCCGCCGACGACTAGTTCGTGCGCACGACGATGTCGTGGGCGGCCTTGTCGTGCCAGCCCTGCTGCCACCCCGTGTTGTCGAAGAACGGGGAGAGATAGACGACAATGCCCCCGAAGCACAAGAGGCTTCCGGCCGCCGGAATCAGGTAGCGCAAGAACGCCGACCCGACACCGATGGGTTGGCGGGTGTCCGAGCGGACAACCTTGATACCCACTGCCATCTTGCCGGGGGTGGCCCCGCGCAGGCCGATGAACAGCACCTCGTAGAGCACCACCGCGATGAGCAGGATGACCCAGCTGATGCCTAAGACCGAGATGAACATCGCTGGGTTGTTGGGCTTGCTCGCCGCGACGACGCCGTAGCCGACGAGGCTGATGATGAAACTGATCGCGTACGACGCGACCGCCACGATCAGCCCGTCGACCAACCTGGCTCCCAGGCGCTGGCCCATCGATGCCACGTCAGGTCGCTGTCCTGGCGCTCCCGGGAAACCGTACGGCGGTTGTCCGGGAGCATTGCCGGGATACGGTTGCGCGACGTACGGCTGCTGCGCACCGTAGTTCGGCTGTGGTTGCGGAAACGGCTGGCCGGACGGAACCCCTCCGGGTGGCGAAGCCGGCGGCGGCATGTTCGGCGGGTGGTGCGGGTTGGGGTAGTTCACACGTTGCTCCAAGATCGGTTTCTCGACGGCAGCCAGTTATATGCCATCGCTGTTCGCGCTGTTGGCGATTTCGGAGAATTCGTGACCGTTCGGACATCCAGGACCATCTGGGGTGTCTGCGCTGGTGGTCACAGCCGGCTGCGCCGGTGCACGCTGACCACCTAGCGTGGAGTTCGTGGTCTCTGGCGAGTCGGTGGTTGAGTCGGTGAACGTCGCGGTTGTCCGTACTGGTCCATGGACCGGGCGTATCGGGAAAACCGGGATCGACAAGCGTCCGGCTGGCGGACCGGTGCGCTTCGACCGTGGGGGTGTCGCCGGGGATTCGGTGTGTGACACGAAAGAGCACGGAGGCTGGTACCGCGCCGCGTACGCGTTCGACGCCGAGGACTTGCGGTACTGGGCCGGCGCGTTGGGCCAGCCGCTCACGCCCGGGAATGCGGGGGAGAACCTGACTCTCGGCGGCTGTGACTGCAGTAACGCAGTGATCGGCGAGCGTTGGCGCGTCGGTGGCGCGGTGCTGCGCGTGACCGGCCCGCGCATGCCGTGCCGGGTGTTCGCTGGGTTCTGGGAAGATCCACACCTGATCAAACGGTTCACGACGTTCGGGCGGCCGGGCGCGTATCTGGCGGTGGCCGAACCTGGCGAGATCCGTGCTGGTGACCGGCTTGAGGTGCTGTCCCGGCCGGAGCACGGCGTGACGGTGGCCGACGTGTTCGCCGTGCGTATGCGCACTCGTCGTGACCTCGGCGAGCACGTGGCCGCCGCACTACCCGACCTCCCGCAGGAGTGGGCCGACCACGTCGCCTCCGTGCTCTGAGCGCGCTGCCGATTACTCGGTTCCTGAGTCCGCCGTCTCCCGCCCGAAAACGAGCACACGAAGGTCGGTACCCAGCCAACGGAACGCTCCGGTCAAGGTGCGGAACCCCCGCCGTCGGTAGAAGGCCCGGGCGTTGTCGTTCTCGACGTTCGTGCTCAGCACCATCCGGGGCTGCCGCACCTCGATGGCCGCCTTCGCCAGCAGCTTCGTGCCGAGACCGTGGCCTTGGACGTCCGGGTGTACGTGCAGTTCCGCGACCTCGAAAGCGTCGTCGAGCCACCCCTCGTTGCCGGACTGCGCCAGGGCGGGCCGGACGTGGTGGGACCACCATGTGCGATTCGCGCAGGGCCATCCCACCAGGATCGCGATCAGCCGCTCCCGGTCGTGCGCACCGAGAGCGACGAGTCCGGGAACCTCTGTCACCTCGTCGAGGTAACGGGCGACGAGCAGCCCGCCCGGCTGACCTGCTACCGACATGGCGGTCTGCGCCAGCGAGATCGCCTCGGCACACCGGGCGGCGAGGTCGAACGGTGCGATCGTCGCGGGGGCGGACGTGGCCGGGACAGCAGGTCCCGGGGTGCCTGATCTCGTGACAGCGTCCACGCCCTGAGTCAACACGACCGCCACCGCAGGCGCATGCCGGGGTCGAGAGATGCGTGGGGCGTGTGTTCTTTCGAGTGATTTCTGGTGGTTCTGGCCCGTGAGATGAATCAACGGCACGGGCTCGGCGCTCTCCTTATCGGTGCCGGGCTTTATCGGTGCCGTGCGGACGGATGCCAGGCGATGGCCAGCCGCCTACGCTGGAGTGGTGGAGATCACATATTGCGCGCGAGTGTGACACGCTATTCATAGGAAGACCGATCATTTGGCATCCGAGTAAATTGGCGTGCGGGAACGGCGAAAGGTGCGTTGCGCTATGACGAACGAACTGGCGCACTTCATCGGGGGAAAGCGGGTCGCCGGCACATCCGGTTCCTTCGGTGACGTGTTTGATCCGAACAGCGGTCACGTGCAGGCGAGGGTGCCGATGGCCTCCGCGGCGGAAGTCGGTGCCGCGGTCGCCAACGCGGCGGAGGCCCAGCCGGAGTGGGCCGCGCTGAACCCGCAGAAGCGGGCCAGAGTGTTGATGAAGTTCCTGGAGTTGGTGAACGCCGAAATGGAGCCGCTGGCGCGCCTGCTGGCCTCCGAGCACGGCAAGACCGTCGCGGACGCCAAGGGCGACATCCAGCGCGGTCTGGAGGTGGTGGAGTTCGCGGTCGGTGTTCCGCACCTGCTCAAGGGCGAGTACAGCGAGAGCGTCGGGACCGGCATCGACGTCTACTCGATGCGGCAGCCACTCGGTGTGGTCGCGGGCATCACGCCGTTCAACTTCCCGGCGATGATCCCGCTGTGGAAGGCCGCGCCCGCGATCGCGTGCGGCAACGCGTTCGTGCTCAAACCCTCCGAGCGCGACCCCTCGGTACCGTTGCGTCTGGCCGAGCTGTTCATCGAGGCGGGCCTGCCACCGGGGATCTTCAACGTTGTCAACGGCGACAAGGTCGCGGTGGACGCGGTGCTCACCCACCCCGATATCCAGGCCATCGGGTTCGTCGGATCGTCCGCGATCGCCGAGTACATCTACTCCACGGGCGCGGCACATGGCAAGCGCGTGCAGTGCTTCGGCGGGGCGAAGAACCACATGATCGTGATGCCGGACGCCGACCTTGACCAGGCGGTGGACGCGCTCGTGGGCGCCGGCTACGGCTCTGCGGGAGAGCGCTGCATGGCGATCTCGGTGGGAGTGCCGGTCGGCAAGTCCACGGCCGACGCCCTGGTGGATCGGCTGGTGGACCGGGTGAAGAAGCTCCGCGTCGGCACCAGCTTCGACGAGGAGGCGGACTTCGGTCCGCTCGTGACCGGTGACGCGGTGCGCCGGGTTCGCGGCTGCATCGAGGCGGGGGTCGCCGAGGGGGCCGAACTGCTGGTGGACGGTCGTGACTTCACCCTGGAAGGACACGAGAACGGGTTCTTTCTCGGTGCGTCGCTGTTTGACCGGGTCACGCCGGAGATGAGCATTTACCGGGAGGAGATCTTCGGCCCGGTCCTGTCGGTGGTTCGCGCTGCCGACTACGACGAGGCCGTACGGCTGCCAAGCGAGAACGAGTACGGCAACGGCGTCGCGATCTTCACCAGAGACGGCGACACCGCGCGGGAGTTCACCGCCCGGGTCAACACCGGCATGGTCGGCGTCAACGTCCCGATCCCGGTGCCGATCGCATACCACACGTTCGGCGGGTGGAAGCGCTCCGGGTTCGGTGATCTCAACCAGCACGGCCCGGATTCGATCCGCTTCTACACGAAGACGAAGACGGTGACATCGCGGTGGCCCTCCGGCGTGAAGGAAGGCGCGAGCTTCACCATCCCGACGATGCACTAAGGGAAGCAGGGCACAAGAGAAAGCAGGGGACAAGAGAAAGCAGGGGACAAGAGAAAGTAGGGCATCTGAGGCGATCTCGGATTGCTCAAGGGGATCGGCCGTGGCGTGGGCGCGGGTTCGCGGGCGCCCACGGCTACGCCACCGCAGGAGAAGGGCCACCGCAGGAGAAGGTCGGTCGCGGAAAGTCGGGGGAGGGGATTGCAGTGGCGGTACAACAAGCGGCGAGGCATGATCCGGCGCTCGCCGCGACCTCACCGTTCTCGCTCGACGAAGCGCAGCGGGCCATCCGGGACACCGCCCGGGAGTTCGCTGCTGAGCGGCTGGCTCCGCACGCCGTCGAGTGGGACCAGCAGAAGCATTTCCCGGTCGACGTCCTGCGTGAAGCGGGCGCCCTCGGGCTGGGTGGCGTGTACATCGACGAGGAGTACGGCGGCAGCGGGCTGACCCGGTTCGACGCCGCGTTGGTCTTCGAAGCGCTGGCGACCGGCTGCCCGACGATCGCCGCCTACATCTCCATCCACAACATGGTGGCGTGGATGATCGACCGCTTCGGCAGCACCGAGCAGCGGACCAGATGGCTGCCGCCGCTGTGCTCGATGCGACGGTTCGGCAGCTACTGCCTTACCGAACCCGGAGCGGGGTCGGATGCCGCCGCGCTGCGGACCCGAGCGGTTCGCGACGGTGACCATTACGTGGTCAACGGTGTCAAGCAGTTCATCTCCGGGGGCGGTAGCTCCGATCTCTACGTCGTGATGGTGCGAACCGGCGAGGAAGGTCCGAAGGGCATTACGGCGCTGGTGGTGGAGGCCGGGACCGCGGGGCTGACATTCGGTCCGAGCGAACGCAAGATGGGGTGGAACGCGCAACCCACCCGACAGGTGATCCTGACCGACGCGCGTGTCCCGGTGGCCTACCGGCTCGGCGACGAAGGCATGGGCTTCCGCATCGCCATGGCCGGCCTGGACGGCGGCCGGCTCAACATCGGAGCCTGTTCCCTCGGTGGGGCGCAGGCGGCGCTGGACAAGAGCCTGGAGTATGTGCACCAGCGCTCCGCGTTCGGCGTGCACATCGGTGAGTTCGAGGCGTTGCGGTTCAAGCTCGCCGACATGGCCACCGAGCTGGAGGCGGCCCGGATGCTGTTGTGGCGGGCGGCGTGGGCGCTGCAAACCGGTGAACCGGAAGCCACCAGCCTGTGTGCGATGGCGAAAAGGCTGGCGACCGACGTCGGGTTCACGGTGGCCAACGAGGCCCTTCAGATCCACGGTGGATACGGCTACCTTGCCGAGTACGGCTTGGAGAAGATCGTCCGCGACCTGAGGGTGCATCAGATTCTCGAAGGCACGAACGAGATCATGCGAGTGATCGTTTCCCGCGGACTGTTGGAGTCGACACCATGACAGACACCCATACCCCCGGTGGCGAGGTCGTGCTCGCCGAGCAGGGCGCGCTGGCCAGGATCACGCTCAACCGCCCGAAGGCGCTGAACTCGCTGACGTTGGGGATGGTGCGCACGATCACCTCGGCACTGCGCGAATGGGAGGGCAAAGCGGAAATCCGGGCCGTGCTCATCGAGGGTGCCGGCGAGCGCGGGCTGTGCGCGGGCGGGGACGTTCGCGCGCTGTATGACGCGGCGGTGGCCGGTGACGACCAGGTCCCGGCGACGTTCTGGCGTGAGGAGTACTGGCTCAACGCGTACCTGGCGCGGTACCCGAAACCCATTGTGGCGATCATGGATGGCATCACGATGGGTGGCGGTGTCGGGATTTCCGCGCATGTGTCCCACCGGGTCGTCACGGAGCGGGTGAAGGTCGCCATGCCCGAGGTCGGCATCGGTTTCGTACCGGATGTCGGCGGCACGTACCTGCTCTCGCACGCGCCGGGCGAGCTGGGCACGCACCTGGCGCTCACCGGTACGCCGGTCGGTGCCGGCGACGCCATCAACTGCGGGCTCGCGGACCACTTCGTCCCCACCTCCGCGCTCGACGCCCTGATCAGCGGCTTGAGTAGCGGTGACGTGGAGGGGACGCTGTCGACTGTGCGTGCACCCGCCCCGGATTCTCGGTTGGACCGCTCCTGGATTGACCAAGCGTACGCGGCGTCCACTGTGGAGGAGATCCTGCGGCGGCTACGCACGCGGCCGGAGGAAGCGGCGTCCGCCGCCGTCCAGGCGATCGAGACGAAGTCGCCGACGTCGCTGAAGGTCACTTTGCGGACGGTGCGCGTGGCTGGGGACCTCTCCCTGGAGCAGGCGCTGGCCCAGGAGTTCCGGGCGGCGATGGCGAGCATCCGTGTCGGGGACTTCGTGGAGGGGGTGCGAGCCACGCTGGTGGACAAGGACCGCACTCCGAAGTGGTCGCCGGACCGCTTGGAAGACGTCAGCGATGATCTGGTGGCGCAGTTCTTCGAGGCGCCGCCTGGTGTGGCCGAACTCGACATATCCGCCTGATTCCGGCCAGGTCCCGGATTCGCGCCGGGACCCTGGGCGCCGGGGAAGGGAACCGCAATGGGTGTCATCGGTTTCGTCGGACTGGGACACATGGGTGGTCCGATGTCGGCGAACCTCGTCAAGGCCGGGCACACGGTCAAGGGTTTCGACCTGCTCCCGCCGGTCCTGGAGGCGGCTGCCGCGCGCGGCGTCACCATCGTGCGCTCCATCGCCGAGGCGTCCACCGACGCCGACGCGGTGATCACGATGCTGCCCAGCGGCAAACACGTCTTGGACTGCTACCGGGGTGACGCCGGAGTGCTGGCCTCGGCATCACCGGGAACCCTGCTCATCGATTCGTCCACAGTGGATGTCTCGGATGCCCGGAAGGCGCATGAGGAAGCGGAAACCGCCGGATTCGCGTCGGTGGACGCGCCTGTCTCAGGTGGAACGGCGGGTGCGGAAGCCGGGACGCTGACGTTCATGGTCGGCGGTGAGGAGGATGCCTACCGGCGGGCACAGGGGGTGTTGGAACCGATGGCCCGCAAAGTGATCCACTGCGGTGGGCCGGGCAACGGTCAGGTCACCAAGATGTGCAACAACCTGATCCTGGGCGCCTCCATGATCGCGGTCAGCGAGGCGTTCGTACTCGGGGAGAAGCTCGGCCTGTCCCACCAGGCGCTGTACGACGTGGCCTCCATCTCCACCGGCCAATGCTGGGCGCTGACGACCAACTGCCCGGTGCCGGGCATGGTCGAGACCAGCCGGGCCAACCACGACTACGAACCCGGATTCGCCGCGGCGCTCATGCTCAAGGACCTCAAGCTCGCCCAGTCGGCGGCCGAGCAGAGCGGCACCGACACCACCATCGGACGGCTGGCTGCCGAGCTCTACGAGCGGTTCAACGAGGAAGGCGGTGGCAGTTTCGACTTCTCCGCGATCATCCGCTCGGTCCGGGAGCATTCCGGTGGTGAGCAATAGGGCCAGCTGGTAATAGGGAGAAGAAGCAACAGGGGCAGGGCGTAGCAGCTCTGACACCGAGGGTCGCGACCGCGCGGGCTGGCGAACGGGCCACACCCGCGCGGCGTACTCTGGGGCTTCGTGATGACCTGGCTTGTGGAGTGGTGGGACGGCGTAGAGCTGTGGCTCGTGCAGCTGTCGTATCCGGTTGGCGTGGTGCTGGTGCTGGCCGTGCTGGTGCCGGCGTTCTGGGGCGTATCCCTGCTGGTGGACCGGGTCATCGACTGGGCGGCGGCGAAGGTGTCCTCCGGCGGTGAACCTCCCCTGGGCCGGGATGACCGCCCCACCCCGGACGGCCCGCCCGTACCCGGGGCCGGAACGGGCACCCGGAGGTCGTCGTGACCTCGAGAAAGCGGATCACCATGGCCTTGGTCGGTTTGATCGTCCTGGTCGTGGTCGGCTGGTTCGTGCAGGAGCTCTCCTCCCACCACCGGGCCGCTCCCAAGCCGAGTTCGGCCCCGGCCGAAGCGCCCGCCTCGCTGTCCGTGATGACGTGGGTGTGAGCAGCCGGAGGGAGGCCGGATGAGCGGGACGGAAGGCGTGCCCGAGCCGGACACCGTCGACGCCGCTGTGCGGCAGGCGCGTCAACGGGGAGCGACCCCGCATGTCGTGGACGGCTCGCAACTGTCCACCAAGCGCGGCACGCTCGACGCGATCGCTGCGGCGCTGTCGTTTCCCGAGTGGGCCGGGCGCAACCTGGATGCGCTTTACGACTGCCTGATCGATCTGTCGTGGTTGCCGGTGGGTGAGCACGTCCTGATCTGGTCCGGTCACCGAATGCTGGCCGAACACGATGCGCGCACCTACGAGGGCGTGACGTCCGTGCTGCGGGACGCGATGCACAACTCACCGTCCGACCGCACCTTCACGGCCGTGCTCACCCGCGACTGATCCGCACGGGTCAGTCGGCCGCTGGCACCCACCGGGGGCTGCGCTTCTCCGCGAACGCGCGGATGCCTTCCTGTCCCTCGTCGCTGGCGAAGTGCTCGGCGGAGAGCTTGAGCATGGTCGCGAAGTCCTCGCGCATGTCGCCGGCCGTTGACCGTCGCAGCATCTCCTTGGTCGCAGCCAGGGCGTTCGGCCCACCTCGCGCCAGCATGTCGCTGTAGCGCCCGACTTCGGCGTCGAGTTGCTCGGCCGGGACAGCCGAGTTGACCAGCCCGACGTCCACTGCTCTCCGGGCGTCGAACGTCTCCCCGGTGAGGAACAGCTCGTGGGCCGCGCGCGCGTTCATCCGAGGCAGGACGGTCACCGAGATCACCGCTGGTACGACGCCGATGCGCACCTCGCTGAAGGCGAACGTCGCCTCCTCAGCGGCCACCGCGAGATCACAGGCCGCGACCAGACCGATCCCACCGGCACGGGCGGGACCGCCCACGCGGGCCACCACCGGCTTCGGGCTGGTCCAGATCCGCTCCAGCAACTCGGGGAACTCCTGGACGCCCTGCTCGCCGGCACTCGTGCTGCGGGACTCCTTGAGATCCATGCCCGAGCAGAACACCCGACCGGTGTGCCCGAGCACGATCACCCGGGTGGCGTCGTCGGCGATCGCGGCGACCAGGTGATCACGCAGCTCGCGACGCAGTTGGGCGGACAGGGCGTTGCGGTTGTGCGGGGAGTCCAGGGTGATCTCGGACACCCCTGCGGACGTGGTGCGATGTACCAGCTCTTCGGTCATGCGGCGAACCTATCGGCAGCACACCGGCCGGGCCAGAGGTTCGCGCTCAACCCGCCTCAGCCAGCGTGTCGCTCGTTGCCTCCCAGTCCGCCACCAGGGCTTCCATCGTGTCGTGCAGTTCGATCTCGGCGCGCCACTCGGCGGGCAGGGCCGCACCCCCGTGCAGGGCGCCGGCCAGGCTGCCGCAGATCGTGGCGGTGGCCGCGCTGTTGCCGGAGTGATTGGCGGCCACCTGGACCGCCTCGGCGAACGATTCCGGGATGGCGAGCGTGGCCGCCACGGCGATGGCCAGCGCCTGCGGGGCCTGCCACCCCGACCCGAGCGTCTCCAGCTGTTCCGGCGTCGGGCGGCCACGGACGGCCAACCGGACGGCGTTGTGCAGCGCGTTCGCGGTCAGCTCGCCCTCGTCGTACTCCCGCAGTTCGCCCAGCGCGATCTGGACGGCCTCGGGCAGGGCCCGCCCGTCGATGACGGCGCTGAGCATCGCGGTGAGCGCGCCCGCCGGCAGGTAGCCGTCGGGGTGGCCGTGCGTGAGCACGGCGGTCTCCACGCCGAGTTCGAACGCGCGAGCCGGGTCGTCGGTCCAGAACGCCAGGGGAGCGCTGCGCACGACGGCTCCGCAACTGGCCGAGTCGTTGACCGGCATCTCCCGGGTCGGAAGGCGGTCGTCGTGCGCGTGCTCGGCCAGGGCGATGAGACTGGCCTGCTCAGGGAAGCGCTGGGCGTGCAGCTCCGAGACGTCGGCGAGCGGGCCTTGCGGTTTCCCGCGCAGCACGACGTCCGGCGCTCCCTGGGTGTGGAGCCACTGGAGGTAGGCGTCGCGGATCGAACTCGGCGGGTGCGCCGCACCCCGTTCCTGCTTCCGCCGCGACGCCTCGATCACACCCTGCAGCGTGAACAGGGTCATCTGGGTGTTGCTGGTGATGGTGCCACGGCGGCCGAACAGTTCACTGAAACCGGTGATCCCCTCCGGGCCGTGCTCGCTCTCGATGTCCCGCCACCGGTGGAACGTCACCCCCGCGCCGAGCGCGTCACCGATCGCGCCACCGAGGACGCTTCCGGCCAGCCGGTCGGTGATGCGCGGGTCGGTGGCCGGCTGCTGGTCGTGGAGGGACTCGGCGGCGACCAGGGCCTCGGCTTCCTCCGGGCCGAAGGCGCCCTCGACGAGCTTGCGCAGGCCCGCGGTGAGCTCGGCGGGAACCTCGCCCTCCGCCGCGCGGAACTTGCGCCACGCCACGAGCAACTTGAGTTCCTCGTAGCTGAGTTCCCCGTCACCGGACTCAGCGGGATCGCTGGAGCCGTCCGACGTCGGTCGAGCAGCGGGCACGGGCGTTCCCTGGTGCGCCGAGGCCGGCGCGGCCTCCGGCGAGAACGCTTCACCGAGGGGTTCGGCAACCGCGGCGTCCTCGCTTGACCTGTCCTCGACGGAAGGAGCCTCTTCGGCGGCCGGCTCCGGTTCTTCCTGGCTGGCGACGTTCCCGGCCTCTGGTTCGACCCTGGCCGGGTACCGCTGGAGCCACTCCGCCCCCGACGGGGGGTTCGGTCCGAACTCCTCGACCGCGTCTCGCGCGAGCTGTTCGATGATCTCCCGGAACTCGACCTTCTCACGCCAGGTGCCGGGGATCTCGGTGGAGGTCACGGCCGCGCCCACGATGTTGCCGCAGATCGCGGCGGTGGAGTCGCTGTCGCCGTTGTGGTTGGTGGCGAGCAGGACCGCGTCGGAGTACGACTCCGGGAACACCAGGGCGGCGCAGACGGCGATGGCCAGCGCCTCCTCACCGACCCAGCCCTCGCCGAGGCGCTGGTTGAGCTGTTCGGGAGTCGGCTGGCCTTCCGCGGCGACCTCGATCGCCCGCCGCAGCGCGCTGGTGGTCTCCTCGTGATCGTCCCATGTGGACAGTTCGGTCAGTGCCCGGTCAATCGCCTCGGGAACGGAGCGTCCCCGCAACAGCTGCTGCACGATGACCGCGAGGGCGCCAGCAGGGAGGAACCCGCTCGGGTGGCCGTGGGTGAGGGCGGCGGTGTGCGCGCCGACCCGGAACACCTCGCTGGGGTCGTCGGACCACAGGGCCACCGGTGCCGCGCGCATGACTCCGCCGCAGCCCTTGGAGTTGTTGAGCCGGTTCGCGATCGAGCCGGCCGGGTTGCCGCTGGCGTACCCGTGCAGCGCCTGGATGCAGGTGGCACCGGGGGCGCGCCGGACGA
The DNA here is from genome assembly GCA_051984675.1 of Pseudonocardiaceae bacterium. Lineage (GTDB taxonomy): Bacteria > Actinomycetota > Actinomycetes > Mycobacteriales > Pseudonocardiaceae > JBPYFK01. The sequence goes on along the minus strand of JBPYFK010000102.1, from coordinate 7,586 downwards.
ACAGGCCCTGCTGCTTGATCAGCCAGCCGTCCGGCGGGGCGTCCGCGATCGGGCCACCGGCTTCCTTCCAGTCGAAGCCTTGGGTGTGCAGCCACCGCTGGTACGCATGCTGCACCGGCGCGTCGGGCTCGGACTCGCCGTGCAGCCGCCGACGGATGTTCGCTCGGATGAGCCCTTCCAGGGTGAAGAGGGTCATCTGCGTGTCGTCGCTGATCGAGCCACCAGGCTGGTACGCGTCGACGAAGTCGGTGATGCCCTGCTGGCCGTACTTCTGCCGGATCGTGCCCAACCCGTCGAACTCGACCGCGTACCCGAGTGCGTCCCCGATGGCACCGCCGAGCAGGAAACCGAGCACGCGAGCGGAGTGCTCGTCGGTCGCCAGTTCGGGCTCGTCCGTGCGACCCGCGTCCTGATCGTCCACATCGGACGTTTCGGGGGACTGGTCGTTGGTGGGCAGGGTGGACGCGAAAGGCAGGTCCAACGCGTCGTGCTCCGTCGGGTACCGCTGCGACCACTGTTGCGGCGCGGGTGGCTCATCCCCGAACTCGCGCAATGCGTCCGTGGCGAGGTCCTCGATGATCGCGCGCGGTTTGAGATCCCGCAGCCAGTCGGCAGGCAGGGCGTCAAGCCCGTACCAGGCGCCCGCGATCGTGCCGCACACCGCTGCGGTCGAGTCGCTGTCGCCGGAGTGGTTGACGGCGACCAGCAGGGCCTCAGCCAGGTTGTCGGTGCTCAGCACCGCGCACACGCCGATGGCCACCGTTTCCGCGGCAACCCAGCCACCGCCGAGAGCGTCCTTGACCTGCTCCGGTGTCGGCTTGCCTTTCGCCGTCAGGTCGACCGCCGCCTGCAGCAGGCGTTCCTGCTCCTCGTGGTCCTCGTAGGTGACCAGGAGCGCACGAGCCGTGCTCAGAGCATTGGACACCGACTCGCCCCGCAGCAGCCGGTGCACGATCACGGCCAGGACGCCCGCCGGGAGGTAGCCGCTGGGATCGCCCTGGGTGAGCGCGGCCGTGGCGGCGGCGAGCTCGAAGACCTCGCGGGGGTCGTCGGACCACAAGGCGACCGGCGCGACCCGAACCGCACCAGCGCAGCCCTTCGACTCGTTGATCGCGTTCTGGAAGGTGCCCGGCTTGCTGCCCTGGGCGAACCCGCGCAGGGCGGCGATGCAGCTGCTGCCCGGTGAGCGCGACGCGAACAGCTGCTTCTCACCGATCAGCCATCCGTCGGGTTCGGTGTGCTTGTCCGCGTACGGGCCGCCGGCCTGCGGCCACGAGAAGCCCTGGGTGTGCAGCCACCGCTGGTACGCGTGCTGGATCGCGGACAGCGCGCGGGCCGTGCCCGCGTTGTCGCTGGTTGCCGTGCGCTGCGTGAGGTGCCCGCGGATCAGCCCTTCCAGCGTGAACAGGGTCATCTGCGTGTCGTCGGTGACCTGGCCGGCTTGTTCGGCGCCGGTCTCGTAGCCGGTCACCCCGGCGTCGCCGTAGCGGCTGCGGATCTGGTTGACCGGGTAGAACTCCACGGGCGCGCCGAGCGCGTCACCGATCGCGCCCGCCAGCAGCGAACCGAGGAACCGCTTGCCGAAGTCGGTCGAGGCGGGCTCCGAACCCGGCTGCTCGGCCGATCCGGGGGCAGCCTCAGCTTGCTCCGATGGCGCGGGCGAGGCGGTGCCGGCCTGCCCGGCGCCGGTCGCCGCGCCGTTGACCGTGCTACCGGGGATGGACTGGGTCGTCTCCGCCGGGGTGGCTTCGGGCATCGGGGCCGGGGTGCTCGGTGCGGATGCCGCGGCCGGGGCGGCGGCGACCGCGTCCGGCTGGGCACCGTTGGCCTGCCCTGGCATCGCCATCGACACCCGGATCAGGTCCTCGCCGGGAATCCGTGCCTTGACCGAGCTGGTCGGGTTGATCTGCAGGTCCATGCCGGCGAGCTGGCTGGCGAGCTGTCGGCCGGTCAGCCGTTGCCAGCTGCTCCAGTTCGGCGGCAGGTACGCGTCCGAGGTGAACGCCTGAACCTGCCGGCGCCCGGACTCGTGCTCCAGTGCGAACAGGCCCGAGCCCTGAGGCTGGGCAAACAGGATCAGCTGGGCGTCCAGCAGTGCGAGCAGCAGCGTCTGCCCGTGGGTGTATCCGGTGACGCTGAGTTGGAGGGCGCGCTCGACGTCATTGGTGGGGGCCGGCATCCGCAGTGCGACCGGGGACGGCCGGTAGTTCGGGTTCGGGGAGAAGTCGTCGGTGAGGTTGCCGCGCTCGTCCACCCGGTAGCCGCCGATGAACCCCCAGGGCGGGACCTCGACGTTGGGATCGGTGAAGATCGGGTCCACCACGTACAGCCAGGTGTTGGGCTGTTTGGCGGCCTGGTCCCGCATGGCCTGCGTGATGACCGGTCGGCTCGGCTGCTGCGTGTTCATGGCGCTGTCTTCCCCGGACTTTCTCAGCCGGCCACCCTCCTGCCGCGAAACCTCGTGGGTCACTCCGGCAGGGCATGGCTGGCACGTGAACGCTTGCGGGATGCGATCGGCTCCACGGGAGTGGTGCTAACGATGAAGTCTCTCATGGCCCGTGGGGGTGAAGGTTAGGGTTCGGAAGGAAACAGATCGTGATCAGACGCACGGTGGTCGTCGCGGTGCGTTGCGTGGGTTCGCCCGATCACTGCGCGCGGGTGTCGTGCCAGGCGTCCATGCGGTCGACCAGTGCGCAGGCGTAACGGTCCAGGATCAGGTCCGCCACCGGCTCGTCCGGCCCCATCGGTTCCGCGAGCACGGGATGAGCGGAGTGTGTTCGCGAGAGGTGGATGATCCGGTCGGGCAGCAGGCCGGGAGCGAGGAACCACGACCCGACCGCGATCCGGCGCGCACCCCGGGCACGGAGCAGCTCGACGGCGGCCGGGATGTCGGGTTGCGCGGCGGCGGCGAACGCCGCGACCGCGCCGGCCCAGGACGCCTGCGCCGCCCACCGGGCGGCGACGTCCCTGACCAGCTGGTTCGCCGGGTCGTGCGAGGAGCCGGCACCGGCGAGGATCACGCCTAACTCGTCGTCGCCGGGGTCCGCGCCCGCTGCGACCAGGCGGCGCCAGGCGGAGGCTTCGAGACGCGGGTCCGGGCCGAGCACCTCCGCGATGCGGACCCGCATCCGTGGGTAGCGCTGCTGGGCCACCTCGACCGCCGCCGGCACGTCGACGCGGGCGTGGAAGGCGTGCCCGAGCAGCAGCGGCACCACCACGGCCTCCCGGTACCCGTCGCCGTGCACCGCGCTGAGCACGTCGCCCAGGCGCGGTGCGGACAGGTCCAGGAAGGCCGTCCGCACGTCGAGGTCCGGGCGGGCGGCCCGGACCGCGTCCAGCAGGCGGTCGATCGTGGCCGCCGAGCGCGGGTCGCGGCTGCCGTGCGCGACGGCCACGAGTGGGACGGTCATGCCAAGACTCCCGGCCAGCGTCAGCGCACGGCGTTCGCGAGCGAAGCCAGGCCGATCAGCCCGGCCGCCAGCGTCGTTCCGTCCGACGGGTCGATGACCAGGAACGAGCCGGTACGCCGGCTGCTGGCGTAGTCGTCCACCGGCAACGGCTCCGACGTGCGCAGCGTCACCCGGCCGATCTCGTTGAGATTCAACGACTCTGGTGCGTCCACACTGGACAGTTCCTGCTCGTCGAAGCGTGCCGACAGCTCGGTCGCCAGCGCCTGCACCGTGCGCGTGCCGTGCTTGACCAGCACTCGCGCCCCCGGCTGCAACGGCTTTTCGGCCAGCCAGCACAGCGTGGCGTCGAGGTCGTCGGTCACCCGCGGCGGGTTGTCCGCGGCCGCGATCAGGTCCCCCCGTGAGATGTCCAGGTCGTCCTCCAGGAGCACGGTGACCGAGCGCCCGGCCGCCGCGCTGGGGACGTCCACGCCGTCTGGTGTGTCCACTTTGGACACCCGGCTGCGGAGCCCGGCCGGGAGCACGACCACCTCGTCCCCTTCGGACACCACGCCCGCGGCGACCTGACCCGCGTAACCGCGGTAGTCCGGGTACTCGGCGGTGCGCGGCCGGATGACGTACTGCACAGGCATGCGGAACGGCACGTCGTGCGGGTCCGGCGCCACGGGCACTGTCTCCAGGTGCTCCAGCAGCGACGGACCGCGGTACCAGGGGGTGCGCTCGGAGCGCTCGACGACGTTGTCGCCGTGCAGGGCGGAGACCGGAATCGTGACCACCGTGTCCTCGGCGTAGCCGAGCGCGGCGGCGTGCGCGGTGAACTCCTTCTCGATGCGGGTGTGCACCGCCTCGTCGAAGTCGACCATGTCGATCTTGTTCACCGCCAGCACCAGACGCGGAACGCCCAGCAACGCGAGGACCGCCGCGTGCCGGCGCGTCTGCTCCACGACACCGTTGCGCGCGTCCACCAGCAGGATCGCGAGCTGGGCGGTCGAGGCGCCGGTGACCGTGTTGCGGGTGTACTGGACGTGGCCAGGCGTGTCCGCGAGCACGAACGTGCGGTTCGGCGTGGCGAAGTAGCGGTAGGCGACATCGATCGTGATGCCCTGCTCGCGCTCCGCGCGCAGGCCGTCGACCAGCAGCGACAGGTCCGGGCCTTCCAGCCCCCGGTCAGCGCTGGCCCGGTGCACCGCGTCGAGCTGGTCGGCCAGCACCGACTTCGTGTCGTGCAACAGCCTGCCGACCAGGGTGCTCTTCCCGTCGTCCACGCTGCCTGCGGTGGCCAGGCGCAGCAGGTCGGTGTGCGCCGGCAGGGTGACCCGCTGCCCGCTGTCCGGGGCGGTCAGGATTCTGCCGGCACCCCCGGGAGTCAGGGTCTCGTGCGACTGCGCCATCAGAAGTAGCCCTCCCGCTTGCGGTCCTCCATCGCGGCTTCGGACATCCGGTCGTCTGCCCGGGTCGCGCCGCGCTCGGTGAGCCGGCTGGCCGCGACCTCCGCGATCACGTCGTCCACTGTGTACGCCTCGGATTCGACGGCGCCGGTGCAGGAACCGTCCCCGACGGTGCGGTAGCGCACCGTCTTGCTGACGACCTGTTCGTCCGCACGCGGGCCACCCCACGGTCCGGTGGTCAACCACATGCCGTCCCGCAGGTACACCTCGCGCCGGTGGGCGTAGTAGATCTCCGGCAGCTCGATCTTCTCCCGCTGGATGTAGCGCCAGATGTCCAGCTCGGTCCAGTTCGACAGCGGGAAGACGCGCACATGCTCGCCCGGTCGGTGCCGGCCGTTGTAGAGGTTCCACAGCTCCGGGCGCTGGCGGCGCGGGTCCCACTGGCCGAAGGCGTTGCGCAGGCTGAAGATCCGCTCCTTGGCGCGGGCGCGCTCCTCGTCCCGTCGGCCGCCGCCGAAGACCGCGTCGAACCGGTTGTCGCTGATGGCGTCGAGAAGGGGCGTGGTCTGCAGCGGGTTCCGGCTACCGTCCGGGCGTTCGGTGAGCCGGCCGTCGTCGATGTAGTCCTGCACTGACGCCACGACCAGCCGCAGGTCGTGCCGGGCGACCAGGCCGTCCCGGAAGTCGATGACCTCGTCGAAGTTGTGTCCGGTGTCCACGTGCAGCAGGGCGAACGGCACCGGCGCCGGGTGGAACGCCTTCAGCGCGAGGTGCACGAGCACGGTCGAGTCCTTGCCGCCGGAGAACAGGATCACCGGGCGGTCGAACTCGCCGGCGACCTCCCGGAAGATGTGGATCGCCTCGGACTCCAGCGCGTCCAGGTTGTCCACCTGCGGCGGTGCTTCGCTGTCCGGCTCGACGCCCGTCGCGGTCGCTGCGGTATCAGTCACCACTGTCCCGTCTGCCATGTCTTCCCCTTCACCCTGCTCGCCCGGTCCGGGCCGGGTGGTCCCCGCCGGGCTCGCTCACTTGCGACCGTGTCCTCATGTGTGCCGGGTCCTCATATGTGCGGGTCCTCATCCGTGCAGGCCGCACTCGGTCTTCGCGCGGCCCGCCCAGCGGCCGCTGCGCGGGTCGGCGCCCGGCGCCGGCTTCGCGGTGCACGGCTGGCACCCGATGGACGGGTATCCGGCGGACACCAGCGGGTTCACCAGCACGCCGTGCTCGTCGATATAGCGATCCATGTCCTCGTCGGTCCACGCCGCCAGCGGGTTGATCTTCACCAGGCTGTTGCGCTCGTCCCAGGTCACGATCGGGGTGTTCGCCCGGGTGGGCGCCTCGACCCGGCGCACCCCGGTCACCCACGCCTCGTACCGCGCGAGCGTGTTGCGCAGCGGGACGACCTTGCGCAGGAAGCAGCACCGGTCCGGGTTGCGCTCGTACAGGCGTGGTCCTTCGCTGGCATCCTGCTCGGCGACGGTCTGCTCGGGCACCGCGTTGACGATGGTGACGTCGTAGACCTGACCGACCGCGTCTCGCGTGCCGATGGTCTCGGCGAAGTGGTACCCGGTCTCCAGGAACAGCACGTCCACGCCGGGCGCGGCCTTTGCCGCGAGGTCCACCAGGACCGCGTCCTGCATGTTCGAGGCGACGATCAGGTTGTCGCCGAAGGTCTCCGCCGCCCAGCGCAGTGCCTCCTCGGCGCTGGCCTCGGCCAGCTGCGGGGCGGCCTGCTCGACCAGCGCGCGCAGCTCGTCGTCGCTGCGGCGGACCCCGATGTGCGCGGGAGTGTCGGCAGTCATCGGTTATCGCTCTCCCTCGGTTGGGTGCCCTCGTTGGTGAAGGCAAGGCCGACGAGTTTCACCGCGAAAACCCGCCGGCAGCACTCACACCGCCAGGAACCCGCCGGTTCCGCCTCGGGCAGCAGTTCTTCCTCCCCGCAGTACGGGCAGTAGAACGGGACCGCGCGTCCCTCCGGGCTGGGCTCTGGCGTGCTCACTTCAGGTCGTCTTCCTCAGCGCGAGCCACCCACTGCGCGAACCGCTCGCCGTCGTGACGCTGGTCCAGGTACTTGCGCACCAGCCGCTCCACATAGTCGCCAAGGTCGGCGGAGGTCACCTTGTGGCCCCGGAGCTTGCGGCCGAACCCGGCGTCCAACGCCAGCCCGCCGCCGAGGTGCACCTGGAAACCCTCGACCTGGTTACCGTTGCCGTCTGGCACCAGTTGGCCCTTTAAGCCGATGTCGGCGACCTGGGTGCGAGCGCACGCGTTCGGACACCCGTTGAGGTTGATCGTGACCGGGTTGTCCACCCCGTCCTGGACGTCGGCCAGACGCTGTTCCAGGTCGTTGACCAGGTCGATGGCGCGCTGCTTGGTCTCGACGATGGCGAGCTTGCAGAACTCGATGCCGGTGCAGGCCATCGTGCCCCGGCGGAACGCCGAGGGCTGGACCTGGAGGTCGCGCGCGGCGAGCTCGTCGGCCAGTTCCGCGGTCCGGTCCCCGGGCACGTCGAGGATCAGCAGCTTCTGCGTGGTGGTGGTGCGGACCCGGCCCGAGCCGTAGGCCTCGGCCAGGTCGGCGACCTGCCAGAGCTGGGTGCCGGAGGTCCGGCCTACGTTCGGCGCCGCGCCCAGGTAGTACAGGCCGTCCCGCTGGGCGTGCACGCCCACGTGGTCGCGCGCCCCCGGCGGTGGGGCGGGCGGCTCCGGGCCGTCGGGCAGCGCCCCGCCCAGGTATTCCTTCTCCAGCACCTCGCGGAACCGCTCGGTGCCCCAGTCGGCGACCAGG
>JBPYFK010000101.1:0-4106 GCA_051984675.1 Pseudonocardiaceae bacterium | reverse complement strand
GCGTCTCCGGTGAAAACCTGTGCGCGCAGCACCAGGAAGTAGCCCACCAGGCCGGTGGCGGCGGCGATGGCAGTGCCCGCGAGCAGGGCGTACTGGAAGAACGGGGGGCCGAACAGCTCGTTCATGCCGGCCTCCCGGTCGTGCGCAGGCGGGACAGTCCGTATCGGCCGGCGTGGACCAGGACGTAGGTGGCGAAAGCGATCGTGGTCACCAGGAAACCGATCGGATAGGGCGAGTAGAACGCGGCGCCGAGCCCGAGCCAGGTCGCGGCGAGTCCTATGAGGACCGACAGGGTGAGGCTCACCGCGGGGCGAACGGTGAGTGCCTGGGCCGTGGCAGCGGGCATCACCAGCAAGGCGAATACCAGCAGCGCGCCCGTGATCTGACTCGCCGCGCCCACGGCCAACCCGAGCAGGACCAGGAAGAAGGTGGACAGCATCCGGCTAGACACGCCCGTGGCGGCGGCGAGCTCCGGGTCGACCGAGGCGAAAAGCAGCGGCCGACCGATGATCGCCAGTGTCCCCAGCGAGGCGATGCCGATCACAAGCAGCACGAGCACCTGGGAATCCGTGATCCCGAGGAATGTGCCGAACAGCAGCGAGTTCACGCTGTCCAGCAGTCCTTTGTAGAGGGATGTGAACAGGAATCCACAGGCCAGCGCGAACGCTTGCACGATGCCGATGAGCGCTGACTGCGCGCTGGCATTGCGCGAGCGCGTGATCGGCATGCTGGCGATGACCAGGGCGGCGGCCACGCAGAACGCGAAGTAGCCGGCGCTGGCGCTGACTCCGAGCAGGGTTGCCCCTGCCGCGCCGGGGAACCCGACGACGGCCAGGGTGTGTCCGGCGAAGCTCTGCTTGCGCAGCACCATGAACCAGCCGATGACGCCGGAGAGCACGGCGGTGATCGTGCCGGCGCGGAAGGCGTTGACCATGAACGGGAAGGACCAGATCTCCCGGATGTCGTCGAGGAGATTCCAGGAGGGGCTGGTCGACAGGTCAGCGAGCAGCATGGGCATGGTCGGTGGCGTGCCGGTCGGCGTGGTCGGTGGACGGATCGGGCTGGCCGGCGACGACGAGACGCCCATCGGAGGTGGTCAGCACCTCGATCCGGCTCCCGGACAGTTGAGTCAGGCTCTCGCTGGTGATGACGTCCTCAGTGCGTCCGGCGACGGCGCCGCCCGGCCCGAAATACACGACTTGGTCCAAGTGGCTGACCAGGGGGTTGATGTCGTGTGCCACGAGCATCACCGCAACCTGCTCCTGCCGGCAGATCCGGCGGATCAGCGCGACGATGCCGTGCTGATGAGCCAGATCGAGGCTGTCCAGCGGTTCGTCCAGCAGCAGGATCGACGGCTTGCGGACCAGCGCCTGCGCCAGCAGCAACCGCTGTTGCTCGCCGCCGGAGAGTTCCCCGATCGGCCGGTGGGCGTAGCTGGTCGCGCCGACCAGGTCGATCGCCTCGGCGATGCGGGCGTCGGCCTGGCGTTGCCGCGCGCTGAAGCGGCTGGGTAACGGTAAGCCCCAGCGGTGCCCGTCCAGACCGAGCCGCACGACGTCCACGCCGCGCAGGCGCAGCGACGCATCAAAGGTGCGTCGCTGCGGGAGGTACCCGACCTTGCTGTTGTGGCGACCCGGCCGCTCCCCGAGGATGCGGGCCTCCCCGGACGCGAGCGGGTGCACTCCCAGGATCACCTTGAGCAGCGTGGACTTGCCCACCCCGTTCGGGCCCAGCACGGCGGTGAACTCGCCGGCGCTGACCGTCAGGTCCAGCCCGCTCCACAGTGTGCGCCTTCCCGCGCTCGCAGCTGCGTCCCGCAATGTGATCACTGGTTGTCGGCTCCTCTCGGTCAGTGGCCGGTGGCCTGGGCCAGCGCGTTTGCGATGTCCTGTAACTGGTTGGCCTGCCAGTCCTGGAAGGTGGCGTTGGCCGGGGTGAGTGTCTCGGTCACCTGCGCGACCGGGATGCCGGCGGCCTTGGCCTGGTTGACCTGGGCCTGTACGTCCGGGCTGGAGTTCTGGCTGTTGAAGACGTAGATCTTGATCTGCTTGGTCTTGATCTGGTCGTCGGCGGTGGCTTTGTCCTGCGCGGTGGGTTCCTTGCTCTCGCTGACGGCGTCCAGCAGGGCGTCGGGGGTGAGCATCTTCAGGCCGAGCCCGTCGGCGAGCGGGCTGACGATGGACTCCGACGCGCCGATGGGGGTGTCGTGGTACTTGGTCTTGATGTCGTTGATCAGCTGGTTGTACCGGCCCAACGTCTGGGTTTCGAACTGCTGCTTGCGCTGGTCGAAGTAGGACGCGTCGGCGGGGTCGATCTTCTTGTAGTCGCCTGTGATCTGCTCGATCACCCGGTGGACATCCTCGGGTGAGTACCAGCGGTGCGGGTTGTCGCCGTCTTTGAGTCCGAGTAGCTGGCCGACGTTGAGTGCGGTGCGGCTGGGGTTGGGGTTGGCTTGGGTGAGCTTGTCCGCCCACGCGTCGTAGCCGGCACCGTTGGCGATGACGTACTGCGCGCCCGCGATCGTGCGGCCGTCGTCGGGGGTGGGTTCGTAGTCGTGCGGGTCGGTGTCGGGCTTGGTGATGATGCTCTTCACCGTCGCGTGGTCGCCGCCGAGCTGCGCGGCGATGCTGCCCCAGAAGTTCTCCCCGGCTACCACGTTGATCTTGGTGTTGTTCGGTGCACCCGAAGTGCCGCCGGTCTGGGACGGGGCGGTCGTCGCGCATCCGGCCGCCGTGACGGCCACGGTGGCCAGAGCGACGCCGGCCAGCGCGCGCCAGCCACTACCGCGGAACGATCGGACAGTCATCAGGGCTTGTTCCTCCCAGTTCAGTGACACCCATTCGAACGTAACTGGACCCTAGATGAAACTGATTATCAGTTCAACCGACAGCCGTGTGGTACTGAGAATCGTTTTCGTCGCGTGATCCCAGCGTGGGTGTTGCCTGGCCCGCTGATGCCCGAGTCGCGCCATCCATGCGTCATTTCGCATATGACGCTACGCTTTTCGATGTAACGGATAGTGACTACGAGGTATCTGAGGACGCACTGAAATGAGGCTTTATGACCACCGCGCATCAGCAACACCCCGGGCACACGCACGTACACGGCGAGGGGTGTGGGCACGTAGCGGTCCCGCACGGTGATCACGTGGATTACGTGCACGACGGCCATCTGCATGCGCCGCATGGCGACCACTACGACGAGTGCGAGCCCGGCGATCACGCCGCGCACGAAGGGCATGCGCACACTCATGGCGAAGGCTGCGGGCACGTCGCCGTCCCGCATGGTGACCATGTCGACTACCTGCACGACGGGCACCGGCACGTCGCCCATGAGGACCACTACGACGAGCACTGATCAAAAGGACACAGCCCCTGGGAGAGTCCATATTGGACTCTCCCAGGGGCTGCGGTATGTCAGGTGCCAGTTCGCTGGTCGGTCACACCGCGTCGGAGTCGCGTTCGCCGGTGCGGACCCGAACGACCCTGTCCACGGGGGTGACCCAGACCTTGCCGTCACCGATGTTGCCGGTGTGGGCGGCTTTGACCACTGCCTCCACCACGGCGTCGGCGAGCGACTCGTCCACCAGGACCTCGATGCGTGCCTTGGGGATGAGGTCCACGGAGTGCTGGGCACCCCGGTAGACCTCGGTGTGTCCCTTCTGCCGGCCGTAGCCCTTTGCCTCCGTGACGGTCATCCCGAGCACCGCCAGCCGTTCCAGCGCCTGCTTGACGTGGTCGACGGTGGCGTGCTTGACGATCGCGGTCACCAGCTTCACGCGCCGCCTCCTGACACGGCCCCTTCCGACACAGCGTCTTCCGGGACGGCCCCTTCCGGGACGGCCCCTTCCGAGACGGCCCCTTCCGAGACGGCCGGGGTCTTCGCTTCGGCGGGGACGGTGTCGGGGATGCTCGCGGAAGAGCCGTGACCGGCGGTCAGGCCGTGACCGGCGATCCCGACCAGGTCGTAGGCGCTTTCGGCGTGCTCGGCCTCGTCGATCCCGTCGACCTCGTCAGCCTCCTTGGCCCGGAAGCCGATGGTGAACTTCAGCAGCAGGCCCAGGATCAAGGTCACGACCAGCGAGTAGCCGAGCACCGAGCCGGCGG
>JBPYFK010000100.1:0-120580 GCA_051984675.1 Pseudonocardiaceae bacterium | reverse complement strand
AAATGACTGACTCAAAAACACAGAACCACACAACACCACCACCACAACGGCAGCGACATCACGTGGCCCACACAAGCACCACAATCACAAAACCGACACACTGTTGAGATATCAAAGAACACACGCTCCGCAGGGAAACTTACCCTATCAGGTAAGGCCTCTGAAGGCGTATTCCGCCGCCCACTCTTGTAGAGTGGGCTTCCAGTGCTCCGGTCCGCTTTCCGCGTCCCGTTCGCGCTGACAGGGAATAATCTACACACCCCCTGAAAGCCCCTCACAAGGGGGGGTCCCTAAACGGCGAAACCCCTGGTGAAGCCCAGGTTACGGAAGCAGGTCGCGGTCGAAGAGCACTGCGAGTTCGTCGACCGTCGAAGTGACCGACCGGTGCTGCACGCCGACCATCCCTACCGTCACGGCGCCGTCGACGTTCGCCCGGAGGTCATCGACGAACACGCAGCGCCCGGGCCGCAGCCGAAGTTCTCTCGCCGCCAGCAGGTAGACCTCCGGGTCAGGCTTGGCGACTCCGACAGCTCCAGAGAGCACCACGGCGTCGAAAAGCTCGGCCCATTCCGGCTGATGGGTCCGGTGATCGAAGCCATCGGAGTTGGAGAGCAACGCGGTGCGGATACCCGCTTCTCGTGCGTTGCGCACCAGGTCCAGCAAGGGCGACCTGCCGGTTCCGCTCTCGCCGGGATCGGTCAGGACCCCGCTGTAGTCCACGATCAGTCCGGCCAGTTCTCCCTGGTCGACATGATCTCGATCACCCGATTCGGTCATTCCGGCAACCTCCCTGACCGGATTCGCTCCCCAACTTCTCTTCTTGTCGACGCCGTTTCACAGCGACGTCCTCGCACAACGTCGTCCTCGCACAGCGACAACCCGTCTCGACCTGGGAGGCATCATGCCCGCACCCGCAGCGACCGCCGTGACCGAAAGGCACATCCGCCTGGATGCGTCGGGTCGGCCTTGCGACGGCAGGCACAACGGAGTTCCACCGCGATCGCCGAGCGCGTCGCTCACGCCGTACTCGCGGTCCTGGAGAAACGCTATCCGCCGCACCGAATCCGGGCCTTGGTCACGGCCAGTGCCAGCGCGGCGCTGAACGCCATCGTCGGGCGGGAACACGACCCCGGGGTTCGCTATCAGCTGCGTTCGGTGCACGCCTGCCCCACCAGCGCACGAGTGGTGGAAGCCTGCGCTGTGGTGAGCACGGCAGGGCGTAGCCAGGCATTGACCATGCGACTCGAGCAGAGGGGGCTGACATGGTGTTGCGCCGACCTGAGCTTGCTGTGACCGCGGAGCCCGAAACGCCGCTGGCCGGGGAACAGCATCGTTCCCCGGCCAACCGCAACCCTCGATCAGCGTTTCCTGTTCTTCTTCGCTTCCGCACGAGCCGCCGCCCGGCGTTCGCGACGGGTCGTTCCGCCGGAGCTACCGTCCTCGTCCTCGCCGGTGTCGTTGGTGCGGGTCTGGACGCCCCCGGTCTCGTTCGGCCCGGAGTACCTCAGGCGTTGCTGCTCGGGACCGCCCAGCCCCGGTCCACGCAACGGAGAGGGCACGTCCTCGCCGGAGTCGGGCACGGAGCCCGAGCCGAGCTGGCTCAGCGCCGGCCCAGCAGCAGCCCTCGCGTGCTTCGACTGCGGCTGCGCCGCCGCGGGCGCGACCTGTTGGGCTGCCGGGGGCACCGAGCCATCACCCGGCTGACTGACCGACACCGGCATCGTTGGCTGCTCGACCTGCTCCGGCTGCTCGGCCTCGGTGGTCTCCACCTGCACGTTGAACAGGAAGCCGACGGACTCCTCCTTCAGCGCCTCCAGCATGGCGCTGAACATGTCGAAGCCCTCCCGCCGGTACTCCACCAGCGGGTCGCGCTGGGCCATCGCGCGCAGCCCGATGCCTTCCTTGAGGTAGTCCATCTCGTACAGGTGGTCGCGCCACTTGCGGTCGAGCACGCTGAGCACGACCCGGCGCTCCAACTCGCGCATCGCACCCTTGCCGACCTTGCCGTCGATCTCCTCTTCCCGGCGGTCGTAGGCGGCCTTGGCGTCGTCGAGAACGGCGTCCAGGAGTTCCTGCTTCGTCAGGTCCTCGTGCTCCTCCAGGAGGTCCTGCCACCGGATCGAAACCTGGTACAGCGTCTTCAACGCGGTCCACAGCTTCTCCAGGTCCCAGTCCTCGGCGTAGCCTTCGGCGGTCTCGGCTTGGACGTAGCTCGTGACGACGTCGGTGAGCATGTGCATCGCCTGCTCACGGAGATCCTCGCCCTCCAGTACCCGGCGACGTTCGGTGTAGATCACGCGACGCTGCTGATCCATCACCTCGTCGTACTTGAGGACGTTCCTGCGGATCTCCATGTTCTGCTGCTCGACCTGGGTCTGCGCACTGCGGATGGCCCGGGTCACCATCTTGTGCTCGATCGGCACGTCCTCGGGCACCTTCAGCCGGGTCATGACGGTCTCGACCATGCCGGCGTTGAAGCGCCGCATCAGCTCGTCGCCCAGCGAGAGGTAGAAGCGCGACTCGCCGGGGTCGCCCTGGCGGCCGGACCGGCCGCGGAGCTGGTTGTCGATCCGGCGCGACTCGTGCCGCTCGGTGCCCAGCACGTACAGGCCGCCGGCCTCTTTGACCTCCTCCGCCTCGGCTTGGACCTGCGCTTTGATCTTCTCGACGACGGCGGGCCACTCGGCCTCGTACTCCTCGCGATGCTCCACCGGGTCCAGGCCCCGCTTGCGCAGCTCGGCGTCGGCGAGGTAGTCGGGGTTGCCGCCCAACACGATGTCGGTACCGCGACCAGCCATGTTCGTCGCGACGGTGACCGCGCCCTTGCGACCGGCCTCGGCGATGATGGCGGCTTCCCGCTCGTGTTGCTTCGCGTTGAGCACGTTGTGCCGGACGCCCATCTTGGTGAGCAGCTTGGACAGATACTCGGAGCGGTCGACGCTGGTCGTCCCGACGAGCACCGGCTGGCCCTTGGCGTGCTTCTCGCCGATGTCCTCGGCCACCGCTTCGAACTTGGCCTGCTCGGACTTGTAGACCAGGTCCGGCTGGTCGATGCGGATCATCGGCTCGTTGGTCGGGATGCTGACCACGCCGAGCTTGTAGGTGTTCTGGAACTCGGCGGCCTCGGTCTGCGCGGTACCGGTCATCCCGGCGAGCTTGTCGTAGAGCCGGAAGTAGTTCTGCAACGTGATCGTGGCCAGCGTCTGGTTCTCGGCCTTGATCTCGACGCCTTCCTTGGCCTCGATGGCCTGGTGCATGCCCTCGTTGTAGCGGCGCCCGTGCAGGATGCGGCCGGTGAACTCGTCGACGATGAGTACCTCGCCGTTGCGGACGATGTAGTCCTTGTCCCGCTTGTACAGCTCCTTGGCCTTGAGGGCGTTGTTCAGGTAGCCGACCAGCGGGGTGTTGGCGGCTTCGTAGAGGTTGTCGATGCCGAGTTGGTCCTCGATGATCTCGACGCCGTCCTCGGTGACGCCGACCGTGCGCTTGCGCTCGTCGACTTCGTAGTGCATGTCGCGATGGAGGATCGGGGCGAGTCGCGCGAACTCCTGATACCAGCGGGACGACTGGTCCGCAGGACCGGAGATGATCAACGGGGTCCGGGCTTCGTCGATCAGGATCGAGTCGACCTCGTCCACGACGGCGAAGGGGTGACCGCGCTGGACGCAGTCGTCGAGGCTCCACGCCATGTTGTCGCGCAGGTAGTCGAAGCCGAACTCGTTGTTGGTCCCGTAGGTGATGTCCGCGGCGTAGGCCCGGCGCCGGTCGTCCGGCGCCATGTCGGCCACGATCGCGCCCACTTCGAGGCCGAGGAAGCGGTGTACCCGGCCCATCCACTCGGCATCACGTTTGGCCAGGTAGTCGTTGACGGTGACGACGTGCATGCCTTCGCCCGCGATGGCGTTGAGATAGGCGGGCAGCACGCAGGTGAGCGTCTTGCCCTCACCGGTTTTCATCTCGGCTATCTGGCCGAGATGCAATGCCGCGCCGCCCATGACCTGCACGTCGAAGTGCCGCTGGCCGAGCGTGCGTCGGGCACCTTCCCGAGCGACGGCGAACGCCTCCGGCAACAGGTCGTCCAGCGATTCGCCGTCCGAGTACCGCCGCTTGAACTCGTCGGTCTTGGCCCGCAGCTCGGCGTCGGACAGCGCCACAATGTCGTCTTCGAGCTCATTGATGTGCGTCGTGATGGCGCGCAGACGCTTGAGCGTCTTGCCCTCGCCGGCACGGAGCAGTCGGGACAGGACCATCCGGTCGACCTCACTAGCTGATCGTGACGCGCCTACCTATCAGAGACGCTTTGCTGTCATCGTATTGCGTTCACCCGTCCGTGGAAGGAGCCCGGACGGCTGTGGCGTATTTGAGTCTGAGCGGACACGTGTCTGTCCCCCGCGCACTACCGTACGCGGGGGACACCACCGTCGTTTACTTCAGTTCGATGTCGCGTCGTTCATCGGGCGAGCCGGATCACTCCATAGTCGAAACCCTTACGTCGGTAAACCACGCTCGGACGGCCGGTGTCGGCGTCCGAGAAGAGATAGAAGTCGTGCCCGACAAGCTCCATCTCGTACAGCGCCTGATCCACCGTCATGGGGTCGGACGGGTGGACCTTCTCCCGAACGATCCTGCCCGGCTCGTGGCCGTCAGCGTCGAATCGCTGTTCGGGAACGTCGCTGGCAGCGGGACCAGTCTCGATCTCCTCAACGCCAGCCTGTTCGCGCTCGCTCGGAGCTTCGAGAACAGTCGTGCCTGCCGCGGAACGTCCTACGTCGACCATCGCGCCGTTGGCCACCTCTGCCCTGGCGGCCGCTTCGGCGAGCGAGGTTGGGTTGCGAAGCCCGTGGTGCACCTTTCTGCGGTCGTGCAGTTTGCGTAGCCGACTCTCCAGCTTGCTGACGGCGCAGTCCAGCGCCGCGTAGAAATCGCCTGCACTGGCCTCGGCACGCACGGCCGGACCACGGCTTTTCAGGGTGATTTCCAGTCGCTGGCAGTTCTTGGCCTGACGCGGGTTGGGCTCGTGGTGGAGTTCCACGTCCGCCCGGATCGTCTTTCTGTCGTACCGTTCCAACCGGGCCAGTTTGGTCGCCACGTGCTCCCGGTAATGTGCCGGCACCTCGACGTTGCGGCCCTTGACGACGATGTCCATACACGACCTCCGTTTCTGGGCATCTCTCGCGACAGTCACAAAACGGCGCCGGTGCGTGGACCCCTCAGCTCGCTTCCGGCGCCAGGGACATGGGCTTTTCCCTCCTTCCCTCGGGCCGGATCTGGCTGAATGTGTGGGACGTTAGCCCCTCGGCGGCTGTTCCGACACCCCCCGGGTTGAGCGAAGTCAAGAATCCACCGAGCGTGATGAAGCTCACTGTTCGAATCATCCCACACGACTGAGCGGCGGCGGGCAGCAAAGCAGAACTCGTAGCGAAGCTACCCCGTTTGGGGGATAGCAGCAACGCAGCGTGCCCGGCAGGGGTCGGCGCGCCGGGGCGGGCCACGTTCCACCTGCTCATGCCCGGACAACGAGCCGCAGCACGCCGTTGTTCCTGGCTTCACGGCGCGTTCAACGCTCCTTCGCCAGCACCGTCGTTGCCCTGTCACGGCTCATGAATGCCATCCGGTTGTCGCAGTCAGGCTCAGCACGTATGCCACTCGAACACCGCAGTCGGACAGCGCCGCCGCACAGGCCGCCGCGGTCGCGCCGGTCGTGATCACGTCGTCCAGGAGCACGACCACCGAGCCCGGTGGCGGCAGGTGATCAGTCCGAACCAGCACGTGCCCTGCGAGGTTTCGCATCCGCGACGGCGGGTCGAGCCCCACCGAATCACGGGCGTGCCGGCTCAGCGCCAGGCACGGAGCGACCCGCGCGATGCTCTCCGCGGGTGCCATCCGCGCCGAAGCCGCCGCGACGGCCGCGGCCACGCGCAGCATGTGCGGGCCACCTCTGCTTCGCGCCGCTGCCGGGCGGGACGGGGCCGGAACCAACCACCAGTGAGTCACGGGCCCGGGTGACTCCGCACGCGCGAGTCGTCGCAGTGCCGCCGCCAGCGCTTCGCCGAACGGTCGCGCCAGATCGCGCCGTCCGCGTTCCTTGTACGCGAGCACAGCCCGCCGGGCTGCCGCGCGGTACCAGCCGAGCGCGTAGGCGGGCAGCGTGTCGCCGAGCAGCCGACGCCGGACCCGTCGCAGCCGTCCGAGCTGGAGCGCGCACGTGTCGCACCAGCCCGTGTCCACTGCGCCGCATCCGGCACAGTCCCTGGGCACGGCGAGGGCCAGCAGGCATCCGACCGCACGACGTGGGGCGCCGAGTACCTGGTTGAGCCGAGAGGTGAGCCTGGAACCGTTCATGCGACCGAGGTTGCGGCGCTACCACGGTTTCCTCGGGGATGTCGCGTGCGAGCGCCCGCGTGTCAGCACGCGCATGTGCCGCTCAGTCCGGGATCAGCCCGGAAAGAAAGGCACCGAGCCACTTCCGATGGGAACCGGGAGCAACTGCCACAAGGACTGCTCGTCGGTCGCCTGCCACAGCCCGCTGCCGTCGGCGACGACGACCTTGCGCCCGGGCGCCACGGTGACCGACGTGAGCGGCTGAACGAGGTTCGTCGAGACGTACGGCTTCCAGGTGAGGCCGTTGACGGTGACCCCGACGACCGGCACGGAGCTGCTGTCGGTGATCGCCACGAGCTCGTCGTCGGACAGCCAGTCCACCCCGGTGATCAGCCCGAACCTGGTGTCGCCGGGCAGCACCATCGGGTTCCGCAGGGTCGCCTCACCGTCGTGGAACACCACGCCAGCGACGACGATCCGGTTGCCGACGACGCCCGCGATCCGGGTGCCGTCCCGCGACAGACGCAGGCTGGTGATCGGCGTCGCGCGGACGAAGTCACCGATGTTGACCTGCTGCGGAGTCCAGTTCCCGTCCCCGTTGGCCAGCACCCGCACTACGCTGTTGCCGTTGACGGCCACCCACACCTCGGAGTTGCTCTTCCAGGTGGGGCGGCTCATGAAGTTACCGGGCAGCGGAACCTCGGCCAGCGGTTTGCCGAACCGACCGATCCGCAGTACCACCCCGCCACCGGGCCTGCGCACCACGGCGGCCACCTGCGAGCCGTCCGCCGACTGTGCCGCGTTGAGCACGCTGTACTCACCAGAACCCGCTGGTCCCGGGACCGGGGTGGCCTTCTGGTCCAGCGTGCGCAGCCGCTCGTCCACCACGGCCAGGCCGGGTAGGTCGCTGCGTGGCGCGTTCACCGCTTCGTACGACGCGACATCGGCCGGGCGCAGTTCCTCCTGGTCAGGGAGGAGTCGGGTGCCGTCCACCAGCAGCCGCACCCGGTTGCTGCTCACGGTCTGCAGGGACAGCACCACCTGCGCCGCGATGAGCCTGCGGGTCTCCTGCGGCAGTTGGCCCAGCCCGGTCAGGTTGACGACCAACGCGCCGTCGGCGGCCTCACTGACGTTCGTCCGGATGTTCGTGTCGGGCGGCAGCGCCGTGCCCATCGACTCCCGGGCGACCGCCGACGGTCCGGCCAGCAGCAGGTCGATGACCTGGCCGGGGACGGCGCTGGACGGCTGCGACACGACGTAGCGCAGGTCCGGCACCACGCCCTGCCGGTCGTGGTCGAGAAAGTACACCGGAACCTGGGCGTAGTTCTTGATGAACGCCTCCCGGCTGACCAGCAGGTCCGGGGGCGGCGCGACGATCCGCCAGTCACCGCTGGGTTCCCGCTGGAGTCGGAGCTGGATCTGGTACTCGCCGCTGTCCGGCACGAAGGACTGGTCGGCGAGCAGGTGTCCGACCTTGCTGGCTTTCAAGGTCACCGCACTGGTGGTCGGCGGCGCGCCGGGCGGGGGTGGCACGGGCAGCGTGTCGACATCGCTGACGATCAGCATCTCGCGCGGTGGCCGCCAGGGCTTCTCGCCGTCCGGGGTCAGGTGGGCGCGGGCGGCGGCGTAGTCGTTGCCTGGCCGCGCGGTGGAGTCGACGAAGCTGCGCACCACCGCCAGCGGGTCCAGACCGTGCGGGATCGCCAGCGGCGCCGAGCCGACGTTGTCCTGAATGGCCGGTTTGACGGCCTTGGGGTCGGAGTATTCCGGGATCGACGCGCAGGAGGCCAAGGGCAGCAGGAGCAGCACGAGCAGTAGTGCGCGCCCGGTCTTTCCCGTCATGTCTGGCCTCCGAGGGGTTGCCCGTCCCGGGTCTCCTCCCAGGCCGGGTGCAGCCTCGCGGGGCCGAGATCGCGACCGTCGTGCGTGTCCAGTTCCTCCGCGCCGTCACCTTCCGGCGGCGGATCGGCCGGCGCGGCCAGCAGCGCGCCCGGGTCGGCGATGCGCCTGCTGGCCGGCAGCGGGATCGGGCTCTCCACGACCTCCAGGCCCGGCTTGCGGGGCAGTGTCAGCCGGAAGCACGCCCCCTCGCCGGGCTCGCCCCAAGCCTCCAGCCACCCGCCGTGCAGGCGGGCGTCCTCGGAGGCGATCGACAGGCCGAGCCCAGTCCCGCCGGTGCGGCGGTTCCGCGACGGGTCGGCGCGCCAGAACCGGGTGAACACGAACTCGGCCTCACCGGGGCGCAGGCCCACGCCGTGGTCGCGCACGGTGATCGCCACCGCCTTCTCGGACGTGCCCAGCCGGATCTCCACCGGTTGGCCCTCCGCGTGGTCGATCGCGTTCGCCAGCAGGTTGCGCAGGATGCGCTCGACCCTGCGCACGTCCGCGACGATGGTGACTTCCGGCAGGTCGTACGCCCGCAGTTCGACACCGCTGTCGTCGGCGATGGCCCGGACCGAGTCCACGGCACGCTGGATCACCTCGACGACCTTCAGCCGCTCCGGGGTCAGCTCGGCGACCCCGGCGTCCAGCCGGCTGATCTCCAGCAGGTCACCGAGCAGCGACTCGAAGCGGTCCAGTTCGTCGACCAGCAGCTCGGTGGAGCGGGCCAGACCGCTGGGGAACTGCTCGCGGGACGCGTGCAGCACGTCGGCGGCCATCCGCACGGTCGTCAACGGCGTGCGGAGTTCGTGCGAGACGTCGGAGGTGAACCGCCGTTGCAGCTGGCCGAACTCCTCCAACTGCCGGATCTGCTGTTTGAGGCTGTCGGCCATCTCGTTGAACGACTCGCCCAGCCGGGCCACGTCGTCCTCGCCGATCACCCGCATCCGCTCGTCGAGGTCGCCGTCGGCGAGCCGCTCGGCGATGCGCGCCGCGTGGCGCACCGGCCGCACGACCTGGCGGGTGACCAGGTTCGTGATCCCGGCCAGCAGGAGCAGCAACACGATGCCGCCGACGAGCAACGTGCTCTGCACGACGGCGAGGGTGCGCTGCTCGGCGGTCAGCGGGAACAGGAGGTACATCTGGATCGGCCGGGTCGCGGTGCCGACCGGTGTGCCGACGACCAGCATCGTCACCCGCTCCCCGCCCCGCTGCACGGTGGTGATCTGGCTGGCCATCCGGCCGCGCTCGACGAACCGGCGCACGCCGGCCGGGACGTCCTGGGCAGCTCCGGCCGAGACCGGTTTCGCGGATTCCGTCGACGCCCGCGCGTCCGTCAGCACAGGGTCGAACGCACCGGCGATGGAATCCGTCGACGTGTTGTTGGAGCCGTCGGAAGTCAACCGGTTCAGCGCGGTGGCCAGCTGCTCGCTGACGTTGTCCGCGTTCGGGTCGACCGAGGTGAGCTCGCGTTCCATCACTGGCCGGCTGGACTCGGTCTGCTGGATCGCGGCGTTCTCCTTGTTCTCCAGCAGCCGGTTGGTGATCTCGGTCTGCAGCACCATGCCCAGCACGAACACCACCGCCGACGACAGCGCCAGCGTGCTGACCACGACGCGGAGCTGCAGCGACCTGCGCCAAGCGGTCTCGAACTGGTGCCACCGACGGCGGAACTCGACGCGCACGCGCACGACCCACCGCAGCAACGCACGGCGGCGGCGCGCCCACAAGCTCACGTCAACCGTCCCCTGCACGACTCGCGCTCATCCCGGCACTGTGCACGCTGTGTCACTATGCCATGCGAGGCCAGCCCCCAAGGTAGCCACGATGTGACACAAATCACGGCGGTCCTGCTTTGTAGCCGACTCCACGGA
This sequence comes from Pseudonocardiaceae bacterium, assembly GCA_051984675.1. GTDB lineage: Bacteria > Actinomycetota > Actinomycetes > Mycobacteriales > Pseudonocardiaceae > JBPYFK01. The sequence continues at coordinate 110,504 of JBPYFK010000100.1, read as the reverse complement.
CCGTCAACACCACCTCGGGGTGCTCGGGGTCGCGTTCCACCTTCGAGCGCAGGCGCTGCACGTGGACGTTCACCAGACGGGTATCGGCGGCATGCCGGTAGCCCCACACCTGTTCCAGCAGCACCTCGCGCGTGAAAACCTGCCTCGGCTTGCGGGCCAGCGCGACCAGCAGGTCGAACTCCAGCGGCGTCAGCGCGATCGGCTGACCCTCGCGAGTGACCTCGTGGCCGGGCACGTCGATGGTCAGATCGCCGATCGTCAGCGTCTCGGCCGGCTCGGCGTCGGTGCGCCGCAACCGCGCCCGCAGCCGCGCGACCAGCTCTTTCGGTTTGAACGGCTTGACGATGTAGTCGTCGGCGCCGGACTCCAAACCGAGTACGACGTCGACGGTGTCGCTCTTCGCGGTGAGCATCACGATCGGCACCACGGACTCGCCCCGGATGGCCTTGCAGACATCGATCCCGTTCATCCCGGGCAGCATCAGGTCCAGCAGCACGAGGTCCGGCTTCAGCTCGCGCAGCGCCGGCAGTGCCTTCGTACCGTCGCCGACGACGGCCGGCTCGAAGCCCTCGCCCCGGAGCACGATGGTGAGCATTTCCGCCAGGGCCGGATCGTCGTCCACCACGAGTACGCGCGCCTTCATGCCCTTTATGGTTGCACTACACCGTCTCGCATCTCACACCACCCGGTGATCCGGGGTTCCGCCGGGCGCGAGGAGCGCGCTTCGACGCTCAGGAAAGCCGGCCGAGCACGCGCTTGGTGAGCTGCGCGAAGTCGACCTGGTCAGCGCCGTCGACCACCAGCCACGGTGACCACCAGTCCTTGGCCGCGAGCTGCTCGTACACCTCCGCACAGCGTTCCTGCAACGCGGCATCGGACTCGAAGCTGTCTCGCTTTCGGTCCGCCTCGGTGCGCTCCCGGTGCTCCGCGCGACCGGCCGCGACGAGCGCGGGGACGCGCAGCAGAATCTGCAGCTCGGGGTGTGGGAGCGCGAAGCGCTCCAGTTCCAGCGCGGAGAGCCAGCGTCCGAACTCGCCGTCGGCGTCCTCGTGGAGGCGGGCGGCGCCGTAGGCGACGTTGGAAGCGACGTAGCGGTCCACCAGGACGACGTCGTGCACCTCAAGGTCCGCGCGCAGCGCGTCGGCCGCGTAGCGGCGGTCAAGCGCGAAGAGCACCGCCATGCCGTACACGGAGTCGGCGAGGTCGCCGTGGGCGCCGTGCAGCGCCTCGGCAACGAGCTGCGCGTGCACGTCGGTGTCGTAGCGTGGGAAGGTCGCACGGGCCACCGTGCGGCCGGCGCGCTCCAGCCCCGCGACGAGCCCCTCAGTGAGTGTGCGCTTGCCCGCGCCGTCCAACCCCTCAATGACGATCAGTCGCCCCACGCTGGCAACACTACCGACCCCGTCCGGGGCAATATCGACTGCTCCAACGCCGGTTCCCCACCTCAGTACCGGTAGTACTCCGGCTTGTACGGGCCCTCGACGTCCACGTCGATGTACTCGGCCTGGTCCTTGGTGAGCTTGGTCAGCTCACCGCCGAGGGCCTGGACGTGAATCCGGGCGACCTTCTCGTCGAGCACCTTGGGCAGCCGGTACACCTCGTTGTCGTACTCCTCGTGTTTGGTGAACAGCTCGATCTGGGCGATGGTCTGGTTGGCGAACGAGTTCGACATGACGAAGCTCGGGTGCCCGGTCGCATTCCCGAGGTTGAGCAGCCTGCCTTCGGACAGCACGATGATCGAGTGGCCGTCCGGGAAGACGTACTCGTCCACCTGCGGCTTGATGTTGGTCCTGCGGATGCCCTGGAGGCGGTCGAGACCGGCCATGTCGATCTCGTTGTCGAAGTGGCCGACGTTGCCCACGATCGCCTGGTGCTTCATCCGGCGCATGTGGTCGACGGTGACGATGTCCTTGTTGCCGGTGGCCGTGATCACGATGTCGGCCTTCTCGATCACGCTGTCCAGCCTCGCGACTTCGTAGCCTTCCAGCATTGCCTGCAACGCGTTGATCGGGTCGATCTCGGTGATCACCACCCGCGCGCCCTGGCCGCGCAGGGACTCCGCCGACCCCTTGCCGACATCCCCGTACCCGCACACGACCACGACCTTGCCGCCGATGAGCACGTCGGTGGCGCGGTTGAGTCCGTCGATCAGCGAATGCCGGATGCCGTACTTGTTGTCGAACTTCGACTTGGTGACCGAGTCGTTGACGTTGATCGCGGGAAACAACAGCTCCCCCCGCGCTGCGAGCTGGTAGAGCCGGTTCACTCCGGTGGTGGTTTCCTCGGTGACACCACGAATGCTGTCGGCCGCGCGCGACCACTTGGTGGCGTCGGCTGTCAATGAGGCACGTAGCGACTCCAGGATGACCTTGTACTCCTCGGGGTCGTTGTCGGCGGGTCGCGGTACGGCACCGGCCTTTTCGTACTGGACGCCCTTGTGCACCAGCAGGGTCGCGTCACCGCCGTCGTCGAGGATCATGTTCGGCCCCGGATCACCCGGCCAGGTCAGCGCCTGCTCGGCGCACCACCAGTATTCCCCCAGCGTTTCACCCTTCCAGGCGAATACGGGCACGCCTTTCGGGTCTTCCGGGGTGCCGTAAGGACCGACGACCACCGCGGCGGCGGCTTCGTCCTGAGTGGAGAAGATGTTGCAGGAAGCCCAGCGCACCCGGGCACCGAGCGCGACCAGCGTCTCGATCAGCACAGCGGTCTGCACCGTCATGTGCAACGAGCCGGAAATCCGCGCTCCCCGCAGCGGGAAGGCGTCGGCGTACTCCCGGCGCAGCGCCATCAGGCCAGGCATCTCGTGCTCCGCCAACCTGATCTGGTGACGACCCTGGTCGGCGAGCGCGAGATCGGCGACCGCGAACTCGATGCCCTCACGCGTCCGCACTGCCTGGTGCTTCCGTGACATCAGCCGAACCTCCCCGGCGTGCGAACACAGGTTCCTGCCCGCAACATACCGCTGTCCGGCTCCGTGGCCCCCGTGCCAGCGGCCGGTGTCCGAAGGGGGTCACCGCATCGCGCACGGACGCGGGACGAGGAACGCCACGAAGTCAACCCCACGAACGCGAGACACGAGCGTGCTCGAACGATCACAATCGTCAGTGGCGAACCGCGCCACGTGGCAGGTCCGAGGACAATCACCCGCGGACGACCACCTCGCGACGACTACGGGAGGAATAGTGCAGGTACCCGGGGCCGGTCCCGACACCCGCGTGGTCGAACTGCGGGTGCACGGAATCCTGGGCACCACGGGAGAAACCCTGCTGGACTCGGTCGCGTCGGTGGACGTGGCCGGCGACGGCGTCGGGCGGATCGTACGCCCGGCCGACCGGCTGAAACGGCCGGTGCCAGGTGCGATGCTCACGGCCGGCGAGCGCACGATTCCCCGCATCGTCGAAGGCTACGTGTGGGGCCGGATGACCTCCGGGGGTCTCGGCAAGGCCACCTGGGCGCTGCTGTTCCCGTTCGCGCTGGCCAACGTCGCCCAGTGGATGTTGCCGCCGACGCGTTCGGGCGGACCGGTAGCCCGGTATCTGGGCATCACCCTGCGCGCGTTGTTGCGCCTTGCCGCGCTGTTGCTGACCATGCTGTTCGTCGCGCAACTCGCGGTGACCAGCCTGGACCTGGTCGCGGCGCAGTGTCTGCGGCCGACCTCCGAGTGCCTGAGCTTCGTCCCGGGCGCGATCCGTGCGTCCACGGTCCTGCGGTCGGTGCTGGCACTGCTACCGGTCGGGCTCGTCGTGCTCGCGATGCACCGCGTGTCCGTGGTGAACTGGCACGTCTCCGGCACGACGGCGGATTCGACGCAGTTCGCGCATTCCGAGCAGGTCGACGCCCATGCGCCCGTGCTTCCGGGCGCCAACGTCGTCTCCGACCCGGACACCCCGACCCTGCGGGCACTGCACGTGGTCGCGGCACTGTCCACTGTGGCCTTGCTGGCGTTGGGCGGCCCGTGGCACGGCACGCTGTGGGACCCGCGCTGGCTGCTGTCCGCGGGCCTGCTCGCGGCGGCCGTGCTGGGCACTGTCGTCATGGACGATCCGGCGGGCCGGGACTCGCGGTCGGCCGGGCGCATGCTGGGGTTGTCGCTGGGCCGCACCGAACGCCTGGTCGCGATGGGCGTGTCCGCGCTCGTCCTCCTGCTCACCGCCGTCATTCCCGGTGCTCTGACCGGCCCGCTGCCCGGTTCGGGAGACACTGTGCAGATCATCACGGTCGCGTTGCTGGTCGTGTGCGTCGCGGTCGGCATCCTCCTCGTGCCGTCAGCTCTGCTCGCGCGTTCCAACTGGTCGTATCTCCCGCGCGACCTCCGCCCCTGGGCCGGTGGCTGGATGGCCGCGCCGGTGCTGTGGCTGGCCTGCCTGCTCGGCGACGGGTTCGGGGCCGGGCTGGCGTTGGCCTTGCGCCAAGCGCTCGGCCAACAGCGGCTGCGGCTACCGGACACCTATGACGACGTGACCGTCTACTGGGGAATCGGCGCGGTCCTGCTCGCGCTGATGGCCGCGATCGGCATCCCCTGGTTACTGATCAAACGCTTCCGCACGGAACGCTCGGACGAAGCGATCCTCGAAGAAGTCGCGCTGCTGCACGCCGGAAGGCAACAAGACCAGCGACGCGCCACGCGTGCCTGGCGCTGGGCGGGGTTGCAACGCCGGTACTCGCACCACCTACTGCTGGTGATCGCCGGCATTCTCGCCGGCAGCACCGGGCTCTCGGTCTCCCTGCACCTGCTCGGATTGCCCCGGCTCGGCTCGCTCAACCGGCTCGGCGGTATCGGGGTCGCGGCGCTCGCGGCGCTGGCTCTCGGCCTGCTGCGGGTGGTCTACCGGGCGGCGAAGAGCCGGAAGACCGCCCGGTACCTGGGACTGCTGTGCGACCTCGCCCTGTTCTGGCCACGCGAGTCCCACCCCCTCGTCCCGCCCTGTTACGCGCTCAAGGTCATTCCCGAACTGGCCGCCCGCGCCCGCGAGCACCTCAAGGACCCGAACACCCGCGTGGTGCTCGTCGGACACAGTCAGGGCAGCCTGCTGGCGGCGGTCGCCACGGCGCGTGTGCTGGAGTCCCTGCCGGAGGAGGACAGGGAGCGGGTGGGACTGGTCACGGCTGGTTCCCAGCTGCAGTGGGCCTATCCGCGCGCGTTCCCGAACGTCGTTCCGCACGACTCGCTGCTCGACCTCGCGGGGTCGCTCGGCGGGCGTTGGCGGTCACTGTGTCGCGGCACGGACCCGCTGGGGGGCGCGGTGACCACGTGGAAACGTCAGATCTTCGACGGCAAGCTCATCGGCGTCGGGTTCCGAGGCGGCGGCACCGAGGGACCGCTGGCCCCCGCCTCCCGGGGACCGACCGGTGCCCTCGTGCTGGGCGGCGACCACTGGCTGCCGGACCCGCAGCGGGGCCCGTTCTCGTTCCGCCGCTGGGTGCCCGGCGTGCTCGGGCACAGCGAATACAGCGGAGACCCGGAGTGGGACCGCGCGGTGACCATGGCAGCTGGACTGGAAATCCCGGTCCGGGGGTCCACGCTCCCGCTGGTGGCCACCGCCGCGCCTCCCACTGTCGGGCGTAGGGCTCGGTGGGAAACCGCCACGCCAGGTGGCGAAGGCGCCTCGGTCGTGGGACCCCAGCACCCGTTGGCGGACGTCGACGACGAGCGGCCGGAGGACGCGCTGGGGAGCGGGAGGGCCGGGATCGGCGAGTTCCGCGAGCCGGGGCGGCCAGACCGCCCCGAAGGCACGGCCGAGGCCGGGCTCGCCCGGCCGGAGGACGTGCACCCGGAGCAGCCGGAGCGCCAGCGGCGCGACGACCAGCGCCGGCCAGCGGAGACCGGCGGGGCCGCAGGCCCGGCGGACGAGCAGGACGCCGAGCCGCAGGCGCTGGCGGAGGCGGACGTCGAGGCGGAGCCGCTGACACGCCGGGCGCCGTGGGAGCGGGGCACGGCAGTGCGGTCCCTGGAGCAGGGGTAAGTACGCACCATGACCTCGTGCGCGCAGCGAGAAGGCTTGCGACGAAGAAGGACTACCGGGCAGAACGGTTACAGGGCAGAACGGTTACAGGGCAGAACGGTTACAGGGCAGAACGGTTACAGGGCGCCGGCCGCGGCCCGGAAGACCTGGGTGGCACCAGCGCTGGGATCGACCGGGGTGACCACAACGGCGGGGTCGGAAGCCGGCAGCCACACCGACTCACCCCGGCCGAGTTCGAGTTCGTACTGGACAAATTCGTGCTGGTCAAGCTCGTGCCGGGCCGGTGCGTGCGGTTCCGGGCGCCAAGCGGTGAAGCGTTCCGGGGCGGGGACGCCGGCCATCCGGCCCGGCACGTGCGGGCCGTGGCCGTTGCCCTGGACTCCGCTGGCCACCAGCCCGCGCTGGCCGTTCCCGGCCGGTGAGGCGTGGTGTTGCCGCGTGGACAGCCGTACCCGCCCCTCGGTGCACAGCAGGATCTGCGGGCCGGGTGAGTCGAGCACCACACCAGCGGTGTCGCCGACATTCCAGCCCACTCGCGACAGCTCGAACTCCTCGGCCGACGTCCTGTACACGGTCAGGTGGTCGTCGAGCCGATCGCCCCGCAGGGCCTGCATGTCGCCGCAGCTGAAGTCCAGGACGCGCAGCAGCTCCGGCACGTCCACGTGCTTCGGGGTGAGACCGCATCGGAGGATGTTGTCCGAGTTCGCGAGGATCTCCATCCCGGTTCCATGCAGGTAGGCGTGCAGGTTGCCGGCCGGCAGGAAGATCGCTTCGCCCGGCTGCAACACCACGCGGTTCAGCAGCAGGCTGGCCAGCACCCCGCCGTCATCTGGATACGCCTCGCCCAACTCCAGGGCGGTGCGACACTCCAGCGTGAACTCACCTTGCGCGCGCACCTCGCGCACGCACGCTTCCAACACCTCGGGCAGAAGCACGCGCAGGTAGTGCTCTGGCAGCGTGATCCAGGTGGTGAACAAGGCACGGAGGCCGTTGGAGTCCGGCTGCGCGGCGAGCAGCTCGGTGTGCGGGCGAAGCCGGGGCACGTCGAGCTGGTTGAGCAGGCGCACTGTTCGGTGCGCGTCCCGGAACCCGGCGAGCGCGTGGAACTCGGTGAGCGCGCAGATCAGCTCCGGTTTGGCTATGGGGTCCGGGTAGTTGCGGTTGGGCGCGTTGCGGGGGATTCCGGCGGCCTCCTCCCGCAGGAACCCTTCCCTGGCCTGCTCCGCCGACGGGTGCGCCTGCAGGCTCAACGGTTCGTCGGCGGCCAGCACCTTCAACAGGAACGGCAGCCGCTTACCCCACCGCTGGGTGCACGCCTGGCCGAGCTGCGCGGCAGGGTCCGCGTCCAGAAGCTGCAGCAGCGACACTTCCGAACCGTCCTCGCACACCAACCGGGACGGGTCGCCCGGGTGGGCACCCATCCACAGCTCAGCTTCCGGGTGCGGGGCGGGAACAGGGCGTCCCAGCAGGTCCGCGATAGCGGTGCGTGATCCCCACGCATACGGGCGCACCGCGTTACGCAGCAGCTGCACTGTCGTTCTCGCTTCCTCGGTTTCCGCCCACCGGAGTACGTGACACCGGCGTTGTGCCCTCATGGTGCTCGACCGGGCGGCGTCGATCCCAATGCCCTTCGACCTAAAAACGCGTGACCTTGCTCCCAGGTTGCCCTCGACAGGGAAGACGGTGCCAACTCATCCCTGGTTCATGGCCAACGCGGGCCAGCCGGGGCCGTTCCCGGTGCCGGCCGCCAGCCCCAGGTAGACCGCCGCCAGGTCGAACCGCAGGGCCAGCACCGCAGCGCACACGGCCGGGTCGTCCGGTACGGACTCGCCGGGGGTGACGAGGTCCGCCCCGGGCAACGTGGTCACCGCGAAGCGCTCGCTGGCCTCGACCTCGGCGCTGTGCCGGGAGCTGATGAGGAACACCCGCAGCAGGCCACCGGCGGTGTCCTCGGGGTCGGCGAACAGGTCCGCGCCCGAGCCGGCCTGGGACGCCGCGCGATGCAGTGCGTGTCTGGTCATCGCCTGCGGGTAACCGGCCACGTCGCAGGCCACGCCCGCGTGGCAGGCGAGCGCGAACGCACCGTGCTCGGCCACCGCCGTGCAGATCGAGTCCAACCCCCACAGCAGGGGTGCCCGGTCGGCCAACCGCAACGCCAACGACTTCGCCGGGTTGACCAGCGACTCCTGCCCTGGATGACACAGCGCCGCCGCGCCGTCCAGGCTGTCGGCCAGCGCATCGGTGTCCACATCGAGCAGGCCCAATGCGGACAGCACGGTCGCTCCCGCGGAGAAGACGTAGCCGAAGCTCAATGCCGGTGGCACGGGGATGCGCTGCGGGATCACCTTCGCCCGGCCAGACGCCGCCGCGGCCACCGGCCCCTCCGGCGGAACGGCCAGCACCACGGTCGCACCACGCCGGGCGGCCACTGCGGCCGACTCGGCCAGCACGGTGTCACCGGCGTCCTGGGTGTGGGCGAAGACGACGTCCAGCGGCCCGACCCAGGACGGGGCGGACTCGGCGACCACCACCGGCACCGGGCAGGACGGCCCGAGCAGCGACACCAGCAGGTGGATTACAGCCGGCGCGACGCCGGGGCGGGCCAGCAGCACCAGCGCGCGCGGTCGCCCCTCGGAGAGGTCGTCGAGTCCCACCTCGGCGGCGGTTTCCACGGTGGATCTCACCTGCGCGCCCGCCAGAGCGGCCGACCGCAGCAACCCTTGGGTGTCGGCATCCGCCAACCGCCCAGGGTCGTCGAACAGGCTGTCGTCCAACACGGTTCTCACCCGTTTCCAGGAACACCTTCATCAGAAACGGCCTCGTCAGCACCGCCGGACGGGCGGGGACCGCCCTCCGCTGCTTCCGTGCCGGGGCCGCCGAGCGCTTCCTCCAGCAGCAGCACCGGAATACCGTCCCGGATCGGGAAGCGCCGACCACAGGACGTGCACGCCAGGTACCCCTCGGCTTCGTCCCGGTCAGCGGCGTGCTCGACCAGTGGAGCATGCTCCGGGCACGGGCACGCCAGGATCTCCAGCAACTGCGCTTCCACTCCTACGGGCACGGCTCCTCCCGACGGTCAGTTCGGCACCCAGTGCCCTTTGTCTGATGCGCCCTGTCTACCTGACGCCCTGTTTACCTGATGAGCCTGCCTACCCGACGCCTGTGTCCACCTGATCGGTTGCGCACCGAACAGGTGGTCCGGTCGGGGGTCCTTCATGCGGTTAGGCGAGTCACGCCCGAACGACCGCGAGCACCTCGTCCCGCAGTGCTCGCATCCGCTCGGCGTCACTGGCTTCCACGTTCAACCGGAGCAGCGGTTCCGTGTTCGACGGCCGCAGGTTGAACCAGGAGCCGTCCGCCAATTCCACGGTAAGCCCGTCCAGTTCGTCGGTTCGAGCGCCATTCCGGGCACCGAAGGTCTCCGCTACCGCGCGCATCCGTCCGGCCTGGTCGTCCACCGTCGAGTTGATCTCGCCGGACGCTACGTAGCGGCTGTAGGCGGCCATCAGCTCGGACAGCGGCCGGTCCTGCTCCCCGAGCGCGGCGAGCACGTGCAGTGCCGCCAGCATCCCCGAGTCGGCCCTCCAGAAGTCCCGGAAGTAGTAGTGCGCCGAGTGTTCGCCACCGAAGATCGCACCGGATTCCGCCATCGTCTGCTTGATGAACGAGTGCCCGACGCGGGTGCGCACCGGCTTCCCGCCGTGCTCGTTGACGATCTCCGGGACCGCCTTGGACGTGATCAGGTTGTGGATGATCGTCCCGCCGGGCTCCTTGGTCAGTTCGCGGACCGCGACCAGCGCCGTGATCGCGCTCGGCGCCACCGGCTCCCCGGCGGCGTCCACGACGAAGCAGCGGTCGGCGTCGCCGTCGAAGGCCAGCCCGGCGTCCGCGCCGACCTCGCGCACCTTCGCCTGCAGATCGACGAGGTTGGCCGGGTCCAGCGGGTTCGCCTCGTGGTTCGGGAACGTGCCGTCCAGCTCGAAGTACAGCGGCACGATCTCCACCGGCAGGCCCTGGAAGACCTGCGGAACGGTGTGCCCGCCCATGCCGTTACCGGCGTCCACGACGATCCTCAGCGGCCGGATCGACGTCAGGTCCACCAACCCGTGCAGGAACGCCGAGTAGTCGACGAGCATGTCGCGCTCGGTGACGGTGCCCGTGGCGCCCAGAAACTCCGGGACGCCCTGCTCGACCAGCTCCTTGATCTCGGACAACCCGCTGTCCTGGCCGACCGGCGCGGCACCGGAGCGGCAGAGCTTGATCCCGTTGTACTTGGCGGGGTTGTGGCTGGCGGTGAACATCGCCCCGGGCAGCTCCAGCCGCCCCGAGGCGAAGTAGAGCATGTCCGTGCTGGCCAGCCCGATGTTGATCACGTCGAGACCCTGCCCGACCACGCCCTCGCCGAACGCGGCGGCCAGGGCCGGCGACGACTCCCGCATGTCGTGGCCGATCACGACGGCCGGGCCGCCCACCAGCCTGCTGAACGCGGCGCCGATCTCCTGGACGGTGTCGACGTCGAGCTCGTCGCCGACCACTCCTCGGATGTCGTACGCCTTGACGATCCCGGACAGGTCCCGCACCCCGCACACTCCCCGAATCCCTAGTTCCCCTGACGTACGGCCAAAAGCCTACCGGCGACCGCCGCACCGCAGCGGGATGGCCAGGATCGGACATGCGGAGAATCGTCGCAGTTCACGCCCGGGTCAACCGCTGATCACCGGGAATTCCATGATCTCGTCGCAGAATTTCCCCGGCGATCACCCAGCGAACGTTCAGCAAGCGCCGGTGGCTTACTCGTCCACGGGGTCGGGCAGCGCCCGCAGGTGCCCACGGCGGGAGGACCCTACGGAGAGGTCCGGGGCCTGCGGATCCGAGCGCCCGGCTTCGCGGACCGCCTCGGCCAGCGCCGTCAGGTCGTCCGCCGAGGGCTCGGGGAGGGCGAACTCACCCTCGTGGCGAACGACTTCCCAGCCCTTGGGCACCGTGAGGCGCAGTGCATGCTCCTCGCACAGGTCGTAGCTGTGCGGCTCGGCGTAGGTCGCCAGCGGTCCGACGACGGCGGTGGAGTCCGCGTAGGCATACGTGAGCGTGGCGACTGCCGGGTTCGTGCACCCCGTTCGCGAGCACCGTCTCACGCTCCGCACGACAGGCACGATAGCGCCCCCGCCCCAGTACGCGCCGCAGGCACGCGGAAATCGCTCGCGGCGAACCCGGACGGTCCTGCCGAACGCGACAACCGACGCCCCGAACGGAGGACATCCGAGCGGCTGGAGCGCGCGGTCACCGTGCCCGACCGCAAGGTCATCCGGTCGAGCCGCTGCGGCTGGTCCACGCCGGGGGCGTTTCGGCGTACGCTCGCCCCGTGGTGACGGCACGTGGAACTCGACGTCTCAGCCGCGTTCGGCGGGACCGGCGGGGCCGTGGCCTGCGTGGACCGCTGTACCCGTCGTCGGTACCGGCCTCCCGCAGCCGTTCGCAGCGCTTCGACGCGCTGGTCCTGGAAGCCCTCGAACCGATCGAACAGCGCTGGCACACCGAGCTGGCCCAGCTCGACGTCGCCGTCGACGAGGTGCCCGAGGTCACCAGCTCCTCGCAGGTGGCGTGGGACGAGGACGTGGTGGTCGACGCCAATGTCCCGCTGGCCCGCCTGGTTCCCGCGGGCGTCGACGGCCGGGGGGAGCCCACTCGGGCACGCATCGTGCTCTACCGCCGCCCGCTGGAGGCCCGCGCCCGCGACGGCACGGACATGGCCGACCTGCTGCACGACGTGCTCGTCGAGCAGGTCGCCGCCTACCTGGGGCTGGACCCCGACATCATCGAGGGCAAGTGATCCGCCACCGGCTCGCTCGGTCGGCGCCGGCGGCCGGGTAGCGCCGCGACGGCCGTGAACAGCAGCGCCGCGGCCTGCACGGCGAGGAACGTGTCGCGCGGCCCGCTGGCGTACTCGAAGCGGACCTCGCTGGGATGACCGGGCAGCGGGACACCGACCTGGTGCCCCCAGGCCGTGGCCAGCGACGCCGGTTTGCCATCGATGGTGGCGCGCCACCCGGAGACGTTCTCCGCGCCGAGCACCAGCAGCCGCCCGACCCCGCCTTCGGACACCCGCAACGCCCCTTCGGGCAACGTGGTCTGCACGGGTTTCGGCTGGTCGAGCGGGTCGGGCTGGCCGTCGCCGCGCGCTCTGCGCGCGAGGTCCGGGCCGAGCAGCTCCGCCGGCCCTCCGGGCTTCGACAGTCGCACCTCCTCGCGCCCGCCGGCACCGCGCACCCCGCCGGCGACCATGTCGCCGGCGGCGGCGCGCAACCGCTCGGCGGCGCGGGCGTCCGGGAGGGACACGGCAGTCACGCCGCGTCCGGCCGCGGAGGCCAGCGCCGCGCGGACGCTGTCCGGCGGACCGGTCAGGACGTCGTTGCCGACACGGCGCAGCCACTGCAACGCCGATGTGGCGGGCACCAGACTGTCGTCCCCGAACCGGGCCGGCGCGTCCTCCAGCCGTGCCGGCCGGCCCAGGCCCTCGACGACCAGCAACGAGCCCGCGCGCGGCGGCTCGCCGCGCTGGGTACCCAACGGTCCGCCCGAGCCGGCCAGGGCACTGCCGGTCGCCAAGGCAAGGAGCGCGCCGACCAACCCGGCTGCGGCGAAACGCCTGGGCACGGCTCTCGGACTCGGCCCCGGCAGACCGGCGAGCAGGACCGGCCAGAGCGCCCCGGCCCCCGCGATGACCAGCAACCCGCCCGTCCACGTCACGGTGGATGCACCACCGCTGGCGGGCGTCAGCGGAACGCGCCCGACGGCGATCGTCGCCGCCAGGGCGGCCCCGGCGACGACCAGTCCTGGCAGGGCTTCACGCCGGGGACGGAGCCAGCACGCCGCAGCCGCCGCGAGCAGGAAAATCACACCGACCCACGCTGCCGGTGAGGCGTCCGGGGCCAGCGCGAGGACGCTCAGGCCGACCGGACTCTGCTGGCCGGGGTCGCCGGCGCCCTGGATGAGCAGCTGCGGGTCGGTCAGCCACACCGCCGGCCACGGCAGCAAACCCACCACCGGTAGCACGACCACCGCGACCAGCGCGGCCACCCGATGCGACGGTTTCCGGTCCTGACTCACCTCTGGGCCAGGCACAACGACGAACCCGACGAGGAGCAGCAGCGCCAGGAAGGCGTACAGCAGCGGCGAGAAGGCGCCGAGGACAGTCAGGCCGAGGGCGGCCAGGGAAGCGGTGCTCAGCCACTGCCTCGGGTTCGCGCCAAGCCTGGACCAACCGAGTACCGCCGCCCCACCGGCAAGCACCATCGGCACGAGCGCGTGCGCCACGACGACGTCGAGCCGGCCCTGCGCGGCCGACAGCGAGGCGGCGGGCAGCAGCGCGTACCCCGCCGCGACCGCAGCCCGCCAGCGCGCCGGCACCGGCAATCGCCGGGTCGCCACCCACACCGCGAGCCCGGCCAGCGGCAGGTCTAACCACAACAGCAGGGCGGCCGCGGTGGGCGGCCCGCCCAGTGGCGCGAGGAGGGTGCCCAACACGCCCAGCACCAGCAACGACGGCGCGACCGGCGAGGCCGTGCCCCCGAACGCGGGGTGCCATGCGGCGAGGTAATCGGCCCACGTCTGGCTCAGGTCCCCGACCGGCAGCAGGCGACCGCCGGCGAGACCGGTGCCCCATCGCGGTTGGTCCGCCAGCACCCCGTGCGTCAGCAGCGCTACCGCCAGCAACGCCAAGGTCAGCACAACGGGGTAGCCCACCCGGGGTGAGATCGACGTCCCTCTCGGCGGCCACCCGGGCAACCGGCGTGGGACGGACGCACGAACCCACCGCAGCACGGCCACGACCAAACCTGTCCTCCCGCCTGGCAGCGTGATCCACTCCACAGCTGACGCTACCCGACAGTAACGGAGCTCGGGGGAATCGACCGTGACGAGGCGACCGTGACGAGATGGGGGTCCGCCACAAGGTGTGCCACCCGCTGGAGTTCAGCCGGCGCGTCTCTTCAGCTTCCGCCGTTCGCGCTCGGACAGACCACCCCAGATACCGAAGCGCTCATCATGTTCGAGCGCGTACTCCAGGCATTCGGAGCGGACCTCGCATCCGGCGCAAATCCGTTTGGCTTCCCGGGTGGAACCGCCCTTTTCAGGGAAGAAAGCCTCGGGGTCGGTTTGCGCGCACAGCGCACGCTCCTGCCATTCCATTTCTTCCTCGCCGACCTGCAACAGCTCGGCGAGGACGTCCACTTCGGCTGCTGGCGACTCCCCCCGCTCCATCAGGCAGCCCTCCGCTATCTCCAGCATGTGCTCCCCCTTCACTTGGCTCCCGTCTCCCCTCCCCAGGGCCAGACGGGAGGCACTCCGGCCTTAGCTCGCACTCGGCCAACAACTCCCACAACGCGACCACCCGCGACGCCAACGGTGTGTGCCAACAGGCCGGACCGGACGGCCCCCGCCGACCGGTCCGACAGCGACCCGAAAGCAGTCGGGTACTAATAAGCACCCTCACCGACCTGAATCACTGGACAGCCACACCATTTAGCTGCGAATGACATCACTGTGATTACACCCGTGTAGCTCCTTGCGGTCAAGGAAGAACCACCTGTAGGGGGACAACATCACGCCGACCAGACGGCTGCGATCACTCGCTGTCATTCGACCCAGCGAGATGCTCCAATCAGACGCGATCACGAATATGATCAACGCTATCCCGCGACCGGTGGAACGCAACTCAGACCCGGAGGAGACACTGGCGGGGTGACGAAGACACCGGTGCGCGTTAGTCCTCTGTTCCTGGCCTTGCTCGGCGCCACGATCGCGGGTGGCGTCCTGGCGGCCATGAGCAACTCGGTCGCGATCATCGCCGGGGTGTGGCTGATCGTCCTGGGCGGGTGGGCGACCTCGCTCTGCCTGCACGAATTCGGGCACGCGCTGATCGCCTTCCGCAGCGGTGACTGGTCGGTGCGGGCGAAGGGTTACCTGACGCTCGACCCCCGGCACTACACCGACCCGGTGCTGAGCATCGTGCTTCCGATGGTGTTCGTAGCGGTCGGCGGTATCCCTCTGCCGGGCGGAGCGGTGTGGATCAACCATCACGCGCTGCGATCACGGCGTGCCGAGTCCCTGGTGTCCCTGGCCGGTCCGTTGATGAACCTGCTGCTGGGGATGGTCCTGATGGTCGGGGTCGCGGTGTTCGCCGACGGGATGCCGATCGGGCTCGCCTCCGGCCTGTCCTTCCTGGCGCTGCTCCAGGTCATCGCGTTCGTGCTCAACGTCCTGCCGATCCCGGGCCTGGACGGCTACGGCGCCATCGAGCCGTGGCTGTCGCCGGCCGCACGGGACTTCGGGGAGAAGGCTCGCCCATGGGCCCCGCTGGTGCTGGTCATCCTCATCCTCACCGTTCCGACGGTCGGGGCGTTGTTCTTCCACTTCGCCTTGGCGGTGGCTCAGGGCCTGGGCGTCGACCAGACGCTGGCGGCGTGCGGGTGGGCCAATTTCCAGTTCTGGCATAACGCGGGCACGGGCTTCTGCAGGTAGGCATCCGGCAATCGGCGCGACCCGCCTTTCGCATAGCGAACTACCCGCTTCCGGTAAACCCCGGAATAGGTGAAAAGACAGTTTCCGGCCGGAATCGGCCTTCCGCATCCGGCCGCGCCAGTCCCAGCGCGGACGGTCGCCACCGGCCTCGAACGACCCATGCGAGGATCGAAGGCGTGAAGGTCGTAGTTCTGGTCGGCGGCGTCGGTGGTGCGCGGTTCCTGCTCGGCGTCAAGGCAGCCCTGGGTCTACCGGCTGTCGGGGAGCCCTCAACGTCCGGTGAGTCTCCAGAGTCCGGGGAACCGACGCGGCACGAGATCACCGCACTGGTCAACATCGGCGACGACGTGTGGATGCACGGCTTGCGGGTCTGCCCGGACCTGGACACCTGCATGTACACGCTGGGTGGCGGCATTGACACGGAGAAGGGTTGGGGGCGCGTCGACGAGACCTGGTCGGTACGCGACGAACTGACGGCCTACGGCGCGGAGCCGACCTGGTTCGGGCTCGGCGACCGGGACATCGCCACCCACCTGGTGCGGTCCCGGATGCTGCGCGCCGGTTACCCGCTTTCGGCCGTGACCGAAGCGTTGTGTGACCGCTGGCGGCCCGGAGTACGGCTGCTTCCGGTCAGCGACGACCGAGTGGAGACCCACATCGCCATCGATGACCCCGAGGGTGAGGGCGCACGCGCCGTGCACTTCCAGGAGTGGTGGGTGCGGCACCGCGCGGTACCCGCCGCCCAGGCGATCGTCCCGATCGGCGCGGAGGACGCCACCCTCGCGCCGGGTGTCGCGGAGGCCGTCAGCGGCGCGGACGTGGTGCTGGTCGCACCGTCGAACCCGGTCGTGAGCATCGGCACGCTGCTGGCGATTCCAGGGTTCCGGGAGGCGTTGCGGAGCACGCCTGCTCCGGTCGTGGGGCTGTCGCCGATCGTCGGCGGCCGTGCGCTGCGCGGCATGGCGGACGCGTGCCTGCGGGCGATCGGTGTGGACAGCACGGCAGAGGCGGTCGGCCGGCACTACGGTGCCCGCGGCGAGGGCGGAATCCTCGACGGTTGGCTGGTACACGACGGCGATTCCGCCGATATTCCTGGAGTTCAGGTGCGCGAGGTACCGCTGCTGATGTCCGATGTGGACGCGACCGCGGAGATGACCCGCGCGGCCTTCGACCTCGCCGGCGTGCGGGAGGCGACCCCGTGAGCGAGCGTCCGGGTGCGGACCGGCCCGGCGACCACTGTGCCGCCGAGTTACGCGTCCTGCCAGTGCATGGCCTGCCGGAGTTCAGCGTCGGTGACGACATCGCCGCCGCGCTGTCGGCAGCGGCACCCTGGCTGGTCGACGGCGACATCGTCGTGCTCACCAGCAAGATCTTCTCGAAGGTCGAGGGGCGCATGGTGCACGCGCCAAGCGACCCCGAGGAGCGCAGGACGCTGAAGCGCGACCTGGTGCTCGCCGAGGCGACCTCGGTGCTCGCACGCAAGGAGAGCACGCTCATCACGGAGAACCGGCTCGGGATCGTGCAGGCGGCGTCCGGGGTCGACGCGTCGAACGTTCCGGCGGACCAGATCGCGCTGTTGCCTGAAGACCCGGACGCGTCGGCACGGCAGGTGCGGGCGACGCTTGCCGAGCTGCTCGGCGTGCGGGTGGCGGTCGTGATCACCGACACCATGGGCCGGGCTTGGCGCAACGGGCAGACCGATGTCGCGATCGGCTCGGCTGGCCTGCCGGTGCTCCACCGCTACGCGGGCAGTTTCGACGACCACGGCAACGAACTCTCGGTCACCGAGATCGCCGTGGCGGATGAGATCGCCGGGGCCGCCGATCTGGTCAAAGGCAAGCTCGGTGGCGTTCCGGTCGCCGTGGTGCGCGGACTGACCGGTGCCGACGATGGTTCGACCGCCCGCGACCTGCTGCGCCCGACCGAGGAGGACCTGTTCCGCCTCGGCACGGCGGAAGCGATCGCACGGGGCCACCGGGAAGCGGTGCTGCTGCGCCGTTCCGTGCGTTCGTTCTCGAACGCACCGGTGGACCCCGAAGCGGTGCGCCGCTCGGTGAGCGCCGCGCTGACCGCGCCCGCCCCGCACCACACCCGCCCGGTGCGTTTCGTGTGGCTCCGCGACCGTCCACTAAGGACAAAGTTGCTGGACGCGATGCGCACGGCATGGCTGGAGGACCTCCGCGCGGACGGCATGCCGGAAGACCGCGCGCAGCGGCGTGCGGGACGCGGCGACCTGCTGTACGCGGCACCGGAGTTGCTGGTGCCATTCCTCGTGCGCGAAGGTTCCCACGACTACCCGGATGCGCGTCGAAGCGAAGCCGAGCGCGCGATGTTCACGGTTGCCGGCGGGGCCGCCGTGCAGGGGCTGCTGGTCGCGCTCGCTGCCGAGGAGCTCGGCTCGTGCTGGGTGTCCTCCACCCTGTTCTGCCCGGACGTTGTCCGGTCGGCCCTCGAACTGCCGGCGGCGTGGGAGCCGCTCGGAGCGATCGCCGTGGGGCATCCCGCCGAGGAGAGCCCCGGGCCACGACCGCCGCGCGATCTGGAAGGTGGTTTGGTCGAACTTTGACCGATCTCGGACCACATGCCGACGCGCGTGCTGTACTCGATGCGTGGAAACCCGTTGACCGGCAACAGGAATCTCTGCGCCAGGCGTACCTGACGCTGCTCGATGCCCGGCCGGACGCCTGCATGCGCGCGTGCGGCCCGGGCCACATCACGTCATCGGCGATCGTCGTGGACGACACCGGAGAGCACGCGATGCTGACGTTGCATCCCCGCGTCGGCCGCTGGCTCCAGCTCGGCGGGCACTGCGAGCCCGGAGACTCCACGCTCGCCGGCGCCGCCCTGCGCGAGGCGTCGGAGGAATCCGGGATCGACGGCCTGACCATCGACCCCGAGCCGTTGCGCCTGGACGTGCACCCGATCACCTGCTCGCTGGGTGTTCCGACTCGACATTTCGACATCCAGTTCCTGGTACGCGCGCCAGCCGGCGCACAGCCGATCAGGAGTCACGAGTCGCTGGACCTGCGCTGGTGGCCGCTCGACGGCCTCCCGCCGGACACCGACGACCTCGTCTCGCTCGTTGCCGAAGCCCGGGCGCGGCTGGCGGGCGTCAGCCCGTCTCGTTGAAGAGAGCACGCACCGAATCGGGATTCACTGCACGAATCGCAGTTCGCAACGTAGCCCGGGAGCTCCGGCAAGACGCCTGTCCCCGGTCACCAGCACCGCTTGATGCGCTTCCGCCACCGCCACGAACCCAGCGTCATATGCGGAAAGGTTGCGCCGAAGCTCCCAGATCCGTCCGACGACACCGGGACTGAAGCGCAGTTCCTGGATGTAGGTGCTGTTCCAACGGTCAAGAACGCTCATCGCATCTTGATCGCTGATCTTGCTTCCCTGCACCAAACCCCGCAGGACGTGCAACATTTCCGCAGGTTGATGGGGCGGTGCGGCCCAGCTCGTGTCACTGCCCAGGGCCTTCCGCACCTTGGCGCCAGTGTGGTTGCCCCCCAAGAAGAAGGCGACCAGCGTTGAGGTGTCGATGACGATCACGCCGCGCCTGTACCGTCATTCGCATCCGTGGGGGTCTCACCGCGCGCTTCGCGGACCGCCTGCACGATCTCGTCCATGCTCAACCGCCCAGCGCCGATCGGCTCCATCTCGGCGATCTCGGCGTTCCGGGCGAACCTCGCTTCTCGCTCCAATACCGACAGGAGGTATGCCTGGAGCGACTGACCGCTGCGTTTGGCAGCACGAGCCAACAGATCACGAATCTCGTCTGGAACGTTTCTCACGGTCACCACGGACATGATGACCAGGGTATCTGCATTATGCAGTCGCAACAACTGCGCAACGCAGACGTTCACATCGAGCGGTAGTCGCGCACGGGGAGGCGTGGCCCGAACCGGGGACGGGAGACGCCGGCCCGGGCGAGGTAGCGCACGGCCCGCTGGCGGTGACCGGCATACGGCGCGAGCGCCTCAAGCATGCCGTCGTCGTCCACCGGCCGTCCCACCAGCGCGACGCCAACGATCGCGGGCAGGTGGAAGTCCCCGACGCTGACCGCGTCGGGGTCGCCCCACGCCCGCTGCGCGACCTCGGCGGCCGTCCACGGGCCGATGCCGGGCACGCGGGTGAGCAGCTCCCGGCCCTGCGGGCCGCCGAGCCGCGTCGCGCGCTCCAGCCGACCGGCCACCTGCGCTGCCGCGATCAGTGTCCGGCGCCGCGCGCCGTCCACCCCGGCGCGGTGCCACTCCCAGTCGCGGATCTGGCGCAGTCGCGCCGGGTCCGGCGGCACGCGAAGCCCCGCTGGCGCGGGTCCCGGCGCCGGCGCGCCGAAGCGCCGCCCCAGCTCGCGCCACGAGCGCCAGGCTTCACGGTTGGTGACCTTCTGTTCCAGAACCGCGGGGAGCAGGACGTCCCACACTCGTCCGCAAGCGGTCAGCCGGAGTCCGGGGCTGGCACGCCGTCCATGCGCGACGATCTCGTGCACCGGCACGAATCCGGTGTCGTCGTCGGCGGCACCGAGCAGGTTCGGCAGCCCTTCCAGCGCGGCTGGCGCCCCGGGGCCCCATGCTCGTGCCTGGACCGTTCCGTCGCTGTCGCGGGACAGGCGCAGCGTCACAGGACCGTCCGTCGTCGTCGCCGCCCGCCACAGGGCACCGTCCTGATCCGTGCACATCGTCGGGTCGCCGGTGCCGCGCCGCAGGGGCGAGAGCACCAGGTGGAGGTCAAGTGGGAACGCGGGACGCCATGCCCGTGTCATTCCAGCGTCCGCCGTGGCTTGTGTCGTGATGAGCGTCATCCAGTCCAGCTCAGCAGTCCGACGAGAACCGCACCCCGCCGTCGGGAACTTCCACTCCGGGCCATACCCGAATCCCGTCCAGTAGCTCACACCGAGCGCCGATCACGGCGTTGTCGCCGATCACGGCGTCGCACACCACCGCCCCGGCGCCGACGCGCGCGCCGGCACCGATCACGCTGCGCTCCACCACGACGTCCGGGCCGATCTCCGCGCCGTCGAACACCGTCGACCCGTTGACCTGGGCGCCGTCGCGGACCACCGCACCGGCTCCAATGGTGCTACCACCGGTGATCCTGGCGTCACTGGCCACCTGCGCGGTGCGAAGGACCAGCGCCTCCCCCGGAGCGCCCGGAAGGGCCTCGGACGGCACTGTGCCCTGGACCAGGTCGGCCGAGCCACGGACGAACGCAGCCGGAGTGCCCAGGTCGAGCCAGTAGCTCGCGTCCACGTAGCCCTGCAACCGCGCTCCGGCCTTCAGCAACTCCGGGAACGTCTCCCGCTCGACCGAAACCGGCCGCCCGGCCGGGATCGACTCGATCACCGAGCGCCGGAACGCGTAGCAGCCGGCGTTGATCTGGTCCACCGGCGGGTTCTCGGTCTTCTCCAGGAACGCGGTGACGCGCCCGTCACGGTCCGTGGGCACGCACCCGAAGCGGCGCGGATCATCCACTTTGACCAGGTGCAACGTCACGTCGGCGCGCGTGTCGCGGTGGGTGGACATCAGCGCGTGCAGGTCCACGCCCGAGAGGATGTCGCCGTTGAAGACCAGGACATCCTGCTCCCGTAGCCGGTCCGACACGTTGCGGATGGCCCCCGCGGTGTCCATTGGCTGATCCTCGACGACGTACTCCAACTCCAGGCCGAACTGGCTGCCGTCACCGAAGTAGTCGACGAACACCCCGGCCTGGTAAGAGGTACCCAGGACGACGTGCGTGATTCCGGCCGCGCGAATCCGGGACAGCAGGTGGGCGAGGAACGGGACCCCGGCGGTAGGCAACATCGGTTTCGGCGCTGACAGCGTCAACGGCCGCAACCGCGTTCCCCGACCTCCCACCAGCACAACCGCCTCCACACCACGCAGCGGTTCGCGCGAGGTGACCAGACCGTTCGGGCTGGTCGGACGGGCCGACATGCCGTGGCTCCTCCTTCGTGCTGACGAAACACCGTTAGGGGAATACTCTTGCATCGGCAGCGCCATGATGGGATCGGGGCCACCCACCGAGATGCCTACGTCATACTTCGGGGCGAACCCCGGGTCGCGGGCAGCGGAGAGCCCGGGAACCGTAACCGGCGCGCAGGGTTGGCGTTGGTGTGCCGAGAGCAGGACCGGCATGTCAGCGGTTGACGTCCGGTAAGCACATGTTGACCGGCGGAGCTAGCGAGAGGGCATCTATGGACCCCCGTCACCGAGCCGACGAGACACTCGCTCGCGCGAGGGCACGCGGTGCGTTCGTCGTCACCCCTGATGATGCGATCTCTCCGATGGACGCCTCGTCAACCGTGCGGATTCCGCGCAATCTGGTGAACCAGGCGGACGGGACCGGACCGGACCCGGACGCGACCGGGGCGTTCCCCCAGCCTCCGGGCCAGGGTTCCCACCAGGGCCAAGCGCCGCAGCGGCAGGCGCAGCAGAGTCAGGTACCGCAGGGCCAGGGATCTCAAGGTCACAGTGCCCCGGCGAAGTGGGACGACACGTTCGTCGGCCAGTTACCGACGAACTCGTATGAAGCGCAACGCGAGCCGGGGACGTACGGGCAGTTCAGCACCCCGCCCCGGCAAGAGTTCCGTGGGTGGCCGTAGCCGGCGGCCTCCGCCGCCGGGTCACTTGCGGTTACGGTCCGTACGTGTCTCGATCCGCGCCCGCGCTTTCAGCCCGGCGCGCAGCGCAACCCGCAGCGGCGCCCAAGCCGCGCCCTGATGCCGGTCGGCGAGGTAGCGGTAGGCGCTGCGGTGGTGTTCGGCGAGCATCCGCGCTGACGCTTGCGCGGTCGCATGGCCACCGAGGTGCACGACTTCCGCACTGGGCACGTAGACGTTGAGCCAGCCGGCCTTACCGAGCCTTTCGCCGAGGTCCACGTCCTCGAAGTACATGAAGTAGCGCGGATCGAAACCGCCGACCGAGTCGAACGCCGCTCGCCGCACCAGAAAGCAGGACCCCGACAGCCATCCCGCGGTACGTTCGTCGATGGCCGCCTCCGACTGCCGGTAGGAACGTGACCAGGGGTTGGACGGCCACACCCTGCTGAACACCGCGTGCCCGGCGCCGCGCCCGAGAGACGGCAGCAGCCGGGCGGAGGGATAGACGCTGCCGTCCGGCTCCCGGATCAGCGGGCCGAACGCCCCGCCGCGCGGCCAGCGCTCGGCAGCGGTGAGCAGCGCGTCAAGGCTGCCTTCGGCCCATTCCACGTCCGGGTTGGCGATGACCACCCACCCGAACTCGTCGCCCAGCGCGGCGACCCCCTTGTTCGCGGCCCTGCCGTACCCGAGGTTGCCCCCGGTCGGCAGCAACTCGACGCCCTCACGGGTGGCCGCGCGCTCGGGAGCGCCGTCGGTGGAACCGTTGTCGGCCAGCACCACCCGCACCTCGCGTTTCGTGGCCCGACCCAGGGTGTCGAGGAACCGCTCCAGGGTCTCGCCCGGCGAGTACGTCACGGAGACCACGGCGAGTTCGTCGCCGTAGTCCTTGATGCCCTGGGTCTGGCTGCGCGCTGCGTCCACGCCGACACATTCTGCCGAGAACCCGAACCGCTCACACCACGCCCCCGCCTTGACGGCGGTGAATGAGCTTCAGGGCGCTCGCTGAACGGAATCGACCCCCCGGCCCCGGGCATGGCGCCGGACAGACATCACGGGGTGGAACGCCGCCCTCCTGTCCGAGCGAGTCGGCGAGCACGGGCACGTAGTCTCGATAGATGTTGATCCAGATATCGCCGACAGCGCGCGCCATGCGCTGAATAAGGCCGCATACTCCCCGATCGTGCTCACAGCGGCCGGCACCGAGGGACACCCGACCGGTGCTTCTTATGACCGGGTGATCGCGACGGCCGTTCGCACGATCCCCCGAGCATCGATCGACCAGACCCGCCCCGGGGGCCTAGTCATAGAGCCGTGGGGCACGGATTAGGGGAAAACGCGCTGACCCGCTTGGAAGTGCACAACGACGGCTCAGCCTGCGGTCGCTGCGGGAGGCAACTCGCTTTCATGCGGGTACGTAACCAACGCCTCCCGCAGCGGCCCGGAACTTTTCGAGATGGTGGACCCCGGATGGCACACACCCCGTGTGGCGGGATGAACCCAGCAGCGAACACACCTGGCCGGTCAACCTCTGACCGTCTGTGCTTTCAGCGCCGCCGTTCTCTTTCGATCAGCCGTCACCCCGGATGGAAAGTCGCCCTACGCCCGAAATGCCTCGCCATGCTCGGCGAATGCCGCCGCGAGTGCTTCGCGCCAGGGCCGTAGTGGCGTCAGCCCCGCCTCACGCCACACCCGGTCCGACAGCACCGAGAACGCCGGTCGGGGCGCGGGACTCGGGAACTGGTCGCTCGTGCAGGGCCGCACTCGCTCCGGGTCGGCTCCCAGCTCCTCGAAGATCGCGCGGGCGAACTCGAACTTGCTGGCGCGCCCGCTGTTGGTGCAGTGCAGTACTTCGCGTTTTGGGCCGCTGCCGTGTGCGATTCGCGCGGCGAGCTGCACCAAGCCCTGAGCCAGATCGTAGGACCATGTCGGACACCCGACCTGATCGTCCACAACGGACAGTGTGGCGCGCTCGGCGCAGAGCCGGACCATCGTCTTGACGAAGTTCGCGCCCATGGCGCCGTACACCCACGCCGTGCGCACGACCCACGCCCGCGCGGCCGAGCGAAGCACCGCGCGCTCGCCGTCGAGCTTCGTGCGTCCGTAGACCGAACGTGGACCGGTCGGGTCCTCCGGCTCGTACGGCTCGGTCGCGTCGCCCGCGAAGACGTAGTCGGTCGACACGTGCACCAGCGGGAGCCCGGACGCGTGGCACGCGTCCGCCAGCGCAGCCGCTCCGGCGGCGTTGACCGCCGCTGCCCGCTCCGGGTCTGTTTCGGCCGCGTCCACCGCGGTGTATGCGGCGGTGTTCACGACCACCGGCCGCAGGCCGGCGTTCCGCGCGGTCTCGGCGAACGACCCGACCGCGTCGGCGACCGCCTCCGCGTCGCAAATGTCCAGCTCGCCCGAGCCGGGCGCGTGCACCAACGAGTCGCGACCGCGCGCGCCCACGCGCGCCACGTCACCGCGCGCGCCCACGCGCGCCACGTCGCTGCCCACCTGGCCATGCCCACCCGGCACCAGCAGCGCGAGCCGGGCCGTATCCAGATCGCGGGCCGAATCTCCTGCCATCACTTCGCGGTGCTCAGTTCCGCGTTCGCCTTGAGCGGCTCCCACCACGCGCGGTTCTCCTGGTACCAGCGCACGGTGTCGGCGAGGCCGGTGTCGAAGTCGACCGTGGGCGCGTAGCCGAGTTCCGCTCTGATCTTGCTGTCGTCCAGGGAGTAGCGGCGGTCGTGGCCCTTGCGGTCGGCGACGGGGCGCACCATCGACCAGTCGTGACCCATCGCGGCCAGCAGGCGCTCGGTCAGCTCCCGGTTGGTGAGTTCGGTCCCGCCACCGATGTTGTACAGCTCGCCCGGCTGACCGGACTCGGCCACGAGTTGCACGCCCCGGCAGTGATCCGTCACGTGCAACCAGTCCCGCACGTTGAGGCCGTCACCGTAGAGCGGGACCTTCTTGCCGTCCATCAGGTTCGTCACGAACAGCGGGATCATCTTCTCCGGGAACTGGTACGGCCCGTAGTTGTTCGAGCACCGCGTGACGCAGACCGGCAGCCCGTGCGTGCGGTAGTAGGCGCGGGCAAGAAGCTCCGCGCCGGCCTTGGACGCCGAGTACGGCGAGTTCGGTTCCAGGAGGTGGTCCTCCCGCCAGGACCCTTCATCGATCGAGCCGTACACCTCGTCGGTCGAGACCTGCACGAACTTGCCCACGCCAGCGGCGAGGGCCGCCTGCAGCAACGTGTCGGTGCCGAGCACATTGGTGGTCACGAAGTTCGACGCCCCCAGGATCGAGCGGTCCACGTGTGACTCGGCGGCGAAGTGCACCACGACGTCGACTCCACGCATCAGCTGCCTGACCAGCTCCGGGTCGCAGATGTCACCGCGCACGAACCGCAGCCGGGGGTGGTCCGCGACCTCGCGGAGGTTCTCCTCGTTGCCGGCGTAGGTGAGGTTGTCCAGGACCACCACCTCGGCGTCACCGAACGCCGGGTACGCCCCGTGCAGCAGCTGCCGCACGTAGTGCGACCCGATGAAGCCGGCCCCGCCGGTGACCAGAACTCGCATCGCGCCTTTCCTCATCGGTGGTCCTCACCGGTGGTCATCGCGGTGAGTTGAACGCAGTGTGGCACGTCCACACCTCACTCACTGAACGATGCCAGGAACGCATCCGAACAGTGCGAGCGGTTGCCTCTGCACCGCCGACACGCGATCGCGGCTAGTAGTCGACTGAATACCATCAGTTAGGGTGAGGCCCCTGGCGAGGTGGACGCAGTGACGCACGAGACATTCCGAGTCGGACCGTGGCGTCAAAGCCGAGGTCAAGACTGAGGTAGTCGCGGCCGGTGAAGGTGTTGTGCTTGTGCAGGATGAGAGCATCCGGCCGACGGCCCCGCACCTCATCAATCAATGCTCCGCAATCAATGCTCCGCGCGATCGGCCAGGCCGGGCGCCGGATAGCCTGCGGACATGAGCATCACCAAGGCGCTGCTGGAACCGCTGCTGGCAAGCGGTGCGCCCCGACCGTTGATCACGCATTACGACGATGCCAGCGGCGCGCGTGTCGAGCTGTCCCGCATCACCACGGCGAACTGGGCCGCGAAGACGGCGAACTGGCTGGTCGACGAGTTCGACGTGGAGCCGGGTTCGCCGGTGGCCGTCCGGTTGCCCGCGCACTGGCAGACGGCGGGAATCCTGTTCGGCGCGTGGTGGTGCGGATGCCAGGTCACCGATGACCCGGCCGGCGCGGAAGTGGCGCTGGTCCCGGCCTCGGCGCCGGAGCGCGGGCAGGGCGCGGGTGTGGTTGCCTGCGTCGCGCTCGACGCGCTTGGCGCGCCGCTGCGGGATCTCCCGGAAAGCGTGCTGGACTACGTCACCGAGATCCGCGCGCACGGCGACGACTTCTCGCCGCTGCTGCCGATCGACCCGTCGACGCCAGCCCTGTTTGAGTCCACTGTGGATAATGTTGTGACCGCCGCACGCGACCGCGCGGCGAAGCTGGGTATCAGCAAGGACGACCGCGTGTTGTCCACTCTGGATTGGACGCTGCCGGACGGCGTACTCGACGGGCTGCTGTCGGTACTCGCCGCGCAGGCATCTCTGGTGCAGTGCACTAACCCCGATCCCGCCAAGCTGCCTGGCCGGCGGGAGAGCGAGCGCACGACGGTCGACCTCGGCGTCGAAGGCATCGCCTGAGCAGGGGCGACGGGCCTCACACAGCCGCGACAGGCTAAGTTACTGTCGAGTAGCATCGGTTCTTGTGTCTCAACCGTTGTTCGAGCGGCACGGCGAGTTGTTCGTGCCGACCGAGGCCGCCGGGAACCCATGGGGCGAACTGACCGGCGGCGGACCGGTGTTTGGCCTGCTCGCGCGGGCCGTGGAGCAGCTGGTCGACGATCCTGAGATGTGCGTCGCCCGGATGACCGTGGATCTGTTGCGGCCGGTACCCAGGTCCGAACTCGCGGTGTCGGCGCGGACGGTCCGGGACGGCAAGCGGCTCCAGGTGATCGAAGCCAGCCTGTCCGCTGACGGCGTCGAGCTCTCACGGCTCACCGCGCAGGCGCTGCGCCGATCGGAGATGCCCGAAGCGACCCCGGAAGCCGCGGCGGTGCCCTTCCCCGGGCCGGATGGCCTGCCGGACAAGTCGCTGCTACCGCGCGGGATGGAACTGCGTACGGGCGTGCATGACGTCATCGACGTTCGCTGGCTCTCCCGGCAGTGGGAACCCGGTCCGGGGCAGCTGTGGATGCGGCTCCCGGTTCCGCTGCTGGCCGACGAACCGACCACACCGCTGGTACACGTCGCTGTCCTGGCGGACTGCATCAGCGCGGCGAGCCCGGTGCGCGAGCCGTTCGGTCCGTGGATCAACTCGGACGTCACGCTGTACCTGCACCGGGAAATGTCGGGCGAATGGTTGGGCATCGAGGCTGAGCGGGACGTCGAGTTCACCGGAGTCGGCGTGGCGCACGCGAGGCTCTTCGACATCCACGGCCCGATCGGCGTCGCTAATGAGGCGGTCCTGGTGAACCAACTCGGCTAGGACTTCGGGAGCGCGGGGCGCTTCGGCCGTTCGTTGAGGTACGCCAGGCAATTCACCGATATCGCCGACGTCATGTCGAGACACTTGAGCGGTGCTGCCCCGCGCCCAGCCGCGAATCCGGGCACGGGGCAGCACGCTGGATGCACGACCTTCCCGAACACCCCACCCGGTTCAGGAAGATCGCGCGTGCCTGCGGTCCCAAACGCCGGGTCCAGACGCGCCGGCCGCGATGACCGGACAGCCCGCGCCTGATCCTGACGACTCCCACCGCAGGGGTCACATTCGCGGCTCGTTCTGGGACATGCGAATCACCGTGTCGCGCAGCCGAGCACGCAACCGGGCCACGTCGGGGTAAGCGCGCAGCACCACTGGTGGCCAGGCCCCGGATGCCGGGGCGACCGACACCAGGTTGTCCCCGAGTTCGGTGATGATGAGCTCGTCCGGCTGTCCGGCGACGGTCCGGCACCGGATCTCGCTGGCTCGACGCTGCTGCGGATGATGTCGTCGAAGCCGATGCGCTCCGTGAGCTTTCGTCATGGGTCCCCCGTTGCATGTGGTCCTGGAAGCGGTGGGACCGGGCCGAGTCGGGGAGAGTTGGCCGGCCCGGTCCCACCGGAAGGCCGCCGAAGCGACCACGGTCCACTGCGGATCGCAGCGGGCACATTACTCGGCACATTTGCCTACGTATGTGCCCGACGCGGGTGAATCTCCGCTTCATCCTCCGCCCGGCTGTCAGACTGACCTGCGATACGCGGCGAAAACATCACCAACGCCGGGTTGCGTGCCCGCGTTGCCAACGGGGCCGGATGACCAAGAACCACCCGCATGGGCTACGCAACAGGAGTAGAACAGCCGTACCTGAACACGCGAACGGGCGAGACGGAGGTGCGATGGTGGCCGACCGGGCCGATCCTTCCGCGCTGCGCTGGCTGATCGGCAACGAGCTACGGCAGTCCCGGCTGCGGGCGGGCCGAACCCAGGGCGAGGCGGGCAAGGTGCTCGGATGCAGTCATTCCAAGATCAACTACTTGGAGACGGGCCGGAACCAACAGCAACCGGAGGAGGTCACGACGCTGCTGCGGTTCTACGATGCGGACGTCGCGCACATGAACCGGCTCGCTTCCCTGGCCGGCGCGGCGGATCGAGGCAGCTGGTGGGCACCGTTCTCGGATGTCGTGCCGGACTGGCTGAAGACCTTCGTCGGGTTGGAAGGGCTGGCCACGGCGGAATTCATGTACGAGCCACTGGCGCTGCCGGGTCTGCTGCAAACTCGGGAATATGCCGCGGCGTTGCTCGTCGGCCACCTCCGGGTGAGCACGTTGGACTCCGAGCGCGTGGTCAACCTGCGGATGGCCCGGCAGTCCCGGCTTCTCGACGAGCGGCCGCTGCGGTTCACCACGGTCATCGAAGAGTCGGTCCTCCACCGGGTGGTGGGCGGCCCCGAGGTGATGCGCCAGCAACTGCGACATCTTCTGGACCTCGCCGAGCGCGACAACACCGCCCTGCACGTCATGCCGTTTTCGGTCGCGGTGCACGACGGATTGGACGGCGAGTTCACCATTCTGGACTTCGAAACCGCCCGTCCGGTGGGCTATGTGGAGATACCCGATGGTGCTTTCTACGTACAGGATCACGATCAGGTTCAGGGGTACACTCGGGCCGCGCAGCGGCTGTGCGAAGCAGCGCTGAACGAGCACGAATCGGCCAAGGTGATCGCGCGGCGGATCACCGATCTGACCTGAGAATCCCGGAGAGAACAACAACCATGCGCAGCGCCCACCACCTCCAGTGGCGTACGTCGAGCTATACCGGCAACGGCGCGAACTGTGTCGACATCGCGTTCACATCCGACTGCGTGCTGATGCGGGACACCAAACAGCACGGCCATGGCCCGGAGGTGTCCTTCTCGCGCGAACAGTGGGCTCGCTTCCTCGCTGAGGTCCTAGACGGGCTGCCCAGCGACAACGGTGCGGTCGTCGTCCGCGAGGACGTCGCGGACACTTTCCGAACCGAAACGCGAACCTCCCTGCGCTGGTGTGTTCGGGAGATCAGCACGGGAACCGAACTGCACTTCACGGAAGGCGAGTGGGAAGCTTTCCGACTCGGAGTCGCTGACGGCGAGTTCGATGTGTCGGAGGAAATCGCGTTCGCGTTGGGCTGAATAGCGCTGAACATGAGGCAATCTCGCGCGGAATGGGGTCGGGGTCCTCCCATCGCACCCGATTCCGCGCGAAATCGTCCATCACCGTACAAACGTCGGTTGATGGGTCCTCAGTTCTGCGACAACTTCTCGCGCAGGGCGCTGTCCTTGGCGAGGACGGTCCTTTCCAGCTCGTCCTGGAACCGTGCCATCTCCGACCGGAGTCGGACGCCGAGTTCATCCGCTCCGGCGGCGAGCATCCGAACCGCGAGCAGGCCCGCGTTGCGGGCACCGCCGACGGACACGGTGGCGACCGGCACCCCGGCCGGCATCTGCACGATGGACAGCAGCGAGTCCATACCGTCCAGATATTTCAGCGGGACCGGAACACCGATCACGGGCAGGACAGTCGCGGACGCGACCATGCCGGGAAGGTGTGCAGCACCGCCGGCTCCGGCGATGATCACGCGCAGGCCCCGGTCGGCGGCCGAGCGGGCGTAGTCCAGCATCCGTTGTGGCGTGCGATGCGCGGAGTACACGCCGACCTCGAACGGCACGTCGAACTCGCGTAGCGCGTCCCCGGCGGCCTGCATCACCGGCCAGTCCGAGTCGCTGCCCATGACCACCCCGACGAGCGGTGACGCCGTCTCGTTGTCCTGCGCTGGCACCTTGCCTGCTCCCTTGCGAACGCTGTCCTGTCGGGCCTGTCCTGTCGGGCTCAGTGGATCTCGTACCCGTCGTACCACTCGGCGTGCGACAGCCAGTGCGCGGCAAGCCGGCCCTGTTCCCGCAGCTCCTTCATGTCGTCGCCGAGCAGGTTCACGTGACCGATCTTGCGTCCCGGCCGCGCGGTCTTGCCGTAGAGGTGAAGCTTCAGGTGCGGGAACCGGGCGAACAGGTGGTGCACCCGCTCGTCCAGCCCCATCCGTGGCTCGGTCGGGGCGCCGAGCACGTTGGCCATCACCACCGCCGGCGCGGTCAGGTCCGTGCTGCCGAGCGGGTAGTCCAGCACGGCTCGCAGGTGCTGCTCGAACTGCGAGGTGCGCGCACCCTCGATCGTCCAGTGCCCGGAGTTGTGTGGCCGCATCGCCAGCTCATTGACGATCAGGCCCTGTGCGGTCTCGAACAGCTCGACCGCGAGCAGGCCCACCACGCCCAGTTCGGAAGCCACCTGCAGAGCCAGGTCCTGCGCCTGCTGGGCCACGGACTCGTCCGTGTCCGGCGCCGGTGCGAGGACTTCGGTGCAGATGCCGTCGGTTTGCACGGTCTCCACCAACGGCCAGGCCGCCCCCTGGCCAAAGGGTGAGCGCGCCACGAGAGCCGCCACTTCACGCCGCAGCGGTACCCGCTGCTCCACCATCAGCTCAGTACCGGCGTCCAGAAGCTCCCGGACGGTACTGCGTGCCCCACCCGGGGTGTTGAGCACCCACACGCCCTTGCCGTCGTAACCGCCGCGCACGGCCTTCAGCACGCACGGCCAGCCGTGTTCCGCACCGAACCGCAGGGCATCCCCGACGTCGTTGACCTTGGCGAACGGTGGGACCGGCAGGCCCAGCTCCGCGAGCCGCTGGCGCATCACCATCTTGTCCTGGGCGTGCACCAGCGCCGCCGAACCGGGGTAGACCGCGACACCCGCCGCTTCCAGGGCACGCACGTGCTCGTTGGGGACGTGCTCGTGATCGAAGGTGACGGCGTCACAGCCCTCGGCGAAGGACCGCAGAGCTGCCAGGTCGGTGTGGTGACCGATGTGCACGTCAGGAGCCACCAGCGCCGCCGGGTCGTCCCGTGAGTTGACCAGGACTTTCAGGGACTGGCCGAGCCCGATGGCCGCTTGGTGGGTCATCCGTGCGAGCTGGCCACCGCCGACCATGCCTACGACTGGGATTGCGCTGCGAGCTTCCACGAGGTGAATAGCGTAGCTCCTGGCCACCACATATCGGAGGGGCCTGTAAGGGGCATCGCACCAGGTGGTCAGAGCAGCGAGTCCAGCAACGCGCAGGCGCCGGCGTGGCTGGCCGGCAAGGGCTGCTCGCGAACGCGCACAGCTTCGTGCGCGAGATCATGCTCGCGGAGGAACCGACCGGACACCAGCCTGTGCACGATCAACCGCTGGGCGCTACGCACGCGCCGGTACAGCGTGTCAGCACGGCATCCCAGGACAGCGGCACTGCTCGCCGCAAGCAGTGAGACGGTCTCACCGGAGTTGAACACGAGACGCAGGACGTCCGCCGCGAGCACCATGGCCATGCTCCGTGACCAACCGCACTCCTCGCCAGAGAGGTCCAGGGACACCACGAACAGCGCGTGCTCACTGGCCGGGTCCACGTCCCGCGCGGCAGCCGCGGCATACAACTCGCGCAACCGGGTGCGCAGGTAGGCCAGGGTGGTGAGGCCGGTCATGGCGTCCTCGATCTCGCGGCTGGCGACCTGCCGGGCGGTGACCTCGGCCCATCCCAGCGCGACCGCGCGCACCATCCTCGCCGGGACGGCATCCGGCGCGGCCGATACCAACCCGTCCCGTGCGGCGGGATCGGACCACCAGACGGCGTGCAGTGCGGCAAGATCACGCAGTGTCTCGTCCAGTCCGATCCCCGCCTCCGCCCGGGCCGCGCCCAAGCGCCCCAGCAGCGGGTCCGGGTCCGTCCCGCAGGCAAGGGCGACGCAGAGTCGGTCGACCTCGGCCGAGGCCCAGTCGCTGGGGAACGGCCAGCCGGCGGCCAGGCTGGCCGTGCGCCAGCGGGCGCGTAATCGTCGTGAATCGCGCCGGTGATCCACCGGCTGATCCACGGATGTCCGCTGCCTCGATGCCTGTTGCGGTGACTGATCACCGGTGCGACCCATAGCGCTCCCCTTTCTCCCGTCGGCCAGCGGGACGCACTGGCGGATCGCTCATGACGAACGGCGTCCAGTGATCTCGATCGCGCCACCCTAAGGATCTCTGTGTGCGACGTCACCCATGATCGGCAACCGACTACCCTGCGCAAGGCGTCGGGAACCGGACGGCGCTAGTGGGCCGCACTCGGCCAATGGTTCGATGATCAGAGCCCTTTCGGAGGAAGGTGTGGAGTGGCAACAGTCCCAACCGGGGTTGACGGTCCCAGTGATGGTGAGCTCATCGAGGCCGTCCGGCAGGGATCAACGCAGGCGTACGGGCAGCTCTATGAACGGCACGTGACCGCGGCCTACAACATGGCTCGCCAGGTCGCCAGGTCCCAGGCCGAAGCCGACGACCTCGTGTCCGAAGCGTTCGCCAAGGTGCTCGACACGCTGCGCTCGGGTGGCGGTCCCACTACGGCGTTCCGCGCTTACCTGCTCACGGCGTTACGCCGTGTCGCCTACGACCGGACCCGCCGCGACCGGCGGCTGCGCCTGGCGGAGGACGTCGGCGAGGTGTCCGGCGCGGACGTCAGCGTGCCGTTCGACGACACGGCCATCGCGGGGCTGGAACGCTCGATGGCCGCGCAGGCGTTCGCGCGGTTACCCGAGCGGTGGCAGACCGTGCTGTGGCACATCGAGATCGAAGGGCAGACACCGGCCGAGGTCGCCCCGCTGCTCGGGTTGAGCGCCAACGGCGTGTCCGCCCTCGCCTACCGGGCGCGTGAAGGGCTCCGGCAAGCCTACCTTCAAGTCCATATTGGACAGTTGGAGTCCCCGGGAACCGGGGGCTCCGCCGCGTCGGGAACCGTCGCGGTTTCCGGGATCTCCACGGGCTCAGCCCTCGAACAGTGCCGGGCCACCGCCGAGCGCCTCGGCGCCTGGACCCGCAGCGGGCTGTCCAAGCGGGAAACCGCCCAGGTCGAAACCCACCTCGACGGCTGCGAGCGCTGCCGCGCCCTGGCCGCCGAACTTGCCGACGTCAACGGCGTGCTGCGCGTCGCCGTCGCACCTGCGGTGCTCGGCGCCTTCGCCGCCGGCTACCTCGCGCTCGCCGGCAAGGCGGTCACCGCCGGCACGGCCGCTGGCGCGGCCGTGGGCGCGGCGGGGACCGCCGCTTCGGCGTCCGCCGGCTCCGCCTCCGGCGGGAGCGCCGGCGGGAGCGCCGGCGGGAGCGCTGCCGGCTCGGCGGCGAACGCGGGCGGCTCGCTGCCGCGGCAGCTCGTCGTGACCGCCGCCTCGGTGGCGACGCTCGTCGCCGCCGTGGCGCTGGCGCTCACGGCCAACGAGCAGCAGCAGCGGCCGGTGGCACAGCCACCGCCCGCGCCTGCTGCGCCTCCCCCGGCGGCTCCGCCGCCCGCTGCCGCGCCAGCGGCCGTGTCGGCGGTGACCGCGCCACTGCCGGTCACGCCTCGGTCACCGTCTCCGGCTCCGCAACCGGCGCGGCCGGCCGCGCTGCCCCCGTCCCCGCGCCTGACCGCGAGCGGGCCAGGGGAGTCTGTCGAACTCGTGGCGGGCGGACCCCCGCAGCAGCTCACGATCACGGTGCGCAACAGCGGCACCGGCAGCTCTGCGCCAGTGAGGATGACGTTGGTCACTCCAACTGGTGTGGCCGCGACCAGCCCGGACGAGATGCGTAGCGCGGAGGCAAGGGCTTCCGGCGCCGGCGAGCCGACCGTCCACTGTGAACAGATCGACAGCGGTATCACGTGCCGGACGGACAGGGGCCTGCTCCCCGGCGAGTCCCTACCGTTCAGGTACCAGGTGCGCGCTGATCAGAACGCGACCGGCGGCGACATCCGCGCGAGCCTGGATGCCGGCGCCGAGACCACTCTTGCGCTGGCACCGGTCGTCGTTCACGTGCGACCGCCAGCGGACGGAGTGGCGCTCGCGCTGTGGGCCCGGAACACGTCAGGCGGCGAGCCGTGGAACCCACCCTGGGAAGACCGTTCGACCTGGAACCGTGTTCCGCGCATAGGCAGCCGCGTTGAGGTCAGGGTGCGCAATACCGGCATGACAGAGGGTATGGCCGAGGCCGTCGTGCACATCCCGCGCGGCGTGACCGCGGTGGCCATTCCGTCGGAGTGTCACGGGTGGACCGGGCCCGAGGGCGGAGAGCTGCGCTGCGCGGAAAGGCTGCGACCGGGCGAGGACTACCGGGGGTCGGTGTGGCTGTCGGCGATCGTGCCCTGGCACACCCGCCCGACCGCATCCACCTACGACGACGTGTTGGAACGCACTGTGACCGGCACCGCGCGGCTCGGGTCCGCCACCGACTCCGACTCGACCCGGGTGTGGCTGTGGGCGCCCAGGCCGACGTCAGCGACAGCACCACCATCAGCTTCGTCCACTTCGGACTCTTCGGGCTCGGGGGCTTCGGTGCCTTCGGTGTCCGCGGCCGAGTGGCCGAACAGTCCGTGACCATCAGCAGGCGCGAAGACGGATCACGTCTGCTCGGCGGCGAGCGACGAATCCGTAGACTCTGGGTCGTGTCCTTAGTCGAATCCGTGCTGGCACGCGTCCCCCACCGGTACCGCGCTCTCGCGGCGCGGCAACGTGAACTCCTGAAGTTCGGGGTGGTGGGCGCGATCACGTTCGTCATCGACACCGCGATCTTCTCCCTGCTGAAGTGGACGATCCTCAGTCCCAAGCCGGTCACCGCGAAAGTGATCGCCGTGCTGGTGGCCACCGTCGTGTCCTACCTGCTCAACCGCGAGTGGTCGTTCAACACGCGCGGCGGACACAAACGGCACCACGAAGCCGTGCTGTACTTCCTGATCAG
Source organism: Pseudonocardiaceae bacterium (assembly GCA_051984675.1). Taxonomy (GTDB): domain Bacteria; phylum Actinomycetota; class Actinomycetes; order Mycobacteriales; family Pseudonocardiaceae; genus JBPYFK01. The sequence goes on along the minus strand of JBPYFK010000100.1, from coordinate 75,087 downwards.
CGGGATCAGCGTCGGGCTGTACGCGGCACCGCTGTGGATCTCCCGTTACGTCCTCCTGCTGCACACCCCCTACACCAGCCTGCTGGTGCAGGAGATCGCGGACTTCACGTCGGCGCAGATCATCGGCCTGCTCGTGGGGATGGCGTTCCGGTGGTGGGCGTTCCGCAAATGGGTCTTCCCTGACGAGCGGGAACGCGCGAACCGGCCACTTCGACACGACGAGCCCGGCTGGCCGGAACCGGACACGTTCGACGATCAGTCGGTTCCGGCCACCGAGACGGTCGGACACCGGTGACGCAAGTCACTGGCACGCCGATGCGGCCGCTACGCCCATCCAGCCGGTCAGCCATCCGGTTCCTCAGCGCGGGGTCGACTCGATGCGCCAGGGCACGCCGAGGACGTCATCGGCCCGCGCCACCCGCAGGAAGATCTCGAAGGTCGCCGGGCGTGCCGAGCTGAGTTCCAGCCGGCCGCTGTCGGCCTCGACCAGCGCCCTCGCCAGCGCCAGACCCACACCGGTCGAACCGCCACCGGAGAAGCCGCGCTCGAAGACGTGCCGGATGAGCTGCTCCGGCACCCCGCGACCGGCGTCGCTGACCTCGACCACGACCGTGCCGCTGCCGTGCCGTGCGGCGAGCGTCACCGTGCCCTCGCCGTGCTGCAACGCGTTGTCCAGCAGCACACCGATCGCTTCGCGCAGCCTCGCCGGCGTGGCCCGGGCCAGCAGCCCGTCCGGGACGCGGAGCCGCAGCGAGCGGCCCTGCGAGCGCAGCATCTCCCGCCAGTCCCCGGCGACCTCCCGCAACTGGGCGGACACGTCGAGCGGCTCGGCGCCCTTGGCTCGCGCGGCGGTGGCGGAGGCGAGCAGGTCATCGAGCACGCCGGCCAGCCGCTCCGCCTGCTCCAGAGCGGCGCTGGCCTCTTCCACGACCTCGGGGTCCTCCGAAGCGGTCATCGCCTCCAACCGCAGCTGCAACGCGGTGAGCCGGCTGCGGAGCTGGTGCGACACGTCACCGACCAGGTCGCGCTCGCGCTGCAGGAGCTGCGAGAGTGCCGCCCCGGAGGCATCCAGCGCGTCCGCCACCCGATCCAGCTCGGGCACCTCGTGCCGCTTCGGGTCGGCGCGGAAGTCGCCCGCGCCAAGGCGGGCCGCGCGGGCGGCGACGTGCCGCAGCGGGTGCGCGAGGCGCCGCGCCGTCAGCCCGGCGACCAGCATCCCCGTGCTCGCGGACGCCACCCCGAGCAGCACCACGACGCCGGCCACCTGCAGCTGCTGCGCCCGTACCGGGGCGCTCGGTGCGGCCAGCGTGACCGTGCCCCGCTGCACCATCGGGACTGTCTCGACCAGCGGGTCAGCGCCCGGGTCGCTGCCGTAGTGGTATTCCATGCCCGGCGTGTCCACGGTCAGCTGCGCGTGATCCGGCACGGCGAGCTGGACCGCGTTCAGGTTGATGCCCCGACCGGAGGCCACCTGGTCATCGAGCAGCGTGGAGATCTGCTGCGCGCGGGAAGCCAGGTCGCCCCTGGTGATGTCCTCGACCAGCTTCAGCGAGCTGAAACCCAGCGGGAGCCCGAGCACCACGGCGGTGACGGCGATCGCGAGCAGGGTGGCCTGCAGGATCCGCCGGCGCATCGTGGGTCCGCGCATCATCGGGTGCCTTACCGGTCTGGGAAGGGTCGGGGAAGGGGCGTCACGGCAGGTTCGGTGTCAACCTCGCCGAGTGCCCATCATGCAACGCCGCACGATGCCCGATTGCTGTGGTACCGGTAACGAGTGGTGGCAGCCCTTTCCCCGGTCAGGCTTGCCCGTGTTTCAGCGTCCTAGCCGGCGTTGAAGCGGAACCCGACGCCGCGCACGGTCGCTATGCGCTGTTCGGCGGCGCGCCCGTTGCCGTCCCCGAGCTTGCGGCGCAGCCACGAGATGTGCATGTCCAGTGTCTTGCTGCCCTTACGGCCCGGCTCCGGCCAGACCTCTTCGAGGATCTCCTCGCGGGTCACGACCTGGCCGGCGTGCTGCATGAGCACGCGCAGCAGCTCGAACTCCTTGTTCGCGAGTTGCACCTCATGTTGGTCGACGATGACCCGGCGAGCCGTCAGCTCCAGCCGGACCCCGCACGCCTCCAACGTCTCCGGCGCGCCCCGGCGTAACAGCGCCCGGATGCGGGCCATCAGCTCGGCCAGCCGGAACGGCTTGGCGACGTAGTCGTCCGCGCCCGCATCCAGCCCGACGACGAAGTCCACTTCGTCGGTGCGGGCGGTGAGCATCATCACCGGGATGCCCCGACCAAGCGATCGCAGCCGACGGCATACCTCCAGGCCGTCCATGCCGGGTAAGCCGAGATCGAGCACCAGGAGGTCGATCCCGCCCGATGAGGCTTCCCGCAACGCCGATGGGCCGTCCCCGATCACGTGGACCGTGTAGCCCTCCCGGTGCAGGGCCTTGGACAACGGCTCGGCGATGGCCGGATCGTCCTCCGCCAGCAGCACAACACTCACGACCTCCAGCCTAGAGATTCCGTGGCGACCAGGGTGCGGGACGTCATGGACCCGCTCCCGTGCGTGAGGGATCGGCCCGTCCCCGGGCACGACCGATAGGCTTCCGCTGATGGGAGAGAACGCGACCGTTGAAGTGGACCTTGAGTTTGCCCTGCGGATGGCCGACGTCGCCGACCGCATCACCGAGGCCCGTTTCCGGGCACGGGACCTGCGCGTGGACCGCAAGCCCGACCGCACGCCGGTCACCGACGCGGACACGGCGGTGGAGGACGCCATCCGGGCCGTGCTGACGGAGCAACGGCCGGCGGACGTCGTCGTCGGGGAGGAACGCGGCGGTGAGGCCGCCGACGGACGCGCCTGGGTGATCGACCCCATCGACGGGACGAAGAACTTCCTGCGCGGGGTTCCGGCCTGGGCGACGCTGATCGCGCTGGTCGACGGTGGTCGCCCGGTGGTCGGCGTGATCAGCGCTCCTGCGCTCGGCCGACGCTGGTGGGCCGCGACCGGTGCAGGGGCGTGGAGCACGGTGGGCGGCGGTGAGCCGGCGCGGATCTCGGTGTCCGGTGTCCAGGAGATCTGCGACGCGTACTCGTCCACGACACACCTGAGCACGTGGACCGAATACCACTCCCGCGAGGCGTACCTGCGGCTCGTGGACGCATGCTGGGAGAACCGTGCGTTCGGCGACTTCTGGCACCACTGCCTGGTCGCTGAGGGGGCGATCGACCTCGCCGCCGAGCCCGTGATCAATCCGTGGGACGTCGCAGCGGTGCAGGTGATCGTCGAGGAGGCCGGCGGCCGGTTCACCGACCTGTCCGGCAACCCGCGTTATGACGGCGGCAACGCGCTGTCGTCCAACGGTCTCCTGCACGAAGTCGCGCTTCGACTGCTTGCGCCTTAACCCTGAATCGGGATTCCCCGGGGTGGGGTGTTGACGCTGTCGAGCGGCCCGACGACGCCACGCAGTGCCTGGGTCCAGGTGAGGCGGCCGAACAGGTAGAAGCACGCGACCTGCTCGTTGGAGAAACGAGCCCAGTCGTACCGGTTGCCCTGTTCACGCCAGAACACTTCCCACGCGGGCTGGCCGTCCGCGGTCTCGGTGTCGTCGCGCACCAGGCACCAGGCGTCGTCGGCCTCCGCGCCGATCGACACCAGTTCCTGCGGCACGCCCATCGCGTCCAACCACCCGGCCACGGATTCCGCGTTCACCGTTCGTCCTCCTCCGTGCCTGATCGCTGGGGGTCTGATCGCTGGGTTTCTGCCGGCTCGACCTCTGATGTCCCAGCACTTGATGTCCCAGCACTTGATGTCCCGGCATCTGCTGGCGCTCCCCCACACAGCCCAGCTGCCGACGGTCCGGTCTCCGGTCGCTCGCAGCCGGCGGGCTCGCCGGCGTCCTGGATCTCCACCAGGTAACCCATGACGACCAGGTCGTCCACCGGGTAAGTGACGCGGTACCGGGTGCCGCCGCCTGGCTGCTCGAACCAGGGGCAGCTTGTCGTCTGCCACACCGGGAGCGGGCAGACCACCCGGTAGCGCCGATACGGACGGTCGAGATGTTCGGGGGGCAGGGATCGACGTCGGAACGAGGTCTTGCCGGGGGCGAGCACGCGGCCACTGCCTTCACCGAAACGGTCGATCACGGTGTCGGGCGGGAGCACGGTCGCGAGCCCCGCTTCCAGCCCACCCTCCGGGTACTGCTCCCAGGGAGGCCAGACGTACTCGGTTCGGAGCCCATCCACTGCCGCCCGAGCGACGTACCTGCGCTGCCATTCGGACTCGGACAATTCACCGCCCAGCGGGTCGTGCCCGGCTACCAGTTCCGCGCGCTGGTCGGCCTCGCTCTGGTCAGCGTCGCTGTGATCAGCCTCGCTGTGATCAGTGCCGTTCGCGCTAGCCTCATCCTGGTCTGGACCCCATGGGGTCCTGCGTCGGCTACCCGGCTCGCTCTTCGCATTCGCTTCGCCGGAGTGCACGCGGCTCAACGCGCCGGTGTCGTCGACCAACTCCGCGTGCGGATGGTCCTGTGGCGGAAAGCGCAGGCCAGCCGCCCGATCCAGGTCGGGCGGAGGCGCGGGCAACTGCCGGCTCGCACTGGCGGCGGCCACCGGTAAGTACCCGATCGGGAACTGGTGCAGCACGAACGCCAGCACCGCCGAGTTCCGCCCCGCCTGCCGCAACGGCCGCTGCGCGGCCTCATGCGGCCCCGCCGGGTGCGGCGCACCCGGCTGGCCGGGAGCCACCGGCCCCGGCTTCGCCGGACCTGCACCCACGACGCCCGGCTGATACCCGCCGCGCAGCGGCGGGTAGCCGGGCTGGGCTGCTGGCGCCTGCCCGGCCGGGGCCGGTCCCGGCTGCGCCGGCGGCCCGTAAGGGCCCGCAGGCACGGCGGGCGACCGCGGCTGCGCCGCGGAGCCGCCGAGCGGCCCGCCGGCCCCGGGGCCGGCAACTCCCCCGGCGCCGCCCGGGTTCCCCGGGGCGGCGACGCCGGGAGCCCCCGCCGGCTGGCCGTCTCCGGCGACAACCGGAGGCGCGAAGTAGCCGCCGGAGGCGGCAGAGCCAGGCGACGGGGCGTTGCCCGGCCCGGCCGTCGGGCTGCCGACCGGGCCGCCAGAGGCGGCCGGCGAAGCATCCACCGGAGGCGCCGCAGGCGCCGCCCACGCCTGGTGCGTCGCCTGCGGCGCGGTGGCCGGTGAAGTGCCGGCAGCGGCGGGGTCGTCGGCAAAGCCGGACGCCGAGCCGGCGGCCGGTAGCGGGCCGGTGTCGGCGGCGGCGATGGTGTCCGCGCCGACGGGGCCGGTGCGCTCGGCATTCCCTGCGATTCTGGCGCTACCGGCGGTTCCTGCGGCACCTCCGAGCCCACCGATCGCGCCGTTACCGGCGGCTCCTGGAGCCGGGCGCTGCTCGATGCTCCCGTGGCGGTCTCCAGGGTTGCCGAGGTCTCCAGCGTTGCCGAGGTCCCGAGTGTCCCCTCGGTGACCGACCTCGCCAGGTTCACTCTCCAGGTCAGTCACGCCCAGCCTGGTCGCACGCCGGTCCCCTGCCTGCCCCAAGAAGGGCTCTTCCACTGTGGACGATTGGGCAGTCGCCCCACCGCCCCGCGCTCCGCCGTGCGGTTCTCCTGCATGCGACTGCACGGTGCGTGCCAGGTCGGCGTGAACGCGCGCGAGGTTCGTCGATGCCGCGCTGATGGCCGTGTGGACTCCCGCAAGCGCCTGCGCGCTACCCGCCGCTGCCGCTCGCTCGGTGGCGTCTGTGGCCTTCGCCAGGTTCACCAACTCCCGGACCATGCGCACTTTCGCCGCTCCGATCTGCTCAGCGGCGTGTTCTAACCGGTCGGCAGCGGCCGTGCACTCCTTCACGGAGACCATGAACCGGCCGGAATCCGGCGCGACGAACCCGTTCCACTGCCTGCGCGCGGCGTGCGCCGCACCGCCGGACATCGCGCTCAACGCGCCTTCGGCGCTGAAATCGGAATCCGCCGCGAGCCGGCCGATCGAGGTCGCCGCCTGCCGCCACGCCGCCGCCGACTCCCGCATCCTGTCCTCGTCGGCCACCGGCCAACGCACCCCGGTTCGTGCCGCGACGTCCCGCAGTTCCACGGGCAGTTCGATCCCCATCGGCGTTCACTCCCCTCCAGCCCCTCCGGCCGGGCCGCTACGGTGCAGCTCCGCTACACCGGCCGCGTCCGCCTGCCGGTAGGTCGCCGCCGTTTCCGCGAAGTTCGCGCCGATCGCGCGCAGTTGGCCCGCAAGCTGCTCCACGTGCTCGATCGCGTTGCCGGCGGGCTGCTGGTGCACGGCGGCGAAGCGCTGACCGACCTCGTCCCGGCCCCAGCACTCGCCAGCCGCCTCGATCGCGTGCCGCAGGTCCGCGGCGATACGTCGCGCGCGCCCCGCGAGGTCCTCGAACTCGCTGGCCCGCCTGGCGAGCTGATCGGCGTCAGCGCGGAAACCGCTCACCGTGATCGCCTCTCTTCCACCCCGATGCCGTCATCGCACCGGCGAGGGCGTGACTCCGACACGTCCACCAACCAGCTCACCTGGTCATAAATCTCTTCCCCGGAAGGGTCCCCCGGTGCGGCCTTATCACGGGCGGAGGCGTCCTGCGCGGGCGACACGGTGCCGGCAGCGGGCCGCACCTCCGCCCGGTCAAGATCCGCCCGACCTTCCACAATGGCCTGTGGGTCCGCCCCGGCCGGCAGTACCGGCGCGAGAACCCGCTCGACCCGGGCCGCGCAAGCCCGCGTGGCGGTATCGGCCAACTCGACAATGGTGGCGGCCAGCTGGGACGGGCGGAGACGCCGGTAGGCGTCCTCGGTGATGGTGAGGTCACGCAGCGCCCCCTGCGGTCCCACCGTGACGCGAACCGCGTCATCGCCACTACGCGCTGTTTCCGTGATGGCGGACAGTTCCCGCTGAACGGACGCGAGCTGCTCCCGGCTGCGCCGGTACTCGGCCATCAGCTCGTCCACTTCAGCTGCGTGGTCGCTGGGCACGGCCGCTCCTTTCGACGCGGTTGGCACCGGACACCCCCGGACCGCCCGCCCCAGTCCAAGAGCGGCCTGGCCCCCAGCACGTCCGACAGACCAGGGCCGCCACGTCCGACGACTGTCGATCGTTTCATGCGGAAAGGCAATCTTCGAGGCAATGTTCGCCGCGATTCTCGGCCGATCTTTCTCCGGCAGCATCCCCGCGCACCGCCGCGAAAACCGAAGCGGGCCGAAAACTGTGACGACCGTCTCGGTGGAACGCCGGCCGTGGGAACGCCGGGCCATGAGGTGCCAGCATGGTGGGGTGGCCAGGATCGCGTACGAGGACCTAGAGCCGGGGAGCGTGTTCGACCTCGGCAAGGTCGAGATCGACCGCGCGGACATGCTCGATTTCGCCCGCCGGTTCGACCCGCAGCCGTTTCACGTGGACGAGGACGCCGCCAAGGCGTCGATCTTCGGTGGGCTGTGCGCCTCCGGCTGGTACACGGCGTCACTGTGGATGCGGGCCTACGTCGACCACGTGCTCGCCGACTCAACCTCCCAGGGCTCGCCCGGCGGTAGGGAGCTGTCCTGGCTGGCCCCGGTGTTCCCTGGCGACATCCTGCGGTTCGGGATGGAGGTCACCGGGCGTCGCCGCTCGCGACGCAGGCCAGAACTCGGCCTGGTGGACATCGCAGGCACGGCGGATCGCGGAACGGAACGCGTCCTGCGGTTCCACTTCACCGGCATCTTCAGCTCCCGCGAGCGGGACTGATCCCCCGTTACCGCTTCCAGCCAGTATCAGGACTGACCGCTGAGCGCCCGGACCACGCGGGACGGGCTCGGCCTGCCCAGCTGGTCCGCCATCCACACGCTGGTGTCCACCAGCGCGGCCAAGTCCACGCCGTGCTCGATGCCGAGCCCGTCGAGCATCCACACCAGGTCCTCGGTGGCGAGGTTGCCGGTCGCGGACTTCGCGTACGGGCAGCCACCCAGACCACCCGCCGATGAGTCCACTGTGGACACACCGGCGCGCAGGGCGGCGTAGGTGTTGGCCAGGGCCTGCCCGTAGGTGTCGTGGAAGTGCACGCCCAACCGGTGAAACGGCACGCCCCCGGCGGCGAAGGCGCGCAGCACGGCTTCCACCTGGCCGGGAGTGGCGACACCGATGGTGTCGCCCAGGGAGAGCTGGGCACATCCCAGATCCAGCAGCCGGCGCCCGACCTCGACCACCTGCTCGGCGGCGACCGGCCCCTCCCACGGGTCGCCGAAGACCATCGACAGGTAGCCGCGCACATTCAGCCCTTCGGCGACCGCGCGCCGCAGCACCGGTTCGAACATCTCGAACTGCTCGTGCAGCCCCCGGTTGAGGTTGCGCTGGGCGAACGACTCGGTCGCGCTGGCGAAGACCGCGATGTCGCGCACGCCGGCCTCCAACGCCCGGTCCAGGCCGCGCTCGTTGGGCACCAGCACCGGGTAGCGGACCCCGTCTGCCGGGCGCAGACGTTCCAGCAGCTCGGACGCGTCCGCGAGCTGCGGCACCCACTTCGGGTGCACGAAGCTCGTCGCTTCCAGCACCGTCAGCCCGGCGCCAGCCAACCGGTCCAGGAAGCCGAGCTTGACCTCCAGCGGGATGACCTGCTGCTCGTTCTGCAAGCCGTCGCGCGGACCGACCTCCCAGATCGTCACGGCCGGCGGCAGCTCACCCGGCTCCGGCGACAGCACCCGCGCCGGCAGCCCCAACTCTCTCGGTCCCATGCGTCATCCAGCCGATCTCGTGGCTCTAGTCGTGCGCCCGGAAGTCGTCGTGCCCGCTGGTGGCCACTTCCTGGTGCAACAGGTGTTGCACCCGCTCCACCCTCGGGATGTCGTCGAACTCTAGCGGCTCGTCCGACGCCGACTCCACGATCAACGTTCCGCACCCCAGCAACTGGTCCGTCAGCCCGGTGCGGAACCGCACGCTGTTGATGCGTGACATCGGGATTTCCACACCGGTGCGGGTGAACACACCCTCCCGCACCATCAACCGCTGCGAGGTGACCACGAAGTGCGTGGCGCGCCAGCGCAGCACCGGGGCGATCACCAGCCAGATCAGCAGGACGCCCCCGACGATCCCCAGCGCGACCCACACCGGCAGGTGCCAGCTCAGCGACGCGGCCAGAGACCCGAGATACGAACCACCACCGACCACGACGAACAGCGACAGCACCGGCAGGACCAACGCCTTCCAGTGCGGGTGCTTGTGCACGACGACCTGCTCGTCCTCACCCAGCAGGCTGTCCGGGTACGCCACCGGTTCCTCCTCCACGATCCCCGCATCCTCCGACGATCACGTTACCCGGCAGGGCGACCCGCTGCCCCGCTCACCGGGGATCGACGGGGTGGGACTCGACGGACGCCGCCGGGCGCAGGTGCACGACGTCGCCGGCGGAAACCGGCGTGAGGGCACCGTCGACACCCCGCACGATCAGGCGACCGCTGCTGTCGATGTCGTGCGCGGTGCCGCACAGCTGGTCCTGGCCCCCGAGTTCCACGCGGACCTGCTGGCCGAGGGTGCCGCACAGCTCCTGGTAGCGGGCGAGCAGGCCACTGCCGACCACGTCGCCGTGGTGGCCACGCCAGTCGTCGTCGAGCGCCGCCAGCTGCGACAGCAGCGCCGCCAGGAACTCCTGACGGTCGACGTCGACGCCGTGGGCTTCCAGCGAGGTCGCGGGCAGTCCCCCGGCCCCCGAGGGCAGTTGCTCCGGGCGGTGATGGACGTTGACGCCGATGCCGACCACCACGGCCATGCCCTCCGGGGTCGTCACCGCGTCCGCCAGGATGCCCGCGGCCTTGCGCCAGCCGTCGGGACCACCCAGCAGCAGGTCGTTCGGCCACTTCAGCGCCGCGCGCAGCCCGGTCTGGTTGCGCACCGTCTGCGTGAGCGCGATGCCCGCCAGCAGCGGTACCCACCCCAGCGACGTGTGCGGGACCTGACTGGGGATGCCGGGCCGCAGCAGAACGCTCACGTGCAGGCCGTGGTAGCGCGGCGACACCCAGCCTCGCCGCATGCGCCCGCGACCAGCGGTCTGCTCCTCGGCCACGCGGACCGTGCGGTCAGCGGCGCCACGGCCGGCTTCCTCCCCCAGGTCGGTGTTGGTCGACCCGGTCACCGTCACCACGTCCAGCGCCGCGTACGGGCCATGGTCCACGAGCCGTTCGCGCAGGGCACCGGCATCCAGAGGCACGGGATCGCTCACGTCTCACACGGTACTGCCCGCAGCTGCTTCCGCTGATTAGGCTGCGCCAATGAGCAGTGCGACGGGAAACTGTCCCGGCCTTCCCGGTAGCCGAATTCGCTGTGATGGAAGTCCACTGTGTCCCGGATCTCGCCGGTGATGCGGGTCCACTGTGTCTGGCCGGCTTCTGGAGGTGCCCATGAGTGACAAGCATGATGAGCCACAACGCCCGGTGCTGCGCATCGTGCGCGGTGAGCCTGACGACGCCGAGCTTGCCGCGCTGACGGTGGCGCTGGCCGCGTCAGCGGCCGCGCAGACCGCCGCACCGGCGGCCGGGGAGCCGCCGCTGTCGGTGTGGGCCGATCGCGCGGACGCGCTGCGGCACCCGGCCACCGGGCGTCCGCTGCGCCCGGGGCCGGGCGCGTGGCGCGCGTCCTCCTGGCCGCGCTAGCCCCTTCACTCGATCGGCGGGCGTGACGCGGGAATGGTGTGACCGCGACTTTTGTCGGTCCCGTGGCTGGTCACAGCGGTCTTAAGCTGCGCCGGACACGATCTTCGGAGGTGGGTGTCCGGTGTCACGTCCGCGCACACGGCTGGCGACTGTCCTCTTCGGTGCCCTGCTGACGCTCGGCTTGGTGGCGCCCCCGACCTCCGCCGAGCCGCAACCGCCGTACGTGGTGCGCGAGGGCGTGACCCAACCGGTGTTCTCCGCCGCCGACGCGATCCGGGAGACCGCGTGGGTGGACACCGGAATATCCAGCCATGGCAACGGTGTCCACGACCGGGTCGCGGTGGACATCATCCGACCGTCCGAACCCGCACAGCACGGGCAACGTGTCCCCGTGATCATGGATGCGAGCCCCTACTACTCCTGCTGCGGGCGCGGGAACGAGAACCAGCGCAAGACCTACGACGCGCAGGGCAAGCCGTTGGGATTCCCGCTGTACTACGACAACTACTTCGTGCCGCGCGGCTACGCGGTGGTTCAGGTCGACCTGGCGGGAACGAACCGGTCCCAGGGATGCGTGGACATCGGCGGACCGTCGGACGTCGCCTCAGCCCGAGCCGCGGTCGACTGGCTCAACGGCCGGGCACAGGGGTTCGAAAGTCCCAGCGGCGGACGGCCGGTGCCGGCCAACTGGTCCACCGGCAACGTCGGCATGATCGGCAAGTCCTATGACGGCACGATCGCGAACGGCGTCGCCGCCACCGGTGTGCCCGGCCTACGCACGATCGTGCCGATCAGCGCGATCAGCTCCTGGTACGACTACTACCGGTCGGACGGCGCGTCCTTCGGCGACGACCCCGCCGAACTCGCCAACACCGTCGAGGAGAACAAGCGGCCGGACTGCGCACCGGTCACCCAGCGGGTCACGGCGGGCGCACCGGCGAACGGCAACCGCACGCCGATGTGGCAGCAGCGCGACTACGTGCGCGACGCGCGGTCGGTACGGGCGAGCGTGTTCGCCGTGCACGGGCTCGGGGATCTCAACGTCAAGCCGGTCCAATTTGGACAGTGGTGGGACGCTCTCGCAGGGCGGGACGTGCCGCGCAAGGTCTGGCTGTCGCAGACCGGGCACGTCGATCCGTTCGACTACCGCCGTGCCGAGTGGGTGCGCACCCTGCACCGCTGGTTCGACAACCAGCTTCTCGGCATCAACAACGGGATCACCGCCGAGCCCGCCGCCAGCGTCGAGCGCGCCCCGGATCACTGGGTCGACGAACCGACCTGGGCCGGTGGCCACGCCCACCGAACCGACCTGCACCCGAGCCCGGGCCACACGCCCGGACTCGGTCAGCTCGGAACCGCCCCGGCGACCCCGGGTGCGCGGGACGGCTTCACCGACGACCCCGCACAGGACGAGTCCGCGTGGGCACAGCACCCCGATCAGCCCTCGCCTGCCCGGACGCTGTTCACGACCGGCCCGCTGCGACAGGACCTGCGCCTGGCCGGCACCGGGTCGGTAACCGTCACGGCCGTGCCCTCGACACCGAGCGCGCACCTGTCCGCGATGGTGGTCGATTACGGGCCAGCCACCACGCGGGACTACCTCGGCAAGGGTGAGGGCATTCGGACGCTGGACACCAGATCCTGCTGGGGCGAGAGTCGCCCGGGCGATGACGCCTGCTACCGGGACACCGCGACGACCACGGCCAACGTGGATCTGGAGATCGTCTCGCGAGGCTGGGCCGACCTGGCCAACTACGAGTCGCCGGACCACAAGTCGCCGCTGCGCCCCGGCCAGCCGTACCGGATGACCTTCCGCATGTCGACCCTGGACCACGTCGTACCGGCCGGGCACCGGCTCGGGCTGATCATCGCCGGCACGGACAGGGCAATGATCAGCCCGCCGGATCAGCCCGGCCGAGTGGACCTGCGCCTGGACGGGACATCACTCCAGCTGCCGGTGGCCAGTGGATCGCTTTCCGACGTGGCCGGCGCCACAGCCCCGGTCGAAGTTCACCCGCAACGGCCACCGGAGCATCCTGAGGCGCGGTTGAACGGCGACCTCGTACGCCAACAGACCGCGGGTCGGTAGCCGGCATCTAGACTCCAGTCTCGTGCGCTTCGTACTCGCTTCCGCCTCACCCGCACGGCTGGCGGTGCTCCGCGCTGCCGGCGTCGAGCCGCTGGTCCGCGTGTCGGGCGTGGACGAGGACGCGGTCGCCGCGTCCCTCACGGACCCGAAGCCCGCCGAGCTGGTGACCGCGCTCGCCGCCGCGAAGGCCGAGGCAGTGGTCGAGTCGGTCGCGACCGGGGAACCAGACGCCGTCGTGGTCGGCTGCGACTCGATGCTGCTGCTCAACGGCTCGCGCCAGGAGTCCGGCGCCGGGCCGGAGGTCGTCGGCAAGCCCGGCACGCCGGAAGTGGCCGCCAAGCGGTGGAAACAGGTGGCCGGCGGCACCGGTGAGCTGCTCACCGGTCACGCGGTGCTCCGCCTGCGCTGCGGCGAAGTGGTCGCGCGGGCGCAGGCGCACGAGTCCACGACGGTCCGGTTCGGTGCGCCCACCGAAGCGGAGGTGGACGCCTACATCGCCACCGGTGAGCCGCTGTCGGTGGCGGGCGGCTTCACGCTGGACGGGTTGGGCGGCTGGTTCATCGAAGGCATCGACGGGGACCCGTCGAGCGTGATCGGCATCAGCCTGCCGCTGACCCGCAGGCTGCTCGCCGAGGTGGGCGTCAGCGTCGTCTCGCTGTGGGAAGCACGCTCATAGCGATCCCGAGGCGTCGCGGTGGGCTAGGGTTTCCTTCCCATCCGGCGCAGCAATCGATCTTGTCGCGACCCGGCAGGGGGAAGGTCCTGCTCGACAGCGGCGAAGAACTGGTGCGTCGTGTCGGTCGCGGTGGGAGTCTCGCGCAAACCGGCGTAGATCTCTTCGAGATGGTCCTCGATCCACGTGACGAGGCTGGTGTTGAGGGTGTCTTCGACCCCGACAGCCCGTGCGAGATCCCAGGTGTGGATGGTGCTGTCGGCGGTCCGAACGGCAAGCGCCTGCTGCCCGGTCACCGGGCCCAAGGGGTAGTCGAGCGTCCGTCGCAGGGCGCCGGGCTTGGCGAAGTTCTCGGCGCACTCCCGCACCGAGCGCGTGAAGGCGCGTACCGGGTCCATGCCCAGTGCGTCAACGTCTCGTAACCGCAGGAACTCCGCACTGGTGCCGCCCGCCAGCAACCGCACGTAGTTGAGGTTCCCTCGGGTCATGTGGTTGACCAGTTGGCGCACGTCCCATTCCGTGCAGGGAGTCGACCACGACCATTGCTCGGGCCGCACCGCCTCCAGCTTCCGCTCGAACTCGGTGCTGGCGAGGAGGAACCGATCCATGACGCCGTCGAAAGCGGTGACCATGCGGCCGAGCCTGCCCGCCGTCGACGGCCTGGGCTAGCGGGCATCGGACGTCGCATCCGCATCTGGGTGAACAAGACCACAACTCGGTCAGGACGGAAAGAAAAACACCAACAACCGCTGTTGTACTGCGGCGGTATGCGACTTCACCGGCGGTGCCTCTTGACGCGGCGCCTGCACGTCGATCTGCGGCGGCAGGCCAGTTCGGTGTGTTCAGCGCGGACGCAGCATCCGCCGACGTCCTCCGAACCCCCGGGAGATCCGCTATGCCCCCCGAGCAAGTCGCCACGTCATCCCGAACTGGGTCATCCCGAACTGGGTCATCCCGAACTGGGTCATCCCGAACCGGCCGCCTCCACCGTTTCCTGACCAACCCGAAGCTGTTCGCCTTCGCCGTGCTCGCCGGACTGGTGCTCGGCGCACTGCTCGGCTGGACCGCCCATCGCACCGGCGCCACGTGGCTGGTCACGACGCTGGAGACCATCGGGACGACCTTCACGCACCTGCTGTCGTTCACTGTCCTGCCGCTGATCTTCACCTCGATCGTTGTGGGCGTGGACAGCCTGCGCGGCGTCGGCGGCGGGCGCGTCGCGGCCCGACTGGGTGGGAAGACCGCGCTGTGGTTCGCGACGACCTCCCTGATCGCCGTGCTCATCGGCATCGGCATCGGGCGGCTGTTCCACCCCGGTCAGGGACTGGTCATCGCGGCCGACCCGGGCAAGCTGGCCGCCGTCGGGCAGAAGACCCCCGGATCATGGCTGGACCTGATCAACGGGCTGGTCCCGGAGAACCTGCTCAAGTCCTTCACCGACGGCCAGACCCTGCAGGTGGTCTTCCTCGCCCTGCTCGTCGGCGCCGCCACCTATTCGCTGGGCGAACCGGCGAAACCGTTCGTGGCGCTGAACCGCTCCGTGTTCGAGATCATCCAGCGGGTGCTCGCCTGGATCATCAAGCTGGCACCACTGGGCACCCTCGGCCTGGTCGGCAACGCCGTGGCCACCTACGGCAACCGGTTCTTCCTCCCGCTGATCAACCTCACGGTGGCGGTGTACGTGGCGTGCGCCCTGGTGCTGTTCGGCGTCTACCCGCTGCTGCTGTGGTTCGTGGCACGGGTCAGCCCGGTCACGTTCGCGACCAGAGCCTGGAACGCCATCCAGTTCGCCTTCGTCTCCCGCTCGTCAAGCGCGACCCTGCCGCTGAGCCGGCAGGCGGCGGTCGACCTCGGCGTGGAACCCGCCTACGCGAGCTTCGCGGTGCCGCTGGCCAGCACGACGAAGATGGACGGCTGCGCGGGCCTCTACCCCGCGATCGGGTCGATCTTCATCGCGAACCTGTTCGGCATCCACCTCGACCTGCCGCAGTACCTCACGATCGTCGCGGTGGCCGTGTTCGGCGCGATCGCCACGGCCGGTGTGACCGGTTGGTTCACCATGCTCACGCTGACCTTGGCCGCGCTCGGTTTCCCGGCACCGCTCGTCGCGACCGGCATCGCCATCGCCTACGCCGTCGACCCGATCCTCGACATGATGCGTACGGCGACCAACGTCACCGGCCAGATCGTGGTCCCGGTCGTCGTCGCCCGCACCGAGGGCCTGCTCAATGGCGACCGGGACAGGGACGACCCGGAGAGGGACGCCTCGGAGAGGGACGACCGGAGCAGGGACGAACAGGGGTTCCGAAGCGACAAACCGCCCGTTGTCCGTGCCACGCCGTACGGGGTGCGGCCCGAGTGATGGCGAGAATCCAGGTGCCGGCGAGGCATTCGCGTTGGGTGGGGCCACGGCGGCGAACAGCCCTTGCCTGTCACCCGACCGGCGGACCGGGCTCATCGCCGGCGGGGCGCCTCTAGGATGGGCACCGTGGAACAGAGCGGGCAGCGGCCCGGCAACCGGCAACCCGACGTCCGGGTGGGTGACACCGAGCGGGAGCGCGCGATCATCCTGCTCGGTGAGCACTTCTCGGCCGGCCGCTTGGACGTCCACGAGTACGATCAGCGGTGCGCGCAGGCCAGCGCCGCCCGCTTCCGGTCAGACATCCGGGTACTGTTCACCGACCTCCCGGAACCGCACCCCGAAGTGCTCCAGACTCCGCGTACTCCCGTGTCGCCGTCCCCGGCGAAGCCGTCGTTGCGGATGCGCGGGGGCCTGCTCGCGCTGGCCATCGTGGCCGCACTCATCCTGTTCGCGGTGGTCGCCCGGCAACCGTGGTTGCTGGCACCGGTGGCGTTCGTCGGCGTGTTCTGGTGGCCACGCGGTGGAGACCGCTAAAACGAAAACGCACCACGAATGACGCACGATTGGGTGACAAAACCCACACGAAAGATCGATGCGACTCCGACGGTCATCTGTGTTGATGAGCACGAACCAGTGGGCATTCCTGACCATCGCGCCAAGGCTCATGATCCGAACGCGTACGGTACGGATCTATGGACCGTCCGCACACTGCGCCACGCAGTCGGCTGCTCGGCATTCTCGCAGCCGGAATGCTCACGCTGAGCGGCTGCTCCTTCTTACCCGCGAAAAGCGCCTCCAGGACGCAGCCCCCGGCGCCGCCGGTACCGCCCGCGCCGACATCGAGCGCGCCGCCGTCGCTGCCCCAGCGCCCGGAGGAACTACCACTCGCCCACCTCGACGCCTGCTCCCTGCTCACCGACGATCAGCGCGCGCAGCTCGGCTTCGACCGGGACCCGCTGCCGGACACCGAGCCGGGCTTCGGTGACGCCGCCACCTGCAGTTACCGCGACAGTAAGGCACGGGTCGCCGCCCGCGTCGCGCTGATCACCACCGAGGGCATCGGGGTGTGGACCGACGACACCGCGCAGGTCGAGGCGACCCCGGTCGTGGTCGCGAATTTCCCGGCGCTGGTGGTCAAGACGCCGGACCTGGAGATGTCCTGCAACGTGGAGGTCGACGTGGCCAATGGCCAGCATCTGGACATCCTCTACCGGGACGATGGCGCGAAACCGCCCGCACCGCTGGACCAGCTCTGCTCCGGTGCCCAGCGGGTGGCCGAGAATGTCGTGACGACGCTGGCACATCCGCCGGCGAATACGGATTTGCACGCGCACCCCGGCAAATCCAGCTCAACCCGGCCCACTGATTCCAACCCGAACGAACGCGACGCCCCGAAGTCCGGGGAACCGTCCAGCTCAGACCATTCGCGGCAGGCCAGCTAACAGGTGTTTTCCAAATAGTGGATCTCGGGCTGGAACGCGCCTTTCTCCGGCGAGTTCCGCCCACCGAGTTCGTAGCGACTGCATTGGCTTGACCGCATTGAGCCAATGGCGAGAACTACGCCCCGCGTTTGGAGCACTCCCCAGTGTGATCTTTTGTGGATAAAGTGGCGCGAAGACAGTATTTCGCGAGGATGAGGTGTGCCTTGAGTTCGCCTTTGAACACTGGGAGTTCGCCGAGTCCCGGAGCGTCCGGGCCATCGGGCGTGCCTTCGGGCATCGGGAACATGGTTCAGGTGGACCCCGGGTCCATCCCGCATCTGTTGCGCGCCCTGCAGTCCTCATTGGACTCGGTGGGCCTCCAGATCGGGCACGCGATCACCGATCTGCGCATCCGGCCCTGGGCCGGCGATCCGGTCAGCACGACGGCGGCCGACCGGTTCAACCAACGATCCGTGGGCGGCGTCGACGACGCCCTGACCGCGCTGTGTGGATACCGTGATCAGCTCCAAGCAGCCGCGGAGTCCCTTCGGCTGGCTCACCACCAGTACCGGCAGGTGGAGGACGCCAACACTCGGGCCATGGGCCGCGGCTGCTAGGGGCGGAAGGGAAACCGACGCGATGAGCAATCATCGGTGGCAGGGCTACACCCACCCGGAGCTCTTCCGGCAGATCCACGACGGCCCCGGCGCCGAGGCATCAACCGCGTCGGTGCGGCGCTGGGAGGCGCTGAACCAGGCACTGTCCGACATCGACGCCCAGCTGTCCACGGCGCTGGCGCGGGCCGCCGAAGGCTGGCACGGCGAAGCCGCAGACAGCGCCGGCCAGAACGGCGTGCGACCGCTGGGCCAGTGGGCCGTCAACGCGCAGCAGGCAGCCGAGCTGATGCGGGATCGCGCACAGCAACAAGCCGACTTCATCTCCAAGGCACGCGCGGACATGCCACCGCCGGAGACCGCGCACGCCGAACAGCCGGGTTTCGGGGAAACCCTGCTCACGCACTTGTTCGGGGGGCAGACCGACTACGAGGTCCAGGAGGCGAAGCAGCATGCCGCTGAACAACGGGCATTCGAAGTGATGCGCACCTACGAGGTGTCGACGGTCGCGAACACGACGTCACTGGCGTCCTTCACGGCGCCCCCGCAGGTCGTGGTGGACGCCCCACCCGGACCGGCACCGGGCTCGGCGGGCACCGCCGGTTGGAGCCCGGTCGTGACGATCAGCTGGGGTCCCGCCGCCGGGAAAGCGGCGGGACCGGCGGCCGGCGGCGACGTCGGCCCGGCCGCCGGCAGCCGTGGCCGGGCCGCGACCGGCGGCAGCCGGGCCGGCGGAGGCGGGAGCGCCCGCGGCAGCGGGCGCGCGACCGCCAGCGAGGGGGCCTCCGGCGACGCCCCGGAGCGGGCGCCGGGCGGCGAAGCGCCCGCGGCACGCGCCGGGAGCGCCGCAGGGGCGGTCCGGCCGGTCGACCGGAGGTCGACCGAGGAGGCCGACGGCGGGCAGCCGAGCGTGACCGAGCACGTCGGTCAGCCGGGCGGGTTCTTCGACGACCAGCAGACCCTGTCCAGGCCGGTCATCGGCGGGGAGCCGGGCTGATGGCGGGCGCCGTGCGGGCGGAATCAGCCTGATGATGACCTTCGACGAGACCGGTCCCGCCCGGCCGGTCAGCCTCAGCCTGCTTGAGTTCGACGTGCTCACCGAACACCTCGGTCTGGAGACGATGCCGCTGGTGCTCAAGGTTCCGTCGCCGGGCCGAACGCACACCGAGCGGGCGCGACTGGTCGAGTCGGTGTGGGCCGCGCTGGACCGGCGCGGTTTGGGGCAGCCGGCCGGGCTGGACCCGGAGCTGGACTGGATGTTGCGGGTGCTGAACCGGCCGGACCGTGAGGTGGACGGTCGCACCTGGTTCGGCCGCAGCATCCGGCTGCTGGCGGCCTCCGCCGGTGACCAGCACGCCGTGCTGGCGATCAAGGACGGCGACACGCTCACCCTGCGCCCGGCAGCGATCAGTGGGCTGCCGCGCGAGGCGGTTTCGGTCCTGCCGGCGCTTCCGGCGGGGCAGGGCCACTCCGTGACCCTGCGCAGCGCGGACCTCGACGCGGCCGCCGCCGATGCGGGCGGCGACCTGCACGCGCTGGGCCGGGAGCTGCGCAGGCGGGGTGTGCGCCCCGGCGACGCCGAAGCGCTGACCCGCATGGTCGCCGATGCTGGCGCACGCGGGCAGTTCGGCGTGGCGGCACGCGACCGCTTCGGACGACGCGTGCGCGCCCCGCACGTAGTCGGGTTCTTCGACAACCCGCACGGCCGCTACGTGCAGCTCCGCCGCGAAGCCCCGTCCGGCGAGCTGTGGAGCACCATCGCACCGGTGTGCTGCCGGCGTCTGACCACCCACCTCGAGGAGCTCCTCGCCGAGGTCACGTGAGGCAGCCGGGACACCCGTGTCGGTGTCCCGGCTGCGCCAACCAACACCCGCTGCTCAGCTCAACGGCTCCGTGATGTTGGTACGTGCCTCGGGCGCCGCCGACCGTTTCGCGTCGGCGGCTTGGTCGTCCGGCTGGGTCTGCGAGTCCCGCTCGGCCTCGACTCGCGCCGTGTAGACCTCGATCTCCCGCGCGATGCGCTGCTCGTCCCAGCCGAGCACCTCGGCCATCAGCCGCGTGACCGCGTCGGCGCACTCGACACCCCGGTGTGGGTACTCGATCGAGATCCGGGTACGCCTGGTCAGCACGTCCTCCAGGTGCAGGGCGCCCTCGTTGTTGACCGCGAACACGATCTCGACCTTGAGGTAGTCGGCCGCGCCAGGCAACGGTTTGAGCAGCTCAGGACGCCCTTGCGCCAGCGCGAACACGTCGTGGATCGCTGATCCGTACCGGTTGAGCAGGTGCCGAACGCGGTAGGGGTGCAGGCCGTAGCGGGAGGCGATCTGGTCGGACTGGTTCACCAACGCGTGGTACCCGTCCGCGCCGAGCAGCGGCACCTTGTCGGTGATGGACGACGCGATCCGACCGGACAGGTCGCTGGCGATCGCGTCCACCGCGTCGGCGGCCATGACCCGGTAGGTCGTGTACTTGCCGCCGGCGATGGCCACCAGCCCCGGCACCACCCGCGCGACCGCGTGCTCGCGGGAGAGCTTCGAGGTCTCTTCGCTCTCGCCGGCCAGCAGGGGGCGCAGGCCGGCGTAGACACCCTCGATGTCGTCGTGCGTCAGCGGGGTGGCCAGCACACCGTTGATGTGTTCGAGCAGGTAGTCGATGTCGGCCTTGGTGGCGGCGGGGTGTGCCAGGTCCAGGTTCCAGTCCGTGTCAGTCGTGCCGATGATCCAGTGGTTTCCCCACGGCATCACGAGGAGGACCGACTTCTCGGTACGCAGGATCAGCCCGGTTTCGGCGACGATTCGGTCCCGGGGGACCACGATGTGCACGCCCTTGCTGGCCCGCACCCGGAACCGGCCGCGCCCGCCGGACAGCCGCTGGAGCTCGTCGGTCCACACACCTGTCGCGTTGATCACCGCGTGGGCGTGGACGTCGACCTCACGGCCGTCCTCGACATCGCGTACGCGGACACCCGCGACCCGGTCGGCCTCCCGCAGGAACCCGACCACCTGCGTCGACGTGCGCACGACCGCGCCGTAGCGGGCGGCGGTTCGGGCCACCGTCATGGTGTGGCGCGCGTCGTCGGTCTGGGCGTCGTAGTACCGGATCGCGCCGACCAGCGCATCCCGCCTCAGGGCTGGTGCCATGCGCAGCGCGCCGGCCCGCGTGAGGTGCCTCTGGCCGGGTACCGAACGTGGTCCGCCCATCGTGTCGTACAGCAGCAGACCGGCCGCGGTATACGGGCGTTCCCAGCCCCGGTGTTCCAGCGGGTACATGAAGCTGACGGGTTTCACCAGGTGCGGAGCGAGGCGAGTCAACATCAGTTCGCGCTCCCGCAGCGCCTCGCGCACCAGCGAGAACTCCAGTTGTTCCAGGTAACGCAGGCCGCCGTGGAAGAGCTTGCTGGAACGGCTGGAGGTGCCGGACGCGAGGTCACGCGCCTCGACCAGCGCCACCCGCAACCCGCGGGTCGCCGCGTCCAGCGCCGCCCCGGCGCCGGTGACGCCACCACCGATCACGACGACGTCGAACTCCTCCGAGCCGAGTCGCCGCCAGTTGTCCTCACGTTCGGACGGACCCAACCGGCCGTCCGTTCGCACGACATTGTCCCGTGGGGCGCAGGCGTCGGCCCCCGCTTCGGGAGGCTGTTGACTTGCCACTGAACCCGTCCTCCTCACTCGAATCGCTACCACCGTCGACGCGAGCGCGAGCTACCGCCAGCACCCTCCCCAGGTGGTAATCATGCCCGATAGTCACTCTCCGCGCTGGTACCGGAACTCGGCGTCACAGGACTGCGCGTACCAGCGGTTCGAGCACCGACTTGTTGGACGTTCGCGCCCCGCTCCAGCAGGGTTTCGATGTCCCTTTCGGATGTCTTGGAGTCGACGATCACCACGTCGAAGTCCTCCGCCGGCGCGACCGCGTGCAACGCACGCCGGCGGAACTTCGTGTGATCGACGTAGAGCACCCGGCGACTCGCGGAGGCGAGCATGGCGCGTTTGATCTGCACCATCTCCTGCTGCGGGTAGAAGCAGATCCCGTCGGTGATGGCGGAACCGGACATGATCGTCTGGTCCACGCGCATCCCGCGGATCGCTTCCAGCACCATCCCGCCGACGAAGGCGTCCGCCCAGGGCAGGTAGTCCCCGCCAAGGCACACCAGGTGGATCTCCTGCTGCCCGGCGAGTTCCGCGAACACCCCGTGGTAGTTGGTCACCACGGTCAGCGGAGCCCGTTCGGGCAGCATCCGGGCCAGGTGCACCCCGGTCGTCGAGTCGTCGAGCATCAGCGCCTGACCCGGTTCGACCTGCTCGGCCGCGGCCTGGGTGATTTCGTGCTTCTCCGCCGAGTTCTGCTGCAACCGGTAGACCGCCGCCGCCTCGTACACCAGCGAGGACGCGGCCGTGACGTACCCGCGGTTGCGGTGCACCAGACCCTGCGCCTCCAGATCGGCGAGATCCCGGTACACGGTCATGGCGCTGGCGCCAATCCTCGACACCAGGTCGTCCACCCGGATGTTGCCCTCCGACATGATCAGCTCGCTGATCTTGCGGCGCCGGTCCTGCTGCCGGCCTGATGGGCGTCGACTCGACGTCGGGGCCATCGTCGTCGTTCCCCTCACTTCATGGTCTTCCACTGGCGTCCTCCATCCTCCTTCGCGAAGACCGGACGTGGGGGGTCGGGAGCCGCCCGTTGCCCCGGAAGGCACCTCTCAGACGGCCGCTCAGCTCTCGCGAACCACTAAATACGATAAAAACATCGTCGTGGTGGTCTTGCAACGGTTCTTTTACCGAGTTTAATGTGACTCTACCTTTCAGACGTTACGGCCGTCACATGGCCGTCTCGACAGGGCGAGAGCCGGCAAGGAGGCCGACTTGACTCGATCGAGCGTGCGCTCGACGGCGAGACCGTCCCCGGTCCGGCTGCTCGCCACCCCTGCCGCGCCCGTGCGCGGCCGTCCCCCCACCCCCGCCGAACCCGGGCACCCCAGCGTGCGGACACGCACGTGGCAAGCCGGGCGGCAACCACACACCGACGAGGTGATACCGAGATGAGCCTTGAACAGATCTTCATTTGGGAGTTACTCGGGACAGCCCTGCTGACCCTCCTGGGCTGCGGGGTCGTCGCGAACGTGACTCTGCGCAACTCCCTCGGCCACAACGGTGGCTGGCTGCTGATCAACTTCGGCTGGGGCGCAGCGGTGTTCATCGCCGCGAGCGTCGCGGCCCCCTCCAGCGCGCACATCAACCCGGCCGTCACCATCGGCCTGGCCGTCAACGGCCAGGTGCCGTGGAGCGAAGTACCGGTCTACCTCGCCGGTCAGATCATCGGCGGCACGCTGGGCGCCGTGGTGTGCTGGGCGGCGTACAAGCTGCAGTTCGACACGCACGACGACCCGGCCAACACGCGCGGGATCTTCTGCACCGGGCCGACCGTGCGCAACGCGCCGTGGAACCTCGTCACCGAGATCATCGGCACCTTCGTGCTGGTCCTGTGGATCATCTTCAACCCCCCGGCCCACGCCGGCACCAACGGCGTCCCGCACTTCGGCAACGCCGCCCTGGGCTACGCCGCCGTGATGTTCGTCGTCATCGGTATCGGCAACTCGCTGGGTGGCCCGACCGGGTATGCCATCAACCCCGCGCGTGACCTCGGTCCCCGGATCGCGTACGCGCTGCTACCCATCCGCGGCAAGGGCTCCGCAGAATGGAACTACTCCTGGATTCCGATCGCCGGCCCGATCATCGGTGGCGTTCTGGCGGGCGCCCTGGGTCTGGTGCTACCCACGACGTAACCCTGCCAGGTATCCCGTTCCCGCGAGTCTCGGCACAGGCCGGCCTACCAGCACGACACCCGGCACAAGCAGGAAGGCAGCAAGCCATGACCTACATAGCCGCCATCGACCAAGGAACCACCTCGACCCGGTGCATGATCTTCAACCATGCCGGCCAAGTGGTCGCGATGGACCAACTCGAACACCAGCAGATCTTCCCGCAGGCGGGCTGGGTCGAGCACGACCCGGGGGAGATCTGGACCAACACCCGCCAGGTCTGCGCGGGCGCACTTGCCAAGGCCGACCTCACCACCGCCGACATCGCCGCCGTGGGCATCACCAACCAGCGCGAGACCACGGTCGTGTGGGACAAGGCGACCGGCAAGCCCGTCTACAACGCCATCGTCTGGCAGGACACCCGCACGGACAAGATCGTCGACGAGCTGGCGTCACAGGACGGGGGTCAGAACCGGTACACCGGGAAGACCGGGTTGCCCCTGGCCACGTACTTCTCCGCGACCAAGATCCGCTGGATCCTGGACAACGTCAGCGGTGTCCGCGAACGCGCCGAAAAGGGCGAACTGCTGTTCGGCAACATGGACACGTGGGTGCTGTGGAACTCCACCGGTGGACCGGACGGCGGGTTGCACGTCACCGACCCCACCAACGCCTCCCGCACGTTGCTGATGGATCTCAAGACGCTGGCCTGGGACAAGGACATCTGCGACGAGATCGGCATCCCGATGGCGATGCTGCCGGAGATTCGTTCCTCGTCCGAGGTGTACGGGCAGTTCCGGGAGCGCGGCGTGTTCAGCGGCCTGCCGATCGCCGGCATTCTCGGCGACCAGCAGGCCGCCACCTTCGGCCAGGCGTGCCTGTCCCCGGGTGAGGCCAAGAACACCTACGGCACGGGCAACTTCCTGCTGCTCAATACCGGGCAGGAGCCGGTGCTCAGCCAGAACGGCCTGCTCACCACGGTCGGTTACAAGATCGGCGACAACGCCCCGGTCTACTGCCTGGAAGGCTCGATCGCGGTCACCGGCTCGCTGGTGCAGTGGCTGCGGGACAACATCGGGCTGATCGCGACGGCGCCGGAGATCGAGCAGCTCGCCCGCTCGGTCGACGACAACGGCGGTGCCTACTTCGTGCCCGCCTTCTCCGGCCTGTTCGCCCCGCACTGGCGGTCCGACGCCCGCGGCGCGATCGTCGGCCTGACCCGGTTCGTCAACCGTGGGCACCTGGCGCGGGCGGTGCTGGAGGCCACGGCGTTCCAGACCCGCGAGGTCGCCGACGCGATGAACGCCGACTCCGGGGTCCCGCTGACGTCGCTGAAGGTCGATGGCGGCATGGTCGGAAACGAGCTGCTCATGCAGTTCCAGGCGGACGTCCTGGGGGTGCCGGTGATCCGGCCGGTGGTCAGCGAGACCACCGCCCTGGGCGCGGCCTACGCCGCCGGGCTCGCGGTCGGGTTCTGGGAGAGCGAGGACGACATCCGCACCAACTGGGCCAAGGACAAGCAGTGGGACCCGTTGATGTCACCGGAGCGCCGCAGCCGCGAGTACCACAACTGGCAGAAGGCCGTCACGAAGACCTTCGACTGGGTCGAGTGACCGCGACCGCGCCGGAGAAGTCCACATCGGACACATCCGGTTGAGGCACCGGCGGGTGCGACGGCTCTTCCTGGGGGAAAGCCGTCGCGCCCGCCGGTTGTGCCTGGGGTGGGGGTTGTGCCTGGAGTCGGGTCCCAGCTCAGTCGAGGTCGCCGTGGCACATGAGCTGCCGGCCCGCTTCGGGCAGCGAACCGGACAGTGACGGATACACCGAGAAGGTGTTCGCCAGCTCTTCGACCGTCACCTTGCTCTGGACCGACATCGCGATCGGCAGGATCAGCTCGCTCGCGTTCGGCGCCACGACGACGCCGCCGATCACCACGCCAGTCGCCGGGCGGCAGAACACCTTGATGAACCCGCGGCGCAGCCCCTCCATCTTCGACCGGGGGTTCGTGGTCAGCGGGAGCTTGACGGTGCGGGCCGGGACCTCGCCGGAGTCGATCGCGCTCTGGGCGATGCCGACAGTGGCGATCTCCGGGTGGGTGAACACGTTCGCGGCCACGGTCTTGAGCTTGATCGGGCTGACGCCCTCCCCCAGTGCGTGCCACATCGCGATCCGCCCCTGCATCGCGGCGACCGACGCGAGCAGCAGCAGGCCCGTGCAGTCGCCGGCGGCGTAGACGCCGGGCACGCTGGTCCGCGAGACCCGGTCCACCGGGATGTAGCCACGGCGATCCGGCTCGATGCCGACCCGTTCCAGGCCGATGTTGTCGGTGTTGGGCACCGAGCCGACCGTCAGCAGGGCGTGGCTGGCCTCCAGTTGCCGGCCATCCGCGAGCGAGATCTGCACGCCCTTCTCGGTCCGTTCGACCCGCTCCGCCCGGGCGTGCTTGACGACCTCGGTCCCGCGTTCGGTGAAGACCTCCTCCAGCACGGCCGCCGCGTCGGCATCCTCGTGCGGCAACACGCGGTCACGGCTGGAGACCAGGGTGACCTTGACGCCCATCTGGGTGTAGGCGGAGGCGAACTCGACACCGGTGACGCCGGAGCCGATCACGGCCAGGTGTTCGGGCAGCTCAGGCAGGTCGTAGAGCTGTCGCCAGGTCAGGATGCGGTCCCCGTCTGGCTCCGCGCCGGGCAGGATGCGCGGGGTGGCGCCGGTGGCGATCAGCACCACATCGGCCTCCAGCTCCTCGTACCCGCCTTCCGAGAGCTCAACGCCGATGTGGTGCTGGGCCAGTCCCGGTGACCGGTCGGTGAACCGGGCGGTGCCGTTGATGATCCGCACCCCTTCCCGGCGTACCCGGGACCGCACGTCGGCGGACTGGGCCAGCGCGAGCCCCTTCACTCGACCGTGGACCACCGCGACATCGACCTCGGCGTCGTGCTCGGTGGCGCGAATGCCCAGTTCACCCGCGTCGCGGAACGCGGAACGGGCACCGGCGGAGGCGATGAACGTCTTGGACGGCACACAGTCGTAGAGCACGCAGGCTCCGCCGACCCCCTCGGCCTCGACCAGCGTGACGTCCGCCCCGTGCTGCGCCGCGACCAGCGCCGCTTCGTAACCTGCCGGGCCACCCCCCATGATCACGATGCGCGTCACTTCGGGGTCCCTCCTTCAAGCCTTGTGAGCGTCGCGTCAACCGTACGCCGGGGCTACCGTGCCAGGACTCCCGGATTGGGTGGTCTTCATCGCAACTGAAGGCCGGTGGGGTCCACCGTTCGATCAATCGATAGCTACCCTGGTGGGCGTGCCGCTGTACGCCGCGTACGGGTCCAACATGGATCCCGCCCAGATGATGGAGCGATGCCCGCATTCGCCCATGGCCGGAACGGGCTGGTTGATGGACTGGCGGCTGACCTTTGGCGGTGAGGACTACGGCTGGGAAGGCGCGCTGGCGACCATCGTCGAGGAGCCGGGCGCGCAGGTCTTCACGGTGCTCTACGACGTGACCACCGAGGACGAGCGGCAGCTCGACCGCTGGGAGGGCGCCGACCTCGGGATGCACAAGAAGCTGCGGCTACGCGTGCAGACACTCGACGGCCCCGTGCTCGCCTGGCTGTATGTCCTCGACGCCTATGAAGGCGGCCTGCCCTCGGCACGCTATCTCGGGGTCATGGCGGACGCCGCCGAGGCCGCGGGAGCGCCTTCGGACTACGTGGAGAAACTGCGTAGCCGCCCCTGCACCAATGTCGGTCCCTAACGGGCTACCCACCCTCTGGCACGCAATTCGGCGACGAAGCGTTCGTAGCGCGTGTTCAGCTGGTCCGCCTCACCGGGGACCGGCTCGACGATCTGTCCCTCCGGCACCATCGCCGCAGCCGCCGAACTGAGGTCCGGGTGCACCGAACCAGCGCCCGCCAAGAGCGCCGCGCCCAGCGCGGTCCCAGCGTCGGGCACGCGCACGACAGGTCTGCCGAGCACGGATGCTCTGATTCGGCACCACACTTCACTACGTGCCCCGCCACCTGCCGTGCGTTGCTCGCCGGCAGCCGGCGCGCCAAGTTCCTCCAGTCGTTCCAGCGCCAACCGTTCGCAGAAGGCGACCCCTTCCAGCCGAGCCCGGTACGCGTCCACCCGATCTTCGGGAGTTCCGAGCACGAACGGGGAAGCGTCCGCCGCGACGAACGGGAAGCGCTCACCTTCACCGCGCAACGGATAGGCGACCACAGTGGACGGTCCACGACCCGCCGCGGCCCGGTCCAGCTCGGCAAGGTCGGAAACGTCCACATCGGACAGCGCTGACCCTCCCACGTTCGCCGCGCCACCCGGAAGCCACACGCCGTCCGGGTGGCGATGGCTGTAGACGGCACCGGTCGGGTCGTGCACGAGCCGCTCCGACACGCCTTTGACGACCATGGTCGTCCCGACGACAGTGACGAAGCGACCCACATCGACCGCACCGCAGGCGAGCTGCCCCGCACAGCCGTCGGTCATCCCGGCCCTGACCTCACACCCGACCGGGAGGCCGGTGAGGTCCGAAGCACGCGCGTCCACCGTGCCCAGGACACTGGTCGGGCGTACCACCGGCGGCAACAACGACATCGGCACGCCCAGAGCGTCGAAGACCTCACCCGCCCACTCCCCTGCCACCACGTCATAGCCACTCTTGAGCGCGTGACTGGAGTCGGTCGCCACCGGGTGACCCACCAACCGCTGGGCGATGAGGTCCGGGGTGTGGCAGGCCAGCACCGCCCTATCGGGATATTCGGCGGTCAGGCGGGCGATCCGAGCCAGTCCCGATCCCGCCGACGGGGTGATGCCGACCGCGTCCCATCGCCGCTGACCGACCCGCGCGGCGATCTCCGCTTCCTTCATCGCGCGCCGATCGTCATACATCAGCGCGGGGGTGACCGGGTTCCCCCCCGCGTCCACCAGTACCACCGTGCCCGAGGTCGCGGATATCGCCAGCGCTGTCACCGCCCGGCTACGCGCGCCCAGCGTCGCGGTGCACTCGGCCAGGCAATCCCGGACAGCCGGCCACCAGGCGCCCGCGTCCTGCTCGGAGTGCCCGCCCTCCGAACGCTCCGGCTCCGGCAGGCGACGCGACGCCGACGCGACCAGCGCGCCAGCGGGATCGTAGATCTGCACCCGGACGTTGGCGGTCGCGACGTCCACGCCAGCGACCAGTTCTGCCCCGCTCATGGTTGGCGCTCCTGCGACCGATCACCAACCTGCGACCGATCACCAACCTGCGACCGATCACGACCCTGCAACCGGTCGAGTACCGCCGGCAGATCGGCCAGCGATCTGATGGCGACATCTGGCTCGTCGAGCTGTTCCGGTGTCGGTTGCGATGGCGCCTCGCCGCGCACCACCCACACGGTCCGCAGACCCACGCGGTGCGCGCCACGAACGTCAGTGTCCAGCCGGTTTCCGACATGGACGGCGTGCTTGGGGTCCACGCCCGCCTGGGTCAACGCGTGCCGGAAGATCGCCGGGTCCGGCTTTTCCGCCCCCACCACCTCCGAGATCGCCCAGATGTCGATGTAGTCCGCCACACCGTCACGACGCAACGCGTCCAGGACCACCTCGCGCTGGTTGGCGACCACGGCGAGGCGGTATCGCGCGGACAGGTCGCGAAGCGCCGGCAGCACGTCCGCGTAGAGCGCGGACGGCGGGTACACCCAATACTGCTCGGCTCGCGCGGACAGGCTTTCCCGGTCGCCGGGCGACAGGAACGCGTGGGTGATCGCCGTGCGCAACGAGCCCGCCTGTCGCTGCCGGTGTTCGTCGTAGACCTGCTGAAAGTCCTCCTCCACCAGGTCGGTGCCATTCTCGGCGGCGATCTCCCGGGCCGCACGCAGCAGCGCGTCGCGGTAGGTGGCGTCGTCGTAGATCGGGCCGCCGACATCGAGCAGGACGAGCTCGACGCGGTCACCCTCGCTGTCGGGGAGGTCTTCAGCCGCCATCTCGGATGTCCCTTCGCTGGTTGACCCCGGAGACCAGGGCACACCCGTCCAGGTGTTTCAGAATCTCAGTTAAAGATAACACGATCGATGAGTTTTATAACATGCCGCACCGAGCTGTCCTTTCCCGTGCAGAGCAGATCCCAAGACTCGATCTCAGGGCCGCACCTCCGCCAATGTGCGCCGGTCGGTCGGTGGACTGGTCGATGCCAGTTCGAGCAGAGCCGCCGCACGGCGCGTGCCACGACGATCCACCCGGCGTGCGATGCGCTCCGCGATCATCGTGCGCAGTTGCTGATCGTCCGGTGGCCCGATCCCGGCCAGGATCTCTTCCGTGCAGGCCAAGGCCATCCGTTGCGGTCCAGTGCACAGCACGTCCGCCATGGCGACATCAACCGCATACGTGCGCAGGCCATCCAACTCGACGACCTGGGACTCGCGAATCCAGCCTTGGTGCACCACCAACCCTGCCCGCGAGCGCACACTCTTGTCGTACGGCACCGTCACATCGACCGGATCGCGGGCAGCGGTCACGCAGCCGTGCATCGCCAGTGCCGTGAGCCCGCTGAGGACAGCGTCACGACCCCCGTAGATCAGGGCCGCAGCGGCCCGCGCCCACGGGTCCTCCGCCAAGCGTGCCGGCACCACCACGCCCGGCCACAATTCCACCCAGGTGCGCTTGCGCAGCGCGGCCACCAAGCCTGATGGGCCGAGCACGCGTTCGGCATGGTCACGGGCCAGCGGTCCATCCGGCGCACCCGGAGGGGCCATGGCAGGGCGGGCCACGAGTCGGGACGTAGCAACCCGGGACGCACGGAATATGGACAGGGCTGATTCAGGAGTTTCTCGCCTCATACCCAAGAGAGAGCGCAACCCTCGCCCGTGATTCATCCCGAACGGGTGAATCAGCGAAAAGCCTGGTCATCCACCGTACGGAGCCTGGAGACTGGCCAGCGCCGCGTGCACCATCACGCGCACGCCCGCCGGAATGGCGCGCTCGTCGAGGTCGAAGGTCGGTTGGTGCAGGTCCCGGCGCTCACCCACGCCGGACCAGACACCGAGCCGCGCGAACGACCCCGGAACGTGCTCCAGGTACCAGCCGAAGTCCTCTCCACCCGATGACTGGGGCGTTCCGGTGATCGCGTCCTCCCCGAGGGCTGACGCGATCGCGGACCGCAGGACACGCGTGCTGCCAGCCTCGTTGACCACCGGCGGAACACCACGGCGGTGTTCCAGATCGACCCCGACCCCCGTCGGCGCGACCAGCGATTCCACCAGCTCGTGGACCAGCGGTTCCAGTTCCGCCCACGTGGTTCGGTCCCCGGTGCGCAAGGTGCCGCGCAGGACACCGTCCTGCGGCACCGCGTTCGCGGCCTCGCCGGCATGCACCGCGCCCCAGGTCAGGACGGTGCCGGTACGCGGGTCAACCCGTCTGGTCAGCAGCGCGGGCAACCCTGTGATCACCGCGCCGAGCGCATACACGAGGTCCGCCGTCAGGTGCGGGCGCGAGGTGTGCCCACCCGGCGAGGTCAGCCGCACCTCCAGCAGGTCGCTCGCCGAGGTGATCGGACCGACCCGGGCACCGATCTTGCCGACGTGCAGGCGCGGGTCGCAGTGCAGGCCGAAGATCTGGTCCACCTGGTCGAGCCCACCGGCGGCCAGCACGTCCAGCGCACCACCGGGCATGACCTCCTCGGCCGGTTGGAAGATCAGCCGAACCCGGCCGGGCAACGTCGGCGCGTCGGTCAGCGCCAATGCGGCGCCGAGCAGGATTGCGGTGTGCGCGTCGTGCCCGCACGCGTGCGCCACACCGTCCACTGTGGAGGAGAACGGTAGTCCGGTGTCCTCGACCAGCGGCAACGCGTCCATGTCCGCCCGTAGCGCGACCGTGCGCTGCGGGTGGTGCGTCTGCGGCCCGATATCGCAGATCAGGCCGGTCCCGCCGGGCAGTCGCCGGGGGTGCAGCCCGGCGCGGGTGAGCTCCTCGGCAACGAAACTCGTGGTGGCGTGCTCAGAGCGGGCCAGCTCCGGCTGGGAGTGGATGAACCGCCGCCACGACACGACCCGGTGCGCGTGGGCGGCCAACCAGCTGTCCAACCAGGCCGGCCCTCGCCCCGCACCGAGATCTTCCACAGTGGACATGGTGCTGCCCGCGCCGGGCTCGGGCGCGGCGAGCGGCGACTCGGCGGCGAGGCCGGCGACGCCAGGGGGCTCAGCGGTGTCGATGGACTCGGCGGTGTCGATGGACTTGGCGGTGTCGATGGACTCCGTCGGGCTTACCGTCGCGAGCGCTTCGGCCGTGCCCGAGTCCAGCGAGCCCTCCGCGAGCGCCGCCTGCTCGGCCGCTTGCCAGCCAGCGGTGCCTGTGCCGTTCGTCCGGCCCGGCGTCGAGCGCGGATCGGGCGAACGGGAATGCAACACGGTCACGCCGCGCCTCCCGAATCGTCGAGCTGTTCAGTTGATCGCGAACCGGTTGCCCGGTCACGCACGCCTGCGAGTAGCCACTGCCGCACGGCGGTATCCGACGCCGTGGACACCACGGTGTAAGCCATCGCCAGCGCACCGTCGAGCACTGCCCGGTCGGCGGGCTCGGCGGCGCACGCGGCCGCGAACTCCGGTTGGTGGTTCACCGCGTCTCCGCAGTCCACCGCGATCGTGGGGTGGATCGCTGGCAACGCGTGGGTCACGTTGCCCATGTCGGTGCTGCCAATGATGCGGTCGCGCTCCTCGGCAGCGCTCGGCGACATGCGCCCCAACTCGGTGATTGCCGAGCGGTACGCCTGAGCCAACCAGTCGTCCGGGGCCAGTTCCGCGTAGGCGGGTGAGACACGCACGACCTCGTACGAGCATCCGGTCGCCGTCGCCCCCGCCTCGAAACACGCCCAGACTCGGTTTTCCAGGCGTCGCAGGCTGGACGAGCCAGCGGCACGCAGGTTGTAAGCCGCCGCCGTGTGCGCGGGCACGATGTTCGGCGCCGCACCACCGTGCGTAACGATACCGTGCACCATTTGGAGTGGTTCGAGGTGCTGCCGCAACAGGCCGAGGGCGACCTGCGCGACGGTGATCGCATCAGCCGCGTTCAAGCCCCGCTGCGGCGCCGCGGCCGCGTGCGCGGTACGGCCGGTGTACCGGACCTCTAGGTCGCTGATGGCCAACGAACGCGGCGCGCACAGGTCTTCCGGGCCAGGGTGCACCATCATCGCGGCGGCGACGTCGTCGAAGACACCACGACGCAGCATCAGCACCTTGCCGCCGCCGGTTTCCTCCGCCGGGGTGCCGATCACCCGGACCGTGAGATCGAGCTCGTCCGCGACCGGCGCCAGCGCGAACGCGGCACCGCAGGTCGCCGCCGCGATGATGTTGTGGCCACAGGCATGCCCGAGTTCCGGCAGCGCGTCGTACTCCGCGCACAACCCGATCACGAAAGCGCCGGAGCCGTACTCCGCGGTGAAGGCCGTCTCCAGCCCGGCGACCGGCGCCCGGACCTCGAACCCGTTCGCGGCGAGCAGCGACGTGATCTTCGCGGCGCTGCGGTGCTCGGCGAAAGCCAACTCGGGCTCGGCGTGGATGCTTCCGGACAGCGCGACCAGATCGCGCTCGTGGCGCGAGACCGCCTCCCGGCACAACGCGCGAACACTCGTCAGAGAGTCGCCATCAGCTCGGGGGGTCGGATCGGTGCACATTTGCCGACCATCTTGCATCACCCGACAAGAGCATTGCGGCGGACCGAGCCAGCGTGTAGGTAGCCGGTTGCCGACCTGCGCCGAGTGGCAGACGATCTACAGGCGCGCCGAAGTTTCGCGCCCCCACTGATAGTGAAGCAGCCGAATTACGTGAACTTTTGACAAGTTGTCGGCCTCGACTCCTGCCGCCACGCACTGGTGCGGTAGGGGTGTGGGCCGGCACCGGTCGGGGGGCTTCCCGGTGCCGGCCCACGTCTCGAGAGCGGATGGGCCGCTCCGACACCTGATCGCGCGGTGTGCACTCTTGCTGTCACTGCGCACTCATGGTGCAGTCGTGAAAATCCCACATGTCGCCGTCGAGGTCCAGACCGTTTCGAAGATTTCGCCGTAAAAATCAGAAACCGACCGCTCGGAATCTTTTCCCGGATGGAATATTCCCGGTTCACTGACCCTTTTTCCATTTCAACTGGATCGGCGAGGCGGGCTTACCGCGCAGCCGGCGGCTTCCGAGCACCAGAGCGATCAGGACGATACCGGCCGTGCCGATCACGACTCGTTGCCGGTCGGGAACCGCGGCCGACGGAGGTAGAGGGGTGGACGGCTGACCGGACTGAGGCGGCGGAGTCGGCTGCCCCGGCGGTGGCGATGCCTGGGTATGGACCGCATCAGCGGAGGCCATCGGCCCGGGACCGCCCGGGTAGGGCACCGGGAACATCGCCGGCACGAACGCTAAGAGGAACCCGATCGCGACGACCGCGCACACGCGTGCCAGTCCCGGCATGTTCGTACCCCAACCCGTCCGTGGTCACCCGTACCGGTCTATTCGATCATATTCAGCACGACCTGTGACCAGGTGTCGCTGGGTTTCCTCCGCTTGGAGCCACCTTCGCCGGATCAGCCCAACCCTGCGGACACTTCTGGACTTCGCCCCACCGCAACTCGGGGAGCTGGAAGGATGTGGACGTGCCCACCGCCGACGACGGTCCTCAGGAGGACAGCCCGCACACCGGCAAGCCATCCGGCGACCAGCGAACATCGGACGACCAACGAACCTCGGACGACCAGCAGACATCCAAGGACAGCGCGACATCCGAGGAAACGCCCCCGGAGGACACCGGCGCGGAGGAACCCGAAACCGCGGACGGCGACGCTGGCCGCCTGATCGCGGGACGCTACCGCTTGGAGCGGCAACTGGGTGGCGGCTCCATGGGTGCGGTGTGGGCTGCCCAGGATGAGCTACTGCGCCGTCCGGTCGCGGTCAAGCAGGTGCTCCTGCCGTCGGGGATGCCCGAGGCGGAAGCGGCTGAACTGCGCGAGCGGACCTTGCGGGAAGCGCGCGCCATCGCGCTCGTCACCCATCCGAACGTGGTCACCCTCTACGACGTCGCCCGTGAGGGCGGTGAGCCGTTCGTGGTGATGGAACTGGTGCCGTCGCAGAGCCTCGCCACGATCCTGGACGAGCACGGTCCGCTGGATGATCGGCAGCTCGCCGCCGTCGCCGACGCGGTCGCCGCCGCCTTGCAGGCCGCGCACCGGGCGGGGGTGATCCACCGGGACGTCAAGCCGGGGAATGTGCTGCTCAGCGAGGACGGTCGCATCAAGCTCAGCGACTTCGGGATTTCCCGCAACATCGCGGAACCGACGTTGACCCACACCGGGATCATGCTCGGGACGCCGTCGTTCATCGCCCCCGAGGTGGCCTCCGGCGACCAGGTCACCACCGCCGCCGACCTCTGGGAGTTCGGTGCGACGCTGTTCGCCGCCGCTGAGGGATGCCCACCGTATGACGCCGACGACAACCCGTTGGCCACGATCACCGAAGTGGTTCATGGGCCTATCCCGCAAACCGCCCGGAACGGCCCGCTGGGTGAGGTGGTCGCGGGTCTGATGGTCAAGGACCCGGCGCGTCGGCTACCGCTGTCCGAGGTCCGCCGCAAGATCGTGCCGTTGCTTCCGGCCGCGCACGAGCGCCCGTTCGCGATGCTGCTCGAACCGGAAGCGCCCACGATGCGGGTGCATAAGCCCGCGCCCACGGCGGAAGAGTCGCGCGGGCCGGTCCCACCGGGCCCAGCGGTCCCGAAGCAGTCTGAGTCGGCACCGCTGGCCGCCGAGCCTGGCCCGCTGCCGTTCACACCGCGCGAACCGGTCTCCGCCAGATCCCGCTCTGGGTGGGCGCGCGCTGGCCTGGGTGCGGCGGCGGTGCTGGTGTTCGCCGTCGCCACGGTCGGCAGTTTCGTCGCGACCCGGGTATTCGCGGGCCAGAGCGTCTTCCCACCACTGCCGGCGCCTCCCGCCGCCCGGCTTCCGGCGCTCGTGCCGGTCAACAGCGACGCCTCCCCCGGCACCGGTGACGGCGGTGGGCAGTTCGCGCTGTCCGTCCCGCCAGGATGGACGATGTTCCGTGGCCAGCGTCAGGGCGCACCGCTGGCCAGCTCGCAGGTGCACTTCATCGCGCCCGACGGGACGGGGGAACTCACGGTGGAACGGTTCGGCGGGTTCTACACCGACGGCTACCGCATCGACAGCTACCTGTCCGCCCTGCGCGGCAGCGCAGCCGGGGGTCAGGGTGTTTTCCGAACCCTTGTGAACACCACGTTGCCAGGCCGCGATCCGGCGTCCGGTGAACCGGACCGGCAGGTGGTGTACGAGACGGTCGAGAACGCGATCACACATAGCACCAGTGACGTGGCCAGACGCACGACCTTCGTGCGGGTTATGACCCGAAACGGTGATCTGTGGGTGCTTGCGGTCACGTGTCCCACTGTCCGACAGCCGCAGTGCCAGCAGCTCCTCGACACCGTCCAACCCACTTTCACCCCAAGGGCGTAAGGGGCGGGCTGGGGCGTCAGGGACGGCAGGCTGACACGCGGAACCAGACCATTCCGTGAAGTCAAGCCAGGGCTCGGACCCGATAGGCTCTGTGGACGTGACTTCCGCGAGCACCCACCTCACCGACCCGGCGGCGACGGCCAGCGCGGCGGCCGCGACGCTGGCTGAACTCACCGGGGCGGCAAAGCACGACCTCGCCGTGATCCTCGGCTCGGGCTGGCAACCCGCCGCCGAGGAGATCGGTACCCCGGTTGCCGAGGTCAGCATGTCTGACCTTCCCGGCTTCGTGCCGCCGAGCGCTTCCGGGCACAGCGGCAAAGTCTGGTCGGTGCCGGTCGCGAACAAGCAGGTACTCGTCCTGCTCGGTCGTACCCACCTGTATGAAGGCATGGGCGTGGAGCAGGTCGCGCACGGGGTGCGGACGGCCACCGCGGCCGGATGCGACACCGTCGTCCTCACCAACGCTGCCGGCGGGTTGCGCGACGGGATGCGGGTCGGCCAGCCCGTGCTCGTCAGCGATCACCTGAACCTCACCGCCCGGTCGCCGCTGGTTGGTGCCCGGTTCGTCGATCTCACCGACCTGTACTCGCCGCGGCTGCGCAGGCTCGCGCGGGAGATCGACCCGTCGCTGGAGGAAGGCGTCTACGCCGGGCTGCCCGGCCCGCATTTCGAGACACCGGCGGAGATCCGCATGCTGCGAACCATGGGCGCGGACCTGGTGGGCATGTCCACGGTGCTGGAAGCCATCGCCGCCCGCGCGGCCGGGGCCGAAATCTTCGCGCTGTCGCTGGTCACCAACCTGGCGGCGGGCATCACCGGCGAGCCGTTGAACCACCAGGAGGTGCTCGACGCGGGGCAGGCTGCCGCCAGCAGGATGGGCACGTTGCTGAAAGACCTGGTCGAGCGCGCGTGACCAGACCGACCCGACCCCTGGACCCGGCGACGCGCGACGCCGCGCGACGCTGGA
Organism: Pseudonocardiaceae bacterium; assembly: GCA_051984675.1. Classification (GTDB taxonomy): domain Bacteria; phylum Actinomycetota; class Actinomycetes; order Mycobacteriales; family Pseudonocardiaceae; genus JBPYFK01. The sequence continues at coordinate 38,086 of JBPYFK010000100.1, read as the reverse complement.
TCGCTGACGACGTGGACGCCGCGACCCAGGCGGAGTTGCGGGCGGTCCTCGACGCCGCGATCGCCGGCTCCGCCGAGGCGATCAGCGATCTTGACCACCGCATGTCGGGGGCGCTGAGTTTTGGCACCGCCGGGCTTCGCGGGCCGCTGCGGGCCGGACCGAACGGGATGAACCGGGCCGTCATCATCCGCACCACGGCCGGTTTGGCCGCGTGGTTGCGGGAGCGCGACCAAACCGGTGTCGTGGTCGTCGGACGCGACGCCCGGCACGGTTCCGAGGCGTTCGCCGAGGACACCGCCGGGGTGCTCGCCGCAGCCGGTTTCGACGTGCGGATGTTTCCCGCGCCGCTCCCCACGCCGATGCTCGCGTATACGGCGCGGGCGCTGGGCGCGGTCGCGGGCGTGCAGATCACCGCGTCGCACAATCCGCCGCAGGACAACGGCTACAAGGTGTACCTGGAATCCGGGGCGCCGCTCGTGAGTCCCGCCGACACCGAGATCGAGCAGCGGATCGCGGAAGCTCCGGCAGCCGTTTCGGTGCCGCGTGAACGCTCGTGGGGTATCCAGCACACCGACTACCTCGCGCACGTGGCACGCCTCCCGCGCGGGTCGGCACGCGGTCTGCGGATCGCCGCGACGGCGTTGCACGGGGTGGGCGCGCAACCACTGGTTCGCGCCTTGCGCGGCGCGGGGTTCACCGACGTGCACCTCGTGTCCGAGCAAGCGAAGCCCGATCCCGACTTCCCGACACTGACGTTCCCGAACCCGGAAGAGCCCGGGGCGACGGACGCGCTACTCGCCCTGGCCGCCGACATCGGAGCGGATCTCGCCGTGGCGCTCGACCCGGACGCGGACCGGTGCGCGCTCGGAGTGCCCACTGTGGACGAGTCGTGGCGGATGCTCAGCGGGGACGAGACCGGCGCGTTGCTCGGCGAGCACATCTTGTCCACAATGGATCGTTCGGCGCATGCGGACCCGTTGGTGGCGACGACCATCGTGTCCTCGCCGATGCTGTCCTCAATCGCCCACGCGCACGGCGTCCGTTTCGACGAGACGCTCACCGGGTTCAAGTGGCTGGTGCGCGCAGGCGACGGCGCTGGCACCGGGCTCGTGTACGCGTACGAGGAAGCGCTCGGCTACTGCGTGGACCCGGACGCTGTCCGGGACAAGGACGGGATCTCCGCTGCCGTGCTCGCCTGCGACCTCGCGGCCACCCGCAAGCAGGCCGGGCAGAGCCTGCTCGACGCCCTCGACGAACTCGCGCTCCAGCACGGCGTGCATCGCAGCGGTCAACTCTCGGTGCGCGTCTCCGACCAGTCGTGGATCGCTGAGACGATGCGGCGGCTGCGCGCCGAAACGCCCTCGGAGCTGGCCGACGTCCCGGTGCACACCAGGGATCTCCTCCCGGAGTCGGATGTCCTGGTGTTCACCGACGCCGAAGCAGCCGGGACCGGTGGTCCCGGGCGGCTGCGGGTCGTGATACGCCCCTCCGGCACCGAGCCGAAGCTGAAGTGCTACCTCCAGGTCGTCCACCAGCTGCCCACGGGACTCGCCCGCGACCAGGCACTCGTGAACGCGACACGGGCCGCGGACAACCGGCTTGACGCGGTGCGCACGGCCGTTGCCCACCTGCTCGGCTCGGACCGGAAGGACGCTTCGACACCGAAGGCACCGAAAACGTCGTGAGCCCAGTCGGGTAGCAGCCCGGGTGTCGCTGCGTTCGACGAAAGAGTCACCGCCTGCGGGTGCGGACGCGACCTCCAAGCCGCGTGAGAGGACATCCGCGCGGGGCCACCCTTCGATCGCTGAACGATCACGTGAGCTTCTACCGTGCGGAAAATCAGGTCAGCGCAGGGCCTCGGACTAAGCCGGTGGCCCTGGCACAACCTCCAAGCCGCGCAGGTTTCCACCGAACCCACCCCGTGGCCGCAACACGTTCCGCTGCTTCCACACGGGCGACCGGGTGTCGGTCATCGACCCAAGCGGGTAGCAGCGCGCTCGCCATGCAGTTCGCACGACCGCCACCTCCGCTCCTGCGCGTCAGCTCCTCATCTCACGCTCGATCTTTGCCCAACCCGGCTCGGTTAGCAAGGGGGCTTCTACCCATCCCGCCGGCCATTTCCGCCGTGTCCCGGGGTCAGTTCGGGTGACCGCGCCGGTGAGCGTCGCCGTCGTGTGCGTGCCGAAGTCGACTTCCCCTTCGAACCGCGCACCACGGAAGTTGACGCCCTCGCCGCCGAATGTGACCCGGCGGAAGTCGGCCAGTCCGGTAAAGCGCACGTTGCGGAAGTCGGCGTGCTGGTCGAACCTGGCGCCACGGAACACGGTCGGACCGGCGAACCTCGCGTCGGAGAACGTCGCCGAACGCACGACACCGTTCGTGAGCCGGAACGAGCGCAGCGTCGCACCGGAGACGTTCACGGTGAGGTCCGGCCAGAACAGCTCAGAACGGCCTGGGGAATCCGTCCCTTCGACGCCATCCACCCGCAAGTGCGCGCCGAGCACGCCCTGCGCGGTCTGGCGTACTTCCAACTCCTGCGCTTCGGCGTCCCCCGGCTCGGGCATCCGCAGGTAGGCGCACATGAGGTCGACGATGGTCTGCCGATGCGCCGGGTGCGCCTGCGCGAGCCTTTCCAGCGCCAAGATCCCCGCGAGCCGGACCGGGGCCTTCTCGCTGCCCAGCTGATCCGCTGCCTTGCCATACATCTCCGTGACACGGGTTTCGGTCGCGTCGTGTTGCTTCTGCTTGACCCCGATCTCGGTCGCCCGCTGCCGCCGCGCGGCCAGCCATAACGCCACGCCGCCGCCGGTTCCGGCGCCGAGGCTGGCGGACGTGCGGATCACGTTCAGCACGACATCGGCGGGTTCGCCCCAGAAGACGCCGATCAGCACCGCCATCACGCCGAGCGTGGTCACGACGACGATCACAGCACCGATCGCGATCGTCCGGTCGCTGAGCACCTTGTAGCCGTCAGTGGACTGCTCCATGATCAACGATGGTGTCAGTCACCACGCCCTCCAGGGACGGAATTGCGCGTTCCACGAGCACTAGACTGGCTGGCGATGCCCACGCTGTTGATCGTGCACCACACCCCGTCGCCCGGCATGCGGGCAATGTTTGAGCAGGTCGTCGCGGGTGCGACCACGGACGAGATCGAGGGCGTCGACGTCGTTCGACGGCCCGCGCTGTCGGCTACCGCCAGTGATGTCCTGGAAGCCGACGGGTACGTCCTGGGCACACCGGCCAACCTGGGCTACATCTCCGGTGCTTTGAAGCACTTCTTCGACACGATCTACTACCCGTGCCTGGATTCGACCTCCGGGCGGCCGTACGGCCTGTACGTGCACGGCAACGAGGGACCGGAAGGCGCGCTGCGCGCCGTGCGTTCCATCACTACCGGGCTCGGGTGGAAGGCCGTCGCCGAACCGGTCACCGTTTCCGGTCAACCCGACTCGGCCGCGCTGGAAGCGTGCTGGGAGCTGGGCGCCACCGTGGCCGCCGGCCTGATGCCCTGACGCCGGTCCTGCCCTGACATCGGTCCTGCGCCTACACCGACGATGCCCGGACACCGGTGATCCTGGGCACCTGACGTCCTGTGACTTTCCGCAGTTGCGCCAGCGTGTGGGGCTTGCGGGTGCCTGCGAGTTGGGAGACGCTGCGGAGGTGAGTGAGGAACTGATCCAACTCGAACTCGACGATTCCGGCGTTTCCGTGGACCTCCCCAAGCCCATCGATCCGAGGGACCAGGTCCAAGATGTTCCCTACCGGCCGGTGGAGTTCCGGGACGACGATCTGGCCAGCGCGCTGGAACGGTCCGCGACCTGGCTGCGCCAGGCTCAAGAGTGGTTGGGTGAGCCCATCGACGTCATCGCGATCCACCTGGATTACGACGACCGGCAGGGCGCCCCTTACTACGACTTGAAGCTGCTGTGCAACGAAGAGGATCTGGCCGGAGCTCCGATCGCCTTGCGAAGGCGGGCAGCCACCGGCTGATGCCGGCCGTCGCTCGACCGACTGTCGAACCGTGCGGCCCGCCCGTGTCGTCGTACGACCGGGCGGGCCATGGACCAGGATGCGCTCAGGTCAGAACCGGGTGCGGCGTCCTTTCCACGACGTGGCACCGCGTGCCGCGCGGATAGCGCCATCGAACAGGACGCCGGCGAACAGCGCTCCGGCGAACGGAGCCAGCGGGGCTAGCCGCTGGTCCACGCGCATCATCCGCGCGGTTCGGGAATATGCCGCCGCTTGTGCGGCCCAGCCCACCAAGCCGGCCACGGCGAGCACCGGGCGCCGCCCCCGTGCCCCAGCGGTCACCGCGACCACCGGTACCACCGACATCAGCGCTTGTCCGAGCCCGATACCGACGAGCAGCGGCGCCGACCCCTGCACGCCGGCGACGAAGCTCTTTCGAAACGACGCCCACCCTTGGGCGAACGGGTCCATCCCTGTCGTGGTCAGGTGATCGAGGGCATCCACTGTCCTGGTGGTGCCACCGTGGTCGCGCACGCTCGTCGCGATCGCGACGTCCTCGTTCCGCCGGTCGGCGAGCGCGGCCCAGCCGCCGACCTTGTCGTAGTGCGACCGGCGCAGCAGGATGCAGTGCCCGATCGCGAACGCCCGGCGGCCACGGCCGTCGGGCCCGGCGTTCTCCGCGATCATCTGGAGTCCCGGTGGCATCAGCAGCGGCCAGGTCGCGGAGCGTCCGGGCGGCGGTCCACCCGGGGTGGACACCAGGTCCGCGTCGAGCGCCTCCGCGGTGGCCAGCAGACGTGCGAGCAGCTCGTTGCCGAGGCGCACGTCCGCGTCCACGAACAGCAACCACTCGCCCGGAGCCGGCGGGCCGGACGCCTCCACACCGACGTGCATGGCGTGCACCTTGCCGCTCCAGCCTGCCGGCGGGCCGTCGCAGCGCACGACGGTCACGCGCCCGTCCTCGTCGGCGTGCTTGCGCGCGATGTCCCCTGTCCGGTCGGTAGAACCGTCGTCGACGACGACAACCCGCAGCACTGACTGGTCCTGCTCCGCATACGTCTGGGAACGAATCGCGCGGAGGCACTCGTCAAGCACGGTCTCTTCGTTCCGTGCCGGCACGACGACCGTGATGGTGGGTGGCAAGGCTGTCGCGGACGCCGGTTCCCGCACGTCCGCGACCGTGCGTGCCGCCGCAATCGTCCGCGCACTGCGATACACGTTGCCGAGCGCGAACGTGACCGCACTGATCAGAGCCATCACACCCCCGACCGTGTCACGGCAACAGCGAAGGAAACGCCATCAAGTGTGGGAACAACGTCCAAACGCTACGAATACACCAAGTGGCCCCGCGCGCTCGTCGGCACACAATCGGGTCGGCAGGTGATCAGACCTTTGGCTGCGCCCAATTCTCCAGATGGCTCGCGACGTGCGGGATCTCCACCTGTTCCCGCCCGATCTGGCGCACCAGCTCCAGGGCACGCTCGTCGTCGGCGTTGATCCACCAGCCGTTCAGGTCACACAGCGCGACAGCCGCGACCCAGCCGAGCCGCCAGTTCCCGGCGAGCAGTGGGCGCGTGCGCACGATCGAGTCGAGCAGGGCGGCTGCCTTCGTCCACAGCGAGTCGTACGCCTCCACGCCCAGGACTTCGGCTCGCGGGCGGTAAGCGGCGGCGTCGAGCAGACCGCTGTCCCGAACCTCCAGGTCACCGTCGGAAATATCGCTGGCGAGCATGAGCAGGTCGAAGGCGTCGAGGTAAACAGTCACCGGCTAATAGTCGATCATGCCGGGCCGAGCTTGTCGAGCAAGCCCCGGTACCGCGGCAACACCCGCGCCATGACGTCTCTGAGCTGCTGTTCCTTGTGCCGGCGGGCCCACCGGTCGGCGAGCGCGCTGCGCACGATCTCCTGCTTGGAGCGCCCTTCGGCGGCGGCCAGCTCGGCGAGCTGGCGGCTCTCTTCGTCGGTCAGTCGCAGCGTCATAGCCATACGACGATGGTATCTCGCTGATACCACTCGCACTAGGGATGGTGGGCGCGGCGATGGCGGGGCACCCGAGCGTCGGCGACGTCACACCGCCCCGTACTCGCGGTCTCCGGCATCCCCCAGCCCGGGGACGATGAACCCGGACTCGTTGAGGTGGTCGTCCACTGCGGCAGTGACCACGCGGACCGGCAGGTGCTCCGCACTCAGCCGGTCGATGCCCTCCGGCGCGGCAAGCGCGCAGATCGCCGTGACGTCGGTGGCACCGCGCTGCACCAGCAGCCCGATCGTGTAGGCCATGGAACCACCGGTGGCCAGCATCGGGTCGAGCACGAACACCGGCCGCCCGGACAGGTCCGCCGGCAGGGACTCCATGTACGGCACCGGGCGCAGGGTCTGCTCGTCCCGGGCCATGCCGACGAACCCCATCCTGGCCTCCGGGATCAGCCGATGCGCCTGGTCTGCCATGCCGAGACCGGCGCGCAGCACCGGCACCAGCAGCGGCGAGTTCGCCAGCCGGTAGCCGACCGTCTCCGCCACCGGCGTGCGGATCGGGGACGATGCCAGCTCGGCTTCCCTGGCGGCCTCGTAGATCAGCATCATCGTGAGATCCTGCAGCGCCGCCCGGAACGTGGCGTTGTCGGTGCGCGCATCGCGCATTGTGGACAGTCGCGCTCTGGCCAAGGGGTGATCGACGACCCGAATATCCATGGTGGAGACCGTAGCTGTTGGTGTTTGATTGGCCAGCAGAGGACACTGCGAGAAGTAGGAACGGGCAGCGGTCGGGCAGCTTCGTGGGAGGTTCCATGTACGCCGACATCTATCGGGAGTCGCGCCAGCGCACCGCTGAGATCCTGCGCGGGCTGGACGAACAGCGCTGGGCGCAACGGGTTCCAGCATGTCCAGAGTGGACTGTTCGGGACCTCGCCGCGCATCTCGCCGGGGTGGCCGCCGACGTGGTCGCGAACACTGTGGACCCGGACCGCTCGGCCGCCTGGACCGCCGGGCAGATCCAGGCGCGCCGGAACCGGACACTCGACCAGATCCTCGACGAGTGGGACTCGCACGCCCCGCAGGTCGAGAAGAAGATCCGCAACGGCGAGCACCAGCCGGTCTTCCACGGCATGCTGGTGCACGAAGCGGACCTGCGGGGTGCGCTGGGCCTGGGGCGACCGCCCAGGCAGGCATGGCTGGCCGCGTTGGACTTCGCGGCCGCCACGCTGGACGAGCGGGTGCTCGGCCGGGGACGTCTGGTGATCCACACCGACGAGGAGAACCTGGAACTCGGCTCCGGCGAGCCGGTGACCACGCTCGAAGTGGCCGCCTACGAGCTGTGGCGTGGCCTGACCGGCCGGCGCAGCCGCGGCCAGATGCTGAGTTGGTCGTGGCTGCCCCACGCCGGCGAGTACGTGGACGTGCTGCCGATGTACCCGCCGAACCCGTCCGCGCTGGTCGAACCCGCCTGATCAGGACGGGTGGCAGTCAGGTCAGGTGGCCATCAGGGCAGGTGGGCAGCAAGCCCCCGCACGAGGATTTCGAGCCCGAACTCGAACCGCTCGTCGCCTGCCCCCTCGAACAGCACCGGCATCAGCGCGGTCATGGTGGGAAAGCGGTCGGCCGGCAGCTCGCTGAAGTAGCGGCGCACCTGCTCCATCCGCTCGGCCAGCTCGGCTTCGCCGAGACCGAAGGAGGCCGTACGTTCCATGGCCACCGCCGTCGGGTAGAGCACGAGCAGGTCCACGGCGAACGCCGTGATGCGATCGGAGAACCCGGCCGCGCGCAGCAGGGACAGGAACGCTTCGCTGGCGGCCAGCGCGTTCGGCCCGGTCGGCGCCGGAGTGCGCATGACGACCTGGGCGATCCCGGGGTGCGTCTGATACACCCTGAGCTGCTCCCGGATGAGGTGTTTGACCTGCTCCTGCCAGCGCGCCGGGTCGGGTTCGGGCAGCGGGATCTCGCCGATGATCTGGTCGAGCATCAGTTCCTGCAGCTCGTCCTTGTTGCGCACGTACGCGTACAGCGACGCAGCCCCGGTGTCGAGCCGCTGCGCGACCCTCCGCATGCTGACGGCGTCGAGCCCTTCCGCGTCGAGCAGCTCGACGGCCGCCGCCACCACCGACTCCACGCTGAGTGGCCGCTTGGCCGCCCGTGACCGGCTCGCACGTTGTCGCCACGGGGGCACGGGCACCGACATCAACGCCTCCTGATCCGCCAGCACGACTTCCCAAACACGAACACTGTACTTGACGCGAACACCGTTCGTAGCTATAACGGTGTTCGTAGTCACGAACACCGTTCCCTGATGGTGACGGCGTTGCTTGCGGAGGGGGATATGTCCACAACACAGGCACTTGCGGAACAGGGATCGGACGAACAGGTGCCGGTTCTGGTCGTCGGCGCCGGACTGGCAGGGTTGTCCACAGCGGTCTTCCTGGCCCTACACGGCGTGCGGCCATTGCTCGTCGAGCGCCACCCGGGCACCTCGCGCCAGCCGAAGGCGCGGGGGCAGATGCCGCACACCATGGAGGCACTGCGGCTGGCCGGGCTGGAGCGGAGGTTCCGCGCGGCATCGCCGAAGAGCCACGGGTTCGCCCTCCGCATCGCGGAAAGCGCGACCGGACCGGTGTTCCGCGAAATCCTGCACGACACGTTCGTGCGGCTGTCGCACCTCTCCCCGACCGGCTCGTCCGACGTCAGCCAGGCCAAGGCCGAGCGCATCCTCGCCGACCGCGCTCGCGAACTCGGCGCGGACCTGCGGTTCAGCACCGAACTGGAGTCCTTCGAGCAGGATGACGCCGGAGTGACCACCACACTGCACGACCTGGAAAGCGGCCAGCGCCACAGGATCCGGGCGGACTACGTCGTCGCCGCCGATGGTCACCGCAGTCCGATCCGGCATGCCCTGGGCATCGGCACCCATGGCCGGGGCTCGCTCGCGCACACGCTGCTGTGGCTGGTGCGCGGTGACTTCGGCTCGATCGCCAGTGACGACGCCATGGTCCTCTACTACGTGCGCAACGAGCGTCTACCCGAGGGCAGCGGGGTCGTAGTCAGCACGGACAACGCCGACGAACTCGTGGTCGGGATCGACTACGACCCGCGGCAGGGCGCCGACTTCGACGAGAGGCGCAGCCTCGAACTGATCCGCGTCGTCACCGGAATCGCCGACCTCGTCCCGGACATCCTCGAGGCGCGGACGACCGAGCTGGCCATGCAGGTGGCCGACCGCTTCAGCGCGGGCCGGGTGCACCTGGTCGGCGATGCCGCACACACGATGCCACCGCACGGTGGAATGGGCGGCAACACCGCGATCATGGACGGTTTCCACCTGGCCTGGAAACTCGCCGCGGTGGTCTGCGGGCAGGCCGGACCTGGGCTGCTGGCCAGCCACGATCCGGAACGGCGCGCGGTGGGCGACTTCATCGCGGACAACCAGTGGAAGAACGCCACTGTCCGTAGCTTCCCGCACCTCGCCGACCCGAACGCCGCACCGCCGGTCGAGGACCCGGGCATGCTGTGTTTCGGCTACCGGCAGTCGGCGGCGGCCGTGCTCGAACCGGGCGATGCCGGTGAGCTGCTCGAAGATCCCACCGAACCGACCGGCCGCCCGGGGTCGCGGGCGCCGCACGTGCCACTGCTGACCGATGCCGGCGAAGTGTCCACAATAGACCTTTTCGGGCACGGCTTCGTCCTGCTGACCGGCGAGGACGGTGCCGCATGGGTGGATGCGACGCATGTGGTGGCCAGCACCCTGGGTATCGACGTCACGGCCCACCACATCAGCCGGGACGGCGAGTTCCGCGACGCGTCCGGTGGCTGGTGCGACCGGTACCGGATCGCCCGGTCCGGGGCGGTCCTCGTGCGGCCGGACGGCTTCATCGCGTGGCGCAGCCCCGGCATGGCCAGCCAGCCGGCGGTAGCGCTGGAGAAAGCCCTGCGAACGGTCCTCGACCGCTGACGGCGAGCGTGTTCGACGGTTCTGGCTCCGTAGGGCCAGAACCGCCGCTCACGCCGCTCATCACGGGTGCAGGACCACCTTCGTGTAGCCCTCGACCCGCTGGTCGAACTTCCGGTAAGCCTCTGGCGCCTGGCTCAGCGGCAGCTCGTGCGACACGACGAAGCTCGGCTTCGCCCGTCCGGCGGTGATCAGGTCGCGCAGCTGGCGGTTGTACCGCTTGACGTTGCACTGGCCCGTACCCAGCGCCATGCCCTTCTCGAACAGCTTGCCGATCGCCACCAGCAACCGGCCGCGTGCCGAGTGCTCGTCCGGCGCACCGGGATCGGACGGCACGTACAGGCCCGGAATGCCGAGCTTGCCCGTCGGCCGCACGGTCTCGATCAGCTCGTTGAGCACCACCGCGGGTTCCTCGCGGCTGGCGTCACTGCCCACGGCCTGGTAGCCGACGGCGTCCACGCCCTTGTCGGTGCCCTCGCCCTCGGTCTGGTCCTTGATCTGCTGCGCGGGGTCGCCCCTGGTGAAGTCGATCGGGATGGCCCCGATCTCCTCCGCCTTGGCCAGCCGCTCGGGTACCCGGTCCACGCTGAACACCCGGGACGCGCCGCGCAGCAGCGCCGAGTACGCGGCCATCAGCCCGACCGGTCCCGCGCCGAAGACCGTGACGCTCTCCCCCGGCGACACGCCGGCGAGCTCGCAGCCGTGATAGCCGGTCGGGAAGATGTCCGCCAGCAGGACGAAGTCCCGCTCGAACTCGTCGCCTGGCGGCAGCAGCAGGCAGTTGAAGTCCGCGAACGGCACCCGCAGGTACTCGGCCTGACCGCCCATGTACGGACCCATGGCGACATAGCCGTAGGCGCCGCCCGCGAATCCCGGGTTGACCGTGAGGCAGAACCCGGTGTCGCCGGCCATGCAGTTCTTGCAGAACCCGCACGCCACGTTGAAGGGCATGACGACGCGGTCACCCTGCTTCAGACTGGTCACGCCCGGCCCGACGGCCTCGATGATCCCCAGATTCTCGTGCCCGAACACGATTCCGGGCTGGGCCGCGGTCCGACCCTCGTACATGTGCAGGTCAGAGCCACAGATCGCGGTAGAAGTCACCCGGACGATCACGTCGTTCGGGTGCTGGATGTCCGGCCGGTCGACATCCGAGATCGTCACCGAGAAGGGTTCCTGGTAGACGACGGCCTTCATTCCTGACCACCTCCGGCAGCCATGTCGGATGAGTTGTGAGGCGGAGCAGGTGCTCAATTGGCAAGTAACCACACCCCCGAACTCACCAAACGCCGTACGCCGATCGGGTTCAACCCCCTATCCCCCGAACGGGCGGTTGGCGCCTTTCGGCTTTCGCACCCGCCCCCGCCCGTCACGATCTAGACTCGGCGGTATGGACCCGTCGCTGCCCGCCGAGTTCGCCGATCCGAGCAGGGACGACGCTTCGCTGAATCGGTTCCTGCGCGGGCTTGCGGGAGTAGACCCGGTCGGGTTGGAGCAACGGGCGGCCACGCTGGCTACGCGCAGTATCAAGAAAGCCGCCAAGGCGTGGGCGATCGACACCGCGATCAGCATGGTCGACCTGACCACCCTCGAAGGGGCCGACACCGCGGGCAAAGTGCATGCCTTGGCCGCACAGGCGCGCCTTCCCGACCTGGACTGCCCGGATACCCCGCAGGTCGCGGCGGTATGCGTGTATCCCGACCTGGTGACCACCGCCGTGGAGGCGCTGCGCGGGTCAGGCATCGGCGTGGCCAGCGTGGCGACCGCGTTCCCGTCCGGCCGGGCGCCGCAGCGGGTCAAGCTGGCCGACGTGGAGGCGGCGGTGTCAGCGGGCGCGACCGAAGTGGACATGGTGATCGACCGGGGCGCGTTCCTCGCCGGACGCTACGGCCAGGTGTTCGAAGAGATCCGCGAGGTCAAGGCCGCCTGCGGCACGGCACACCTGAAAGTGATCCTGGAAACCGGCGAACTCGTCACCTACGACAACGTGCGCCGTGCCAGCTGGCTGGCGCTGCTGGCCGGAGCCGACTTCATCAAGACCTCGACCGGCAAGGTGAGCCCGGCCGCCACCCTGCCCGTCACGCACGTGATGTTGCAGGCCGTCCGGGACTGGCGGGACCGCACCGGCCAGGCACGCGGGGTGAAACCGGCGGGCGGAATCCGCACCACGAAGGACGCGATCCGCTACCTGGTGGCCGTGCGCGAGGTCGCCGGCCCGGAGTGGCTCACGCCCGAGAAGTTCCGTTTCGGCGCGTCCAGCCTGCTGACGGACCTGGTGATGCAACGCAGAACCCAGCTCGACGGGCACTACTCCAGCCCCGACTACGTTGCGGTGAGTTGATGGCAGACACCTGGGAGTACGCACCGGCCCCGGAGTCGCGGGAGATCGCGAGCCTCAAGCCGAGCTACCAGATGTTCTCCGGCGGCGAGTTCGTCGACGGCACGAGCGAGGTCCTGACCACGATCAACCCGGCCACCGGCGAGAAGCTCGCGGAGGTCAGCACGGCATCATCGTCCGATGTGGACGGAGCGGTCCGGGCCGCCCGTGCGGCCTTCGAGGGCGACTGGGCTTCGATGCGCGGCGGCGAGCGCGCCAAGTACCTCTTCCGCATCGCGCGCCTGATCCAGGAGCGCAGCCGCGAACTCGCCGTACTGGAAACGCTGGACAACGGCAAATCCATCCGGGAATCCCGGGACGTCGACCTGCCGACTGTCGCCGCGCATTTCTTCCACCATGCCGGCTGGGCCGACAAGCTCGACTACGCGGGCTTCGGCCCCGCCCCGCGCCCGCTGGGCGTCGCAGGCCAGGTCATCCCGTGGAACTTTCCGCTCCTCATGCTGGCGTGGAAGGTCGCACCCGCGTTGGCCTGCGGAAACACTGTGGTGCTCAAACCGGCCGAGACGACGCCGCTGACCGCGCTGACCTTCGGGGAAATCTGCCAGCAGGCCGATCTGCCACCGGGCGTGGTGAACATCGTCCCCGGAGCGGGTGACGTCGGCGCCGAACTGGTCGCCCATCCGGGCGTGGACAAGGTGGCGTTCACTGGCTCGACCGAGGTCGGCAAGCAGATCCAGGCAGCATTGGCCGGCAGCGGGAAGAGACTCACCCTCGAACTCGGGGGCAAAGGCGCCAACATCGTCTTCGCCGACGCGCCGCTGGACCAGGCCGTCGAGGGGATCGTGAACGGGATCTTCTTCAACCAGGGGCACGTCTGTTGCGCCGGTTCCCGGCTGCTGGTGGAAGAGTCGATCGCCGATGAGCTGCTGGACAGGCTGAAGGCGCGCGTGACCACGTTGCGCGTGGGCGACCCGCTGGACAAGAACACCGACATCGGCGCGATCAACTCGGCCGAGCAACTGGCCAAGATCACCGACCTCACCGGCGCCGGCGAAGCCGAGGGCGCGGTCCGGTGGACCAGCCCGTGCACGCTGCCGGACCAGGGATTCTTCGTCGCGCCCACGATCTTTTCCGGCGTGCAACAGTCGATGCGCATCGCACGCGATGAGATCTTCGGCCCGGTCCTGTCCGTGCTGACCTTCCGAACCCCGGACGAGGCGGTTGCCAAGGCGAACAACACGCCCTACGGGCTGTCCGCTGGGATCTGGACGGAAACGGGGTCGCGCATGCTGTGGATCGCGCAGCGACTACGGGCCGGCGTGGTGTGGGCGAACACGTTCAACCGGTTCGACCCGACCGCGCCGTTCGGCGGCTACCAGGAATCCGGGTTCGGACGTGAGGGCGGCACGGCCGGGTTGGGGGCGTACCTGGATGTCTGAGGATGGGATGTCTGAGGATGGGATGCCTGACGAGAGGATGCCGGAGGATGGGATGCCCGGCGACGGTATGTGGACAAGTTCCAGAATCCCGGTGACCAAGACATACAAGCTGTTCCTCGGCGGAGCTTTCCCCCGCTCGGAGTCCGGGAGAGTCTACCCGGTGCACGCCGCGAGCGGGGCGTTTCTGGCCAATGCGGCGCAGGCGTCTCGCAAGGACCTCAGGGACGCGGTCTCCGCAGCACGCAAGGCGTTCGCCGGTTGGTCGTCCGCCACGGCGTACAACCGTGGTCAGGTGCTCTTCCGGGTCGCTGAGATGATGGAAGCGCGGCGTGCGGAGTTCACCGCGAGCGTCGTCGCGGCGGAAGGGCACGATGCGGATCTTGCCTCGTCCATTGTGGACACTGCAATCGACCGGGTTGTCTGGTACGCGGGCTGGACGGACAAGCTCAGTGCGCTGTTGGGCTCGGTGAACCCGGTAGCCGGCCCGTACTTCTCGTTCAGCACACCCGAGCCAACCGGCGTGGTCGGCGTCCTCGCCCCACAGGATTGCGCGCTTCTCGGGCTGATCGGCGTGGTCGCCCCGGTGATCGCGGCGGGCAACACGTGCGTAGTGATCGCGAGCACGGAGCGCCCGCTGCCAGCGATCACGCTGTGCGAGGTGCTGGCGACCTCGGACGTGCCGGGCGGAGTCGTCAACGTGCTCACCGGGCAGGTGAGCGAACTCGCTCCGTGGCTGGCCTCGCACGCGGACGTCAACGCGCTGGACCTCACGGGAGCCCCGGAGGGCCAGCGTGCCGACTTGGAGCGCTCGGCGGCCGGCACGGTCAAGCGCGTGTTTACTGCAGAAACACCCGACTGGACCCAACCGCCCGATGTGCGGAGGCTGCGCGCCTACACCGAGATCAAGACAGTCTGGCACCCAGTCGGCATGTGACGAAGCGGTTGATCCAGGATTCGTTGATTGCGCTGCTCTAGGCGACGCGTCAAGTCTTTGACATTGCTCCGGTTTCGCCAGTACTGCAGCACGGAAACAGCACGTCGTAGCTGAGTACGGGCGTGCAGCGAACTTCGAGTCTCAAGAACATCCAAAGTGGACCATGCGAGTCGGCAAGCTTCCTCTGGATGCCCCGCATTCGCATAGGTGCGAGCCAGCTTGGCCTGCGTTAGTCGCCTGCCACAAGACCACTCCTTGACAGCTCTTCACAACTCTTCGAATTTGCTCGAACACGGCCAGTGAATCACGAGATGCTGCCCGCGGACCCCAAACATCCTCGAAATCAGGGAGAGATCGGTGGAACCCGTAAGGGCGCGCCAGAGCGGAATTCCCAACGGCATTCCCAGCACTTCCTACGGTTTACGCCGCCCGACGAGGCCAGTACCTCACAGCAAGCTTGCGTACTACGAGGGTTGCCAGGAGGCACTCGACGCAGCGTCGACCGATGAACTTACGCATCCGGGCGCCTGCCCTGGTATGAGGACCTGCGCGAGTGCGTTGCCCGTTGCGTCGCGACCTTCCGCACCAGGCTCGCCGCCGAGCCCGGCGAGCGTTCCTGCCGAACGGTCAGCGGATCTGCCAATCCAGCCGGCCGTCTTGGGTGACGGTGCGGTGACTGTGGTTACAGGGCGTACCTTCGACCAGCGCTCGGTGGACGTCGGTGAGCATCGCCTGCACCGAACTCCACTCGGGGCGGTGCACCTGGGCGGCCTCCTGCTCCCACTCCAGCACGCATCCCTGCAGCGGCCCCGGGCGCAGATCCACGACCAACTCGTCGGCGAAGCCGTCACCCGCGATGGGAATCCACGCCGGGTGGAAGCTGGACCCCGCCGAGCCCGCCCAGTAGTCGCAGGCTGGCCGGTCCCATCGGGACCACCAGTTCTTGCGGTGCGTCTGCCAGGCGTCAAGGGCTTGCTCGGCACTGTACGGGGTGTAGAACGGTGGGAGAACCTCAGCGAAATCGCCGTTGACCGTACCACCGCAGCACGACCACCAGTCACACAAATCCGAAGGAATTTCGACTTCAAATACCCCTGCCATCCCGGCAGAATCCACGGGCGCGAGCGGTTGGCTCAAAGCCGCTGCGGTCACCGGTGCGTGCTCGTCCAACCAAAGCACGATCCTGGTCCACAGCTCTGTGACATGCATTTCAATCATGATCGTCACTGGTGCGCTCCAGCGGTACCGCCAAGGGCGGCATGGTTGCGCCGAAAGACTTCCGACCATGCGAATGTGGAGATCGAATAACCTTGGAATATGCCACTCCGTCCTTTTTCGCCGCACCGGACAACCCGGCGCTCGACCAACCACCCGCAAAACCCGACCGGTGGACACACCGCTGACCACGAACCCTTAGGCTTCGAACGCGTCTGGTTCGGCCACCGGAGGTAGTCGAGATGGCTCAGGACATCGTCCCGATCGAGTTGGGATTGCCGCAGGGTGACGTGGTGACCCTCTGGGCTCCGCGCTGGCGGGAGGACGGCGAGGAATGGGAGGCGTTCCTCGGTTACGAGGACGACCTCTACGCCTTCCCGGACACCCCCCGGTTGGCGGCCTTCGTGCGCACCACGACCGAACACGACCTCGACGACCACCCCGCCTGGCACGTCGTGCCGGGGCTGTCGGCGATCGATCTGCTGCCCGACGAGGACCACCAGTACGACCTGGTCGGCGTGCCCGAGCTGGTCGCCGAGCCGCCGGACATCTGGACCATCCGGGAGCTGGCCGAGATCATCGAGATGGCCCGGTCGCTGGCAGACGTCTGCGAACTGGACCAGGTGCACGACGTGCTGGACTCGGCGGACGGCTTCGCCATCCTGGACCAGGGCACGTTGCCGTTTTCGGGCAAGGACGGCGAGCGCCGCTGGAAGAAGCTGTGCGAGGTGGTCGCCGAGCGCTGGGACGAGGTGCTGGACGCGATCGACGCCGTCGTCACCGCCCCGGAGGTCCCGGCGGATGCGCTGGCGACGGCCGAAACCGAGTTGGCCGAAGCGCTCGACGCCGACGACAACCTGCCGGACAGCCCGCTGATCGAGTCCGCCGTGGCCGTGGACCCGGATGCGGACGCGGACTCCGAGGAGCCCGAGCACACGTTCTGGGACGAGGTCGGCATCGACCCCATCAAGATCATCACACCCCAGCACGAGTACTACTCACTGCGCTGCTACGTCGACGACGAGCCGATCTTCCTCGGCGCGGACGGCCGGATCGACGCGTTCAGCAGCCCTCGCGCACTGGTGAGGTACCTGGCCGAGCGTTCCGGGTCCGGCCAGCAGGATTCCCCGGGCAACGACCTCACCTCGGTGGTGACCTGGGCAAAGGTGGCCGAGCGGGCGGCCGTGGGTGAACTCACCGTCGACGTCGCACCGGACAACGTCTACGTCCTCGCCGGGCTGGACGACGACCTCGCGGGCGGCCCGTCCGAGGTGGACCCCGCCCAGCTCGACCTCGCCGAAGAGCTGCTCCTGGACGCCGCGGCATGGGCCGGCGACGACAGCGTGGAGGAAGCGCTGAAGCCGTCCGAGCGGCTGGGTTGGCTGGTCTCCTTCGTACTGCGCCCCAGCCCGACCAGGCTGGCACCGAGCGCTCCGTTCGACACCGAGGTCGCTGCGTGGCGCGAGCTGGTGGACGGGTTCGAGGCGCGGCTGCGAACCCACTGAAATACCGCGTGAACGGTGGGCTGGCCGCCGGAGTCGGCCGGTCAGCCTACGATTCATTCATCCGATCAGGGTCGCGTAGCGTGGCTTAATCGAATCGTTAGTAATTCCCAGTCGCTCGTCGAACGACAGGAAAGAGGATTTCATCGCGTTCACGGTGAACCACTGCAGGTCCAGCCAGCCGTAACCGAATGTTTCACACAGAGCCGCGAACTCGCTGGACATACTGCAGTGACTCATCAACCGATTGTCGGTGTTCACCGTGACTCGGAAACGCAACTTCGCGAGCAATCCGATTGGATGCTCGGCGAGCGTACGGACAGCGCCGGTTTGCAGGTTCGACGACGGGCACATCTCCAGCGGGATGCGCCGGTCCCGCACGTACGACGCCAACCGCCCCAGATGCACCGAGCCGTCCTCGGCGGTCTTGATGTCGTCGACGATCCGAACGCCGTGGCCGAGGCGCTCGGCCCCGCAGTGCTGGATCGCCTCCCAGATGGACGGCAGCCCGAACGCCTCGCCGGCATGGATGGTGAAGTGCGCGTTCTGCTGCCGCAGGTAATCGAAAGCGTCCAGGTTGCGGGTGGGCGGGTAGCCGGCCTCCGGGCCGGCGATGTCGAATCCGACGACCTCGGCGTCCCGGTAGCGGACCGCCAACTCGGCGATCTCGGTCGCCCGCGCGTTCTGCCGCATCGCGCACAACAGCGTGCCGATGCGGATGCGCTGACCACGCGCGGCGGCTCGGCGTTCGCCGTCCCGGAACCCCTCCTGGACAACCCGCACGATCTCGTCCAGGGTGAGCCCGCGTTCCTGGAACAGCTCCGGGGCATACCGGACCTCGGCGTAGACCACGCCGTCGTCCGCGAGGTCCTCGACGCACTCCGCCGCGACCCGCACCAGCGCCGCCGGCGTCTGCATCACCGCGACGGTGTGCGAGAACGTCTCCAGGTAGCGCTCCAGCGAGCCCGAGCCGGCGGCGTCCCGGAACCAGGTGCCGAGCGCGCCGGCGTCCGAGCACGGCAGCTCGTCGTACCCGACCTCGTGGGCGAGTTCCAGCACGGTCCGCGGTCGCAGCCCGCCATCGAGGTGGTCGTGCAGCAACACTTTGGGGGCCAGCCGGAGGGTCTCGGCGTTCAACGGTGTCGCCATGGGAAGACGTTACCGCTGTTGGCGCCGCTGCCGGGGCGATCAGCCCCGGCGCGCCCGACCGGTCCGGCACCGGCATGATCGCAACCAGCTACCGCGGACGTCCGAAAATGCACCTCGTCGAGGGGGCCGATCGACATTGTGACGAAGCCGATAAACGCAGAGCGATCACGTCTTCGTTAAAATTTCGCTCAATCGGACGGCCGGCGAGAGATACTCCATTTAGTCTAGTGCGTTATCGGACGAACGAACCAACCTGATACAACCTTCGGGAAGTCCGAGAGCGGACAATTTAATGCATTCTGATGGGGGGCGGCTGCTAACCGTAGCGTCGAGTAGCTACGCTCGCTGCGTCCTCCCCTCCCCCCTCGACGAAGGACGCCGTTAGCCGTGAACGAGAACAACCAAGCCACGTTGTCGTTCGACCGCATGCGCAACATGCTGACCCGCGCTGCGGAGATCCGCGAGAGCGAGCAGCAACAGATCTTCGACGCGCTGGACGAGATCCACGCTCGGCTGTCTCCGCTGGAGTCGCTCGGCTCGGTTCGCAAGCGCCTGTCGGAACTGCCCGACCGGACCGAGGTCAGTGTTCTCGCAGAGCGGCTGGACGAGACCCTTTCCAAGCTGGAAGCCCAGGACGGTGCGATCGGCGAGTTACGCGCCGCCGTCGACGGGCTCTTCGACAAGCTCGCCAAGCCGTTCGCCCAGCTGGACGGACGCCTGGACGGCGTCTCCGGGCGCTTCGACGGGGTCGCGGGTCGGATGGACGGGCTGGAAGACAAGCTCGGCCACATCCACAAGCGGCTCGACGAGCTGGGCGTGCACCTGGACAAGCAGGACAGCCGGCTCGAAGGCATGCCCAACTCCATCCACGGTCCGGTACGCGAGCGGATGGACTCGCTGGAGACCAGCCTGCGCGGCCGGTTCGCCGAGATCGACGAGGGCGTGCACGAGCACCTCGACGGCACCCGCGAGGCGTTGCAGCGCTCGGTGACCGAGTCCGCCGAGAGCGTGCTGGGCGCGGTCGGCGAGTCGGTGGCCAACAGCCGGGACCAGTTGCGCGGCAAGCTCGACGAGCTGGCCCAGCGCCCCGCCGTGGACCCGACCGACCGGCTGGAGCAGCTGGCCGCGCGGTTGGAGCAGATCACCACCCGCCTGGACGAGGTGGCTTCCCGCGTCGACGTCGTCGAGACCAACGTGCACGGCCGTCTGGAGACCGTCGAGCAGGGCGTCAACGAGCGCCTGCAGACCGTGGAGCAGGGCGTCAACGACCGGCTCAGCGACCTGGGCGGCACGCTGGCGAAGAACCTGTCCCAGCTCAGCGGGTCGCTATCCGAGCGCCCGGATGCCGAAGCGCTGGCGTCCCTGGTCCGCAAGGCGAACCAGGAGACCGAGCAGCGCCACGCCGGTCAACTCGACGAGGCGATGGCGACGTTCGCCGAGCTCATCCTCGGTGGCAGCGCGCCGTCCACCCCGCCGCCACCGACCACGCTGCCCCGCCAGCAGCGCGGGCGCAGCAGGTCGAAGAGCGCCAAGCGGGACACCTCCGACAAGGCCGTGACCGGCCCGGACGACACGGACGAGGGCTACGCGGCCGAGAGCGCGTGACCCGCAGGACGTGATACTGCCGCGCGGGTTTCCGGGCTGCTGCCGGAAGCCCTGCGGCCGCGTCAAGGAACGCGATCCAGCACGAGTTTCGGCGGTGTTACCGGGGAGTCGGTGACGTCGATAGCGCCGTCCAGCGCCTCCACCGCCGCCCTGATCGCGTCGGCGGTGTCGGTGTGCAGTTCCAGGAGCGGTTGCCCCTGCTCGACGCGTTCGCCGGGCTTCGCCAAGCACCGCACGCCGGCCGCGTGTTGCACCGGATCTTCCTTGCGCGAGCGGCCCGCGCCGAGCCGCCACGCGGCGATTCCGACCGCTCGGGCATCGAGTTTCGCCAGGTTCCCGCTGGACGGGGCGGGGATCACGTGGATGTGCGCGGCTCGCGGCAGCGGAGCGTCCGGGTCCCCGCCTTGCGCCATGATCAGGGCTCGCCAGGTCGCGTAAGCCTGCCCGGAAGCGAGCACCTCGGCCGGGTCCTTAGTGGACACTCCGGCGGCGGCGAGCATCTCCCGGGCCAGCGCGACGGTCAGCTCCACGACGTCACTCGGTCCACCTCCGCGAAGGACGTCCACCGCCTCCGCCACCTCCAGCGCGTTGCCCACGGCCTGCCCCAGCGGCGCCGACATGTCCGTCAGCAGCGCGCTGGTGCGCAGCCCGTGCGCGGACCCGATGTCCGCGAGGGAGTGTGCGAGTTCCCGCGCTCGCGGCAGGTCGGTCATGAACGCGCCGGAACCGACTTTGACGTCCAGGACGAGGGACTGGGTGCCCTCCGCGATCTTCTTGGACATGATCGAGCTCGCGATCAGCGGAATCGACTCGACCGTGCCGGTGACATCACGCAGCGCGTAGAGCTTGCGGTCGGCTGGCGCGATCCGGTCCGTCGCCGCGCAGATCACCGCGCCGACGCGCGCAAGCTGGTCACGGATCTCGCTGGCGGACAGCTGGGCCCGCCAGCCGCGGATCGATTCGAGCTTGTCCAGGGTGCCGCCGGTGTGCCCGAGTCCGCGCCCGGACAGCTGCGGAACCGCCGCTGAGCAGGTCGCCACCAGCGGGGTCAGGGCTAGCGTGATCTTGTCTCCGACCCCGCCGGTGGAGTGCTTGTCCACGGTCGGTCGGTCCAGGCCGGCGAGGTCCAGCGTGTCGCCGGAGGAGACCATCGCCGCCGTCCACCGCGCGGTCTCGGCGGCGTCCATTCCGCGCACGACGACCGCCATGGCGAGCGCGGCCATCTGCTCCTCGGCCACTTCCCCACGGGTGTAGGCGCCAATGATCCAGTCGATCTGGTCGTCGGTGAGCCGGTTGCCGTCCCGCTTCGTGCGAATCACGTCGACCGCGTCCATCCCGCTCCTCCTACAGTTCGAACGCTTCCGGCAGCAGGTCTCGCATGGACAGCGGTCCTCTCGGGGTGTCCACCCGGCAGTCCGGCCCGCCGAGCTCGTAGAGCACCTGGCGGCAACGGCCGCACGGCATCAGCAGCTCGCCGTGCCCGCTGCGGCAGGCGACGGCGACGAACCGGCCACCGCCGGTGAGCCGCAACTGGCCGGCCATCGTGCACTCGGCGCACAGGGTGACGCCGTAGGAGGCGTTCTCGACGTTGCACCCGACCACCACGCGGCCGTCGTCGCACAGCGCCGCCGCCCCCACCCGCAGTCCCGAGTACGGGCAGTGCGCTTTGCCGGCCGCGTCCAGCGCCGCTGCCCGCAGCACTCGCCAGTCGATGGCCGCTGGCTCCGCCGGATCGGTGCCGGCCCCACCCGACTGCATAGTGGTCATCATCACCCCACCGATCCGCTTTCGCGATCCTTTCAACAGATTGTTGAAAAGACATTGGAGATGGTCACCACATCAGAACTTTGCCCTATGGGGCATTCGGTGCCCATCCTGACTTCGGGGGATATCCGGGTACTGTCGTGACGGCCGACACGCCTGGCCTCCCACAAAAGCCAAACGTGACATGGATCTCTGAATGCGCAGGTCACATGGGTTGCCACCGGACCAGCAAGGCGCAGCCGGTCACGAAATCATTTCTACATCGATCCACCGAATAGGCACTATTGTCTGGTCGATCACACGTCCGGCACGCCAGTAGGTCTCGCGAGCATCGCAGGTCTAGCATCCGATGGGTCAAGGCCCCGCTTACGCGGCCGGAACCGGCTTCTCCTGGGAATACGCTCCGGGAATAGTCGCGGTCGGGCTACGGCCGAATAAGCCGGGGTTGGAGTCCACCAGCGATGTTGGAGGCCCTTCCATCATGGCCAGCACCACCGCCACGGCTGCGGACGCCCCGCAGCGCGGGGGCAATCCGCGCGCAAAGGGGCGCCTCTATCGCGGCGACCCGGGCATGTGGTCGTGGGTAGCGCACCGGATCACGGGCGTGCTCACCTTCTTCTTCCTGTTCGTACACGTACTCGACACCGCGCTGGTGCGGGTCTCGCCCAACGCGTACGACACTGTCATCGAGACCTACAAGCAGCCCCTCATGATCCTCTTCGAGGCGGGGTTGCTGGCGGCAGTGCTGTTCCACGCGTTCAACGGCATCCGGGTGATGCTGGTGGACTTCTGGTCCAAGGGCGCCAAGTACCAGAAGCCGATGCTGTGGACCGTGCTGGCGATCTGGGTCGTGCTGATGGTTCCGGCGGGCATCAGCATGCTGATCCGCGCGATCACGGAACTGACCGGGGGGCACTGACCGATGACCACCACCGAAGCACCCCTGTCCGTCGACAAACCGCGCTCGCCAGTGCGTCCGGCCGCCCGGCGCAACAACTTCGAGCTCTACGCCTGGGTGTTCATGCGCCTGTCCGGCGTGGTGCTGCTGTTCCTCGTCCTCGGGCACATCCTGATCATGCTGTTCGTGGACGGTGGCGTGCGCCGGATCGACTTCGCCTTCGTCGCCGGCCGCTGGGCCAACCCCTTCTGGCAGATGTGGGACCTCACGATGCTGTGGCTGGCCGGTCTGCACGGAGGCAACGGCCTGCGTACCGTCATCAACGACTACGCCCGCAAGGACCAGACACGCTTCTGGCTGAAGATGCTGCTCTACGCCTCGGTGGCGTTGACGGTGGTCCTGGGTTCGTTCGT
The DNA here is from genome assembly GCA_051984675.1 of Pseudonocardiaceae bacterium. GTDB lineage: Bacteria > Actinomycetota > Actinomycetes > Mycobacteriales > Pseudonocardiaceae > JBPYFK01. The sequence continues at coordinate 14,922 of JBPYFK010000100.1, read as the reverse complement.
CGTGTTCACGTTCAACCCGAACATCGGCTGACCAGGTTCCGCTGGTAGGGCTCCCCGCGACGCATCGGCTGTGTCGATGGATGTGGCAACCACTGCGCACGCGCCCGGGTGACCTCGCCGCAGCACGAGGAGGCGACCATGCAATTCCACAAGTACGACGTAGTCATCGTCGGCGCGGGCGGTGCCGGCATGCGCGCGGCGATCGAATCCGGTCAGCGCGCCCGCACCGCCGTGCTGACCAAGCTGTACCCCACCCGCTCCCACACCGGCGCGGCCCAGGGCGGCATGTGTGCCGCACTGGCCAACGTCGAGGAGGACAACTGGGAGTGGCACACCTTCGACACGATCAAGGGCGGTGACTACCTGGTCGACCAGGACGCCGCCGAGATCATGGCGAAGGAAGCCATCGACGCGGTCCTCGACCTGGAGAAGATGGGGCTGCCGTTCAACCGCACCCCCGAAGGCAAGATCGACCAGCGCCGGTTCGGCGGGCACACCCGCAACCACGGCGAGGCCGCGGTGCGCCGTTCCTGCTACGCGGCCGACCGCACCGGCCACATGATCCTGCAAACGCTGTACCAGAACTGCATCAAGCACGACGTCGAGTTCTTCAACGAGTTCTACGTCCTCGACGTCGTGATGACGGAGTCGGACAACGGGCCGGTCTGCTCCGGTGCCATCGCCTACGAGCTGGCCACCGGTGAGATCCACGTCTTCCAGGCCAAGTCGGTGGTGTTCGCCACCGGCGGTTTCGGCAAGGTCTTCAAGACCACGTCGAACGCGCACACGCTCACGGGTGACGGCATGGGCATCGTCTACCGCAAGGGCCTGCCGCTGGAGGACATCGAGTTCTACCAGTTCCACCCAACCGGGTTGGCCGGTCTGGGCATCCTGCTCACCGAGGGTGCTCGCGGGGAGGGCGCGATCCTGCGCAACGCCTCCGGCGAGCGCTTCATGGAACGCTACGCACCGACGATCAAGGACCTCGCGCCACGGGACATCGTCGCCCGGTCGATGGCCCTGGAGGTGCTGGAAGGCCGCGGTGCCGGCCCGAACAAGGACTACGTCCTCCTGGACTGCACCCACCTGGGCGAAGAGGTGCTGGAGTCCAAGCTGCCGGACATCACCGAGTTCGCCCGCACCTACCTCGCCGTGGACCCGGTGAAGGAACCAGTGCCGGTGTACCCGACGGCGCACTACGCCATGGGCGGTATCCCGACAAACGTGGACGCCGAGGTCCTGCGGGACAACCACAACGTCGTCCCTGGCCTGTACGCCGCTGGCGAGGTCGCGTGCGTGTCCGTGCACGGCTCGAACCGCCTGGGCACCAACTCGCTGCTGGACATCAACGTCTTCGGTCGGCGGGCCGGCATCGCCGCCGCCGAGTACGCGCACTCGCACGACTTCGTGGAGCTGCCCGAGGAGCCGGCGAAGACCGTGGACGGGATGGTCAACCACCTGCGCACCGCCAGCGGCGGCGAGCGGGTCGCGACCATCCGCAACGAGCTGCAGCAGACGATGGACGCCAACGCGTCCGTGTACCGCACGGAGGAAACCCTCAAGCAGGCGCTGTCCGATGTGCAGGCGCTCAAGGCGCGCTACGGGCGGATCGCCGTGCACGACAAGGGCAAGCGCTTCAACTCGGATCTGCTGGAGGCGATCGAGCTCGGCTTCCTGCTGGATCTCGCCGAGGCGCTGTGCAACGGGGCGCTGGCCCGCAAGGAATCCCGCGGCGGCCACGCCCGCGAGGACTACCCGAACCGGGACGACGTCAACTTCATGCGGCACAGCATGACCTACAAGCAGTTGCCCGAAGCGGAGGACCCGAACGCACCGCTGGGACTGACCGGCTTCCTCTCCGACATCCGGTTGGAGTACAAGCCCGTCGTCATCACCCGGTACCAGCCGATGGAGCGCAAGTACTGATGACTGCCACCGTGAATCAAGACACCGGGAACCCCACGACCGGAAACGCGGGCCCTGGCTCGGCCGCCACCGACCTGCCCTCCGACGCACCGCCGATCCCCGAGGGCGCCACGATGGTGACCCTCAAGATCCAGCGGTACAACCCGGACGTCGACGAAGACCAACACTGGGAGTCCTACCGCATCCCGGCGCTGCCGACCGACCGCGTGCTCAACATGCTGCACTACATCAAGTGGTACGTGGACGGCACGCTGACCTTCCGGCGGTCCTGCGCGCACGGCATCTGCGGCTCGGACGCCATGCGGATCAACGGCGTGAACCGGCTGGCGTGCAAGGTGCTGATGAAGGACCTGTTCGCCAAGTCGGGTGAGACGGTCGTGACCGTCGAGCCGATCAAGGGGCTGCCGGTCCACAAGGACCTTCTGGTGGACATGGAGCCGTTCTTCGAGGCATACCGGGCGATCAAGCCGTACCTGATCACGTCCGGCAACGAGCCGACCCGGGAACGGACCCAGTCGGCGGCCGAGCGGGAGCGCTTCGACGACACCACCAAGTGCATCCTGTGCGCGGCGTGCACCACGTCGTGCCCGGTGTACTGGTCGGAGGGGTCGTACTTCGGCCCGGCCGCGATCGTCAACGCGCACCGGTTCATCTTCGACAGCCGGGACGAGGCCGCCGAGGAGCGGCTGGACATCCTCAACGACGTCAACGGCGTGTGGCGGTGTCGCACGACCTTCAACTGCACCGACGCCTGCCCTCGTGGCATCCAGGTCACCCAGGCCATCCAGGAGGTCAAGCGGGCGCTGTTGTTCCGACGCATCTGACCCGCCTGGCCGCATCTGACAGCTTGGCCGCAGGTGACCCGCCTGGGCACACGCGAAAGGCGCCCACCACCCGGTGGGCGCCTTTCGTTCTGCGGTTAGCGGTCCTCGTGTGACGGCTGTGACTGGCGTGACGCTTGGTAGCCGCGCCAGCCCATGATGCCGATGATCGTCCCTAGGACGAGTGATACGGCGGTGAGGACGAGGTGCACGATCAGGAAGCCCGTCGGGGAGCCGCCCGCCCACGACCGCTCGTCGACCCAGACGTTCTTGACAAACGTGACCCAGATCACCCACGACCACACGCCGAAGGCAAGCAGGAACAGCGCTGATCCACGGGAAAGTTTCACCCGACCAGTATCGCCTTGCCGCGCGGCACTCCCCCTCTGGGGTTCTTCACCCGTTTCTCGGCCGGCGCTGACGGGCTGGTTTTGGCTAGCCTACTGTGTGTGATCGCTATCCGTCCGGCTGCCGTCCTGGGCCTGCTGCTGACCGCCGCGCTCAGCCTCACCCCGGTGACGGCCGCCGCTGAGCCAGCCGATCCCGGAGCTCCGCCGCTGCTTCCCGGGGCAGAGCCGCAGGCACCGCCTACGGCGGTGTGCCCGAACGGCGTCGCTCCGCCGCCGGCTATCGACACCTCGGAGGTCCCGCCGCCGGGCGCTCCCACTCCCACGCCGCTGGGCGTGCCCGCCCAGCCAGTCGGCGGTCCGCAGATGGCGTCGTGCGGTGTCGTGCTGCCGCAGGGCGCTCCCGAGCCACCGTCACAGGTCACGGCGGATAGCTGGCTCGTCGCGGACCTGGACAGCGGCGCGGTCCTGGCCGCAAAGGACGCGCACGCCAGGCAGCGGCCGGCGTCCGTGCTGAAGACCCTCACCGCGCTGCTGACCATCCGCTCGCTGCGGATGGACGACACGCTGGTGGCCACTCAGGAGGATGCCAACCAGGAAGGCAGCAAGGTCGGGCTGGCTCCGGGGACGACCTACACGGTCCGCCAGGTGATCACCGGGTTGATCATGAACTCGGGCAACGACGCCGCGCACGCCCTGGCGATGAAGCTGGGCGGCATGGACCTCGCCGTGCAGAAGATGAACGCGCTCGCCCAGCAGCTCGGCTGCACGGACACGCGGGCGGCCACCCCGTCCGGGCTGGACGGGCCGGGGATGAGCACGTCCTCCTACGACATGGCGCTCATCTTCCGGGCCGCGCTGCACGAACCGGACTTCGCGCAAGCCGAGGCGACCCGGGAGTTCGAGATGCCCGGTCCGCCCGGGCAACCGCCGTTCCACATCACCAGCGACAACAACGTGCTCATGACCTACCCGGGCGCGTTGGGTGGCAAGACGGGGTACACCGACGACGCGCAGCAGACACAGCTCGCGGCGGCGGAGCACGGTGGCCGGCGGGTGCTCGCCGTGCTGATGCACGGGCAGAACCAGCCGGTCCGGTCCGGTGTGCAGATCGCGGACCTGCTCGACTACGGCTTCGCGCTGAACAGCACCCCGCCGGTGGGCCAGCTCGTGGCCGAGCAACGCCCGACGCCGCCTCCGGCGCCGCACGCCAACGTCCAGGCCGTGAAGACCCAGTCGCATCCCGGCGGCCCGTCCGTCGCCGGCACCCTGGGCATTCCGGTGGCGTTGCTCGTTGTCGCGGGCGTCGGCGTGGTCGCCGTGCTGGTCGTCCGGCGCCGCCGGGCATTCACGGCGCGGGAGAACGTCTCCGACGAGCACCCGTAATCGCGGGTCAGGTGCGGACCCGTCGACCACCCGAGACCACAACGCCGAGCGTGACCAGCGCGAGCACCGAGGCGCCGAGCAGGACGTACTCCCGCTTGGTCACGACGGTCAGCAGCGCGATGACGTACGGCGCCGCGAAACCGACATAGGTCAGCGCGTAGAAGACCGCCGACAGGCCGGCGAGCTCGCCCCGATCCGCGATCCTGCCCACCTCTGTCAACCCGAAGACGAGACACAACCCGTAGCCGCTGCCCAGCACGGGCGCGGCCAGCAGCACGAGTGCGGGAGAACGCGTGACGGCCACGAGCGCCGCCAGCGCCATCCCGGCCGCGACGACCAGCACGCCGACACCCGCCACGACCAGCGGGTTCCGGCGCCCGAGCCGTCGCGCCAACGGCTGGACCAGCACCCCACATCCCAGCGTCAGACCCGCCGTGACACCGGCGAACACAGTGGCCAGCGGCCCAACCGATGACGCGACAACACCGGGAAGCACGGCGAGGGCGACTGCCGGCGCGCCGAACACCCACGGGGCAAGTGGAGCGACCACCCGCGCGAACTCCGGCCGGAGTGCGCTGCGGACACGCAGGGGCATGCGCTCCGAATGCCGCCGGACCGTCTCGGGGAGGCGGCGGCCCAGCGGCACCGCCGCCGTCATGATCACGAGATGCGGGAGGTAAGCCGTGACCAGCGGAGATGGCGCCCACTGCGCGATCACCGCCGCGACCAGCGGACCGCACCCGAAACCGCCGGAGAGCGCCAGCCCGGCGCGGTGCGCTCCAGCGCCGGGCTGCGCGTCGGGATCGTGCGGGGCGATGGACAACTCCTTCATCCAGGCACTTCCGGCCGCCAGCGCGCCGCCGGTAGCGACTCCGGCTACGAAGCGGCCGGCGAACAGCGCCGATTGCTCCCAGAACCCACTGATGAGCAGCACTGTCGCCGCTGCCGACGCCAGCGCGGCCGGCCCCAGAACACGACGTCTCCCCCAGCGGTCCGCTGCCGGACCGCCCACCAGCAGGCCGGGGACGAGGCCGAGGGCGTAGATCCCGAAGAGGAGTTCCGCGGTGGTCTCGCTGATCCCGAGCTCGGACTGGTAGCCGCCAAGCAGTGCGGAGAACTGGTTAGCGCCCCATCCGACGCCGAAGAGCACCAGTGCCAGACGCCACCACACAGTCGGACTTCGTCCTGCCCGGCTCTGGCCTCTGGGTGTCGCGACCCGCTGGGTTCCCGTAGCCATGCCTCGGTTCTATGGGCTGGCGCGACCGCGTGGTCGAAAGATTCACATTTCCTGAATCGCGGCTCGTCCTGGCCGCGCGGCCGGGCTAAGTTCGGCTTGTGGAACTCCGTCACCTGGCGACGTTCCTCGCCGTCACCGAAGAAGGGCAGTTCGCCCGCGCGGCCGAGCGGTTGTTCCTGTCCCGCCCGACCGTGACGGCGCACATCAACAGCCTGGAACGGGAACTGGGCACGCGGCTGTTCGAGCGGTCTCCGGTCGAGCTGACTCCGGCCGGTCACCGGCTCCTCCCCCACGCCCGAGCCATGCTCGACAGCGCCAACGCGGCAGCGGAGGCGATTGCCGAGCTGGAGGACCTCCCGCAGCGGGAGCCGGCGCTGCGCGTCGGCATCATGGGGCACGGCTCGGCCGAGCTCACTCCAGCGATCATCAGCGCGTTCCGCCGCACCCATCCGTCGACGCCACTCCTGGTGCGGGCGCTGGACTTCACGGAGCACGTGACGGCGCTGGTGGAGCGCCGGGTGGACGTGGCGTTCGTCCGCCCACCGCCCGAGGACGAGCGCATCGTCAACGACACGATGACGCGGGAACCCCGCATCGTGGTCGTCCCGGCCAACAGCGATCTCGCGGATGCGGCGGGTGTGCGCCTGGACGACGTGCTCGACCTGCCGTTCATCGACGTTCCCGGTCTGACGCCCAGGGAGTTCACCGACTACCTCTACTTCATGCCGGCCCGCAACGGGGAACAGCCGCGCCGCAGCGTCGATGTCGGACGCAACCCGCAAGAAGTACTCAACAGCGTTGCCGCTGGCCGCGGCGCGGGTTCGGCGTTGCTGTCGTTCGGGCGCTTCTACCTCTGGCCGGGTACGCGGTGCGTGCCCGTTCTCGACGCGCCCTGGGAGTCCAGCGCCCTGGCCACCCGCAGGGGCGACGAGCGCCCCGCCGTTCAGGGCTTCCGCACCCTTGCCCGGACGCTGGCCCGCGACCTCGGCCCGTATCTGGTGCCGTCCGGGCTTAGCAGGTGAACCCCTTAGCGGCGACGGAGTAGCCAGCCGGCGACGGCACCCAGACCGAAGGAGCTGGCGGTCATGCCACGGCTGGAACGCAGCTGCACCACCGGGCGGATGATCGCCGGCCCCGGCGGTGACGGCGGCACCAGCGCGAGGTTGTCGTGCGAGCTGGCCGTCCAAGCCGTGACGAAGAGGACGAACCGGGACATGAGGTAGGCGAACACCATGAGCCCCAGGATCGGACCGAATGCGGCTCCCGACGGCGACCGCGTCACGGACTCCAGGTAGATCACGCCCACCTGCTTGAGCACCTCGAACCCGATCGCCGCGAACAGCGCTCCCCACACGGCGCTGCGCAGGGTCACGGGTTGGCGCGGCAGCCGGGACAGCACCCACAGGAACACCAGCCAGTTCGCCACCAGCGACAGCGCCACCGCCAGCACCTGTAACACGATCCCGGCCGCGGGCGTGTGGCCCAGACCCATGGCAGCCAGAGCCCACCGCCCCGCGCCACCGACGAGCGCGCTGAGGCCGAACGAGATGCCCAACGCCAGTCCCAGCCCGATCAGCGACAGCAGATCAACGACCAAGCGGCGAAGCATCGGCTGTTCCGGCGGTTGCTGGCTCCACTGCGCGCTCAACGCATCCCGCAAGCTGGTCATCCAGCCCAGCCCGGAGTACAGGGCGACCAGGAGTCCGATGGCACCGACCGTGCCAGCGCTGCCGATCGCCTGGTCGACCACGGCATTGAGCATCCCGCCCAGCGCCGGGTCCGGGACCGCCTGGGTGATGGCGGCGCGCAGCTCCCCCAGCAGTGCCGGGTTCCCAGCGAGCACGAACCCGGCCGCCGCGAACGCGATCATCAGCAGCGGGACGAGCGCGAGCACGCTGAAGTAGGTGATCGCGGCGGCGTAGAAGTCCCCGTACTGCTCCTGGTACCGCACCCCGGCACGGATCAGCCGGTCCAGCCATGGGTACTTCCGCCGCAGCAGCTCCAGCCTGCCCGGCTTCGCCTCCGCGTCGGACGTCGACTCCACGGGTCACCTCCAGCGCGCCACGGACGGGCAAGATCGATGATCAACCAGTGGCGCTGGAGGCTACCTTCCGCCGGATCGGCTCAGTCCGCCGGCGGGAGGAATCCCACTCGATCGAATGCGCTACGCAGCGTCCGCCCGGCGACCTCGCGGGCGCGTTCCGCACCCTTGGACAGCACCTTGTCCAGCTCAGCGGGATCGTCGAGGTAGGCCCGGACCTTCTGCTGGAACGGTGTCACGAAGTCGACCACGACCTGCGCGAGATCCTTCTTGAGGTCGCCGTACCCCTTGCCCTCGTAGTCGGCTTCGAGCTGGCCGACGCCGCGTCCGTCCAGCGCGGAGTAGATCACCAGGAGGTTGCTGACACCGGCCTTGTTCTCCGGGTCGTACTGGACCTCCCGCCCGCTGTCGGTGACCGCGGAGCGGATCTTCTTCGCGGAGCGCTTCGGGTCCTCCATCAACTCGACCACACCGGAGGGCACGGACTTGCTCATCTTCGACTCCGGGGACTGCAAGTCGAAGATCTTCGCCGTGGACTCCGGGATGTGCGCGGCGGGCACCGTGAACGTCTTGCCGAAGCGGGAGTTGAACCGACCCGCGAGGTTCCGGGTGAGTTCCAGGTGCTGGCGCTGGTCCTCACCCACCGGCACCGCGTCCGCCTGGTACAGCAGGATGTCCGCGGCCTGCAGCACGGGGTAGGTGAACAATCCGACGCTGACGTGCTCGGCTTCCTGGCGCGCTGCCTTGTCTTTGAACTGGGTCATCCGGCCGGCCTCGCCGTAGCCGGTCATGCATTCCAGCACCCAACCCAGCTGGGTGTGCTCGGGGACGTGGCTCTGCACGAACAGGGTCGAGCGGTCCGGGTCGATGCCCAGCGCCAGGAGCTGGGCGGCGGACACGCGGGTCCGCTCACGCAACTGCTCGGGGTCGTGCTCGATGGTGATGGCGTGCAGATCCACGATGCAGTAAAAAGCGTCGTGGGAGTCCTGCATGACGACCCATTCCCGGAGCGCGCCCAAATAGTTGCCGAGATGGAAAGAGTCGGCGGTGGGCTGGATGCCGGACAGCACGCGCGGCCGGGCCGACCGGGAAGTCTGGATGGCGGGACTCTCGCTGCTCACGCACGCGATTCTCGCAGAGGACCCGACCCGCGTGGTGGGCCAGGTACTCGCGACAAACCGCTGCCGTGCCGGCAGCTGCCAGCTAGCCGCGGCGTTCGTTCGCAGGCTGGGTTGGTGCCTTCTTGCGGCGGAACGCGCCCACGACCATGCCGATGACGCCGAGCACGACAGCGGTGAGACCGACCGGCCCGCCGAGGGCCTCCAGCGGGCCACTCTGAGGTTCCGGCAGAGCCTGCCCGTCGGCCGCGTAGGCCGTTGCGGTTCCGCCGCACAGCACGGGGACCAGCACGGCGGAAACGCGCGCGCAGGCGCGAGCCACTCGGCTACGCACGAGCGTTGCCTCCCTTGACGGATGTCCCCCGTTCGGGCCGCGCCTATCCTAGGGTGCCCCCGAACGGTGTCGAACAGTGGCCATTCCGTAACGCAAACGGCCAAGCTGAGGACCAGCGCAGCGATCATAGGGTCCAGTAGTCGCGCGCTCACACGGGGTTCCCTGTTCTACCGACCCCAGAGAAACGCTGGTCAAGCCCCAACGAGGGAGCCGCCAGCAGCTCATGGTGACCGGATGCCACCCCACGTAGCTCGCACCCGTGCGTGATCGTTACGGAATCGAATCAGACGTTGCGGGCATTCCGCCCGTGTCTCCAGAGTCGAAGCAGGCCAGAAACCGCCGGCAAGGCGGTCACGCGGGGATGCGGTCAGGTCGCTGACACGCCGAGCTGAACGATCCCGGCACGCCCGTAGGTCGTGGTCCGCTGCCGTGCCGGCCGACCCACCCTGGCCGCGAGGGCGTGCAACTGCTCGACCGTGCGGGCCGACCCGTGCTCGGAACCGGCCATCCGGCTGATCGTCTCCTCCATGAGGGTGCCGCCGAGGTCGTTCGCGCCGCCGGTGAGCACCTCGGACGTCCCCTGGTCCCCGAGCTTGACCCACGAGCACTGGACGTTGTCGATCCGCCCGTGCAGCGCCACCCGCGCCATGGCGTGCACCGCCCGGTTGTCCCTACGGGTCGGCCCGGGCCGGGCCAGGCCGGCGAGGTAGATCGGCGCGTTGTGGTGCACGAACGGCAGCGGCACGAACTCGGTGAACCCCCGCACGCCGTTCTCGGTGGCCGTGTCCTGCACCCGTGCGAGGGTGCGCAGGTGCCCGAGCCAGTGCTCCGGCGTGTCGACGTGCCCGTACATCATCGTCGCCGACGACGGGATGCCCAGCCGGTGTGCGGTCGTGATCACGTCGATCCACTCGGCAGCCGGCAGCTTGCCCTTGGTCAGCACCCAGCGCACCTCGTCGTCCAGGATTTCCGCGGCCGTGCCGGGGACGCTGTCCAACCCGGCGTCGCGTAGCCCGGTCAGCCACTCCTCGACGCTCACACCGGCCTTCGCCGCCGCGCTGACGACCTCCATCGGGCTGAACGCGTGCACATGCATTCCCGGCACCCGCGCCTTGACGGCCCGCACCAACTCGGCGTACCCGCCGACGGCCAGTTTCGGGTCGATCCCGCCTTGCATGCAGACTTCGGTGGCCCCCAGGTTCCAGGCTTCCTCTGCCCGGTCCGCGACCTCCTCCGGGGACAGGCGGTAGGCGTCCGAGTCCCGCTCGCGTTGCGCGAAGGCGCAGAAGCGGCAGCCGACGTAGCAGACGTTCGAGAAGTTGATGTTGCGGTTGACGACGTAGGTGACGTCGTCGCCGGCGACGTCGCGGCGCAGGTCGTCAGCGATCCGGGCGAGCTCGTCCAGCGCCGCGCCATCGCAGGTCAGCAGGGTCATCGCGGCGTCGGCGTGGGACGCGTGGAGCAAGGCGGCAGGGTCCTCGGAGGCGATGCGCAGGCTTTCCCGGACGTCGCCGTCCAGACGCTCGGGAGCTCCGGTGCCGGCCCTGGTGGGTAGTTGCTGGCGCAGTTCGTCCCAGTCGCCATACACCGTGTCGAAGTCGCCGCGCCGGTCCGCGGTGCGGCCGTCGACGTCGATAGCGGCGTGCAGGTCGGTGCGGCCGGTGGACTCGAAGCCGCCGTCGGGTTCCTGCCACGGGCGGCCCACGACCTCGGCATCCTCCTGGGCGAGACCGTCCGATGTGGCCAGAGCGCGGACATGCGCGACGACTCGCTGGTCCAGCCACTGCGTGCTGTCCCCGGCCAGCCCGGCACGCACGTACCGGGGGTAGGCCGTCAGGCGCTCGCGCAGCTGGAAACCCGCGGCCTCGGTCTGCGCGGCCAGCTCGTCGATCCGCGGCCACGGCCGCTCGGGGTTCACGTGGTCCGGGGTCGTCGGGGACACCCCGCCCCAGTCGTCAATACCGGCGCGCAGCATGAGTAGGTGCTCGTCACCGACCAGGTTTGGCGGCGCCTGCACGCTGACCGCCGACGGCATGACGAGCCGGGCGACCGCGATCGTGGCCGCGAGATCGTCGAGGTCGGCATCGGGCATCGCCTGCATCGCGGTTCCCGGCTTGGCGCGGAAGTTCTGCACGATGACTTCCTGCAGATGGCCGTACTGGCGAGCACTGCTGCGCAGCGCGAGCAGCGACTCCGCGCGCTCGGCCTTCGTCTCGCCGATACCGATGAGGATGCCGCTGGTGAACGGGACTCCGACACGGCCAGCGTCGGTCAGCGCCCGCACTCGGACAGCCGGCTGCTTGTCTGGACTCGCGTAGTGCGGCTGCCCCTGCTCGCTCCACAATCGCTCAGCGGTGGTTTCCAGCATCATGCCCATGCTGGGGGCGACCGGCTTGAGCCGGGAGAGCTCGGACCAGCTCAGCACTCCCGGGTTGAGGTGCGGCAGCAGGCCGGTCTCTTCCAGGACCGCGATGGCACAGGATCGCAGATAGTCCACTGTGGATGAATAGCCGCGCGCGGAGAGCCACTCGGTGGCTACCTGCCAGCGATCCTCCGGCCGGTCGCCCATCGTGAACAGTGCTTCCTTGCAACCGGCCGCAGCCGCCTGCCGCGCGATCTCCAGGACCTCGTCGCGTTCCAGGAACGGCGAGTCGACGCGGTGCGGGACCGTGGCGAACGTGCAGTAGTGGCACCGGTCCCGGCAGAGCCGGGTCAGTGGGATGAAGGCGTTCCTGCTGTAGGTCACCACGCCTGGCCGTCCCTCCGCCACCAGGTGCGCGTCCCGCACTCGCGCGGCAGCGGCCAGCAACTGCTCCAGATCATCGCCGCGGGCGTGCAGCAGGACCGCGGCCTCAGTCGCGTCGAGGTTCACGCCGTCGGCGGCACGCCGCAACGCCCGGCGCAGCGCGGAAGCGCTGGGCGCCGGCTCCGGTGGGGTCATTGCGAGATCAACGGCCATCCCACTGACTCTAGGTCGAGCATGTGGCTACCGCATCCTCCGCAGAGGCCGCGAAACGCGATCTACATCACGCTCAACGAGGGAATATTTTGGCGTGCCTTGTTGTTTATCTCTGCCCGACGAAAACTCCAGTCTTCTACCACAAAATGCCCCTCCTGACCTTAGTGGCTGGGGAGGGGCTTTTTGTTCGGGCCCTAACCGCGCGCCTTCTTCGCAGCCTTCTTCGCCTTGTCAGCGGCCTTGTCAATGGCTTTTTCCGCAGCCTTGCTGGCCTTGGCGATTTTGCGCTGCGCCTTGCGCTTGGTCCCGTCGCTCGTGAGCTTGCCTAGTTGGTCCTTAATATTGCTGACAACCTCGTCGATCTTGTCCTTCTCCGCCATAGCCGTCCTCCCTGCGACTCGCTTGTAGAGGGGACGATCCTACCTCGAAAGTGATCGGCACGACCATCCGTGATGTGCGACGCCGGGGAGGCGGGTTGCCGGTGGGTCGGGTTCGCCCACTATTCGTTCGTGGCGCTTCGGGGGGCTGTCTGCCGCGAGGCCAGGAAACTGGGTTCGTGCTGCGCGATTGACTTCGGCGCCGTTTTGTCCTTGAACACGAGCGCGAATCTGGTTCCCATGGCGCGCGCCACGTATCGGACGCTGCCGAGTTCCTATGTCCGTACCCAGTGATTGTTGAACTGGACCCAGTCCGCCCCTGCCGTCAACACGTCTGAACGACCTTTATAGGCGATGAAGGCAACAACGATACAGGCAATCAGCCATGTGAACCAGGAGGAAAGCGCGGCGAGGCCACCGTGCCGCTCTGCCGAACCAAGAAGCACCGCAACCGGCAGCGGCGCGGAGAGCCATGCGCTCCGCTTCGACTCGCGGTAGTACTCCAACACTGGCCCTTGGCCTTCGGGTGCGGCTGGAACGTGGGAAGGCTCTGTCTCTGCTTCCGCACATCCGCTGCAGATCCAGCGGCTACGCTCAAATCGCGAACGTCACCGTCACCGGGGCGTGGTCGGACCAGCGCTGGTCGTACGAGGGCGCACGCTCCACCTTTGCCTCCACAGCGCGAGACGCGAGCCCCTCGGTGGCCGCGTGGTAGTCGATCCGCCAGCCCGAGTCGTTGTCGAACGCTCTCCCCCGGTACGACCACCAGGAGTACGGCCCCGGCCCCTCCGGGTGCAGCCGCCGGACGACGTCGACGTAGCCTGCCTCGTCGAACACGCTGGTCAGCCAGGCCCGTTCCGCCGGGAGGAAGCCCGAGGAGCGCTGGTTGGCCTTCCAGTTCTTCAGGTCAACCTCGCGGTGGGCGATGTTCCAGTCCCCGCACACCAGCACCTCGCACCCGCTCGCCTGGGCCTTCTCCCGCAGCTCGTGGAGATAAGGCAGGAACGCGGCCATGAAACGTTCCTTCTCGTCCTGGCGCTCGGTGCCCACCTCTCCGCTGGGCAGGTACAGGCTCGCGACCACCACGTCCGGCAGTTCGATCTCCAGGTACCGACCGCTGTTCTCGAACTCGCCACCGTCGAAGCCGACCCGGACGGCCTGCGGCTCGCTCCGGCTGTAGATCGCGACGCCATTGCGCCCTTTGACCTCGCTCGGGGCGAACACGGCGTGCCAGTGCTCCGGCTCGCGGACGGCGGCAGTGAGCTGCTCCGGCTCCGCCCGGGTCTCCTGGAGGCACACCACGTCGGCCTCGGTGGCCTCCAGCCACTCGATGAAACCCTTCTTGGCGGCGGCTCGCAGGCCGTTGACGTTGACGGTGGAAACGGTCAGCACGGTGCCGAGGGTAGCGGGCGTATTCGCGATCTCCCCAGATCGGGCCGGCACCACGCCGCAGCGCCGGGGAGGGGGCGCGCCCCGCGCGAGTGGATCACGCTATGCTCTCCGCGGCGCCGCCGAGCGCGGCGAAGGGCGCGATTAGCTCAGCGGGAGAGCGCTACCTTGACACGGTAGAGGTCACTGGTTCGATCCCAGTATCGCGCACTCAAGTCAGCGTTGTCATCAAACAGCGGTCGCCGTTGAGCGGATTTGGACGCTGTTGCTGGTGCGAACAGCGCTCGTTTTCCTAGCAGGCTTTGGGTGATTAGGCGCTTCGGGCCGCGGAGACCAGTTCGGAATGCTGTTCGTGCTGAGCTACTTGGCGAGCGGCTTTGATCTGTTCGCGGCCCCAGCGCGCGCTGAAGCCGTAGCGTGCGCCTAGCTGTGCGCCGGTGACAGGTTTGTGCCGCTCCAGCGACGCGAGATAGTCACGTCGGGCAGCCGCGCGTTTGTCAGCGTCGGTCACCGGTGCGTCCGACACGGGCGAGGCACCGTTATCGCTGCGTGTGAGGGCAGCGACGGGTATCTGCTGGGACGTGGCATCCAGCTGTCCGGCGTCGTGGCTCCCGTTGTTGGCAGGGGTGCCCTCACTGGAAACCGCATCGGCGCGCTCCAGAGGCTCGGCCGGGTTGTTCACGCTGATGCGGCCAGTGGGCTCATCTTCACTTTCCGCGTGTTCCAGCGCGCCGGACACTGGCACGGCTGACGGGGCGGGCGCGTCAGTCGCGCTGACCGGCTCGCTCCCTTCGCTTGCGACCTGAGGAGCCGGTAACGGGCCGATGCGTTCCGGTCGAGGTGTGGGCATGGGCAGCAAGGGATTGCCCAGTCCGGCGATCTCCTCGACGGGAATCGCCATGACTTGGCCGCGGAACGCGGTCTTGGTCCCCGTGCGGTCAACGAGCCACCGCAGGACCAGCAATCCGGGACGCAACCGGAACCCGC
>JBPYFK010000099.1:0-36503 GCA_051984675.1 Pseudonocardiaceae bacterium | reverse complement strand
AAGACGATCGTGGCGGTGAACAAGGACGCTGAGGCGCCGATCTTCGAGATCGCGGACTTCGGTGTGGTCGGGGACCTGTTCCAGGTCGCTCCGCAGTTGACCGAGGAAATCACCAAACGCAAGGGCTAGATTCTCCATAGTGGATCAGTAAAGCGTCTACAGTGGATTGACGACACGGGACCATCCTAGGAGCCACGGGATCGATGAGTAGCGCGACGGAGCCGGTGGGTGTGCCTCCGACGGCGGAGCCGGACATTCATACGACGGCGGGCAAGCTGGCGGATCTGTACCGGCGTAATGACGAGGCGGTACATGCGGGTTCGGAGCGTGCGGTGGCCAAGCAGCACGCGAAGGGCAAGAAGACCGCGCGGGAGCGGATCGACCTGCTGTTGGACGCGGGTTCGTTCGTGGAGCTGGACGAGCACGCGCGGCATCGGTGCACGAACTTCGGGATGGCGGACAACCGGCCGTACGGGGATGGGGTGGTGACCGGGTACGGCACGGTCGACGGTCGACAGGTCTGCGTGTTCTCCCAGGATTTCACGGTGTTCGGGGGATCGTTGGGGGAGGTCTTCGGGGAGAAGATCGTCAAGGTGATGGATCTGGCGCTGAAGACCGGCTGCCCGCTGATCGGGATCAACGATTCCGGCGGGGCGCGGATTCAGGAGGGCGTGGCCGCACTGGGGTTGTATGCGGAGATCTTCAAGCGCAACACGCACGCCTCGGGGGTGATCCCGCAGATCTCGCTGATCGTGGGGCCGTGCGCTGGCGGTGCGGTGTATTCACCCGCGATCACGGACTTCACCGTGATGGTGGATCAGTCCTCGCACATGTTCATCACTGGCCCGGATGTGATCAAGACGGTGACCGGGGAGGACGTGACGTTCGAGGAGTTGGGTGGGGCGCATACGCACAACACCCGCTCGGGCAACGCGCACTATCTGGCCGCCGATGAGGACGACGCGATCGCGTATGTCCGGGAGTTGTTGTCGTACCTGCCCTCGAACAACCTCTCCGAGCCGGAGGTGTTCGCGGCGGAAGTGGGGGCCGGGTCGGTGGCCGAGGAGGTCACCGAGGCGGACCGGGCGTTGGACGTGTTGGTACCGGATTCGGCCAACCAGCCGTATGACATCCACGAGGTGATCGCGGCGGTCGTCGATGACGGGGACTTCTGCGAGGTGTCGGCTTTGTTCGCGCCGAACATCGTGGTGGGGTTCGGTCGCGTGGAGGGCCGCAGCGTCGGGGTGGTGGCCAACCAGCCGACGCAGTTGGCGGGCACGCTGGACATCGACGCTTCGGAGAAGGCGGCCCGGTTCGTGCGCACGTGCGACGCGTTCAACATTCCCGTCGTGACGTTCGTGGATGTTCCCGGGTTCTTGCCGGGCACGGATCAGGAGTGGTCCGGGATCATCCGCCGTGGGGCGAAGTTGCTGTACGCGTATGCGGAGGCGACCGTGCCGCTCGTCACGGTGATCACGCGTAAGGCATACGGCGGGGCGTATGACGTCATGGGTTCCAAGCATCTGGGCGCGGATGTCAATCTGGCGTGGCCGACGGCGCAGATCGCCGTGATGGGTGCGCAGGGAGCGGCGAACATCCTGTATCGGCGGCGGTTGGCCGAGGCCGCCGAGGCGGGTGAGGACGTGGAGGCGCTGCGGGCGCAGTTGCAGCAGGAGTACGAGGACACACTGTGTAACCCGTATGTGGCGGCGGAGCGGGGGTATGTGGACTCGGTGATCCCACCGTCGCACACTCGGGGGTACGTCGCGCGGGCGTTGCGGATGTTGCGCACCAAACGTGCCAGCCTGCCCGCCAAGAAACACGGGAACATCCCCCTGTGACGCCAAGGTTCTGTGCGGAGGCGATGATGCGGCAACTACCGGCCGACCAGGCGGCGCAGGCTGACCTGCGTGTGGTTCGCGGCGAGCCGGACGACGTCGAGGTCGCCGCGCTCACTGCGGTGCTGGCGAGCCTGGCCTCAGGGCAGAACCGACCACCGGCGCAGCCGCCACGGTCGCTGTGGGCCGACCGTGCCGCGCTGCTGCGCGGCCCGGTCCGTCCAGGATCGGGCGGGTGGCGCGCCTCGCTCCTACCACGTTGAGAAGTCCGAAGACACGCGAAGAACTTGGGTCGATGACGAAGGCGGTGACCACAGTGGACGGAAGTCCGGTGCCGGTGCGGTTGCGAAAGGTCTTGATCGCGAATCGTGGTGAGATCGCGGTGCGGGTGGTGCGGGCCTGCCGGGATGTGGGTGTGGCCAGTGTGGCGGTGTACGCCGACCCGGATCGGGACGCGCCGTTCGTGCGGTTGGCCGATGAGGCGTTCGCGCTGGGTGGGGCCACGGCAGCCGAGTCGTACCTGGATATCGGCAAGGTCCTCGACGCGGCGCGGCGTGCGGGGGCGGATGCGGTGCATCCCGGTTACGGGTTCCTGTCGGAGAACGCGGATTTCGCCCAGGCAGTGATCGACGCGGGGTTGGTGTGGATCGGCCCGTCGCCGCGGGCGATTCGCGATTTGGGGGACAAGGTCACCGCCCGGCATATCGCGATGCGGGCGGGGGCGCCGTTGGTACCGGGCACGTCGGACCCGGTGGCCGGGGCGGATGAGGTGGTGGCCTTCGCCGCCGAGCATGGGTTGCCGGTGGCGATCAAGGCGGCGTTCGGTGGTGGGGGCCGGGGGTTGAAGGTGGCCCGCAGCATGGAGGAGATCCCGGAGCTGTTCGATTCGGCGGTGCGGGAGGCCGAGTCGGCGTTCGGTCGGGGGGAGTGCTTCGTCGAGCGGTATCTGGACCGGCCGCGGCATGTGGAGGCGCAGGTGTTGGCCGACCAGCACGGCAACGTGGTGGTCGTGGGCACGCGGGATTGTTCGTTGCAGCGGCGGCACCAGAAGTTGGTGGAGGAGGCGCCGGCGCCGTTTCTGACCGCCGAGCAGCGGGCGGAGATTCACCGGGCGGCGCGGGCGATCTGTGCCGAGGCGGGTTATCACGGTGCCGGCACGGTGGAGTTCCTGGTGGGCGAGGACGGGACGATCTCGTTCTTGGAGGTCAATACGCGGTTGCAGGTCGAGCATCCGGTCTCGGAGGAGACGACGGGGTTGGATCTGGTGGCCGAGCAGTTCCGGATCGCCTCCGGTGAGCGGTTGCCGATCACCGAGGACCCGCAGCCGGTGGGGCATGCGGTGGAGTTTCGGATCAATGGGGAGGATGCGGCGCGGGGGTTCTTGCCGGCGCCGGGCACGGTGACGCGGTGGGAGGTCCCGGAGGGGCCGGGAGTGCGGGTGGATGCCGGGGTCAGCGCTGGCAGCGTGGTCGGGGGTGGGTTCGATTCGATGCTGGCCAAGCTGATCGTCACCGGCGCGGACCGTCAGCAGGCGTTGGCGCGGGCGCGTCGGGCGTTGGGTGAGTTGGTGGTGGAGGGGTTGCCGACGGTCGTGCCGTTTCACCGGGCGGTCGTCGACGATCCGGCGTTTACGGCCGTGGACGGCGTGTTCGGGGTGCATACCCGGTGGATCGAGACCGAGTGGGTCAACACGCTGACACCGTTCGAGGCGCCGACCGAGCCGGCCGAGGCGGAGGAGCGGCAGACGGTCACGGTGGAGGTCGCCGGTCGCCGGTTGGAGGTCTCGCTGCCGGCGGGTTGGGCCGCTCCTGCCGCGGGAGCACCAGCGGCGGGTAGGCCCCGCAAGCGCGGTGGCGGCCGGCGGGGCGCGCCGCAGGTTTCCGGGGACGCGGTGACCGCGCCGATGCAGGGCACCCTGGTCAAGTTGGCCGTCGAGGACGGCCAGCAGGTCGCCGCCGGGGAGCTGCTGGCGGTGCTGGAAGCGATGAAGATGGAGAACCCGGTCACCGCGCACAAGGACGGCACCGTCACCGGGCTGTCGGCCAAACCCGGTGACTCGGTCTCCCAGGGCACCGTCCTCTGCGAGATCAAAGACTGACCGACAGTCTCGAAAGCACCGACAGTCTCGAAAGCACGGCTTCCGATCGGGATCGAGGTGGTCAGGCCGCGCATTCTTCGCGGGCGAAGCCCCACTCCCGCAGTGACGTCCAGCCGCGGTGAGTGAGCATCACCCGGTGTCCGCGAGCGGTGAAGATGTGACTGGTGTCCACCTCGATCAGGTCGGCCTGCCACAGCTCGAACAGCACGTCCTGCTGGGCGTCGAACATGGCCCCACCGATGCGTGCCGCCCAGTGATACCCGCTGCCCTGGCCCGCGCCCAGGCTGTTGTCGAACTCCACCTTGCCCAGGTAGACGTTGACCAGGGTGTCGAACCGTTGTTCGTTGAAGGGCAGTCGATATGGCATCAGATTTCACCACCAGCGAGCACTCGTTTTCGGGCTGTCTTCTTGGGCTGCCTTATTGAGGCGTTGGCCTCCTACTAGGGCTGCGAGCAGGAGGCACAAGACAACCGTCGCAGGCGGCCCGGAGGCGCGAAGCGGTGCATCTACGTATCCAGTACGTAGGCCGGAGGTCCCACGCCGTGGTAGCTAATCGAGGTCCGAACCTGGCAGTGCGGCCATCCATGCGGCGATCTGGGCGCGGGTGGAAAACCCCAGCTTGGTCATGATGTGCTCAACGTGGCCTTCGGCCGTGCGCTGCGCGATGACCAGCCGTGCCGCGATCTCCCGATTCGTCAGCCCCTCCGCGACCAGCGCCGCGATCTGGTGTTCCCGCCGGGTCAGGGTCGTCTGCGGGGTGGCCGGTTCGGCGGCCGGTGCGGCGGCCGGTTCGATTTCGAGGGCGTACTGGACCGCCTGATCGATCGACATCTTGCGGCCGCGTTCGAAGGCGGCGGCGAAAGCCCGCTCACCGAGCGCCTGGTGGGTCAGGGCCAGGTGCTCGTCATGCGCGGTCGCGAAGGTGATGTAGTGCCCCGGCGCGGAGCCGATCGCTTGCCACACCGCGCTGGCAGCACCGAAGAGCACGGCCGCCCGGTTGTGGTGTCCGTGGCGCTCGACGATCCAGGCCAGCGTGTCCAGGGAGAACGCCATGGCCAGGCGGTTGTCCAGCTGCTGCTGGAGCTGGAGCGCTTCCTTGCCGGCCGACTCGGCGCGAGCCAGCGAGCCATACAGCACCTCGACGTGCGCGACGGACCACAGGGCGTACGAACGCCAGAACACGTCGGCGATCCCTGCGCACATGTCCAGACATTCGGTCAGCACGGCCAGCCCGCGGTCGCGCTCGCCGCTGACCCCGACCGTCAGCCCCAGGATGAACAGGGTGAAGAACTCCCCGCGCCGAACGTTCGCGGCGCGGAACCGCGCCAGCGCGTCCGTGAACAGGGCGGTGGCCTGCGCGAGCTCGCCGGTGAACAGCGCCACCATCCCACGCCCGTGGATCAGGTAGGCGGTCTCCTCTTCGTCACCGCGCTCCTCGGCCAGCTGGGTCGCTTCCGCCAGCAGCCGCTGGCCCGGTTCGAGGTCGCCTTGCAGCAGCGCGAACCACCCGTCCATGCGTAACGCGGCCACGCGTTCATGCGACGGCGGCGCGGTGGGAAGCATCTGGTCGAGCCAGTGACGAGCCTCGGTGTGCAGACCGCGAATGCCCCAGTAGTCGTCCAGCTGGGTGGCCATCCGCAGCCCCACGGTCGCCTCGCCCGGCTCGCTGGCGCAGAAATCCAGCGCGACACGGATGTTGGCATGGTCGCGCCGTAGCCGACGGACCCATTCGGCCTGGTCATGGCCCTGCCACTCGGTCACGAACCGGCTCACGAGCCCCGCGTACCAGTCACGGTGACGACGGCGGACGGCGACGCCGTCACCGCTTTCGTCGAGCTTCTCCTCGCCGTACTCCCGCACCGTCTCCAGCAGCCGGTAGCGCACGGACCCGTCGTGTTCCTCCCGCATGAAGACCGACTTGTCGACCAGGGAGTCGATCACGTTGAGCAGCTCGTCGGGGGGCACCGCGCCGTCGCTGGCCACGTATTCGACGGCGTCCAAGGCGAAGCTGCCGGAGAAGACCGCGGCCCGCGCCCACACCGTCCTTTCCTGCTCTGAGCACAGGTCGTGACTCCAGTCGATCAGTGTCCGCAGGCTCCGCTGGCGCGCGGGAGCGTTCCGGGCGCCGTCGCTGAGCAGCAGATACCGCTCGGTGAGCCGCTCGGCGATCTGGTCCAGCGACAGGCTGCGCAACCGCACGGCCGTCAGCTCGATCGCCAGCGGAATGCCGTCGAGCTCGTGGCACACCCGTGCGACGTCCGCGCAGTTGTCCTCGCCGAGGCTGAACTCGGGCCGCACGGCCGTTGCCCGCTCGACGAACAGCCGCACCGAGGGGTAGCGGGTCAACTTGTCCAGCGCGCGGACCCGCTGCGGATCGGGGACGCGAAACGGTGCCACAGGATAGAGGCTCTCCCCGATGAGGCCCAACGACTGCCGGCTCGTGGCGAGCACTCGCAGCTCGCCGCATGACCGGACCAGCGCGTTGACCAGTGCGGCAACCTCGTCCACCAGGTGCTCGCAGTTGTCGAGCACGAGCAGTACCGGTCCGGTCGGAAGGTGTTCGACGATCGCGTCGACGGCCGAGCGTCCCGACTGGTCGTGCACGCCAATGCGCTCACCGACCGTGTTCGCCAGAAGCGCGGCGTCCCGCAACTCGGCGAGTTCGACGAACCAGACCCGGTCGTGGAATGCCCGCCGCAGATCCTCGGCGACGCGCACGGCCAGCCGGGTCTTGCCGACGCCACCCGGTCCGGTCAGCGTGACCACGCGGGAAGTCGACAGCAGCCGCTTGATCTCGGTGATCTCGCGGCGCCGTCCGAGGAAGCTCGTCGTGTCCGCAGGCAGGTAGCCCGCCCGAGCGTACGAGCGCGCCTTGCCCGTGGCCGTCATTACCCCAGGCTAATACGCCTTTGTCGGAATCCGATGCCGGTCGCTGAATCGGTTGTGCCTCCCACCGAGCCGGTAACCCGGTCGCCCACTGCTCGACACGCTCAACCAGTACGCACCGGACGCGGTGATCTGGAACGGCAGGGCTGGCGTACACCAGCGCCGGTGGGGCGAGGTCACCCGGAAGTTCGGCGGTTCCTAACCCAAGGCGCTGGGATCGGCCGGGACGTCGACGGCGTGCTCGCGCAGGGCCTCCAGTGGAACCACCTCCAGAGCCCGGGCGTGGGTGGCGGCCAGTACGACCGGCGCAGCCGCGCCCGCCTCGTACGCCTCCAGCCACCGGGACGCGCACACGCACCACCGATCCCCGGGCTGCAGGCCCGGGAACCCGTACTCGGGTCGGGGTGTGCTCAGGTCGTTGCCGGCTTCGCGCTGGTGAACGAGGAACTCGGTCGAGACCACGGCGCACACGGTGTGGCTGCCGGCATCCTCCTGCCCGGTGTTGCAGCACCCGTCACGGTAGAAGCCGGTCAGCGGGTCGGTACCGCACTCTTCCAGTTCGCCGCCCAGAACGTTGTGATCACGGGTCATGTCCACAGTTTCGCTGGCGCGCCGCCCTGACGCTAGACACCAGGCGGGGCGATCGACAGGTGACACCGGTGCCGGCATGGCAGACTGCGGTATCGATCCGGGAGCTAACCGGGGGAGGCTTCCATGACCGGCATTCAGCTGCACAGCTCCGCGTTCCACGATCACGACGACATTCCCGCGCAGTACAGCCGGCAGGGCGGCAACATCTCGCCCCCGCTGGACTGGTCCGGTGTACCGGAACAAGCCCGCGAGTTGGTGCTCGTGTGCGCGGACCCGGACGCGCCGGGCGGCACGTTCCTGCACTGGCTGGTGAGCGGGATCGACCCGCACAGCAACGGGCTGGAACCCGGTCGCCCGCCAGCAGGCGGGCACGAGTACCCGAACAGCTTCGGTCAGCGCGGCTGGGACGGGCCGCAGCCGCCGATCGGCGACCGAGCGCACCGGTACATGTTCGAGCTGTTCGCGCTGCCGGAGCCCTTCGGCGAGAGCCAGGCGTCGACCACCGTCGAAGAGCTGCTGCGGAACCTTCAGCAGCGTTCACTAGCCAGCGGTGAGCTGGTAGGCACCTTCCAGCGGTAGCCACTTGTTGCTTTCGGATGCCTTTTCGTACTTCCCGGAGAGGTTTCCCGACGCCCGTTCAGCCGCATCTGGGAAGACTGAGGTGTCCCGGTCGCGCTACGAGCACCCGTTCAACACGAGGTCGCGAAATCAGGACTAAAGGCCCGGCATCTCGGGTCGTTCGCCCGTGGGCGGGTTTCCACCTGTGTGCCTGACTTGGGGCGTCTTCCTCGGAGCCCGGCCAGGGCTCGCCCTGGGAACGTAATGAACCGATCGGCAGTTGGCAGCACCTCGGGTGAGACTTCTCGATCCTGGAGGTCCAAGCAAAGGCGACAGCGCCCGGACCGCGGTGTGGTTGCCGCCCAAATCCCACGACGGCAGTGGCAGCGGCGGGTAGGAGCGCTTCTCGCGGCGATCGGTCTTGCTCTCGGGACCTCGTTACTCGCTACGGGTGGTGCCACGGCATCCCCTTACCGGACGGATGACGGTTCAGCGGTGTACTCCCTGCCGGCGCCCGGCGGACAAGCACTCGCGGTAACGCTGGGAAACTATTCTGGCAACGCCAGACTCTCCGACCAGGTGGTCACTTATGGCTTGACCGAGGGAGGCCAACCCTTCCCGGTTGCGGCCGCACAGGGCGGCACCGTGGTCAGCGCCCGAGGAGATTCCGTCGTCCGGTGCCGCGACGCGTCGACCGACACAACCGGCAAGCGTTACCCCAACGCGGATTGCTGGGCCGAAGCCAACTACGTTCTGATCCGCCACGACGACGGTAGTTCTGCCCTGTACATGCATTTCGCCCCACAAACCCTAACGGTCCGCACAGGCCAGGTGATTCGTCGCGGCGACTGTCTCGGCACAGCCGGGGACACTGGACTGGCCTCCGGCGTGATGTTGCACTTCCAAGTCGACATCAACACCCCAACCCCGTCGAACGACCGAGGGTGGTGGCTCGATGATGAGACCGCGCAGGTGAGGTTCACCGACACCAGCGTCATCAATGTCACGGGCGACGGCGTTCTGCAAAGATCAGGACAGTACGTTTCTGGGAATCTACCTGGTATCTGTCCGCAGACCGCCCCGTTCTCTGACCCGGGCGGTGGGGTTCCTGCTGGGTCAGCGTCTCAAGCACAGCCCCAGGGAGAGCCCCAGGGAAACCCCCAAGGGCAATCCCAGGGAAAGTCCCAGGGATCGCCGCAAGAGCAACCCCAGGGAAAGACCGGGGGGCACGGATCCCCCGGGCCGTCCCACTCTTCAGGAGCGCCAGGGGCGACATCGAAAGTGTCGGCTCCAACAGGTAGCGCGGGTTCGTCGGGTGGTTCGGGTAGTGGTGGTTCTGGGTCTCGTGGTTCGGGGGGTTCGGGTGGTGTGTCTTCTGGGGTGAGTCAGGGTGGTTCGGGTTCGTCGGGTTCGTCGGGTGGTTCGGGTAGTGGTGGTTCTGGGTCTCATGGCTCAGCGGGTTCGGGTAGTGGCGCTTCCTCCGCGCCCAGCCACAACAACTCGACTAAGGGCTCCTGACAGAATTATCTTCATAGGAGTGATTCTCGGTCGCCGATTCTGGCACCAGGAATGTTCAGAGAGGCGTGATTTCCGAAACTGGCCCGGGCGTCGACTCGCAATCGAAAAAGTGACGCATATTACATCATTGTTTCTCTGAGTGATCTCCCGCTTTCAGTAATGCTGCAGCGTGGGCGCGGACTGTGGTGCCGATCGAGGCTGACGCATGCGGACACACCCATCCGTGCAAGTAGGAACTGGTTATCGGCGCTGGCTGAGCGATGAAACCGGCTCAGCAGCACCGGTGCTGCGGAGGGCTATGACAAACGACCAGATCCACGGATACGACCACCACGGCTTGTCACTGTTGGGCGGATGGTTGCCCTGGACCGTGCAGCTCGCCGTCGCGATAGTGATCCTGCTCGTGGTCGGGCGACGCACGCGCCGCTGGTTGATGGTGTGGCTTTCGGTCTCTGCGGTCGCCGGACTGCTCGTCATGTTCGCCGTGATGTGCTACGCGACCGACCAAGGCGTGCTGACCGATCCCGCGCCGAACCTGCTGTGGGTATGGATCACCGTCACCGGCGCCATGATGGTGATCGTTGTGGCTGGCTGGCGGGGAATCAGCTGGTGGCGCCGTGGGCTGTCAGTGCTTGCGGTGCCGTTGAGTGTGGTGTGCGTGGCGTTGGTGCTGAACCAGTGGGTCGGCTATTACCCAACGGTGCAGGCGGCATGGGGAGCGTTCACCGCCGGCCCGGTCGCCGACCAAACTGCACAATCCGCGCTTCCGTCCCTGCAAGGTAAGGGCGCCACGATGGACACCGGTCGCGTAGTCGCGGTGACCATTCCCGAAACCGCAAGCCACTTCCCGCACCGGGAGGAGTACGTCTACCTGCCCCCGGTTTGGTTCGCCGGGCCGCAGCACCCGGCCCTGCCGGTCATCATGATGATCGGCGGCGAGTACAACACCCCGGCAGACTGGATGCGCACCGGTGACGCTCAGATCACGATGGACCATTACGCGCAAGCCCACCAGGGATACGCCCCGATCTTGGTGTTCGTGGACGCTGGCGGCACTATCAACAACGACACCGAGTGCGTCAACGGACCACGCGGCAATGTCGCCGACCACCTCACCAGCGACGTTCGGCCGTATGTGATCTCCCAGTTCGGTGCCCCCGCCGACCCGGCGAAGTGGGGGATCGTTGGCTGGTCAATGGGTGGCACCTGCGCGACCGACCTGGCCCTGATGCACCCCGACCTGTTCAGCACGTTCGAGGACATCGCCGGCGACGTCGCGCCGAACACCGGCACCAGACAGCAAACGATCCAGCGGCTGTTCGGCGGCAACGCCGCGGCGTACGCCAGCTACGACCCACTGACGATCCTCGCGCGTCACCCCCGGTACCCCAACACCGCGGGCTGGTTCGCCGACAGCAACGGAAGCGGTCAGTCGCCTGGTCGCGGTCACGGCGACGGTGCGGCGATCGCCAATACGCTCGCCGCGGCCCGCCAGCTGTGCGCCGCAGGCGCTGGCGACGGCATCCAGTGCGCGGTACACGTCCAAGGCGGCGGGCACACCTGGCAGTTCGCCTCGCAAGCGTTCGCCGAGGCGCTGCCGTGGATGGACGCACGCTTCCACCACGCGCCAGGTGCCTCGTCCGCGCCTCTCTCGCGGACCGGATCGTGAGATCACCCGAATCGCCGATGATCCGGGTGTCTGGTTCTCCATAGCCAGCCCGGCTGCGCCGGTGCCGCTCAAGCTCCAGCTCACCAACCGCGTTCGCGCCACTCGCCGAGCTTCGGGCGCTCCACGCCCAGCGTCGAGTCGTCGCCGTGTCCCGGGTAGAACCACGTGTCGTCCGGCAGGACGTCGAAGACTCGGGATTCCACATCGTTGATCAGCGATGCGAAATTCTCCTTCGAGGTCGTCCGGCCCACCCCACCGGGGAACAGCGAGTCTCCGGTGAACAGGTGTGGGTGGCCGGCGGGGTCGCGATAGAGGAGCGCGATCGATCCCGGTGTGTGCCCGCGCAGGTGAATGACCTCCAAGGTGGACGCACCGACCTGCACGGTCTCGCCGTGCTCGACCGTCCAGTCCGGTGGCACCGGCAGTTCGGCGGCGTCGGCGGGATGCGCGACTGTGTGCGCGCCGGTCTGTCCCGCGATCGAGCAGAGTGCCTGCCAGTGGTCACCATGCTGGTGGGTGGTGACGATCGTGCGCAGGCGAGGGCGCTCGTCGTCGTACCCGAGCAGGTCAGCCAGGCGCTCGCTGTCATTGGCGGCATCGATGAGCAGCGCGTCGCCGGTCTGCCGGCAAGTCAGCAGGTAGGCGTTGTTGTCCATCGGGCCGACCGAGATCTTCGTGATGGTCAGCGCGTTCAGCTCACGTCGGGCCGCCGGTCCGCCCGGTTCGACGTGCCCGGTGTAGTCCTGTAGTACCTCCACGGGGGAAGCCTAACGAGCTGCGCTGTGCCACACAGCCAGGCGGGTCTCACAGCCAGGATGGCAACTGCGGAACACTGCCGTCGAGATCATTGCCGTCGGACCGGCCCAGCAGCCAGCCGAGCACCGCGCCCGGCGAGCCCTGCACCCGCTGGCTCGGCGCCGTGGGCGGGGTGCCGAGTGCCCAAGTCCGTTCTCGGCGCTGCTGGCCGAACGTGGTCACCACTTCCACGCGGGGGACGTCCGGCCGACCGCCGAACTGGCTCACCACGTCCTCCAACAGCGGTTCGAGATCGGATTCCGGCAGGTCGTCGAACCAGACGCCGTGGTCGAGGTCGACCAGGTGTACCCACACCTCACGCAGCCGCTCCCTGGGGATGCGGTGTGCTGGCATGGGCTTGCCGGGACCGACGACGACTTCCGCCGACCACGCTGAGGTCGGTAGGTCGCGGGCGGCGTCCGCCAGCCGGGTGCTTGCCGCCAGGAGATCCTCGGCGAGCACCTGGTAGCTGCGCCGGGCTCCTTCCTGGATGTCGGCGTCCCGGTCCGCCCGGCTGGCGTACATCGGGGATTCGACGCCGGTCCGCGCCCAACGCAGCAGGTTCAGGTAAGCGTCCGCGTTGCGGGCGAGGTGCGAGATGACGTGTGCCCGGCTCCAGCCGGGAAGCAGGCTGGGACGGCGTACCAGCGTTTCGTCGAGGGTGCCCACCGTCTCGATTAGCCGCATCGTCGCCCGGTCCAGTGCTGCGAGACTGGCGACAGCCTCCGCGGACGGCTCCGGTGCCGGGGCGCTGCTCGTCTCACCAGGAGTCTGGTGTGGCGCGTTGGCGAGGAAGCTGAGTTCGGACATGGAGTCACCCCGGCATGAATCGGTCATTTCGGATACTCGCACGTGCGAGACCTCAGACTCTAGGTCGCCCAGTTGGGTGTCAACAGTGCCCATTCCGGTGTTTTTGCATTCAAGGGGTCATGACCGTGGCCGGATTTGTCCACCGCTCGGGCGTTCATCGATCAACCAACGGTTACGCTCGCGATCCGGGCCGCGCCGTGCCGACCGCCGGAGCTTTCGAGCTAGCCTGGGCAGGGCCGTCAGCCGTTCCGGCCCTGGTGTTCCGGCCCTGGTGTTCCGGCCCTGTCGGTGCCCGGCACTAGTCTGCGCGCGAATAGCATGAAGAAATGGGGGTCGCTACCGCCGCGGGCGGGCCGGTGGCCGCCATCCGCACCAGCCGTTCGAGGGGCGGTGCACGCTGAGCCCTGCTGTGCGCCGGCTCGGACCGACTGCCGAAAGGATCATCGTGGCTGACCGCCTTGTCGTTCGCGGCGCACGTGAGCACAACCTGCGCGGGATCGACCTGGACCTGCCCAGGGACAGCTTGATCGTGTTCACCGGCTTGTCCGGCTCCGGGAAGTCGAGCCTGGCGTTCGACACGATCTTCGCCGAGGGTCAGCGACGCTACGTCGAGTCGCTGTCGGCCTATGCCCGGCAGTTCCTGGGCCAGATGGACAAGCCGGACGTGGACTTCATCGAAGGGCTCTCGCCCGCGGTGTCGATCGACCAGAAGTCCACCACCCGCAACCCGCGGTCGACGGTCGGCACGATCACCGAGGTCTACGACTACCTGCGGCTGCTGTTCGCCCGCGCCGGCAAGCCGCACTGCCCGACCTGCGGCGAGCCGATCAGCAAGCAGACCCCGCAGCAGATCGTCGACCAGGTGCTCGCGATGCCCGAGCGCACGCGCTTCCAGGTGCTCGCGCCCGTGGTCCGAGGGCGCAAGGGCGAGTACGTGGACCTCTTCGAGCAACTGCAGTCGCAGGGCTACGCCCGCGCTCGGGTGGACGGCGAGGTCTACCCGCTGTCCGAGCCGCCGAAGCTGAAGAAGCAGGAGAAGCACGACATCGCGGTGGTGATCGACCGGCTCACCGTCAAGGCGAGCGCGAAGCAGCGGCTGACCGACTCGGTGGAAACCGCGCTGCGCTTGGCGGACGGCCTGGTGCTGCTGGAGTTCGTCGATCTTGAACCGACCGACCCTCAGCGGGAACGCAAGTTCTCCGAGAACCTCGCGTGCCCGAACGCGCACCCGCTCGGCGTCGACGAGCTCGAACCGCGCTCGTTCTCTTTCAACTCGCCCTACGGGGCCTGCCCGGAGTGTGCCGGCCTGGGGGTCCGCAAAGAGGTCGACCCGGAACTGGTGGTGCCCGACGAGGACCTGTCGCTGGCTGAGGGTGCGATCGCGCCGTGGGCCGGCGGGCACACCGCCGAGTACTTCACCCGGCTGCTGACCTCGCTGTCCGAGGCGGTCGGGTTCCGTATGGACACGCCGTGGAAGAAGCTTCCGACGAAGGCGAAGAAAGCGGTCCTGCACGGCACCAACGACCAGGTGCACGTCCGCTACCGCAACCGCTACGGCCGCGTGCGTTCGTACTACGCCAGTTACGAGGGCGTCATCCCGTTCCTGGAACGGCGGCTGGAGCAGACCGAGTCGGACTACGCCCGCGAGAAGTACGAGGGGTACATGCGGGATGTGCCCTGCCCGGCGTGTGAGGGCACCCGGCTCAAGCCGGAGATCCTCGCCGTGACCCTCGCCGGGGCCGAGCGCGGCGAGATGTCGATCGCCGAGGTCAGCGCCCTCAGCGTGCGTGACTGTGCGACGTTCCTGGACGACCTGGTGCTCAACCAGCGGGAGGAGATGATCGCCGGCCGGGTCCTCAAGGAGGTGCAGGCGCGGCTGGGCTTCCTGCTGGACGTCGGCCTGGACTACCTGTCGCTGGACCGTGCGGCCGGCACGCTGTCCGGCGGGGAGGCGCAGCGCATCCGGCTGGCCACCCAGATCGGGTCCGGCCTGGTCGGCGTGCTGTACGTGCTCGACGAGCCGTCGATCGGATTGCACCAGCGGGACAACCACCGGTTGCTGGAAACGCTGAGTCGGCTGCGTGACCTGGGCAACACCCTCATCGTCGTCGAGCACGACGAGGACACCGTGCGCTCGGCGGACTGGGTCGTCGACATCGGTCCGGGCGCCGGCGAGCATGGCGGCCAGGTCGTGCACAGCGGTCCATTCAAGGAGTTGCTGGACAACGAGCGCTCGCTGACCGGGGATTACCTGTCCCGACGCAAGGAGATCGAGGTTCCGCCGGAGCGCCGGCCCGTGGATGCCAAGCGCCAGTTGACGGTGGTCGGGGCGCGCGAACACAACCTGCGCAAGATGGATGTGTCGTTCCCGCTCGGCACCATGATCGCAGTGACCGGCGTGTCCGGGTCCGGTAAGTCGACACTGGTCAACGACATCCTGGCGGCGGTGCTGGCGAACAAGGTCAACGGTGCCCGGACCGTGCCGGGCCGGCACACGCGGGTCAAGGGCCTGGATCTGGTGGACAAGCTGGTTCAGGTGGACCAGTCACCGATCGGTCGCACCCCGCGATCGAACCCCGCCACCTACACCGGCGTGTTCGACCGCATCCGCAAGCTGTTCGCGGCAACGACCGAGGCGAAGGTGCGGGGCTACCAGCCCGGCCGGTTCTCGTTCAACGTCAAGGGTGGCCGCTGCGAGGCGTGCGCGGGCGACGGGACGTTGAAGATCGAGATGAACTTCCTGCCGGACGTCTACGTGCCCTGCGAGGTCTGCAAGGGTGCGCGGTACAACCGGGAGACCCTGGAGGTGCACTACAAGGGCAAGACGATCGCGGAGGTTCTGGACCTGTCGATCGAGGACGCGGCGGAGTTCTTCGAACCGATCACCGCGATTCACCGGCACCTGCGGACGCTGGTGGATGTCGGACTGGGTTACGTCCGGCTCGGCCAGCCGGCCCCGACGCTTTCCGGTGGCGAGGCGCAGCGCGTGAAACTGGCCAGTGAACTGCAGAAACGCTCTACCGGCCGGACCGTCTACATCCTCGACGAGCCGACCACCGGGTTGCACTTCGAGGATGTCCGCAAGCTGCTGGGCGTGATGAACAGCCTGGTGGACAAGGGCAATACGGTCATCGTCATCGAGCACAACCTGGATGTCATCAAGGTGGCGGACTGGTTGATCGACCTGGGGCCGGAGGGTGGTTCCGGCGGAGGCACGCTGGTCGCCGAGGGCACGCCGGAACAGGTTGCGCGGATGGCGGACAGCCACACGGGCCGGTTCCTCAAGCACATGGTGGAGTGACTGGGTTCGAGTCCGCCGTCAGTGGACCGGACCGGTGAACTTCTCACCGGGTCCCTGCCCGGGAGCGTCCGGCACCGCCGACGCCTCCCGGAACGCGCGCTGCAGGCTCTGCAGGCCGTCCCGGATCGCGCCCGCGTGCGGCCCGAGGTACTCGACGGACGCGGTCACGAGCCCGGCGAGGGCGGTGATCAACCGCCGGGCCTCGTCCAGGTCGCGCTGCGGGGAGTCCTCCGGGTGGGAGTCGGCGAGCCCGAGCTTCTCCGCGGCGGCCGACATCAGCATCACCGCGGCCTGGCTGATGACCTCGATGCTGGGAACATCCGCGAGCGTGCGGACGTTGGAAGGGATTGCCTCGGTCGAGTCGTCCGGGTGCCCAGGAGACGGGGTTCGAGCGGACGGGGTTCGCTGGGACTCGGTCACACCTGGTACTCTCACACGAGCGACCAGCCCCCGGAAAGTCGGGGGTGGCAAAGTGGAGCCCCGCTCCCACCCGTGTAGCCGACACCAGGCTTCCGGGTCCCGGTCCACCGGCGGTGCAGCCGCTGGTGCGTAGGTGGTATCGCAGCAGGGGTGCTGCGTATTGCCGATCGGTCGGAGTAGGGTCCCGCTGTTCTTGCGGTCAGGTACCGCGAGCAGCGGGACTGTTGTATTCCGGGGCGAACTCCACGCGCTGAGGCGCAGTGTGCAGAGAACGAACTGAGGAGGCCCCATCAGCTCCGAGACGCGCATCAACGACCGCATCCGGGTGCCGGAAGTCCGACTTGTCGGACCCAACGGCGAGCAGGTTGGAATCGTCCGCATCGAGGATGCGCTCCGGCTTGCGCAGGAAGCGGATCTGGACCTTGTCGAGGTCGCCCCGCAGGCGCGCCCGCCGGTCTGCAAGCTCATGGACTACGGCAAGTTCAAGTACGAGAGTGCGCAGAAGGCTCGCGAATCGCGCCGCAACCAGCAGCAGACCGTCATCAAGGAGCAGAAGCTCCGA
The DNA here is from genome assembly GCA_051984675.1 of Pseudonocardiaceae bacterium. Classification (GTDB taxonomy): domain Bacteria; phylum Actinomycetota; class Actinomycetes; order Mycobacteriales; family Pseudonocardiaceae; genus JBPYFK01. The sequence continues at coordinate 19,456 of JBPYFK010000099.1, read as the reverse complement.
CCGAAGATCGACCCGCACGACTACGAGACGAAGAAGGGTCACGTGACCCGCTTCCTCGGGCAGGGGCACAAGGTCAAGGTGACGATCATGTTCCGCGGTCGTGAGCAGTCGCGTCCCGAGCTGGGCTTCCGGCTGTTGCAGCGGTTGGCCGACGACGTGGCCGACCTGGGCTTCATCGAGTCCAAACCGAAGCAGGACGGCCGGAACATGATCATGGTGCTCGCCCCGCACAAGAGCGGCAAGACACGTTCCAAGGCCACCGCGTCGTAACACGTAACACAGCCGTAAGCAGGCGCGGGAATGCGGGTTCGGGACGCCAAGCAGGCGTCCCGCCCCTGTGTCAGGAGAAACGAGGACGACAGATGCCGAAGAACAAGACGCACAGTGGCATGGCCAAGCGGGTCAAGGTGACCGGTAAGGGCAAGCTGCGCCGGGAGCAGGCCGGTCGTCGCCACCTGCTGGAGAAGAAGTCGAGCCGGCTGACCCGCCGCCTCGAAGGCACGACGGACGTGGCGAAGAACGACGTCAAGCGCGTCAACAAGCTCCTCGGCCGCTGAACGCTCCGCGGCTTCGGTGGGGGCCGGGTTCCCCGGCCCGGTACAGCCCAACACCGACTTCCAGCCCCTTTCCGTGAGGGCGGCCAACCCGCCCCCGATCAGATCGACAGGACGGACCCGTGGCACGCGTGAAGCGGGCGGTGAACGCCCAGAAGAAGCGCCGGACCATTCTCGAATCGGCCAAGGGGTACCGCGGTCAGCGCTCCCGGCTGTACCGCAAGGCCAAGGAGCAGATGCTCCACTCCATGACCTACTCCTACCGGGACCGGCGTGCCCGCAAGGGTGACTTCCGCAAGTTGTGGATCACCCGGATCAACGCCGCGACCCGGCAGAACGGGCTCAGCTACAACCGGTTCGTGCAGGGCCTCAAGGCCGCTGGCGTCGAGGTGGACCGCAAGATCCTCGCCGAGCTGGCGGTGAACGACCCGCAGGCGTTCACCGCGCTGGTCGACGTCGCGCGGGAGAACCTGCCGGAAGGTGTCGCCTGACCAGCAGTCATGCCCAGCGACCCGGGAACGCACCGGCTCCGTTGACGGAGCGGTCCTCCCGGGTCGCTGCTGCTCGTAAGCTCACCCGCCGTCAGGGTCGGGAGCGCGCCGGCCGGTTCCTGGCCGAAGGCGCCCAGGCGGTCCGCGAAGCACTCGCCGGCCAGGGCGAGCGTCATTCGATCGTGCGGGACGTCTTCGTCACCTCGGAAGCTGAACGCCGCCACCCTGAACTTCTCGCGTTGGCGCGCGAAGTGGGCGCGTACGTGCACCTCGTCACCGACCGGGCTGCCGCCGGTCTGTCCGAGACGGTGACCCCGCAGGGCGTGGTGGCGGTCTGCGAGCTGCCCGAGGTCAGCGTCACGGACGCGCTGGCCCGAGCCGGCCGCTTGGTCGCGGTGCTCGTCGACGTCTCCGACCCGGGCAACGCGGGCACGGTCATCCGCGTCGCCGATGCGGCTGGAGCCGGCGCGGTGTTGCTCATCGGCGAGAGCGTCGACCCGTACAACGGCAAGGCCGTACGGGCATCGACCGGAAGCCTGTTCCACCTGCCCGTCGCGAGGGAGCGTGAGGTGCCGACCGCTCTGGCCTCGTGCCGGCGGGCGGGACTGCGCCTGGTGGGCGCGGACGGGCACGCCATCGACGACCTGGACTCCGCCCAGGCGCGGGGTGATCTGGCGGAACCGACCGCGTGGGTCTTCGGCAGCGAGGCACACGGCCTGCCAACGCAGGTCGTCGCCGAGCTGGACACGACCATGCGGGTCCCGATCTACGGCGCGGCCGAGAGCCTGAACCTGGCGACGGCGACCGCTGTCTGCCTCTACGCCTCCGCCCGCGCCCAGCGTTCGCTGTCCTAGCCGCCCCTAGCGTCGAACGCGCAGGCCGGAACTGGGAAGATTCCAGTAGAGCCGTTCGACTACGATTGTGCTTCCGGTTCGTCGGCTATGACTGCCCCGGACCGTTTGTGACCATTGTTCCGCTTACCCCCGGGAGTTGCTCAGCCCCATGTCTGGAGCCAACGACCCCTACGACCCTAAGGAGGTCGCCGCGCTCGCGCCGGAGACGCTGGAGCGCGCCGTCGAAGAGGCGCGCAAGGCCTTCGCCGAGTCCGCGGACCTGGAGCAGCTGGCCGCCGCCAAGCCGGCGCACCTCGGGGAGCGCTCGCCGTTGCTGACCGCCCGCCGAGAGATCGGGGCCCTGCCGCCGCAGGCTCGCTCGGAGGCCGGCAAGCGGGTCAACCAGGCCCGCGAGCAGATCCAGACCGCCTTCGACGAGCGGCGCGCGGTGCTGGAGACCGAGCGTGACGAGCGCGTGCTGCGGGCGGAAGCCGTCGACGTCACGTTGCCGTGGGACCGGATTCCGACCGGGGCGCGGCACCCGATCACCCAGCTCTCCGAGCACATCGCGGACACCTTCGTCGCCATGGGCTACGAGGTCGCCGAGGGGCCGGAGCTGGAAGCCGAATGGTTCAACTTCGACGCCCTGAACTTCGGCAAGGACCACCCGGCGCGGACCATGCAGGACACCTTCCACGTCGCCCCCGAGGACTCCGGGCTGGTGCTGCGCACCCACACTTCGCCGGTGCAGGTGCGCGCACTGCTGGAGCGGGAACTGCCGGTGTACGTGGTGTGCCCGGGGCGGACTTTCCGCACCGACGAACTCGACGCCACGCACACACCCGTGTTCCACCAGGTCGAGGGTTTGGCCGTGGACAAGGGCATCACCATGGCGCACCTGAAGGGCACGCTGGACGCCTTCGCTCGCGCGATGTTCGGCGAGAGTTCCGTGACCCGGCTGCGGCCGTCCTTCTTCCCGTTCACCGAGCCCTCGGCGGAGGTCGACGTCTGGTTCCCGGAGAAGAAGGGCGGCGCCGGCTGGGTCGAGTGGGGCGGCTGCGGCATGGTCAACCCGAATGTGCTGCGCGCCTGCGGGATCGACCCGGACGTCTATTCCGGGTTCGCGTTCGGGATGGGTCTGGAGCGGACCTTGCAGTTCCGCAACGGCATCCCGGACATGCGGGACATGGTCGAAGGCGACGTGCGCTTCACGCTCCCGTTCGGAGTCGACGCCTGAAGCCTCCCGGTTCACCACCCACCGACTGACAGAAGGGCCTGACCCAAGTGCGCATTCCGGTTTCCTGGTTGGCCGAGCATCTGGAGCTGCCGGAGGACACCAGCCCCGAGGCGCTGGCCGATGCGTTCGTGCGGATCGGCCTGGAGGTCGAGGAGGTCACCCACCTGTCCTCGGTCAACGGGCCGCTGGTGGTCGGCCGCGTGGCCGAGATCGAGGAGCTGACCGAGTTCAAGAAGCCGATCCGGTACTGCACGGTGGAGGTCGGCCCGGCGGAGACACCTGAGCCGGGCGCCGACAACATGCCGGAGCCGGAGACTCGCGGGGTCATCTGCGGTGCCACCAACTTCGCCGAGGGTGACCTCGTGGTGGTCGCCCTGCCCGGCACGATCCTGCCCGGCGACTTCAAGATCGCGAAGCGGAAGACCTACGGGCGGGTCAGCGACGGCATGATCTGCTCCATTCGCGAGCTGGGCATCGGCGAGGACCACGAGGGCATCCTCGTCCTGCCACCCGGCTCGGCCGTTCCCGGCGACGACGCGATCAGCCTGGTGGGGCTGGACGACGCGGTGATCGAGCTGGCGATCACCCCGGATCGCGGCTATTGCTTCTCGGTGCGCGGGCTCGCGCGCGAGCTGTCCAACGCGCTGGACGTGCCTTACGGGGACCCGGCGGCCCGCGACGTGCCGGCGGACGACCGTCTCTCGCGCGAGGTTCGCATTGAGGACCCGAGCGCGTGCAGCCGGTTCGTGTTCCGGCGCGTCAGCGGCGTGGACCCGGGCGCGCCGACGCCGTGGTGGATGCGGCGCCGCCTCGCGCTGGCCGGGATTCGGTCGATCTCGCTAGCTGTCGACGTCACGAACTACGTGATGCTGGAGCTCGGGCAGCCGCTGCACGCCTGGGACGCCACCAAGCTGCGTGGGCCGGTGGTCGTCCGCCGTGCCGAGGCCGGCGAGCGACTGACCACTTTGGACGATGTGGAGCGCCGGCTGGACCCGGACGACATCGTGATCTGCGACGAGTCGGGCCCGGTGTCGCTGGCCGGTGTCATGGGTGGTGCCACGACCGAGATCGGCACGGACACCACGGACGTGCTGCTGGAGGCGGCGAACTGGGACCCGGCGAGCATCGCCCGTACGATCCGCCGGCACAAGCTGCCCAGCGAGGCCGGGAAGCGCTTCGAACGTGCCGTGGACCCGGCGATCCCGCCGGTGGCCACGGAGCTGGCGGCGCAGCTGCTGGTCCGCTACGGGGAAGGGCGGATCGAGCCGGGCCGCTCCGACGCCGGTGAGCCGGTCGGGCCGGCGCCGGTGACGATGCCGCTGGCGCTGCCGGACAAGGTCGCGGGCGTGTCCTACGAGCGGGGCGTGACGGCGCGGCGGCTGACCCAGATCGGGTGCCGGATCGAGGTCGGCACGTCCGACGAGGGCGTGGGCCTGGTCACGGCGACGCCGCCGAGCTGGCGCCCGGACCTGACCCAGCCGGCCGACCTGGTCGAGGAGGTCCTGCGGCTGGAGGGTTACCACACGATCCCGTCCGTGCTGCCGCCCGCGCCGGCCGGGAAGGGGCTGACCCCCGCGCAGCGCCGGGAGCGTGCCGTGTCGCGCGCGCTGGCGGGCGACGGCTATGTCGAGGTGCTGCCGTTCCCGTTCACGGGTGAGCGTGTGCTCGACGGTCTCGGGCTCGCCGAGGACGACCCTCGCCGTCGGGCGCTGAAACTGCTCAACCCGCTGGAGTCCGATCGGGCCACGCTGAGCACCACGCTACTGCCCGGACTGCTGGATTCCTTGCAGCGCAACGTCTCCCGGGGGCAGCGGGATCTGGCACTGTTCCACATTGGACAGGTTGTGCTGCCGGCCGAAGGAGCCGGCGCGCCGCCGGAGGTCGGCGTGGGGCAGCGGCCGGCAGATGAGGAGCTGGCGGCGCTGAATGCCGCGCTGCCCGCGCAGCCGGCCCATGTCGGTGTCGTGCTGGCTGGTCAGCGGGAGCGCGCCGGCTGGTGGGGCAAGGGCCGGGACGCGTCCTGGGAGGATGCGGTGCGGGCCGCGCACGTCGTCGCGGAAGCGGCCGGTGTGGAGCTGACGGTGACCGCCGGCGCGCGCCCGCCGTGGCATCCGGGGCGCTGCGCCGAGCTGCGGGTCGGGGACACCGTTGTCGGGCACGCGGGCGAGCTGCACCCGAAGGTCGTGGAGACGCTGGAACTGCCGAAGCGCACCTGTGCGATGGAGCTCGATCTGGACGCCGTGCCGCTCGTCGAGCGCCGGCCGGTGCCGAAGGTGTCGCCCTACCCGCCGGTCCTGCTGGACATCGCGCTCGTCGTGGATGCGGCTGTCCCCGCCACCGAACTCACCGAGGTGGTCCGCTCGGGCGGCGGTGAGCTGCTGGAGGATGTGCGGCTGTTCGACGTCTACGCGGGTTCGCAGCTCGGCGAGGGCAAGAAGTCGCTGGCCTTCGCGCTGCGCTTCCGGGCACCGGACCGCACGTTGAAGCAGGTGGAAGCCACCGAAGCCCGGGACGCGGCCGTGGCCGCCGCCCAGCAACGCTTCGGAGCCACGCTCCGGGCGTAGTTGTGAGCGGTTTGCGTGGCCGTGTGGGGAGAACCTCAGACACCGCCTGGCTCTGGGATCGAGCACGTCATGTACCCCTGGTACACCACGTGCTCGATGTCCTCGGCAGGGGAAGGTTAGCGGCCTTCCAGCAGTGGGCGGGACGGATCGATCGGTTCGCCTCCGCGCTTGGCCGCGATGGCGGACAGTGCCTCCAGCACCACGCGGTTGCCTAGGGCCGCGGTGACCTCGGGGTTGTCGTAGGCGGGCGCCACTTCGACGACGTCCAGACCGACGACCGGCAGTTCCAGGCACAGCCGGCGCACGGCGTCGAGCAGCTGGCGCCCGGTGAGCCCGCCGGGTTCCGGTGCCGGGCGCCATGCCTGGGTCGACGACGTCGACGTCCACGGACAGGAACACTCCGTCGCAGTCGTCGAGCGCGATGGCCGGGGCTTCGGTGAGAACCCCCGCAGTGCCAGGTGCGGGCGGGAACCGTCGTGCGGCAGGTAGTCGGCCGCCCGGATCGCCTGCGGCCCCATCCGGCACCCGGACCGGTAGGAGGTGCCGCCGTCGAACGGCGCACCCATGATGACCACGTCCGCGTCCGCATACGTGGTCTCGTCACCCAGATCGGCCTTCGCCACCCCGAGATAGGTGAAGTCCGGTCCGTACATGCCACCCAGACTGGGCATACGCGCTCTTGATTCGGGTTGGAACTCGACCCCCCACGCGCCATCGTGATCCCCAACACGCGTAGGTGGGAGTGGCGGAACATCCAACGAACCGGGCGCGACGTCGGTCGTTCATCCGTTCGTGGGCAGGTACGTCGCGGAGACGATGATGTTGTCCCGGTAGCTGTGCGCGGCCCGGTCGAACGTCCCACCGCAGCTGATCAGGCGCAGCTCGGGGTGCGGGGACCAGCCGTAGACGTTCTCGGTTGGGAAGCGGTCCTTCGGAACCTCGTCGACGCGCTGGACGCGGAAGTGCGCGTTCCGGCTGTCCCGCCGGCTGATCACGATGTCGTCGCCGGGGCGCAGCTGCCGCAGCCGGTAGAAGACACCGGGCGAGTGGGCGCCGTCGACGTGCCCGAGGATCACCGCACGTCCGGGGTCACCCGGAGCCGGGCCGAACCGGTACCAGCCGGCCTGCATCGGGGTTGCCGCCGGTGGCACCTCGACCGTGCCGTCGGTGTTCAAGCCCAGCGGGAGCAGCGAGGACGTGGCCGAGATCCGGGGGATGGTCAAGGTCACGGGGTCGGAGTGCGGCAGCACGAGTGCGTCGGCCTGAGCAGTCGGCGCCGCTGGGGGCGCCGGCACGCTGACCGGGTCGTGGCGTGGCTGGCCCGGTTGGGCCGGGCCAGCCACGACAGTGCAGCCGGCGGCCAGTGCGGTCGCCGAGGTGAGCAAGGAGACGCGGACAAGCACGGCCTTACGGGCGAGCATCAACTGGTCGCCGTCCCACCGCCGCCGGTCTCCGCCGCACCCTTCGGTATCCGCATCGGTGTCACCTGGTGCGGTACGGCGAACGGCGCCGCCTTGGGCTGGACGATAAAGGACGTGGACACTTCTCGTCGGGCACCGCAGGTGGCACGTACCTCGTAGCGGCCCGGCTCGACGTCGTTCACGACGGCGGTCGCGAACAGCGACAGCGGCTGGTGACCGTGGGGGTCCGGTGCCAGGCCGCTGGTGAGGTGGAGCGCCAGGGCGACCACGTTGCCGCCCCGGCCGTCGTGACACGTGAGTTGAACCCGTACCTGGTGTCCCGGCGCGCCCTGGTTCGGGGTCACCGAGACGCTTTCCATCATGCGGGCCGGCTCCGCCGCCGCGGAGGCGGCTGTGATCAACAGCCCCATGCTGATCGACACGATCATTCGGCTGAGAGGGATGCGCATCGTTCCTCCGTGCGGTGATGGGCTGGATAGATCGGGTGGCACATGTCCGGCCGAACCTGGTCACGGTGGACTCAACGCTGCGACCGGATGCGATTGCGACCGGATGAGATACAGCGTCCACGCGCGCGCGGAAGCGGCAGCTGGAATGATCTGAATGGGCGACAGAGCCCCCCGGGCCGGGTGAGGTGCGCCCCTCGAGAAACCTGATTGATTGATGTTGCATCTCGATGCATAATCATTCGTATGGCATTCAGGGTCGCGGTGGCGGGAGCGAGCGGGTACGCGGGCGGAGAGTTGCTGCGGCTGCTGGTGGGGCACCCGGAGGTCGAGATCGGCGTGCTGACCGCCGGCGGCAACGCCGGTAGCACGCTCGGGCAACACCACCCCAACCTGCTGCCGCTGGCGGACCGGGTCCTCGCGGAGACCTCCAGCAGCGAACTGGCTGGCCACGACGTCGTGTTCCTCGCCTTGCCGCACGGGCACTCCGCCGAGATCGCGGCGCAACTCGGGGACTCCACCGTCGTCATCGACTGCGGAGCGGACCACCGGCTCAACGACCCGACCGACTGGGAACGCTGGTACGGCGGTGCACACCCCGGTACCTGGCCGTACGGAATCCCGGAGCTGCCCGGCCAGCGGGAGGCCCTGCGGGGCACCAACCGGGTTGCCGTACCGGGCTGCTTCCCGACTGTGTCCTCGCTGGCGCTCGTGCCCGCGCTGGCCGCCGGGCTGGTCGAGCCCGAGGCGGTCGTCGTGGCGGTGACCGGCACCTCCGGTGCCGGTCGGGCGCTGAAACCCCACCTCCTGTCCGCCGAGGTGATGGGCTCGGCCAGCGTGTACGGAGTCGGCGGCGCCCACCGGCACACCCCGGAGTTGATCCAGAACCTCTCAGCGGTGGCCGGTGAGCCCGTGCGGGTTTCCTTCACCCCGGTGTTGGCGCCGATGCCGCGGGGAATTCTGGCGACGTGCAGCGCGCCGCTGCGCACGTACGCGGATGCGGCCACCGCGCGCAAGGCGTACCTGGACGCCTACGCCGGCGAACCGTTCGTCCAGGTGTTACCGGAGGGCAGCTGGCCGCAGACGTCCGCGACTTTGGGAGCCAATACAGTGCACCTGCAGGTGACCGTCGACCCGGATGCCGGGCGGCTGGTGGCGGTGGGTGCCGAGGACAACCTGACCAAAGGGACCGCCGGTGGTGCGGTGCAGTGCATGAACCTGGCACTCGGGCTGCCGGAGACCACCGGCCTGCCGACCGTGGGGGTGGCGCCATGACCACCGAAGAAACCTGGACGGTGCGCTGGCACGGTACGCCGCTGGCGGTGGCGCGCATACCGGCCAACGCGGAGGTCTCGTACCCGGCCTCGCAGCACTGCCCGCTGTATGCGGACGTGCTCACCGGGAAGACCCGCACGCTGGTTCTACCGTACGAGCACGTCGCCCACCTCCGGCACGAGCCGGCGCACGAGGGCCCGTTCCTGGCGCTGGAGGTGCTGGGGCCGTTGGACTTCAGCCTCACCGGGGTACTGACGAGCCTGCTGAATCCGCTGGCGGAGGCCGGGATCAGCGTGTTCACACTGTCCACATTCGACACTGACTGGATCTTGGTACCGGCGGAGGAGCAGTCGGAGGCGTCCATGGCGCTGACGGCCGTCGGCCACACGGTGGCCGAACCCGCGCACTGAGTCCGCACGAGCGAGCACTGGAACGGGCGACGGCAAGGAGCGACATGAGTGTGACCCGACCCGGGGGCTTCCGGGCCGCGGGCGTAGCGGCCGGTATCAAGGGATCCGGCGCCAGAGACCTGGCCCTGGTGGTCAATGACGGTCCGCAGGACGCGGCGGCTGGGGTCTTCACGACCAACCAGGTGAAGGCGGCGCCGGTGCTGTGGTCCCAGGAGGTGCTCCGGCAGCGGCGGTTGCGGGCCGTGGTGCTCAACTCCGGCGGCGCCAACGCGTGCACCGGCCCGGGTGGTTTCCAGGACACCCATGCCACCGCTGAGAAGGTGGCCGACGTGCTCGGCGTGGGGGCGATCGACGTCGCGGTGTGCTCAACGGGCCTGATCGGTGAGCGACTGCCGATGGACGCGCTTCTGTCCGGTGTGGACAGTGCTGCGAAGGCGCTGGACAGCACGGAACGGTCCGCCAGCGACGCCGCGAGCGCCGTGCTGACCACCGACAAGCATGCGAAGCAGGCGCAGGCCACGCACGCGGACGGCTGGTCGATCGGGGGCTTCGCCAAGGGCGCGGGGATGCTGGCGCCCAACCTGGCGACCATGCTCAGCGTGCTGACCACGGACGCCGTGATCGACGGGGCTGGTCTGGACGCCGCGCTACGGGACGCGACCAGCGTCACCTTCGACCGCTTGGACGTGGACGGCGGTACGTCCACGAACGACACCGTCCTGGTGCTGGCCTCAGGCGCTTCCGGCGTCACACCGCCCCAAGAGGACTTCACCGAGCTGCTGACCTCGGTGTGCGCCGACCTCGTCCGCCAGCTGCAGGGAGATGCCGAGGGAGTCACCAAGGTCGTCGACATCACGGTGCGCGGCGCTCACAGCACCGGCGACGCCGAGCGCGTCGGGCGAGTGGTCGCCGAGGACAACCTGGTCAAGACGGCGCTGTTCGGTTCCGATCCGAACTGGGGAAGGATCGCCATGGCCGTGGGGCGTTCCGGTGTCGAGCTCGACATCGAGCACGTGCGGATCACGGTCAACGGGGTCGTCCTCTTCTCGGGGGGCACCCCGGCGGCCGACCGCAGCCAGGTGGACCTGTCCGGGCGGGAGGTCGACATCGTGATCGACCTGGGCCCGGGCGCGCACGAGGCGACCATCCACACCACCGATCTGTCACACGACTACGTCGAAGAGAACAGCGCCTACTCGTCATGACCCACGCGCAGGACAACAGTGACCGGCTCGCCCGCGCCGCGGAGAAGGCGAGTGTGCTCGTCGAGGCCCTCCCATGGCTGGAGCGGTTCCACGGTGCCACCGTCGTCGTCAAGTACGGCGGGAACGCGATGGTCGACGACGAGCTGAAACGCGCGTTCGCCGAGGACATGGTGTTCCTCCGGCTCGCCGGCCTGCACCCGGTGGTGGTGCACGGCGGTGGCCCGCAGATCACCACCATGCTCGACCGGCTCGGCATGTCCGGCGAGTTCCGGGGCGGGTTCCGCGTGACCTCGCCGCAAACGATGGACGTCGTGCGCATGGTGCTGGTCGGCCAGGTCGGCCGGGAGCTCGTCGGCCTGATCAACGAGCACGGGCCGTACGCCGTGGGCATGTCCGGCGAGGACGCTCGGTTATTCACCGCGCAGCGGCGCAGCGCGGTGGTCGACGGCGAGCCGGTCGACATCGGGCTGGTCGGCGACGTGGTGGAAGTGAACCCCGACGCGGTGAGGGACCTCATTCGCGCCGGGCGCATTCCTGTGGTGTCCACAGTGGCCCCTGACTCCGACGGCGTGGTGCACAACGTCAACGCCGACACGGCTGCCGGCGCGCTCGCCGAAGCCCTCGGCGTGGAGAAGCTCGTCGTGCTCACCGACGTCGAAGGTCTGTACACCGACTGGCCGGACCGCTCGTCGTTAGTGTCGAGAGTGGACGCTGATACGCTGGAAGAGCTGCTGCCCAAGCTGTCTTCGGGAATGGTGCCGAAGATGGAGGCATGCCTGCGCGCGGTACGTGGGGGAGTACCCAGAGCGCACGTGATCGACGGGCGGCTCGCACACTCGGTGCTGCTGGAGGTCTTCACCACCGCCGGAGTCGGCACCATGGTCGTTCCCGACGGGGATGCACCCGCTCACGCAACCGATTCCACCGCAGTGGAGGCCGAGCAGTGATGATGTCGCAGGACGTGACCAACGTGGCCGGCGCGCGGCGCTGGAAAGGGTCCATGATGGACAATTACGCGACGCCGAACCTGACCCTGGTCAGTGGTTCGGGTTGCGAGGTCACCGACGCCGAGGGCAACACCTACCTGGATCTCGTCGGCGGGATCGCGGTGAACGCCCTGGGGCACGCCCACCCGGCGGTCGTCTCGACCGTGACCGAGCAGATCGGACGTCTGGGACATACGTCGAACCTGTACGCGCATGAACCCGGGCTGCGGTTGGCCGAGGAGCTGCTCGATCTCGCCGGTGTCTCAGGCACGGGCCGGGTACTGTTCTGCAACTCCGGCGCGGAGGCGAACGAAGCCGCGTTCAAGATCACCCGGTTGACCGGCCGGACGAAGACCGTGTCCACCACGGGCGGTTTCCACGGCCGCACCATGGGTGCCCTGGCGCTGACCGGCCAGCCCGGCAAGCAGGCGCCGTTCGAACCGTTGACGCCTGGTGTCGTGCACGTCCCCTTCGGTGACGTCGCGGCGCTGGAGTCCGAAGTGGACGACAACACCGCGGCCATCTTCCTGGAGCCGATTCAGGGTGAGAACGGTGTCGTGATCCCGCCGGACGGCTACCTGCAGGCCGCACGGGACATCGCGACCCGCAACGGCGCACTGCTCGTGGTGGACGAGGTGCAAACCGGTATCGGCCGGACCGGCTGGTGGTTCGGCTTCCAGCGTGCCGGAGTCCTGCCCGACGTGTTCACCCTCGCCAAGGGGCTGGGCGGCGGGCTGCCGATTGGGGCGTGCATCGCGGTCGGCGCCGCCGCCGATCTCCTGCAGCCCGGCCAGCACGGCACCACCTTCGGTGGCAACCCGGTGTGCTGCGCGGCGGCGCTCGCGGTTCTGCGCACGATCTCCGTGGAGGGGCTGCTGGAAGCGACCGACCAGCTCGGCAAGGAGATCGTGGCCGGCGTGCGCGGGCTCAACCACCCCCTGATCACCGACGTCCGCGGTGCCGGCCTGCTGATCGGGGTAGGGCTGGGACAGCCCGTGTCCGGGCAGGTCGCCACCGCCGCCGCGAAGGCGGGATTCCTGATCAACCCGGTGCTCCCGGACACCGTGCGCCTCGCCCCGCCGCTGGTGCTTCAGCCAGCCCAGGCCAGACGTTTCCTGGACGCCCTACCCGACATTCTGACTTCCCACCCTGAGGTGAGCTGATGGTGCGGCACTTCCTCCGCGACGACGACCTGAGCCCGCATGAGCAGGCCGAGGTGCTCGATCTTGCCGAGAAGTTCAAGACCGCGCCCCTGGCGGCCAAGCCGTTGACCGGTCCCCGGTCCGTCGCGGTGATCTTCGAGAAGAACTCCACCCGCACGCGGCTGTCCTTCGAGGCCGGGATCGCCCAACTCGGCGGCCATCCGATCATTGTGGACGGTCGGATGATGCAGCTGGGGCGGGAGGAGACCATAGAGGACACCTCGCGGGTGCTCTCGCGCTACGTGGACATCGTCGTGTGGCGGACGTTCGCGCAGGCACGCATCGAAGCGATGGCGTCGGTGTCGACGGTCCCGGTGGTCAACGCGCTCACCGACGAGTTCCACCCCTGCCAGGTGCTGGCCGACCTGCAGACCGTGCGGGAACGGCACGGGACGCTCGCTGGCCTCCGGCTGGCCTACCTGGGTGACGGCGCGAACAACATGGCTCACTCGTTCCTGCTCGCTGGAGCGACGGCGGGAATGCACGTGCGTATCGGCGCGCCAGAGGGCTTCACCCCGGAACCGTCGGTGGTCGACGCGGCCAGCCGGCGCGCGGCGGAAACCGGCGGATCGGTCGAAGTGATCCACGAGCCGAAGGCCGCCGTGGAAGGGGTGGACGTGATCGCCACCGACTCCTGGACCTCCATGGGTCAGGAGAACGACGGCAAGGATCGGGTCAACCCCTTCCGGGGCTTCCAGATCAACACCGACCTGCTGGCGGCGACGGGAAAGCCGGGCACGAGCGTGCTGCACTGCCTTCCCGCACATCGCGGGTGGGAGATCACCGACGAAGTGCTCGACGGCCCCGCCAGCATCGTCTTCGACGCGGCGGAGAACCGGTTGCACGCGCAGAAGGCGCTGCTGGCGTGGTTGCTGGAGCGACGATGACCGCTGGAGGTGCCACCGGGGGCGGGCCGACCAGGGCGGCCCGGCAGGCTCGTATCGTCGAGCTGGTCTCCTCCCGGGGGGTGCGCAGCCAGACGGAACTGGCGAGGCTGCTGTCCTCGGAAGGCATCGAGGTCACGCAGGCGACGCTGTCCCGGGATCTGGACGAGCTGGGAGCGGTGAAGCTGCGCGGCCCCGACGGCGGGGCGGCGGTCTACGTCATCCCCGAGGACGGCAGCCCGGTGCGCGGTGTGCGGGGCGGGACATCGCGGCTGAGCCGGTTGCTCGGCGAGCTGCTGGTCGGGGCCGAAGGCTCCGGGAACCTGACCGTGCTGCGCACCCCTCCGGGAGCGGCCCAGTTCCTGGCCAGCGCGATCGATCGGGCCGCGCTGCTGGAGGCGGTGGGCACGATCGCCGGTGACGACACCGTGATCGTGGTCGCCCGCGAACCGGTCACCGGCGCGGACTTGGCCGAGCGGTTCACCGAGATGGCCGCCGGCGAGAAAAACTCCATACCGGACGGATCGAGCCAGCGTCCGTCCACTCAGGACAGCTTCAACGGTAAGAGGGAGAACGACAATGAGTGATCGCGTCGTACTGGCGTACTCCGGTGGTCTGGACACCTCCGTGGCCATCGGCTGGATCGCCGAAGAGACCGGCGCCGAGGTCGTCGCCGTCGCGGTGGACGTCGGCCAGGGCGGCGAGGACCTGGAGACCGTGCGCAAGCGGGCGCTGGCGTGCGGCGCGGTCGAGGCCGTCGTCGCGGACGCCCGCGACGAGTACGCCGAGCAGTACTGCCTGCCGGCGCTGCAGGCCAACGCGCTGTACATGGACCGGTACCCACTGGTGTCCGCGCTGTCCCGGCCGCTGATCGTCAAGCACCTCACTGACGCGGCGAAGAAGCACGGCGCGAGCACGGTCGCGCACGGTTGCACCGGCAAGGGCAACGACCAGGTGCGCTTCGAGGTCGGCATCGGTGCGCTCGCGCCCGACCTCAAGGTGATCGCCCCGGTCCGGGACTACGCCTGGACCCGGGAGAAGGCGATCGCCTGGGCCGAGGACCGCGCCCTGCCGATCGACGTGAACAAGAAGTCGCCGTACTCGATCGACCAGAACGTCTGGGGCCGCGCGGTGGAAACCGGCTTCCTGGAGGACATCTGGAACGCCCCCATCGAGGACGTGTACTCCTACACCGAAGACCCGACCGTTCCCCGGGACGCCGACGAGCTGGTCATCACGTTCTCCGGTGGCGTGCCGGTCGCCATCGACGGTGAGACCGTCACTCCGCTGCAGGCGATCCAGGAGCTCAACCGCCGCGCGGGCGCCCAGGGCGTGGGCCGGCTGGACATGGTGGAAGACCGCCTGGTCGGCATCAAGAGCCGCGAGGTGTACGAGGCTCCGGGCGCGCTGGCGCTGATCACGGCTCACCAGGAGCTGGAGAACGTCACCCTGGAGCGCGACCTCGCCCGGTTCAAGCGGACCGTGGAGCAGCGTTGGGGCGAGCTGGTCTACGACGGCCTGTGGTTCTCCCCGCTGAAGGACGCGCTGGACGCCTTCATCGCCGACACCCAGCGCAACGTCAGCGGGGACATCCGCCTGGTGCTGCACGGTGGCCGCACCGTGGTCACCGGCCGGCGCAGCGAGCGGTCGCTGTACGACTTCAACCTGGCTACCTACGACGAGGGCGACACCTTCGACCAGCAGCTGGCCAAGGGGTTCGTGCAGCTGTGGGGACTGCCCAGCAAGATCGCCGCGAAGCGGGATCTTCAGGCGTGAGGATTTGAGTAGCGGTGCGGGTGGCGGAACCTCTGCCGCCTTCTCCCTCCGGGATCTCCGACATTAGGTCACTACATGACGTCGGAACTGTCCTCGGGAGAAGACGGCAGAGAGAACCCGCGGCGGTGCAAGCCGCGTGAGGGGCAGAAACGGCTTCGCCGTTTGTGAATGACGAATCGAGGACACACGTTGACTGACCAGGAGTCGACCAAACTGTGGGGCGGGCGGTTCGCCTCCGGGCCAGCCGAGGCGATGGCCGCGTTGAGCCTGTCCACGCACTTCGACTGGCGGCTCGCGCCGTACGACATCGCCGGCTCCCGCGCACATGCCCGCGTGCTCCACCGGGCTGGGCTGCTCACGGCCGATGAGCTGGAGCGCATGCTCGCCGGCCTGGATCAGCTCGCTGTCGACGTCGAGTCCGGCGCGTTCACCCCGGTGATCGCCGACGAGGACGTGCACACCGCGCTGGAGCGGGGGCTCCTGGAACGGGTCGGCCCCGAACTCGGAGGCAAGCTGCGCGCTGGCCGGTCCCGCAATGACCAGGTAGCCACGCTGTTCCGAATGTGGCTGCGAGATGCCTCCCGCCGAGTCGTTTCCGGCGTCCTCGACGTGTTGGGGGCGCTGGTCGAGCAGGCCAAGGCGCATCCGTCGGCGGTGCTGCCGGGCCGAACCCACCTTCAGCACGCACAGCCCGTGCTGCTCGCGCACCACCTGCTCGCGCACTGCCAGGCGCTGCTGCGGGATGTCCAGCGCATCCGTGACTGGGACGAGCGGACCGCGTTTTCCCCGTACGGCTCGGGGGCGCTGGCCGGCTCGTCGCTCGGGCTGGACCCGCAGGCCGTGGCGGCGGAACTCGGCTTCCACGCCGCCGTGGAGAACTCGATCGACGGCACTTCCGCTCGCGACTTCGCTGCCGAGGCCGCTTTCTGCCTGGCCATGCTCGGTGTGAACCTGTCCCGAGTCGCCGAGGAAGTGATCATCTGGAACACCGCCGAGTTCGGCTACGTCACGCTGGACGACGCGTGGGCCACCGGCAGCTCGATCATGCCGCAGAAGAAGAACCCGGACGTTGCCGAGCTGGCGCGCGGCAAGTCCGGCAGGCTGGTCGGCAACCTGACGGCGTTGCTGACCACGCTCAAGGCCCAGCCGCTGGCCTACAACCGGGACCTGCAGGAGGACAAGGAACCGGTCTTCGACTCCGTCGAACACCTTGACCTGCTGCTTCCCGCGATGGCCGGCATGCTCGGGACACTGACGTTCCACACCGACCGGATGGCCGAGCTGGCGCCGGCCGGCTTCACGCTCGCCACCGACCTCGCGGAGTGGCTGGTCCGGCAGGGGGTGCCGTTCCGCGTCGCGCACGAAGCCTCCGGTGAGTGCGTGCGGATGGCGGAAGCGCGCGGTGTCGGACTCGACGAACTCACCGACGCCGAACTCGCCAACGCGCACCCCGCGCTGACGGCTGAGGTGCGCGAGGTCCTGACGGTGGAAGGCTCCGTCGCGGCACGCGACGCCTACGGCGGTACCGCTCCGGTGCGGGTAGCCGAGCAATTGCAGCGAGTCGAGACCGAGATCGCGGCGTCGCGTCAGTGGGCGTCGGAAGGCGGGGCTTCGAAAGGCGGGGTTTCGGAAGGCGCCTCCGCCTGACCCTCCGTACCGAGTACGGTCTTCGGCTGTGCACCAGGTTAGGCGTAGTGATCTCGCATCCGACCCCCTGCGGGTCGCTCGGTGGCTCCTGGGCTGCGAGCTGGAGTCCTCCAGCGACGAGGGCACCGTTCGCGTGCGGCTGGTGGAGGTCGAGGCGTATCGCGGACTCGACGACCCCGCCTCGCATTGCTACCGGGGCCGTACCGAACGCAATGCCGTCATGTTCGGCCCCGCCGGTCACCTCTACGTCTACTTCGTCTACGGAATGCACTTCTGCATGAACGTGGTGTGCCTGGGAGACGGTGAACCCGGCGCTGTCCTCCTGCGGGCCGGCGAGGTCGTGTCCGGGACCGCTCTCGCGCGCCGGCGCAAGCCGGCGGTGCGCAAGGACGCGCAGCTTGCCAGTGGTCCGGCTCGGCTCGCCGGGGTGCTTGGCGTCACCCGCGAACACAACGGCGTGGATCTCACGTCCACGCATTCGCCGGTCCGTCTCTACGCCGACGAACCGGTGGACGAGCAACACGTGCGTACCGGCCCCCGGGTCGGAGTCGCGGCGGCGATGGATCTGCCGTGGCGGTCGTGGGTGGAGGGGTCACCGGCGGTCAGCAGCTATCGGCGCGGAGGCAGGGTCCGCGCGCCGCGCGTGCCGCGGTAGCGACCCGTGCCAGCCCGTGGACCAGTGATGCGCGAAACTTGCTGGCGTGAGCGAGCACATCCTTGACGAGCTGACCTGGCGCGGGCTGATCGCGCAGTCCACCGACCTCGACGTCCTGCGGCGTGATCTGGACGAAGGGCCGCTCACGCTGTATTGCGGTTTCGACCCGACGGCGCCGAGCCTGCACGCGGGCAGCCTCGTGCCGATGCTCGCCCTGCGCCGCTTCCAGCTCGCCGGCCACCGTCCGGTGGTGCTGGCAGGGGGCGCGACCGGCCTCATCGGCGATCCGCGCGATGTCGGCGAGCGCAACCTGCACGACGCCGGCACGGTGGCCGAGTGGACCGACAAGATCCGCCGGCAGTTGGAGCTCTTCGTCGAGTTCGACGACTCACCGACCGGTGCGGTGGTGGAGAACAACGCTCACTGGACCTCCGATCTGCCGGTGACGGCGTTCCTACGCGATATCGGCAAGCACTTCTCGGTCAACGTGATGCTCTCGCGCGAGACCGTGAAGCGGCGGCTGGAGACCGACGGGATCTCCTACACCGAGTTCAGCTACATGCTGTTGCAGGCGAACGATTTCGTGCAGCTCTACCGCCGCTACGGCACGCGGCTGCAGCTCGGCGGTTCGGACCAGTGGGGCAACATCGTCGCGGGGGTCGAGCTGCTGCGGAAGCAGGAGGGCGTGACCGGGCATGCGTTGACGCTGCCGCTGGTCACCGATGCCGACGGCCGCAAGTTCGGGAAGTCCACCGGCGGCGGCAACCTGTGGCTCGACCCCGAGATGACGTCGCCGTACGCCTGGTACCAGTACTTCGTGAACACCTACGACGCCGACGTAGGCGACTACCTGCGGATGTTCACCTTCCTGCCCGCCGACGAGATCGACGAGCTGGAACGCACCACCGCTGAGCGTCCGCAACTGCGGATGGGACAGCGGCGGCTGGCCGAGGAACTCACGACGCTGGTACATGGCCAGCGGCAGACCAAGCAGGTGATCGCGGCCAGCCAAGCCCTGTTCGGGCGAGGCGAGCTACGGGACCTCGACGAGGCCACGCTGAGCGCCGCGATGGCCGAGGCGCCGACTGCCGAGGTCCGGCTGGCCGATGCGCCGACAGTCGTGGATCTCCTGGTGGAGACCGGGCTCGCTGCGAGCAAGGGCGCCGCGCGACGCACTGTCAATGAGGGTGGCGCGTACGTGAACAACGTGAAGGTGGCGGACGAGACGTGGACGCCAGCCAAGGAGGACCTGTTGCACGGCACCTGGATCGTGGTGCGGCGTGGCAAGCGTCACACTGCGGGGGCGAGGGTGGTGCACTAGCATCATGGATGGGCCGAGAAAGGGCGTTGACCTGGCATTTTCGGCCCGTCCCGAAGGTACCTGCGGGGCGGAGAAGTTGATTTGACTTCGCGGTGATCGGGACGTAAATTGTTCTCCTGTCAGCGCGGAACGGGCCGCTGGAAAGCGGACCGGGCGCCGGGGGGTCACGAACCAAGCTCCCACAGTGGTGGTAGAGTGGGTGACCCTTCCGATTTGGACTTGTCACGCTGGTACGAGCCGCGGTGCGGTCACGTGCCCAGCGGGCGGCTGGATCGGGCATTGAAAACTGATGGTGGGCTGGCCACCGGGAATGGTTCTCGGTCAGTGCGGGCGGGTCGGAAAGGACCCCCGGTGCGAATCCGAGAATCGGGCCCTGCTAAAGTGGTCGGCACCGAAAAGCTGATGGCGACAAACATGCCTGAAGCGTGTGTTCTTTGATATCTCAACAGTGTGTCGGTTTTGTGATTGTGGTGCTTGTGTGGGCCACGTGATGTCGCTGCCGTTGTGGTGGTGGTGTTGTGTGGTTCTGTGTTTTTGAGTCAGTCATTT